>CAMNTQ010000043.1 GCA_946558695.1 uncultured Lachnospiraceae bacterium
CGCCCGCAGAATATAATTTCACAGCATCATCCACGCATTTCTTAAAAAGAACCGGCGCCTGAAAGGTTACAATCTGCCCAAAAGCCTTATTCTTATCATAAATACGGTTCGTTCTTGAAAAAGCCTGTATCAGATCATGCGGACCCATCGGCTGTCTGTCAATAAAAATCACTGACATGCACGGGGCATCAAACCCTGTCAGCAAACGGTCCACTACAATTACCAAATCAAGCTGTTCGTTTCTGCTTTGGAATCTCGCGTCTTTTCTGGCAAGCCTTTTGTTCAGGTTCGCATTGTATCCCTGAATTTGGGAAATCTCATATTTTGTGCCGAACATATCATTGTAATCATCAAGCGAGCCTTGCATTTTCTGCTGATTCACCAGAGAGCCTTCTCTATTTTCAGACACCGAATAAGTAATCGCAAACTTTGGGAAATCCGGGAGCACCTTTTTTATCTTCTCATCAATTTTTAGCGGAGTCTCTCCATTCTTTACCCGCGTCAGCAGTTCATAATATCTCTGTGCCATTTGGATTGAGCGCGTGGTAAGCAATGCCTCATAGGTCTTTCCCTTTCCATTCTGAAAGCCCAATTTGTAATAGGACTTATTCAAAATGACGTCCAACACCTTCAGCATATGTGTTTCATTTTCATATACACTGCCGTCTGTCTCATCCGCAACATTCTTAGGCCCGTTATGCTCTACCTGAAATCCAAGTACGGCATTGTCATGAATCGCATTTTGTATGGTATATTTGTGCAGAACCTTACCGTACAATTCTTCCGTAGTACGAGGCAAATCCCCAAACTGCGGGTACGGGTTCTCCGCAAATCTCGGGGTTCCTGTAAAACCGAACCACAGAGAATTACCAAAGAATCTCCAAAGCTCCCTCTTCGTACCCGGAGTGACCGCCCGATGGCACTCGTCCACAACAAAAGCGATTTTCAGATTCTTTATCTTTTTATATTCTGGCATATCTTCTTTTAATTTCCATGTGATCAGTCTGTGCAGCTTTTGAATGGTCGTTACAATGGCCTGCCTGTCGTCGGACTTTAATTTTTTCTTCAGATCGTTCACATTTTCCGTCTCGTCAACATCGATCAAGTCATTATTGGCATATGCCTGAAATGCCATCGTCGTCTGCGTATCCAAATCTTTTCTGTCAATCAAAAAGATTGCCTTGTCCAGCGCCGGAATATCCATCAAAAGATTCCTTGTCGCCTTATACGAAGTCAATGTCTTCCCAGAACCGGTCGTATGCCACACAAAACCAGACTGTCCGGTTTTCGATGCCTCTCTTATGGATTCTATTGCATGAATCTGATATGGGCGCAGCAAAATTAATCGTTTCGCATCCTCATCTAATACGGTATATCTTGCAATCATCTCATGCGCCTGCGGTATACGCAGCACACTCTTCGCAAAATCTATGTAATCCGTTACCGGATTATTATCCTGATCCAGCCATCCGCTGATGAATTGGGGTTTAAGCTCCGTATCACCGGCGGCAGAGAAATACTTTGTATTCACGCCATTACTGATCACAAACATCTGAACAGCAGAGAAAATCCCGGTAAATTTCCCCTCGCCAATATATTTTTTAATCTGCCAAAAGCCGTCCATATAAGAATGCTGCCTGTTCTTCAGCTCTATATGGATCATGGGCAGCCCGTTGATCAAAAGAGTAACGTCAAATCTCCTGTCTCTCGTCGGGGCTTTGTTATCATCTGTCTTTAACGCGCTGTATTGGTTGATGACTTCATAAACACTGCTGCCGCCTGCAATATGCTCATGATTCATTACCACAAGATGCAGACGCTCTGTTCCTCTCTGAACATGCACCAAAACCTTCCCATTTTCTCCAACCAGCCATTCGCCGGCCTTATAAAAGGAAGAAAACTGCAATTGGTTCTTGACCTGCTCAAACTCCGTCTCTGATAGAAGTTCTCCGTCCAGCCTGTTCTTATTATTCTGCTCAAGAATATACTTAAAATTTGTCCACAAATCCTCTTCCGTCTTTAAGTCATCCCTGTATGTCCACAGAGAATCCCCGTAAACCAATTGCTCAATCAATTTGCTTTCCATCATAGACTCTAATTCCGGCATTTTCTTCTCCATCTAATGTACTAAAGTGCTTACTTTTCCTCTCTAGATTATCATGTTATTAAAAGCGAATCAACTTTCTATTTAATAATAGAGAAAAGTTTTGCAGCCATACGTATTTTTAGTCGCTTTTCAGGATATTTAGAAAAGTTTGACCTCCAATTGTAAGATTTTTAGTCAAACTTTTGGAGGTTCGTTCAGCGTAGTATCGTATTGATTTTATAATTTAGGTAAACTCCTATTCGATATAAGTTTGCTCGTAAACTACAATATCATTTTGAACAGCTTTATATGATTGATATAAAAAATATGACCTAACACCGCTCAATACAAAAAGTATAATAAGGAATGTAATAATAGAGAATCGTATATAGTTTGATAAACGGATCTTTTTTACAAGATAATTAATATCTGCATTAAAAAAGTATTCTGAGATTACCTCTTGGGGTGATCCAAGTTCTTCACAAATCTGTTCGTATGTTAAATCTGTTTTAGTATGGCTTAATTCGTCCAATCTCAAATAAATGTCATTAAATAGTCTCTTTTCTTCTTTTCCGTAGGCAGGAAGGAGAGTTTTTATATTACGGTAATATTCTTTTGTTATTTTATTCATGCGCAGCCTCCCCAATATCTAAATCCTCAAACTTATTATTTAGCACTTTCTCAATACTTTCCTTAGTCTCATAATAATCTTGCAATAAATCTATTAATCTCTTTTCGCCAGAAGATTCTAGATGATAATATACACGGATTAAACGCTTACCAACTTGTTTTTTATAATCTGATATGTATCCCTTATCAATTAATTTATATAAAGCAGGATACATGGATCCTTCAGGAATTATCAGATACCCGTCAGATGCTGACTTGATTAACTGAGACAGTTGATATCCATAGCAGTCCCCCTTCTCCTTCAAAATATGCAAAAGCAGCATTTCAACTGCTCCCTTTTTAAAATTGTTTTGTACGCGCATACATTTAACCTCTTTAATTTATATTTATACTATATATTATTATATCAAAAAATCAATACATAGAATATCTAAATAGTAATTGACAAATATTATTATATGATTTAATATAATAATATCCAATACTTACATAGGTATTTGTTCTTAACTATAATGTAATAGTGAAAGGTATTGGAACCGTTATTTCAGATTCGGTTACTTTGTCAGGTACTGTTAATGCAATCAGATAGGTGGGATTAAAATAAAAACATTACTTCTAATATTATTAAGTATAATTAATATTATTTTTTTGATTTTGATTTTTTTGGCTTTAACATTACTGTGTGTTTTTTTAATAAAATTACTAAAAAAATGGAAATGATACAAGATTGGACATCATGATTCACCTCACATGGAAGTTTCATCATGGCCAACGAACAGGCGGCAGAACGCTTCCCAACATCGAAAACAGTTCTATGTACCTTGCTACGAAATTAAATTCGCAGCAAGGTATACCGACTGTTGGACGATAATCGGGTATTTTTCTGCCATGGCTGAAAATTAAGCGCTTACATTAATTTTACCTCAATAAGATAATTACAGATACTTATTCTTTACATTCACCTTTATTATCAATAAACAACTTTCATACAAACATTTTCTCAAGCATTGATTTTTTTAATTTTTGCAATTTTTCCAACTTGCGCTGGTGAAGAGTAATGAGGCGGTCAAGGTTACGGAAATACTCACCAATTTTTCTTTGCTCATCAAGTGAAGGAATCTCAATCTCTATTTTCAAAAAATCAGATTCATGGATCTTCCATTGGCCATAGACAACTCCTTGTCTCCACTTTACCATGCAATTTATGAAATCTTTTCTCATAAATCTTCTGCCAATGAAATCTGAATCCGCAATCCCAGTCGGTTTAAAAATACTGTAAACAGGAGAAATACTTGCATTTCCGTAATTATTTAATCCTATAGAACCCGTTTCCAAATTGTTGGAACTATAAATAAAATCGCCAAGCTCTGTTTTCTTATAAAGTTTATTCTCAGCATCTTTTATAAGGGCTCCTCTATCATATCTCTTACCTTTGGGGGCAACACCTTCATTTGCAATAAATGCCATAAGCGGATATTCTTCACTTTCAGGTGCTTGTTCATTTCTCTCTTCAAGCAAGTTCGAAACGTTACGCTTTTCCCAAGCACCAGTAAAACCACCAAATCTAATCTCCGGAACATTTGTTCCGTTTTGAGGAAACATTTTTTGCAACAGGTATTTTTTAAGTATTTTTGCCTCTTCACACTTACGCTGGTGAAGGGTGATAAGATGGTCAAGATTACGGAAATAAACACCGATTCTTTTCTGTTCATCAACACATGCGGGATAAACAATATCCGTATTCTGCATCGCAGATTTAGAAATTGATGTTACTTTTATCCCCTGCATAAGCGGTATAAGCTGCTGATGAAAAACTCCTGAATTCAAATAGTATCCCAAATATCCCATGGCAAATTTCAACTGTGGTCTATACGGAATTGTATGCAATCCAGACAGTACAATTTCATCTGTCAATCCAGCTATTTCACTACATTTTCCCACCGTTTCATCTTCTGCTGTATCTGCGAAAATCACATCACCATTTTGTAAAAAAGAGGCTTTGTATTTTTCAGCAACAGCATTATCTATAACATTGGGCATTTGCTCATTTTTTACATCGATTATTTCTCCATATTTAACGAGAATATCTCCCAGCTTACGCTGTTTCCAATCATCCGCATACCCCTTAAATCTTATCCTCGGCTTATTCATAACACCCCTCCCCCAACCATCTCAATAAGTTCATTTAACGATGACATAATTGAATCATCCGAAGAAGTCAACTCCTTGAGAAGTGATACAAATTCGCCCTGAACTTTTTCAAGTTCCTCATCTGTTTTCTTCATATCCGCCAAAAGAGCATTCAGATCTACCTCTTCTTCTTTCTCAAAGGTATCCACATATCTTGGAATATTAAGATTAAAGTCATTCTTCTCTAAGTCTTCAAAACTGGCAAGAAAAGATTCTTTCTCTACCGTCTCCCTCTTATCATACAATTCAATGACAGAATCAATATGCTCATCCGTCATAGCATTCTGTCTTTTCCCCTTTTCAAACTTCCGTGAGGCATCGATAAACAGGACGTCCCTTCCTTCTCTGTGTTTCTTCAACACTACAATACAGGTAGGAATAGACGTGTTATAGAACAAATTTGCAGGCAATCCAATAACGGCATAAATATTACCTGCCCGAAGTAATTTTTCTCTGATTTTCCCTTCCGCCGCCCCTCTGAACAATACGCCGTGCGGCAATACAATAGCCATC
Source organism: uncultured Lachnospiraceae bacterium (assembly GCA_946558695.1). Classification (GTDB taxonomy): domain Bacteria; phylum Bacillota; class Clostridia; order Lachnospirales; family Lachnospiraceae; genus MD308. The sequence goes on from CAMNTQ010000043.1 coordinate 5,420, forward strand.
GTACCATTATTTTTTAAATGGTATAGACCATGCAGCAAAAATGCATAATCCGCCTTCGATTTAGGCGCTAACACTCCATAGTCATCAAATCGCTCATCCTGCAAAAATCCGGATGCCGCGCTCCATTTTGCGGAATACGGAGGATTCATAAGAACCATATCAAAACTCGTCTCTTCCCCGGTAGGCCAGTCTCCATCCAGAGTATCGCCATTATGGAGAATTTGATTCTCCGGAACAATTCCATGCAGAAACATATTCATCCTTGCAAGATTATAGGTAGACGTCATCAGTTCCTGCCCATAATATTTAATATAGCCCGGTTCTTTAGCATATTTCTTTGCATTTAAAAGAAGTGAGCCGGAACCCATGCAAGGATCATACACAGATAATCCTCGTTTCGTCTCCTGCCCCGCAATAGCTATTTTCGTCAAAATCTTAGATACCGCCTGCGGTGTATAGAATTCCCCCGCTTTCTTTCCGGTCTCAGAGGCAAACTGGCCAATCAGATATTCATATGCATTTCCAAGTATATCCAAATCCGAATTCAGCAAATCAGCCTGATCGATTTCTTTAATCAGGCTTGACATTGTATCACTTTGTTTCTGGTCCCCTGTTCCCAGACGATTAGAATACAGATCTATATCTGTAAACAAATCTGCAAATAAAGGATCGCTCTGCTCAATGTTATTAAATGCTTTCTGCAGCTGCTCACGATGAAATGAGTTATTTCTCGCCGCCTCTGCAAAACACGTATAAGTCAAATCCGGCTCAATTACATAATGACATTCTGCCTTAATCTGTTCTTTTAATTCCTCAGCACTATCGTCGTCCAGCGCTTCCTTATAAGCTTCTAACGCAGACTTTAATGATTCTGGTTTTTCATCATAGAGTAAATCATAAGCCCTAATCAAAAATAAATCTGACAAATATTTATAGAACACAATTCCAAGCAAATAATCTTTGTACTCATTCGCATCCATTTTCGAACGAAGTATATCAGCTCCGCTCCACAATACGCTGATCAGTTCCCTGCCATTTTCTAATTCCGCCACTTCGCTTTCCTCCGTTAATTTTTCCAATTCTGTCTTGTATATCATTCTAATATTTTCATTGTATCATGGAGCAAATTTTTTTTACATATAAATCCTACTTTCTTTTCAAATACTCATCAGCCGCCAGCTTCGCGCGTATCTCGGAATAATTCGCCTTTCTCAAAAATACGTCATCATATTCCTTCGAAATACCATCGAAATAATTATATATTTCCTCTTTCAGCCGTTCATCATCGTCGTATCCGTTTAAGTTCACTTTTGCTATCTCAGGTGCACAGTCAAGACTGCAGCTATATAGGAAATACCTTAAATCCTCCGACTTTTTTGTCTGTGCATGCTCTAGATTATATCGAATCGCAAACAAATCCGGCCTTGAGAATGCAAACAGAATATACATAACACTCACTATCATTATAATATACTTAAACAAAGGAAAGCTTCTCTTATACATACTCACGATAACACCGCTCATAATAAAAGCCAGCACTCCCAAGAACCAAAGCACTAAAATTCTTAAAAATGTAAGATGATATACCCCGACATACAAAATCATCCTATAAGCTGCTGAGAGAAGCATGATAAAGGTACAGCCTGATATTACCGTAAGAATAACCTTCAATACCACATTCTCATAAAACAGATATGTACACAAAAGTACCATAATAAAATTAATAATACTTACAAATAAAAGTTCCCAAAATCCGCCCCTTGCGTATTCCGCATATGTCACGCCGTACGGCAGACCGACTTGAAACCTTCCAAACAGATATATGATCTGAATCAGGCAGTACATCACGTAGATCACACTAATAATCCCGGTAAATGTAATTCCAATCAAAGGATGATAGTATTTCATCTGGCGTCCTTTTTCTTTTGGCAAATTGTACTTACAGAGCGCTGCAAAAAATGCATAACAGAGCATTGATCCTGCAATAAAAGTAGCAGCGATTCCAAATATCGTACCAAAATTAATATATTGCAGAATCTGTCCAAAGATTTTAGAAAACATCATGTCCGATTTTAAAAGTAAAGGTAAAATAACACATAACAATCCTATCGCTGCCGCCATACCGATACCAACCGCGGCAATGGTCCGGTTCTTTTCATTTTTTCCCGATAAATGACTGATTCCATGTCTTATAGGATACTGCAGGCACTCTGCTGTCGTCCCCGTCAAGATAATGATCCGTTCCATGTATCCCGGAAGATTCCATGTATGGTCATTATAAAACTGCCTGATCATAAATACACAAAACAGCAGAATAATCCCAAATATATTAAAAAAATGAAAAAAGAAAGACGACGTATATGCTGTTGAAATTCCCAAGAGTATCATACCGGCCATATATGGCACAGAATGTTTTACTAATTTGAAATCAATTTTATGCAAAAGCATGATAGAAAATCCTATTGTGGCTCCTACACAGATCGGAAATGTGATTCCATGCAGATTTTTATAAAGACAAAAGGTAAAAATGAGACCGTATAACACACTTAATCCACCAAAATATCTGTAATTTTCCCGCATTCTCCGATGCAGGGGATACTCGTTTATTTCTTGTTCTAACGGTCCATTCAAAGGATTCCCGTCTGCTTTGTTTCCAACATACTGATATCCGTTATTCTGTAAATCCATATCTACCGCTCCTTTACAATATATTAATTTTCATTATCTACTCTTCTTCATATTGAATGATGTCTCCCGGCTGACACTTAAGCTCCCTGCATATCGCTTCCAACGTCGTAAATCGGATTGCCTTTGCTTTATTATTTTTTAAAATAGACAGATTCGCCGGAGTTATATCCACACGGTTAGCGAGTTCCACTAACCCTACCTTTTTCTGTGCCATTATAACATCAAGGTTAATCCTAATTCCCATCATGGCTCCTCCTATATCGTAAGATCATTTTCTTCTTTATAGCTGACCGCTCTCTCAAATACATGGGAAAGAACCTGACTGAATAAAGCCGCAATAAAAAATACAAGAACAATAATTGCCGTTGCAGGTGTCGGCATAATAAAAATCTTGATAAATGTTATAAATGCAATGACAATACTAAATCCCGCCATCCTCTGAAGGCTTCTTACATTTCCATACACAAAACAGTTTTCTTCCATCACTGTTCTCATCATACGACAAAGTTCCACTATAATAAGAATCCCAAATACAGCGCATACAGCAAGAGAAATTAACATAAAGAAAAAGTTCTCCAAATTCGCCGCAGAGTAATACTTTCCTAAAATCTTTAAGCCAAACGGAAGCGTAACAAGTACCGCAATCCCTCCGAAAAACATAATGTCTAATATTACTTTTGTGAATCTTATAAGCTTAGAGTTCAAGGTTATCCACGTCCTTTCTTACCAGATTTTTATTTTCCATAAACATATCACATATATTATTGAAAATCAATATATTTTTATCGAAATTCAATAAATATTTTTTACTAAACAGACAATACTACTATATATACATACCGAGTAGTATTGCTCCATACACCTCTTCCTGATAAAATATAACAAAAAACAAGGGGGAAAATAATATGTTTATTATTTCTATCTTAGCAGTGGTTATCATAAGTAAATTTTTTACGGTCGGCTCTGGAATATTCTGGCCTCTTGACTACCATACCATAATGTTGTTACTTTTGTTTAATTTTACTTTATTAACAGGATCCGGCTTTCTGATGGATTTTAACAATGCTTTTCGACTAAGTATCCCTAACAGAAAACGCCGGGAATCCGTTCAAGAACTGAAACGTGCAGTAGAAGCAGTTCGATTGGTTATAAAGACTACACTAGTAACCGGATTCTTTCTTTTCTTCTTTGAATCTGCACAAATAGTAATGACTTTGGATCTGTCATCTCCGGATTCTTCTATGGGAGCTATGATAACGCCCGGGATCTCTGCGCCTATTGATGCCGCGGCAATTGCTCTCGTACTTCTTCCGATGGAAAGCATGCTGCGCTTAAAACTATGGAACGTACAAAAGGCACAGGAAATTCTATACAAACAGATATCTTCGGATTCGCAGGAAGCGCCTGATACAAATAAGGAGTGAGATGCTCATGAAAAAAAGATGGCAAACCAGTATATCTCTTCTCGTATACATTCTGCTGCTCACATATATTACAGACTTCGATCTAAAACTGCTGCTTGATATCCGAAGTTTTTTCGTATTGCTGGCAGGGACTTTTTTACTGACATTGCCTTTTTACCACAAAGATATTGAAAAAGAAGAATACCTGCACATATACGGCGCCAAGGCAATCGAAGCCGGATTGATACAAGTATTCCTGCTTAGTTTTGTGCAGCTATCCGAAAACAAAAGCTATGAAAAGCTGTTAGCTGATGTGATACCTTGTTTCCGCCCGATACTATACGCATTTTGTATCCGCTATATCCTTGTAAATAAAGATAGGAAAAATTACCTGCCGGGCAAAGCCGCATATGAAATTGAAAAGATATCACCTGAAAGCCAAATTATTGCTATGCCTTCCTACGAAAATTGTAAATCCGCAGGATTAACCCGGCGCGAATCAGAAATTTCATTACTGATCTGCCAAGGATTTTCAAATAAAGAAATTGCAGAGACATTATTCATATCCGAGACAACGGTAAAAAAACATGTGTCCAATATATTTGAAAAAACAGGTATTAGAAGGCGCGAAGAACTAATAAGGCATCTCTCCCGCCTTCCATCAAATGAATAATCCGTTTTTAACACAAAATTCCATAGCTTTTCATCACGCAAAAGCTATGGAATCTTTCTTCTATAATCTATCTTTAATCTATCTTTCTATTTCCTTTTGCACCATATCCAGCGGAAGATCCAAAAGCTCTGACACCTGCTTTACATCCTTTAATTTCGAATATAGCTTACAAAACGTATCCCTTTATATCTGCCTCTATTACAAGTCCGTCTTCCATCATATCATTGAATCCCCATTCAATAAATTCTTCATAATGTGAATATAGATGATTATACAATTTTTGGATCAGACTGCTCTCATTCCCAAACTTATTTCATCAGCCTATACAACGCCTGTGCATATATTTTCGCGATTTCTGCAAAACGATCCAAATCAATAAATTCATTCACTTCATGGGCGAGTTCCGCCTCTCCCGGAAATACCGGACCAAATGATACAAAGTTTTCCACATCCCTGCAATACGTTCCTCCGCCAATAGTAATTGGCCCGCTCTCTTCCCCAGTCATTTCATTATAAACCTCCAGAAGCTCCTGGACCAGTTTTGCATCTTTAGGAATGTATAACGGCGGTCTTTTCTGCCAATATTCTGCCTTAAATCCATATTTTTCACAAGTAAGCCGTATTGTTTTCCAAAGAGTATTCAAATCAACATGCACCGGACACCGTATATCGATCTTTACTTCACTTTCTCTATTTTCCAAGATAAATATTCCCAGATTCATTGTCAGCTTCCCTGACAATTGGTCTTCACAAGCAATTCCCATGCTTTTTCCTTCCCACCCGTCTGAAAACATCTCATGCAGACAGATAAAATAATTGTGCATCTCCTTATCTGTAAGGGGAATATCCTTTAGAAAATCCAACATCGAAAGTATAGAATTTTCACCGAGCCATGGCTGCATTGCGTGAGCACTGACGCCCTCAAAAATAAGGCACAGCAATTCTTCCTCCCATTCGTATCGTTTCCGCTTTATGTTGTTATATAACAGAAACTGTTCTTTAACATGTTCCAAAGCGTCTTTTGTACCGCGAAACCACACCTTTGCTATGCCAGGCACAGCATTTACTACTGTCCCTGCCTGAATCTGTTCTATCGTCAATTCCCCTCCGGAAGTTTCCGGAAATCTCTTTTGTATACGGAATCTTAAAATTCCCTTCTCAGCATGAATAACAGAAAACAAACCGTCTGGTGAAAATCCCATATCCGGTCCCTTTTCCTTAGTCAGATAATATTTAATGCATCTATGTCCGGTCTCTTCATCGCACCCCACAATATGATTCACATGTCCTTTTAGTAAAAGGCCGCTTTCCTTTACTGCCTTCATAGCATAAAGTGCGGCAACCATCGGCCCTTTATCGTCAATCGTTCCCCGCCCATACATTTTGCCGTCTATAACAACTGGCTCAAAAGGATCTGTCTTCCAGCCGTCTCCCGGAGGAACTACATCAATATGGGATAAAATCCCGATTTCTTTTTCATTTTCCTTATTCCCGAAACGGATAGATGCCGCATAGCCATCATAATCTTTTATCTCAAATCCAAGCTCCTCTCCAAGCTGAATCACGCCATTTAATGCGTTTCTAATATCACGGCCGAAGGGCGCCCCTTCAGCAGAAGAATCCATATCAATGACACTAGGAATTCTTATAAGCTTTTTAAGCGCCTCTTCCATCTCTTTTTGCGACTGTTCAATCAATGTGTTTAATATTTCTTCCATTGCCGCATGCCACCTCTTATCTCTAATTATTACTTATCCGCCGGTTTTACCAGCTTAAATGTATTCGTAAAGAATGAGAACAGAGCGGAACCTGCAATTAAGCCTGCAGACAGCACATTCAGGTTCTTTCTTCCCTCTTCGCCGAATATTTTTTCAATGACTACACGAATCGCAAGGAATATAAGTCCTGCAATACCAGCGATTGGATTTGTGATCAGAAGGCCCGCTGCAAACATAATGCCAATCTGTCTTTTAAGTCCGCTGACAAGCTGAATTACACCTCCCAAGCATGCAAATATCAGAATATAGCGTAATACTGCCGCATCTACTCCTGCCTCAATGGTGGATTTGTAAACGACTGCCACCGGGGGAATTCTTCCTTCCAGAAAATATGCCTTATAGAAAATAAATACTGCTACAATTGCCACTACTGCCCCGAAAAGCTCTGCAATATACTGCTGTTTTCTTCCCTCTAGCTCAAATTCCTGATTTTTTCCTTTTCCTCTTAAAATCCACCCCGTCTTAAGGTCATATCCCATATCTGCAAATGCCGGTCCTGTACACGCCGCATATCCCGCAAGAAATGCCAATGCCTCCGGCGGAAAACCGATAAACATTCCAAGCACAAGGAAAATAATCACGGTTGCCATTGCCGGAAAATAGCCAGAATGCATGGCAGAAATTCCTACTAATATCTCCGAAACCAAAGCTGCTATCATTGCATAGACTACCCATATAATAAACCTAGTTACGCTCATTTCTGCAATAAGACCTCCAATAGCCGCCATGACTACCGCGCCAATAATATATAGAATCATCCCCCTAGTTAAAGCTTTTGACATATCTTCTACTGAACGGGAATATACGTACTCCTCTGCCTTAACAGTTTCCTGGCTCTCTGAAGCTTTGTTCTGGCTTTCTTCCTTCTTTGCTTTATATTTCTTCATAATCAGGATCGCCGACTGCACAAGAGCTACCAACCCTGCGCCAACCATAACTCCCTGCGGAACATAATAAGTTCCGAGCGTAAATCCGAAAAACTGCTCCCAGTATCCATTACAGATAAGTCCGATACAAAATGCGGACAATGCGACAATATTTCCCAGACCGCAGACACCTATAATATCCATCGGAAGACCTATAAAAGTACCTCCGATTCCCACTGCAATACCGCTCACGAGGAGAACTGCCTTCTTTCCAAGTTCTGCCGCCGCAAGAATCGTTTCTGCTGTCGCAATACCAATAGGCCATGCTTCATTTGCTCCCATAAGCGGAGTATCAAACATCCAGTACATCATTGTAATATCAATTAAAAACGCAAATACACCGCCTATAAGAATTCCCGTACACATATCCGGCCTGTCGAACACCCAGATTACAGATACACATACCATCAGAACATTGCCCGCGCCAAAGGTAGCACAGGAAATAGCAGTCTCTACGACATTCTGCATATGGATATTTTTAAACTGTCTTGTAAATCCAAGGGGAACCATACCAATCAAAACAGCAATTAACGCGCCGATAATGGATGAATTTGTACTAAGCCCGAACCGGACAATCAACTCCATACCAATGATTGCCCCAATAATCGAAGTAAACAACATAACGATGATGGCAGCTGGACTTAATGCCTTAGGATGTGCCATTTTACAATAATGCTGTATTAATTCTTCTTCATTGTGAAATTTCAGTTTTTCATCTTTCATCTGGGTCCTCCTTATTTTCTAATAGCCCGCCACACCTAACTCCTTACACATCTTTCTTACCTCTGGATGCATATAAATACCGTTTTCCTCAAATACTTTTCCATCAAGGAGAATGGTCGGCTTTAAAATGGTTCCGTCCGTATGGCTCGGCGCATCCCATTTCTCTGCCAGAATAGAAGCGCCCTGGCTTCCAATTCCAAATTCAATTCCGCCAAATACTCTCTCGTCCTCTACAATCCTCCCCGTTGGCGCCATAACTCCCGGATTAAATCCCAGAGAATAATGCGCCACTCTGTAGGAAGCAGGATGATGATAGCTTTTCAGCCATTCCCGGAAAATATCCGCGTCGCGGTCGCCCTCAACCTTTGTTACCACACCGTTTTCAACTGTAAGTTTTACCGGCGACTTAAGAAGCCCGATTTCAGCCGGAGGCCATAATGCTCCGTCAAATACAAGCGTGCCGTTAATAGTGGATTCCATACAATTCCAACTGATCTGGCCGCACATCATATTGGACTGTCCCTTTTCAACAGCTTTTCTTCCAGAGTGCCTTACTCTTCTTCCCTGCATTTCACCCCGCAAATCCGTGCCGTTTTTACTCAGAATCTGTACTGTTTGTGCCTCTTCAATAATAGACTTCATTGTTTCGCCCATTTTTATAACAAGGTCATAATCTACATATGTGATACATCTTACAATCATATCCACATCCATTCCCGTCAGGCAGGTATAGCGGCACCCGCAGGACAAAGCCTTCTGCCAGGACAAAGTGTGCTGTACATTCTTATCTGCAAGCTCAATCCACACGTCTGCCTTACAAGCTGCCGCCTGAAGCGTAAGAGGCGGATCGATGCATGTCTCCTTTGCCGTCGGATATTCCACCAGAACAGGAACCGCATCGATTGCATGAGCCGCCGCCGCCAAAGCATTGGCTACGCGCATATCCGATGAAGTATCCGCTGTAATCATGACCGTCTCTCCCGGCCTTGTCAGCATAACATCCCTAACTAATTTCATGGCACCTTTATAAAGTTCATATTTTAAATACCCTTTCTGGGGTTCAAATCCTAATCTAAGCTCCACCTTTTTACCTCCTAATAGCCCGCTACTTTCATTTTCCTGCAAAGCTCTCTTGCCTTTTCATCTACGTACACTCCATTTTCCTCAAATACAACGTCGTCAAAAATAAGTGTAGGTTTCAGAATTGTCCCATCTGTATGGCTTGGCGCATCCCATTTTTCTCCCATGATCGCCGCACCCTGACTTCCAATTCCAAATTCAATACCTCCAAATACTCTTTCATCCTCCACAATTCTTCCCGTCGGAGCCGTTACTCCCGGGTTAAATCCAAGAGAATAGTGAGCCAGACGATAGGAAGCCGGGTCGTTAAAGGAAGCCATCCATTCTTTCAATCTCTGGGCATCCCGTCCGCCTTCAATGTCTGTGACAATACCGTCCTTAAGCGTCAGTTTCACCGGATCCTTCAGTATACAGATATCTGCCGGCGGCCACAACGCACCGTCAAGAACCAGCATACCGTTAATGGTAGATTCCAGCGGACACCAACTGATCTGTCCGCCCAGCATGAACGGATAACCCTTAATTGTGCCCCTCTGCCCCGAATGCCTTACTTTTCTTCCGTTTTCACGGGCAACAAGGTGTGTTCCGTTAGCACTTTTTACTTCTATCTTATCAACTTTTTCGATAGTCGCTTTCAGGTACTCTCCAAACTCTATCATTGCATCATACTCTACATTTGCAACACATCTTGTCAGCATATCCACATCAATTCCTGTCAGGCACATATATCTTACACCGTTTTTAATAGCTTCCTGCCATGACAAGGTATGCTGCACAGTCTGATAAGCACATTCAAACCATACATCCGCTGCCATAGCCGCCGCCTGTATCGGTTTCGGCGGATCTAAAAGGGAAATAGGAGCTGTTGGATATGTAATACAGACCGGTACTGCATCAAGCGCATACGCTGCCGCTGCAAATGCATCCATAACTCTTTTATCACTGGAAGTATCTCCGGTAACAAGTACATTTTCTCCCGGCTTTACAAGCATGACATCTCTTAAAAGCACCATTGCTCCCTTCCAGTTTTCATACGCCAAGTATTCATCACGAGGCTCAAATCCAAGTCTTAATTCCATAAATATCTTCCTCCTTTTCTTTCTGATAACCTGTAATAAAAAAAGAGCGTAATTGCCATAATTCAATCACGCCCTTGTAACTCGTTTTTCTTCAAGTATCAGAAATATTTGTCCGTTTTTGAAATACGTACGTCTTTATGCATAAATTGTATTTATATATACATAATAATTCATATATTATCTGATTTCAAATTATGTATTTTTATAGTTTTATAAATTTAATTTATAGTTTCATAATTAGCTAATATCTTTTATAATTTCTATAAGCACTTTTTACCATGATTCATTAAGGAGAACGCTTATGCTCGATTTTCGTTTATTAACCTTTTTAGACTTGTGTCACAGCAGAAGTTATACTAAGACGGCAGAAAATCTTAATATGACCCAGCCTGCCGTCTCACAGCATATTAAATATCTAGAGCAATATTACGGTACAAAACTGGTTCTTTACCAGAACCGCAGCCTTTCTCTGACAGATGAAGGAGAATATCTTTTTAAAGAAATATCAAGACTGAATGTTCTCTCCAACACGATCCGGCAGAACATCCATTCCCTTTCCGTCAATATAGATACTCCTTCGATCACGATTGGCTCTGACCCCACCATTGGAGAATTTATGCTTCCCGATTTAATTTCCGCATACACTGTCGAGAATCCCGGCTGCCGGATCCGCTCCTTTATTGACCCCCCTGCTATACTTGATGAAAAACTCCGGGAAGGCAATATAGATTTTCTTATTACCGACTGCAGGGATTTCTGGTCAGAAATGGAGCACCATCCATTCTGTAAAGAGGATATCTGCTGCGTCTGCAATCCACGGCATCCCCTCTCCGGAAAAACTGTCTCCCTTGCACGGCTTAAACATGAGCAAATTACATACAGGGAACGATCCTCTCATGCATACGAAGTGCTCAAAAATTCTTTTGAACGCTTAGGTTACAACCTGAATACTTATAATATTTCCTTCGAAACCGGAAGTATGTATTCTATTTTGAAATATTTGAAAACGGATATGACAATTTCCTTTATTTATCGGTGCGCAGTAGAAGATTCCCTTGTCTCCGGCGAACTTGCAGAGATCCACATCAGAGAAAATTTAGACCCTATTGACTTCTATTATATTTATCCGCAGAAAAGTCAATTATCAGACAATGCACGGAATTTTCTCAATTACTGCCTGATACATTTACCAAAACATCCGTAACGAAAAAATAAAACGCTGGAAAACAGAAATAATGAAAAAAATATAGGGATTCCTGCCGCCGTCGTATTTATCATGATGCTGGTATATGGGAGAGCTGATAGAACGGAGAAACTAATCGTAAATTACTGAAAAATATGCTATTATTATAAATATACATATTATTTTTTAAGGAGGTTTACCATGACTACAGATATTAATTTTGATCAATTACGCAAAGATGCTAACGACATCTTCCATGCGGGATTTACTTGCTCTGAATCTGTCATCTATACGATAAGAAAAGCTTTTGATCTGGACATGTCTGACGACGCAATCAAGATGAGTTCGGGCTTTCCGTGGGGACTTGGAGGCGGAGGCTGTATCTGCGGAGCTTTAGCCGGAGCTACTATGTGCATCGGATACTTTTTCGGACGATCCACTCCGGGCGACCCAAGCAATATTAGATGTTTTGAGCTTACCAAAGAATTTCACGACTATTTTAAAGAAACCTGCGGCGGAACCTGCTGCCGTGTCCTCACAAAAGGAATGGAAAAAAATTCTCCCGAAAGAAAAGCTCAATGCACAAAATTCGTAGAAGCTACTGTTGTAAAAGTTGCTGAGATTATTTTAAGAGAACTAAAAAAAGATCAGGATGGTGAATAATCATCTTACATAATAAAAACAGGGATGCCGGAAAATGCAGTTTGCATATAATATATCCGACATACCCAACTTATTTTTTCCTTTAAATTAATCTGTTTTTTATAATCAAATAGACATTTCCAGCTAAGGGAAATGTCTATTTAATGCTTTTTAATTATTCTTCACTTACAGATTCATCCTCATTTTTTGATTCGTTTTCTGAATCGTCTACAGAATCAACTTCTTCCTCGTCGCCTTTTCTTACCTTGGCAATACTTGCTACAACATCACCGTCTTTAAGATTTATGAGTTTAACGCCCGATGTAATTCTTCCCAAAACAGAGATTCCCTTACACTTCATACGGATAACGATTCCTTCTGTATTGATGATCATGATCTCATCATCTTCGTGAACCGCCTTAACTCCCATAACATTACCTGTTTTTTCAGTGATCTTGTAGCATTTTACACCTTTTCCGCCTCTGTTTTGGCAGGTAAATTCTGACAAGTCAGTCCGTTTACCCATTCCTTTTTCAGACACGATCAAAAGCTCTTTCCCCTGTATATTAAGCTGCATTCCGATGATCTCATCTCTGTCTGAGAGATTCATTCCCCGCACTCCCATGGATGTTCTTCCTGTAGGCCGCACATCCTTTTCATTAAACCGGATACACTGACCATACTTTGTCACAAGTAAGATCTGTGCATCACTGTTTGTATATTTGACTTCAATAAGCTCGTCATCCTCGCGCAGTGTAATTGCCGCAAGTCCAGTCTTACGTACATTTGCATATTCTTTCATAGAGGTTTTCTTGACAAGACCTTTTTTGGTCGCCATAAAAAGATATTCTCCGTCGCGGTATCCGTCGATTTCTATTACAGCGCTTATCTTTTCATCAGGCATAAGCTGCAGTAAGTTTACAATCGCAGTTCCTCTTGAAGTACGGCTCGCCTCTGGAATCTCATATGCTTTCATACGGTATACACGGCCGGTATTGGTAAAGAACATGAGATAATGATGCGTATGAGACATAAAAAGTTCTTCCACATAATCTTCTTCAAGAGTCTGCATTCCCTTGATTCCTTTGCCGCCGCGATTCTGAGATTTAAAAGTATCATGGGACATACGCTTGATATATCCAAGCTTAGTCATAGTAATCACTACATCCTCTTTCGGAATCAAGTCTTCCATGGAAATGTCAAACTCATCAAATCCAATAGACGTCTTTCTCTCGTCACCGTATTTGTCTCTTATTACGATAATCTCTGTGCGGATAACTCCGAGAAGAAGTTTGCGGTCCGCAAGAATCGCTTCCAGCTTTTCAATCTGCTTCATCAGCTCATGATACTCAGCTTCCAGCTTTTCTCTTTCCAGACCTGTTAACGCGCGAAGACGCATATCTACGATTGCCTGCGCCTGAATCTCGGACAGCCCGAATCTTTCCATAAGTTCTGTCTTGGCGATTTGAACAGTCCGGGAACCTCGGACGATACGGATTACTTCATCAATATTATCAAGAGCGATCAACAGTCCCTCTAATATGTGCGCTCTCTCTTTTGCTTTATTCAATTCGTATTTTGTACGGCGCGTAACAACCTCTTCCTGATGCTTTAAATAAAACTTCAGCATATCAAGAATATTCATTACTTTCGGTTCATTATTCACAAGAGCAAGCATAATTACGCCGAACGTATCCTGAAGCTGTGTATGTTTAAATAACTGATTTAAAATTACGTTGGCATTTACATCCCGGCGAAGTTCAATAACGATCCGCATACCTTCCCTGCTGGACTGATCGCTCAAATCTGTGATTCCGTCTATCTTCTTATCGCGCACCATCTCCGCGATCTTTTCGATCAATCTTGCCTTATTTACCATATACGGCAATTCGGTCACGATGATCCTGCTCTTTCCGTTAGACATAGTTTCAATATCAGTTACGGCGCGCACACGGATCTTTCCCCGCCCTGTGCGGTAAGCTTCTTCAATTCCCCTTGTACCAAGGATCATACCCCCTGTCGGAAAATCAGGTCCTTTCACGATTTGAAGGATCTCTTCCACTGTAGTATCCTCTTTATCTGCAATCTGATTATCAATAATCTTTACAACTGCATTGATAATCTCTCTTAAATTATGAGGAGGGATATTTGTCGCCATCCCGACAGCAATTCCCGAAGTACCATTTACCAAAAGATTTGGAAATCTTGCCGGAAGCACAACCGGTTCTTTTTCCGTCTCATCAAAGTTCGGCGCAAAATCTACTGTATCCTTATTGATATCAGCAGTCAGCTCCATCGAGATTTTACTCAAACGGGCCTCTGTATAACGCATAGCGGCAGCGCCGTCCCCATCTACTGAGCCAAAGTTGCCGTGTCCGTCAACAAGCGGATATCTGGTAGACCACTCCTGTGCCATATTAACTAAAGCGCCATAGATAGAACTGTCACCATGCGGGTGATATTTACCCATCGTATCTCCGACGATACGTGCACATTTTCTATGCGGCTTATCCGGTCCGTTATTCAACTCTATCATAGAATATAAAATTCTTCTTTGAACCGGCTTTAAACCATCTCTCACATCTGGAAGAGCTCTCGATGCAATGACGCTCATCGCATAATCAATGTAAGAGGTTTCCATTGTTTTTTTAAGATCCACTTCATGGACTTTATCAAATATATTATCTTCCATCTTCCCCTGTCCTTTCTCTTACATTAAGTTATACATCAAGATTTTTAACATATTTTGCGTTTTCTTCTATAAATTCTTTTCTTGGCTCTACTTTATCTCCCATCAGAGTTGTAAATGTAAGGTCAAGCTCAGAAGTAGATTCCTCATCCATCATTACTCTAAGAAGAATTCTGTGCTCAGGATCCATTGTAGTATCCCAAAGCTGCTGTGCATCCATCTCTCCCAAACCTTTATAACGCTGAATCTTATTATTAGTGTCACGTCCGACTTCTTTTAAAATGCCGTCAAGTTCTTCATCACTGTAAGCATACCACACTTTTTTATTCTTCTCCAACTTATAGAGAGGCGGCTGCGCCAGATATACGTACCCTTCCTTAATAAGCTTCGGCATAAATCTATACAAAAATGTCAGGAGCAATGTGCTGATATGAGCGCCGTCTACATCCGCATCGGTCATAATAATGATCTTATGATAACGAAGCTTTGAGATATCAAAATCATCATGGATTCCCGTACCGAATGCCGTAATCATCGCTTTTATCTCTGCATTTCCATATATCTTATCAAGTCTCGCCTTCTCTACATTCAGTATCTTACCCCTCAAAGGAAGAATCGCCTGAGTTGCCCTGTCTCTTGCTGTCTTCGCAGAACCTCCCGCAGAATCTCCCTCCACAATATATATCTCACAATTTTCAGGATTCTTGTCAGAACAATCTGCAAGCTTTCCGGGAAGAGACATATTATCCAATGCAGATTTTCTCCTTGTCAGATCTCTGGCTTTTCTTGCCGCCTCCCTTGCACGCTGCGCCATAACAGATTTTTCAATCGTCATCCTTGCAACAGCCGGATTCTGTTCCAGATAAATACTAAGCTGTCTGCTTACAATACTGTCCACGGCACCCCTTGCTTCACTATTGCCAAGCTTCTGCTTCGTCTGCCCTTCAAACTGAGGATCTTCAATTTTAACGCTTATGATCGCTGTAAGCCCCTCTCTGATATCCTCACCGGAAAGATTCGGTTCGCTCTCCTTTAAAAGCTTATTTTTTCTTGCATAATCATTAAAAGTCTTCGTTAAGGCATTGCGGAATCCTACAACATGGGTTCCTCCTTCCGGTGTCGTGATATTATTAACGAATCCATAAGTATTGTCACTGTAAGAATCATTATGCTGCATCGCCACTTCCACTGAGACGTTATTCACTATTCCTTCACAGTAGATAACATCTCCATATAATGCCGTCTTACTGCGGTTCAGATACTGAACAAACTCCTTTATTCCGCCTTCATAATGAAATGTCTTTTCAACCGGCTTATCTTCCGGTCTTTCATCCCTGATAACAATCTTAAGACCTCTTGTCAAAAATGCCATCTCCCGGAATCTCTGTTTCAATACATCATAATCAAATATTGTCTCTTCAAAAATAGTATCGTCAGGCATAAATGTGACCTTCGTACCTGATTTTTCTTTCTCGCATTCTCCGATAACGAGAAGCTTATCCACAACTTTTCCGCGCTCATAGCGCTGCTTGTATACTTTTCCATCCTTTGAAATCTCTACTTCGAGCCAATTAGAAAGTGCATTAACCACAGAAGCACCTACCCCGTGAAGTCCGCCCGACACTTTATATCCGCCGCCGCCGAACTTACCGCCTGCATGAAGCACCGTAAATACAACCTCTACGGCAGGAAGTCCGGCTTTGTGGTTGATCCCTGTCGGAATTCCGCGTCCATTGTCTATAACAGTGACAGAATTATCTTTATTTATTGTAACGATAATTGTATCGCAAAATCCTGCCAATGCTTCATCAACAGAATTATCTACAATCTCATATACCAGATGATGAAGACCTCTAAGAGACGTACTTCCGATATACATACCCGGACGTTTTCTTACCGCTTCCAGACCTTCCAAAATCTGAATTTCATCGGCGCCGTATTCATGCTGTACTTTTTCTGTACTCATTCAAATCCTCCTAATTCTCTTTTGCCACTTGCCCGTTCTGGACATGGAACACTTTATTGATTAAAAATCTGTGATTTACAAAATCTTCAACACCTGTACAGGTGATCAAAGTCTGTATATCATTAATACTGTCTAATAAATAGTTTTGCCTGTGTTTGTCAAGTTCAGACAACACATCGTCAAGTAATAATATTGGCGTGTCATGAATTGTTTTCTTTACAAGTTCAATTTCAGCCAATTTCAAAGAAAGAGCCGCAGTTCTCTGCTGTCCCTGCGAGCCAAACTTACGGATGTCCAAATCTCCTGACATAATACATATATCATCCCTGTGAGGGCCTACGGAAGTGCTTTTTATTCTCAGATCTCTTTCTCTGTTTTTTCTGATCGCCTGTTCCAGTGTAAAATTTCCGTTGCTTGGTTCATAGATGATCTGTATCTGTTCTTTATTTCCTGTTAATTTTTTATGTACGGAAGATACGATTCTGTTCATATCTTTTACGAACTGCTTTCTTCTGTCAATCAGCTTGTTCCCATATTGTACTAATTGCATCTCCCATATTTCAAGTGTATCTGTAAAATTTTTTTTATTTTCAATGTTTATATCTTTTAGCAAATGGTTTCTCTGATTAACGATACGATTATAATTCGTCAGATTACTCAGATATATTTTATCAAGCTGAGACAATTCAAGGTCAATAAATCTTCTTCTTTCCGCCGGACCATTTTTTATTATATTCAAATCCTCCGGTGAAAAAAAAACAAAATTTATAATACCGAATAATTCGCTTGCTTTACGAATCGGCAGCTTATTTATTGCTATCCCTTTCGGAGCGTTCTTTTTCAAATGAAGATCAATCTGGTAATTAATTCCTTTTTTTTCAACAACAGTTTCAATGTGGGACTCATCGTTCCCAAACCGGATAAGCTCTTTATCTTTCGCTCCCCGGTGTGACTTTGTTGTTCCTGAAAAATACGCCGCCTCAAGTATATTTGTCTTTCCCTGAGCATTATCGCCATAAAATATATTGGCTTCTTCGTCAAAATCCAGATTTAACAAATCGTAATTTCTGAAATTTTTTAATTTTAAAGATTTAATTTTCAATTTTGATTTGCTCTCCGTTAAAATCGACAATATCCCCGGCAATCAGTTTTCTTCCCCGGCGAGTATCTGTATCGCCATTCACACTTACCAGGCCTTCCTGTATCACATTTTTAGCATCCACTCCCGACTCCACAAGATTGGCTGCCTTAAGCGCCTGTCCTAACTTTATAAAATCATCTCTTAATTTTACTTTTATCATACTGTCACGCTTTCTAAAAAATATATAGTGTCTACGATACTGCATTAAAATTAACCGGAAGAATCAGATAGATATAACTTTCTTCATCATCCTTAATAAAACATGGAGCTTTTGCATTCATAAGATATAACGTTATTTCTTCATCGTCAATATTGCGCAGAGCTTCTAAAAGAAATCTGGGATTAAATCCTATCATAAGATTTTTACCTTCTTTGTTAATATAAATCTCCTCGTTCATAGATCCGATCTGCGATCTGATCTTAAGCTCCATAACTTCATCATCTATATTAATAATAATAGGTTTTTTATCGCCTTCTTTTACAAGAAGGGTAGCTCTGTCAATACAGCTTAACAACTCCTTTTTGTTGATTCTGACCTTAGTCTCATAATCATTGGAAAGCATCTGATCAATCTTAAAATATTCTCCCTCAATCAATCTTGATACTACAATCGTCTGGTCAAATTCAAATACAATATGATTATTCGTATAAGAAATATTGACCATGCTTTCCGCTTCTCCGGAAAGTATTTTGCTTATCTCGATCAGTGTCTTCCCCGGAACAATTAATTTTTTATTATTCACCTCATCTTTGAGTGCGATTCTGCGGATAGAGATTCTATGTCCGTCAAGCGACACTACTCTCAGCATACTATTATCAATTTCAAACAATTCTCCTGTCATTAATTTATTGCTTTCCATGTCAGAGATAGAAAATATAGTCTGTCTTATGACTTCTTTTAAAGTAAATTGAGAAATTGTTATAGAATCTTCTTTTTCAATTGCAGGAAGATAAGAAAATTCTTCTCCGGGCTTACCGGAAATATCGAAAACTGCTTTTTCGCACACAATTGTTGTCTGCAGGTTTTCATCTGTAGTGATCGTAACATCATTTTCAGGAAGTTTACGTACGATTTCTGAAAATATTTTATCATCAATCGCTATCATGCCTCTGTCTATAATTTCTCCTTCAACTTCTGTCTGAATTCCCAGTTCCATATCATTTGCAGTGAATTTGATAATATCTGTAGTAGCGTCGATTAAAATACATTCAAGAATCGGCATCGTCGTTTTAGAAGGAACAGCTTTTGAAACAATATTGACTCCTTTTACAAGATTTAATTTGCTGCATATGATTTTCATGTGTATAACTCCTTTCAAAAAGCAAACATATATATATAAATAATTTTTTTCGTCTTATTCTTAGTAGGGGCTGTGGAAAAGAGGAAAAGTACTTCAACCCCTTTGTATGTCCCTGCTTTACGGTTTGATAAGTATGTTAAAATAACTCTAAAATTTAACAGGATAAAATTGGGATAACTTTCTGGAATTTTTTTGTTTTCTTAAAAAAAAAACTTATCAATAGTTGTCCACAATTTTATTAACATTAGACAGGATTTATTTTCTTTCTTAATATAGAAAGAGTATTGGAAAAGGATTCACTGATCTTTGCTTCATTTTCTATCTTCTCAATCGCATATTTGACTGTTGAATGATCTTTTCCACCAAGAACAACGCCTACGGCTTTCAGCGATGATTCAGTCATAGTTCTTATAAGGTACATGGCAATCTGTCTAGGGTATGCAATTTCAGAATTTCTTTTATTACTCCTTAAATCAGTAACTGTAACATTGAAATGTTCTGATACAATATCTAGAATTAGTTCAGGAGTAACTTTTCTGTTATTTTCTGAAGAAATAATATCCTTTAATGCTTCTGCCGCAAGAGCAATATCAATCGCTCCTTCGTTATGGTTCAGCTTATAGAGGGCAATCAATTTATTGAGAGACCCTTCTAATTCACGGATATTTGATTTTACATTGACAGCAATGTAATCCAGTACATCGTGAGGAATTTTATATTTTTCTAAATGATCAATCTCAATTTTTTTCTGAAGAATAGCCATTCTGGTTTCATAAGCAGGAGAGGATATGTCAGCAATCAGGCCCCACTCGAATCTTGTGCGAAGTCTTGCCTCTAAAGTTTCAATGTCCTTTGGAGGTTTATCACTTGATATAATGATCTGTTTTCCAGAAGTATGCAAATGATTAAAAGTATGGAAAAATTCTTCCTGTGTACTTTCTTTTCCGATGATAAATTGGATGTCGTCTATTAAAAGAACATCGTTATTCCTGTATTTATTGCGGAATTTTGATATCTCAGATTCATCTCCGGCAGTCTTGCCTTTTTTTAACGCTTCAATCAGTTCATTCGTGAAAGTTTCGCTGGTTACGTACAAAACTTGTTTTTTGGAATTTTTTTCCAAAATAAAATGGGCAATGGAGTGCATGAGATGCGTCTTGCCAAGCCCTACTCCGCCGTACAGAAAAAGAGGGTTATATACTTCGCCGGGTGATTCGGACACAGCAAGAGATGCCGCATGTGCAAAATTATTATTTCCTCCGACTACAAATGTGTCAAATGTATATTTGGGATTCAGACCGGCTTTTTCAAAAAGCGATCTGTTCTTTCTCTTAGAATCAGCTTCAATTGACATATTGCGGATTTCGTTTAATTTTTTATCATCTTCTGATATAAATACAACGTCATATTCAATTCCTGTAATTTCAGCGATACATACTTTAAAAGGAAGAAGATATTTTTTTTCAATATATTCGACACTTGCATTCATATTAACCATAATATAGACGGTATCGTTAATCACGTCATATACTTTTAAAGGCTGTATCCATGTAGTAAACGAGACATTTGACAATTCGTGCTCTGTTCTCAGATATTCAATAATGTCGGCCCATTTTTCCTCGACAATGTTCATATACATAACTCCTACTCTTTTTTTAGACTTCTTATTATTTTACATCAAATTTCGGATTTAAGCAAATATTATTCGGTGTGGATAACTTTATAATAAAAGAAAATGGCTTGTTTTCATAAAAGAAAATGAAAAAAAATTTAAGTTAACAAGATATCCACTTAATATCCACAACTTATCCACATTTTGTGGATAAGTTGTGGATATTTTTGCAGTAAAATTAATTAAAAAATAATGAAAGGTTTTGCTTGACGGACAAACAGTAATTTAATATAATTAATGTTGATGTCTTATGGAAATACGTAGGGAGTTTCCCTTATAAAATATAAGGAGGTGGATATCTATGAAGATGACATTTCAGCCTAAGAAAAGACAGAGAGCTAAAGTTCACGGTTTCAGATCAAGGATGAGTACTGCAGGCGGAAGAAAAGTACTTGCGAACAGAAGAGCTAAAGGAAGAAAAGTATTATCCGC
>CAMNTQ010000044.1 GCA_946558695.1 uncultured Lachnospiraceae bacterium
TTTTTGCAGAGAATGAAGGATTTCCCGGTGCGGGTGGATCTGATGTGCAGATTCCGCACGGGCGCCCAGCAGAAGAAGACGATTGAGGATCTGAAAAGAGGACTTGTGGATATTGTGATCGGAACCCACCGGGTGTTGGGGAATGATATGAAGTTCAAGGATTTGGGGCTTTTGATCATTGACGAGGAACAGCGCTTCGGAGTACAGCACAAGGAAAAGATCAAGAAGATGAAGGAGAATGTGGATGTGCTGACCTTAACTGCCACGCCGATTCCGAGAACCCTTCATATGAGTCTCATCGGTATCCGGGACATGAGTGTGCTGGAGGAAGCGCCGAATGACCGTATGCCTATCCAGACTTATGTTATGGAGTACAATGACGAGATGGTGCGGGAGGCGATCGAGCGGGAATGCGCGAGACAGGGGCAGGTATACTATGTCTACAACCGGGTAGAGGACATCGCGGAGGTGACGGCGAACGTAAGGAAGCTGGCGCCGGAGCTTAACGTAGCATTTGCCCACGGGCAAATGAAGGAGCGGGAATTGGAACGGATCATGTACGACTTCATCAACGGAGAGATCGATGTGCTGGTATCGACGACGATTATAGAGACCGGTCTTGATATCTCCAATGTAAATACAATGATCATCCACGACGCAGACCGTCTGGGACTGTCTCAGCTCTATCAGCTTCGGGGGCGCGTAGGGCGTTCTAACCGTATGGCTTATGCATTTTTGCTTTACCGGAGGGATAAACTTCTTCAGGAGGTAGCGGAAAAGCGGCTGGCGGCTATCCGGGAATTTACGGACTTAGGTTCGGGCATTAAGATCGCCATGCGTGATCTGGAGATCCGCGGCGCCGGCAATCTCTTAGGAGCAGAGCAGCACGGCCACATGGAGGCGGTCGGGTATGATCTCTACTGTAAGATGCTGAATGAAGCGGTGCGTCTTCTGAAGGGAGAAGCGCAGGAGGAAGAATATACTACGACGATTGATCTGAATGTGGACGCGTATATTCCTGACAGCTATATCCCGAATGAGTATCAGAAGCTTGATATCTACAAGCGGATCGCCGCCATAGAGTCAGCAGAAGAGATGGAGGATATGACGGAAGAGCTGATCGACAGATTCGGCGATATTCCGAAAAAGGTGGAGAAACTTCTTTTTGTTGCGGGCCTGAAGGCAGAAGCGCACAGCGCCTATATCACGGCGGTGGAACAGAAAGGGGATACCTATACTTTCACCATGTTTGAGAAGGCGAAGATAATCCCGGAAAAGATTCCGGAACTAATCAGGCGTCATAAGGGCGAGCTGGTGTTAAAGACCGATACGCAGCCTCCTTGTTTTGTCTACCGGAAGCTGAACAAGAATAAGAAGGAAGAGCAGCTAAGTTCGGCGGATATTGTGAAAAGTATGTTAAATGATATAAAGGGATTGATAGAATGTTAGAAAGAATGTATAATATATAAGTTGATAGGTACTAAGGAGGATTGTGACACTATGAAAAAAAGATTATTAATGATGGCTGCTGCAATGATGACCGCCGCGTCATCTTTGACAGGCTGCAGTCTGGTTTCTGTAAATCCGAATGAAGCAGTGGTGAAGGTGAATGATGCGGAGATCACGGCGGATGTGGCAAATTTTTACGCAAGATATACACAGGCACAGTATGAGACTTATTTTGGGGCATATACGCAAGGCGATATGTGGAATACAAAGGCGGAGGAAGGCAAGACTTATGAAGAATCTGTTAAGGCTTCCATTCAGGAGGAATTAAAGCAGATGCTTCTTCTGGAACAGCATATGAAGGATTATAACGTGTCTCTTTCAGACGCTGAGAAAGAAGTGATCCAGAAGGCGGCAAAAGAATTCGACGAGGATAACTCGCTGGAGAACAAAGAGAAGATCATGGCTGATAAAGCAACGGTAGAACGTATGCTTACTTTGATGGCAGAAGAGCAGAAGATGCGCGCGGCGATTCAGGAGGATGCGGATCAAAATGTCTCTGATGAAGAAGCGGCCCAGAAGAAGATGGATTATGTGTTGTTCTCCTATCAGAAAGAGGAGAGCGAGGATGAGGAGTCTGCCGAGATGACGGATGAGGAGAAGGCGGCAGTAAAGGAGAAGGCGGAAAGCTTTGCAAAGAGTGCCAAAAAAGACAGCCAGAAGTTTTTAGAGATCGCGCAGGAGCAGGGAACAGAGGCGCAGGAAGCCACATTTGATGCAGAGACGCAGGTGCCGGACGCTGACCTTATCAAAGCGGCGGATACTCTGAAAAAGAATGAGGTGACAGATGTGATTGAGACAGATGACGGCTGCTATGTTGCCAGAGTCACCAGCCTGCTGGATAAAGATGCGACGGAATCCAAAAAGAAAGAGATCGTCACGGAGCGGGAGAATGCGCTGTTCGCAGAGGTTACGGAAAAATGGATGGACGAAGCCAAGACCAGTGTGAATAAAAAGGCATGGAAGAAGATTGATTTTAATGATTTGGGAATTACGATGAAGCAGGTGGAAAAAGAGCCCTATGCGGATGATGTCATGACGGACGATCAGGCAGAAGACGCGAACGAATAAAAATAAGCATATAAAAACCTTCAGACGGCAATGCTTTTCGCATGCCTGATCTGAAGGTTTTTCACGTCTTACAGTTTGATATCCTTAAACAGATCCCCGAGGCTTGTTCCGATATTGCCTGCTTTTGGGATCTCAACCTTTTCTTCCGGTTCTTCTTTCACTTCTTCCAAAGCCTTCATGCTGAGACTGATCTTTCCGTCCTTGATGCCGATTACTTTGACATTCACTTCATCGCCCACTTTTAATACATCCTTTGGCGCTTTGATGCGCTTCTGGCTGATCTGGGATACGTGTACCAGACCGGAAAGATTATCCGGGAGACGGATGAATGCGCCGTAGTTCTGCAGAGTCTCTACGGTTCCGGTCAGAACACTGCCGATCTTAACACTTGCAATCTTTTCATCTCGTTCTTTTCTTTCCTTTTCCTTCAGAATCTCCCGGGCGGAAAGGATCAGACGGTTTTCAGCCTGATCTGCCTCGATAACCCTTACTTCGATGTCTTTTAAAAGGTAGGATTCCAAATCTTCAATGTAGGACAGAGATAATCTGGAAGCGGGAATAAAACCGCGGATTCCTTCGACCATAGCAATCGCGCCGCCGTTCACGATGCCTTCCACCTTTACTGGAAGCACAGTTTTGTTCTCCTTATAAGATGTGATCAGATTCCATGGGTTGGCATCGTCAAAGTGCTCCTCAAAATCAGCCATGGTCTGCGTCTCTTCCTGTAATAATTCTTCACTCATTGTACTTTATTCCTTTCTCATCGTTCTAATATAATTAGTATAACATATAACCGGTGCATTGTTCAAAGAAAAAATACGAAGAAAGAAAAATTAATAAGAAACAAAATTGTAGTTGACTTGACGGAGAAAAAATGGCAATCTAACTATTAGAAACTTTAAGGATAAGTTTTTATAAGGAGAATCATATGGGGAAAAAATCAAAAAAAGTGTATATTGTGGGGCATAAAAATCCGGATACGGATTCTATCTGCTCTGCCATTGCCTATGCAGAGTTAAAGCGCAGAGTGACCGGGGACGACTACGTGGCAAAACGGGCGGGCCAGATCAATGAGGAGACGCATTATGTGCTGAAAAAGTTCAAGGTGGACGCTCCCGGATTTTTACAGAACGTCAAGCTGCAGGTAAAAGATATGGATATACATAAGATTGACGGTGTGGAGCCGAATGTCTCGATCCGTGATACGTGGAATAAGATGAAGGAGAACAATATCAAAACGCTTCCCGTATTAAAAGATGAAGAACTGGTGGGAGTCATCTCTACCGGGGATATTGCCACATCTTATATGGAAGTGTATGATAACCGGGTACTTTCTGAGGCGAGAACCCAGTATAAGAACATTATTGACACACTGGACGGTAAATTGATCAGCGGCAATGAGCACGGCTGTTTTACGACAGGTAAGGTTACGGTAGGGGCTTCCAACGACGAACTGATGAAGGAATTTATTGAGAAGGACGATCTGGTGATATTAGGAAACCGTCCGGAAGCGCAGGCCTGTGCGGTGAATATCGATGCGAGCTGTATGGTAGTCTGTCAGGACGCGGCCGTTTCACCGGAGCTGATAAAAAAAGCCGAGGAGCAGAGTATCGTCATTATCAGCACGCCTCATGACACCTATACGGTGGCGCGTCTTATCAACCAGAGTATACCGGTGAAGTATTTTATGAGTAAAGGCCCGCTTATCACATTCAGCATGAATGATTATGTGGACGATATTAGAGAGCGGATGACGAAGAATAAATTCCGTGACTTTCCGATTCTGGACCGTCACGGAAGATTCCGTGGATTTATCTCTAGACGGCGTTTCCTGAATGTGAAAAAGAAACAAGTGATCTTAGTGGATCATAATGAAAAATCACAGGCAGTTGACGGAATTGAGGAAGCGGATATCGTGGAGATCATCGATCATCACAGACTGGGGAATATCGAGACGATGGGACCGGTATTTTTTCGAAATCAGCCGGTGGGCTGTACGGCCACGATCATCACGCAGATGTATGAAGAAGCAGGGGTAGAGATACCGTCGGATATCGCCGGGCTTTTATGCTGCGCCATCATTTCCGATACGCTTTTGTTCCGTTCGCCTACTTGTACGGCAGTGGATGAGAAGACGGCGAAGAAGCTTGCAAAGCTTGCGAAGATCGATATGGAAAAGATGTCCATGGAGATGTTCAATGCAGGAAGCAGCCTGAAGGGGAAGACGGCAGAGGATATTTTGTTTCAGGATTTTAAGCAGTTTACAGTAACGGATACTGTATTCGGCGTCGGGCAGATTAATTCTATGAACAAAGAAGAGCTGTCAGAGATTAAAGAACTGCTGGTTCCTTATCTTCCGAAAGCTTTAGAGGGCGGGAAGATGGAGATGGTCTATTTTATGCTGACGGATATTCTGAACGAATCTACAGAACTTCTTTGCTGCGGACACGGAGCAAGAGCCAGCATGATCAATGCCTTTGATCTGCCGGAGGATACAGACCGGATCATCCTTAAGGGCGTTGTATCCAGAAAGAAGCAGTTGATTCCGACGCTCGTTGCAGCGCTGCAGCAGTAGGGGGGAGAATTATGGGAAAACAAGTTTGGAAGCCGGGGAATATGCTGTATCCGCTCCCGGCGGTGATGGTCAGCACGGCGGATACGAAGGGTGAGGACAATATTATCACAGTGGCATGGACGGGGACGGTGTGTTCGGATCCGGCTATGCTTTATATTTCCGTAAGACCGGAGCGCTATTCTTATCATATGCTCTGTGACAGCAGGGAGTTTGTGGTGAATCTTACGACAGAGAGACTTTCAAAGGCGGCAGACTGGTGCGGCGTCCGCTCCGGCAGGGATGTGGATAAATGGAAGGCGATGCACCTCACAAGGGGAAAGGCAAAAAAGCTTGCATTCGCACCGGTCATTCAGGAATCTCCGGTGAATCTGGAATGCCGGGTGACAGAGATGAAGGAACTTGGCTCGCATCATATGTTTTTAGCTGAAGTTCTGGCTGTTCAGGTGGATGATGCATACATGAAAAAGAACGGAAAATTTGAATTAAATGCTGCCGGACTGACCGCCTACTCCCACGGAGAATATTTTTTGCTTGGGAAGCCGCTTGGAAAGTTTGGATGGAGCGTTAGAGGGTTGGGAAAACATTAGTTGCCCAACCCTTTGATTTTTTCTTTGTATATTCGTATAAACAGCAGTGTACATAGCAGTACCGATACAAGTTCGGCGATGGGGAAAGACCACCATACCGCTGACAGCCCCGCGACTTTTGCAAACAGGTACGCGATCGGCAGGATGACAAATAACTGTCTTGCCGCCGATACGATCAGGCTGTACACGCCATTTCCCAAAGCTTGAAAGGTAGAGCTTATGATGATGCTGTACCCTGCAAGCAGGAAATGGAGGCTTATGATCTTAAGCGCCGGAACGCCGATCGCCAGCATGTTCTCTGATGCGTTAAACAGCGAGGATAGGAGGAGCCTTGGACATGTCAGGAAAATGATCATGCCGAACGCCATGATAGACATGGATATGGCGACGCTTAAACGTATCGTCCGGGTGATACGGCTCCTCTTTTTCGCGCCGTAGTTGTATGCGATGATCGGTATCATACCATTGTTCAGACCGAATACAGGCATAAAGATAAAACTCTGGAGCTTGAAGTACACTCCGAATACGGCTGCCGCGGTGGAGGAGAACGCAAGGAGAATCTTGTTAAACCCAAAGGTCATGACAGAGCCGATAGACTGCATGATAATGGATGGAACTCCTACTTTATAAATGATGCCGATGGTTTTCTTGTGAGGACGGAATCCACGGAAGCTGAGAGTGATCTCTTTGTTCCTTGTCTGGTTAAAATAGAAGGACATGCACACAGCCACGATCTGGCCGGTGACGGTTGCTACGGCGGCGCCGGCAACTCCCATTCTCGGAAATCCAAACAGTCCGAAGATCATGATCGGATCAAGAATAATGTTGATAATGGCCCCGGTTCCCTGTGTGACCATATTGTAAAAAGTCTTTCCGGTGGACTGCATCAGCCGCTCGAAAGTGATCTGAAGAAAAATACCTGCCGACAGGACAGTAATGATTCTTAGATACTGGGCGCCGTAATGGATGATCACCGGATCGTCAGTCTGCAGGGAAAAGAACAGTCTTGAGCCGAAGAGTCCTGCTATGGCGAAGACAATGCAGCTTACGATTGCTAAGAACACACCGTTTTTTGCCGCGCGGTTGGCGCTTTCAAAATCTTTTTCTCCTAAGTTTCTGGAAAGAAGGGCATTGATGCCGACTCCGGTACCGCCGGAAACGGATATCATCAGCGTCTGCGCCGGGAATGCCAGTGATACGGCAGTCAGGGCCTCTTCGCTCAGCTTGGCGACAAACATACTGTCAACAATGTTATATAAAGCCTGCACCAGCATAGACAGCATCATAGGCAGGGACATGGTAATTAAGAGCTTCGGAACAGGCATAACGCCCATCTTGTTTTCCGGAGCCGTGATCTGTTTTTGTGTCTCAGACATTTTAAAACCTCCTTCAAAATATGCATTGGCTATTATATCATTCATATATTTATAATGCAATGATTTTATAAAGAAGCTAAAAGAGGTGTAAATTTGGGCGGAGAAAAGAGGATGCGAGACAGGAAAGACAAAGAAGAAAAGAAGATGATCCGCTGTCTGTGCGTTATGTTATATTTGTTCTGTATCTTAAATCTGATGGGCGTATCTCTGAATTTTCATACGGCAGAGAAAATGCACTACAGCGATACCGAAAAGGTAAAGGAAGCGGTATCGGAAAAAGTGTCGGGAGGGGTTTCGGAATATGGGGGGATGCCTCCAAAGATTGCGCTCACTTTTGACGACGGTCCCAATGTAGCATGTACGGGTCGTCTTTTGGATGGACTGAAGGAGCGGCATGTGCGGGCGACTTTTTTTGTGATCGGGAAAAATGTGAAAAAGAATCCGAAGCTTACGAAACGCATTCATGAAGAAGGACATATGATCGGAAATCATACGTACAGCCATCTGGAGATGAGCAAAGTGCCGGAAAAGAAGGCAAAAGAAGAGCTTACAAAGACTAGCCGCACAGTGCATGCCGTAACCGGAGAATATCCCCAATATATGCGCCCGCCCTATGGAGTGTGCAGCCGCGAACTGGAAGACTCTCTTGATATGATACTGGTGCGCTGGACGATTGATCCTCTGGACTGGAAGACGGATAATACGGATGAAATTGTAAAGAAAGTAGTGACGAATGCAGAGGAAAATGATATTATTCTATTGCATGACTGCTATCATTCTTCTGTAGATGCGGCGTTTCGGATCATAGATATTCTGCAGAAGAAGGGGTTTGAATTTGTGACGGTGGATGAACTGTTTTTGAATTAGGTTTCTATAGAGGGTGGAAGAAGATGGATTTATTTGATTATATGCGTGAAAGGAATATGGATCAAGAGGCGCCGCTTGCCTCAAGGCTTCGCCCCGCAGCGCTTGACGAGGTGGTAGGGCAGCATCATATCATAGGAAAGGATAAACTTTTATATAGGGCGATCAAGGCGGATAAGCTTGGTTCGGTCATATTTTACGGACCTCCGGGTACGGGGAAGACGACCCTTGCCAAAGTGATCGCCAACACTACAAGCGCCAGATTTACCCAGATCAATGCGACAGTGGCAGGGAAAAAGGACATGGAGGAAGTGGTGCGCCAGGCGAAGGATACGCTTGGGATGTACCAGCAAAAGACGATCCTGTTCGTAGATGAGATTCACAGGTTCAATAAAGGGCAGCAGGATTATCTTCTGCCCTTTGTGGAGGACGGTACGTTGGTGTTAATCGGTGCGACGACGGAGAATCCCTATTTTGAGGTAAACGGGGCGCTGCTTTCCAGATCCAGCATCTTTGAACTGCATCCGCTTGGCAAAGAGGATATAATGACGTTGATTAAGAGAGCCGTCTATGATACGGAAAAAGGTATGGGGAGTTACGGCGCTGAGATTGATGAGGACGCCCTTGAATTTCTGGCCGATATTGCCGGAGGAGATGCAAGAAGCGCGCTGAATGCAGTGGAGCTTGGGGTGCTCACTACAGAGAGGGCTTCGGACGGAAAGATTCATCTGACGCTTGACGTCGTCTCGGAATGCATTCAGAAAAGAGCGGTTCGCTATGATAAGACGGGAGATAACCATTACGATACGATATCTGCGTTTATTAAAAGTATGAGGGGTTCGGATCCGGATGCGGCAGTTTTTTATCTGGCGAAGATGCTCTATGCAGGAGAAGATATTAAGTTTATTGCACGAAGGATCATGATCTGCGCTTCGGAGGACGTCGGAAATGCAGATCCCATGGCTCTTACGGTTGCAGTGTCCGCAGCGCAGGCAGCGGAGCGGATCGGGCTGCCGGAGGCGCAGATCATTCTGTCTCAGGCGGTTCTTTATGTGGCGACGGCGCCTAAGAGTAATTCCGCGTGCAATGCGGTGTTTGCGGCGATGGAGAGCGTGAGGAAAAATGAGACGACCGTTCCGGCGCATCTTATGGATGCCCACTATAAGGGAGCGAAAAATCTCGGGCGGGGGACAGGCTATCTGTATGCTCACGATTATCCGAAGCATTATGTCAGACAGCAGTATCTTCCAGAGGAGATAAAGGATGCAAGGTTTTATGAGCCGGGAGATAACGGGTATGAGAAAAAGATCAAGGCATGGATGGAGTATATAAGAGAGGAGAACCGATGATGGAAAAGGTAACGTTTCGCTATGCACAGAGAAAGGATGTGCCGCTGATTTTGGAGTTTATCAGGGGATTGGCAGAACATGAGGGAATGCCGGGACTGGTGACCGCCACAGAGGAGATTCTGGAGGAATGGCTGTTTGACAAGGAGAAGGCTGAGGTATTATTTTTGGAAGTATCCGGAGCAGAAGCCGGATTCGCACTGTTCTTTCCGAGCCTTGCGGCTTATCCGGGGCGGGGCGGCATCTATCTGGATGATTTGTATGTGAAGCCAGAGTACAGAGGACATGGTTACGGAAAGGCGCTGTTTAAGCGGCTGGCGCAGATTACGCTGGAAAGGGGCGGTATGAGGATCGAGTGGCTCTGCCTGAAAAGCAATCTGTCAAGTATTGGGTTTTATGAGGCGATCGGCGGGAAGCCGCTCAATATGAGTACCACCTTCCGGATGGAGAATGAAGCGCTTAAAAGGCTGGCGGAAGAATTATAATTTGGAAGTACAGGTTGATGAAACCGGGAGAACAGAGTATAATTTTACTTGTAATGATCAATATAAAAAGCTGGGAGGAAACGAAGATGAAGATTTACGATGCAGTAAACAAGACAGAGGTAGAGGTTGAGGGTACAAAGGGACTGATCCAGATCATGAAGGATGGCCGTCAGGTGGATATCTATCTGAAAGAGAAGAAGTCAGACGAGGACGGCTATATGAGCTGGGATGTTGAGCATTGGTCAAGTGTGGACGGGAAGAGATTTATCCGCTGCTATTCACTGGAAGGCAGGGTGCTTGGGGAGTCCACAGGACATAATATCTATGACCTTGAGAATGAATTTAAGCCGGAGGATTCGGCCATGGTTGAGAAGGTGGAGCTGAGTTAAGAAGAGACATGTTGGAGACGAGATATCAGTCGAAGCAGTTGTTTAGTTTCTGGTTCTATGCCGCACATGAGAAAATCCTGCATATCAGATATCTGATATGCAGGATAATGAATCATTCGTTGATGCGAAAGTAAACTGCCGAATAGGGGGATAGCGTGAGTGATACGGTTTCTTTCTTAAGTTTTCTGACAGTTTCTTTTGCTCCTTCGTACTGCATTGTTCCGCCGTAGATATCCCTATCGCTGGCAAGGAGGAGGTGCAGTTCTTTTCCCTCTGGAACGGTCAGTTCATAATCCTCCTGCAGTTTATCAGAGAAATTGAATACCGCAAGGATTCGTTCTATACTGTCCCGCCGTTCAAATGCATAGATACATCTTGCCTCCTGATGGCAGTCCAGCCATTCAAAGCCTTTCTGGTCGTAGTCGCCGGAAGAGAGAGCCGGATGTTCAAGATAAAGCATGTTCAAATCCTTCATGAAACGGTGGAAGGAATCGTGGTTCGGATATTTTAAGAGGAACCAATCCTGCTCCTTCTTTTCATCCCATTCTCGGAGCTGCCCAATCTCATTGCCCATAAAATTCAGTTTTTTGCCTGGATGCGCATACATGTACATATACAGCGCGCGTGCCTGCGGGAATTTTTCTTCATATCCGCCGTTCATTTTCTGAAGGATCGTTGCTTTTCCGTGAACCGTCTCATCATGGGAGAGAGGCAGAAGAAAGCGGTCATTGTAGTAGTACATCATGGAGAAAGTAAGTTTATGGTAATTTTCACTTCTGTATTCCGGCGCTGTGCGGAAGTAATCTAGTGTATCGTTCATCCATCCCATGTCCCACTTATAATCGAAGCCTAACCCCCCTTCGGATACCGGTTTTGTGACGCCCGGATAGGAGGTAGAGTCTTCCGCGGCCAGAATAGCGGATGGGTGCAGGCTCTTAAGCCCCTGATTCATCTCCCGGATGAATCCGACGGCATTGTTGTTCACGCCCCGGGCGGGATCTCCTTGCCAGTAGATGATCCGGCTGATGGCATCCATGCGGATTCCGTCTACATGGTATTCACTGAGCCAGTAGTTGGCGGCAGACTGTAAAAAGCATCTTGTCTCTCCGCGGGAATGCATGAAATTGCAGCTTCCCCATTCACTGACTCCTACGTCCTGATGAGGATATTCAAAGAGGGCGGTTCCGTCATAGTTGGCAAGAGCGTAACCGTCCACGGCAAAATGAACCGGTACAAAGTCCAGGATAATGCCGATTTCATTCTGGTGGCAGGCGTCGATAAACTGCATAAGCTCTTCGGCGGTTCCGTAGCGGGAGGTGGGACTGAAAAATCCCGTATTCTGGTAGCCCCATGACTCGTCGCAGGGATGTTCGGAGAGAGGCATGATCTCGATATAATTGTAACCGGATTTCTTTAAATAAGGAATCAGGATATCGATCATTTCTACATAGGAGTACCAATCGTCAGCCTTTTCAGAAGGTTTTTGAAAGGAGCCGAAATGAAGCTCATAGATATTCAAAGGCTTCTCCCGGCAGTCTGTGCGTCTTTGCATCCATTTTTCATCCTTGAAGCTGTAAGTTGACAGATCCCGGATGATGGAAGCGCTGTTGGGGCGAAGTTCCATGCCGAAGCCGTAAGGATCGCAGTGGTCCATAAAAGAGCCGTCCTGCTTGTAAATGCGGTATTTGTACATCTGTCCGAGTTCGGCTGTCTTCGCATGACACTCCCAGAAATTACCGTCATGGGTGCGGTTCATCGTCCACTCTTCCCAGTCTGAAAATTCACCGATTAAGGAAATCCTTGAAGCTCCCGGCGCAAAAGTGCGGAAAGTGACGCCCCCCGCCGGTTCTGTGTGGGCGCCGAGAAATCTGTAGGCATCAAATATTTTTCCGGTATAAAATCCATAAAAATCCATCTCGTTGTCCTCCGTATAAAGTTGTTTTTTTGCTCTGAGTTTATTATAATGATAGAAAAATATTTTTTGTACCGACAGATTTAGATTACAGTCGGATAACCGACGATAGTCGGAAAGTGTCGGCTGCCAGTATCACAGAGAGGAAGACGGGGTATGGATCTTAGAATTGAAAAGACAGAAAATGCGATTAAAAATGCGTTTATACATCTGCGCTCTAAAAAGGCGCTGGAGAAGATCACCATCAAAGAGTTGTGTGAAAAAGCCTATATCCATAAATCTACGTTCTATTCCCATTATCAGGATATCTATGAGTTATCTGATACGATGGAGGCGGAGGTGGTGAAGAATATCACCGGCAGTATTCCCATATCCGGTCTCCATCCGGACAGTCTTTGTGCGGTGACGAGGGAGCTGTCGTACGGATTTATAGCGCAGAGTTCGCTGATTAATATTCTGTTTTCTGGAAATGAGAGAAGTCATCTTGCCTATCGGATTGAAGAGAGCCTAAAAGAGATTATTTTTGAAAAATATCCCGATTATAAGAATGACCTGAAATGGAATATTGTGCTGAGCTATTGTATTCAGGGGGCGTACTGGGCGTTTCAGGGAAGCAGGGGGCAGGATGTGAATCAAGTGATTGAGATCATCAGTGATATTACGAGAAATGTTTTTTGAATTTAGGCCAACAGATGAAGGAAGGAATCGGATATGGAGAAGAGTGCAGGGGGAGAAAGGGCTGTTATGGTGCGCAGGACTTCATCAAAAGAACTGTGCCTGATATCATGCGGATATGAAATTGGGACGAAGAACCAGTCTTTCGGCCCCGCCGTGAGAGATTATTATATGATCCATTTTGTGACAGAAGGGGAAGGACACTATTACCTTAATGATAAGCATTACCGGTTAAGCAAGGGGCAGTGCTTCCTTACGGCGCCGGGGGTGAGTACTCTTTATCATGCGGAACCGGAAAATCCTTGGGTATATATGTGGGTATGCGTAAGCGGGAATCTGGCGCCAGGGCTTTTGGAGCAGTGTCGGATGAATGCCGGCACGCCGGTACTGGAACTTCCGGATATGAAAAAGATAACGGATATTATTGATGAGATGATGCGGCGTGATGAGTTGTCTCCGGTGAATGAATGTTATATCCAGGGCAGTCTGTATCTTTTGTTCGCGGCTTTGCTTGAGCAGCAGAGGGCGGCATACAGTCGGACGGAGCAGAGTGATAACCGGTATGTGACAAAAGCGGTTGACTTTATCGGAGAGCATATATCCGGGGAGCTTTTGGTAGAAGACGTGGCAGAATATCTGAATGTGAGCCGCAGTCACTTGTATGAACTGTTTCGGCGGGAACTCGGGGTGTCGCCGCAGCAGTTTCTGACAAATGCAAGGCTTGCAAATGCCAGAAAGCTTCTGACGGAAAACGATCTGTCAATTGCAGAGACTGCGGCCTTAAGCGGTTATAAAAATGCTTTTGCGTTCTCCCGTGCTTTTAAACAGGCAAACGGGATGTCGCCGCGGGATTTTAAGAAAACATACGGATCTGCAATCATTCTATGATTGAAAGATAAGGCTGGCTTCGGACAGTGTTTTCATTAAAACGTAAGCCGGAGGCTTCGTACCAACTATATTTTTTATTCAGGTGATTTCTTTTGTCTTCCCATTTTTCCGGGCAATCTGTATGTTCCCAGTCTGTAGGGATCAGATGATGAGGCTGGACGGAGGCGGTCAGCATGATCTGGCGGAGTTCTTTCTTTTCTTCATCATTCAGCACTCCGGGTCTTGCAGATATGAACAAGGGAGTGCCGCTTTCGGAAAGCAGTTCCGCCCACTGGCGGTTGAATTGCCAGTCAATCGAACCGTCAATTCCTACACAGTCAGCATCTACTTCATAAAATTTCCGATGCTGCGGGAGGCGGAAGGCGAGAGTGTTGACCCCCATGCGTCGGGTGCGTTCCCAAACCTTGCCGCTGGTGTCGTCGCCGGTTCGGTTGATGTGCATATAGCCGGCCCCTAAGTGCCCGATGGTGTTGCAGCCGAGAACCAGTGCGTCAAACTCCCGGCACACTTCATATATTTTTTCGTAGAAGAGCTTTACGACTTCAGCGCTTGTAAGTGATTCATCATAAAAATGCCATCCATTCCCCGTGATAAGGGGATTCATCTCAAAGCCCCATCTGCCGAACAGGTCGAAGGTGGAAAAGT
Source organism: uncultured Lachnospiraceae bacterium (assembly GCA_946558695.1). Taxonomy (GTDB): domain Bacteria; phylum Bacillota; class Clostridia; order Lachnospirales; family Lachnospiraceae; genus MD308. The sequence continues at coordinate 14,320 of CAMNTQ010000044.1, forward strand.
CATGCTTGATCAGCGTATAACCCCATTCACAGATCCGCCGTGCGTCTTCCCTGATATAGTTTAAAGCATCCGGATGGGACGGATCTAAGCAGCCATTGTGAGAAAGCCGCCATTCATTCGGAATATCTTCGGCTTCATTCAGAAGAAAACGGACCCAGATGCCGGGGCGTGCGCCTTTTTCCGTCAGATTTTTTGCAAGTCTTTTCATATCCGGGAATTTTTTGTTGCCCTTTGTCCAGGGACCGCCGTTGTACACATCCAGACGGTGATGTTCCTGCCAGCAGTCGTCGATGACCATGTATGGCTTATTGGCGGCATCTTTTGTCAAGTCAAGAAGATAGCCGCAGTCCGTAAGAATTTCCTCCTCAGAGCTTTTTCCGTAAGCATAGTACCAGTTATTGCTTCCGTATACAGGATAGGTGGGAAGAATCGGATCAGTACACAAAATGCCGCAGAACTCGCTTGCAGCTTCAAAGGATGTGCAGTCTTCCATGCGGCTGACGACAACTTCCGCGGCTTTTAAAGCGCGTCCGTTCAGTTTCACGCCGTTTCCGCCGCATCTTACATCTAAGAACAGAGTAATGCCAGAGGAATCTGTCTGCCAGAAGCACATGGCGGAGGGGCGGACCTTAACACCGCAGCAAAGGGTGTACGGTTCACCGGCTGCGCAGAAATACCACGGCATAAAACGGTTCGCGCTCATTCCGCGCCATTCAAGATCGCCGTACCCGCGCTCCCATGCATCTCCCAAGAAACGTACGTTATCCGGCCATGCGGTCTCCCAGCGAAGTTTCAGCCATCGAACGGGAGTAGAGCCGGCAGTTAAAAATATAGCAAGATGTTCAGGCTCTTGCCGGAATTTGACTGTAACATCGTCGAAGCTTAAAGAAGAGGAAGGTGCAGAAGATTCGAAAATATGATTGTCGGTGCATAAAGTGAGATAAGCAGGAGTTCCTAAATTTTTAATCGTATTTGTCATGATTTATGTTCCTTTCTATATGTATTTTTGATTGGAGCAAATAGATTTCAGTATGCTGGATAGAAGTATATCCTGTACCGCTGAAAAAATCCATGACAGGATGAATCAAAAATATTGCAGAATGTCCTTAAAAATTTATCTGAATTTTCAAAATAGGGGTTGACACAAAGAACGTTTGTTTGTATAATTACATTATCGAACGAACGTTCTTTGCGGATAATGATTGTGAAAGATAACTGGCGGCGGGGAGAAGGCTGAAAACTGTGAAGTGCCGTCCGGCTGTTTTCAGAGGTGTATTATGAGGATTCAGGAAAGCATGTCTGTCTATGATAAACTGAATATTCTGACAGATGCGGCAAAGTATGATGTGGCATGTACTTCCAGCGGAGTCTCGCGCAGCAATGACGGAACTGGCATAGGGAACTGTAAGCTTGCGGGTATCTGCCACAGTTTTTCGTCGGACGGAAGATGTATCTCACTTTTAAAAATTTTGTTTACGAACGAGTGTATTTATGATTGCAAATACTGCATCAACCGCAGGAGCAATGATGTAAAGAGGGCTTCTTTTACGCCGGACGAGATCTGCACGCTGATGATGGAGTTTTACAGGAGGAACTATATCGAAGGGCTGTTTTTAAGTTCGGGGGTGTTAAAAAGTCCGGATTATACGATGGAGCTGATTTACGCGACACTGTATAAGCTAAGGCATGAGCATAATTTTCAAGGTTATATTCATGTAAAAGCGATTCCCGGGGCAAGTCAGGAGCTGATCCAAAGAGTGGGCTTTCTGACGGATCGGATGAGTGTCAATCTGGAACTTCCTACGGCAGAGAGTTTGAAGCTTCTTGCGCCCAATAAGACGAGGAAGAATATACTGACGCCTATGCGGCTTGTACAGGACGGTATGGCTAGGAACAAGCAGGAGGTAGCCCTTTACCGCAATTCTCCCAGATTTGTTCCCGCAGGACAGAGTACCCAGATGATCATTGGGGCGACGCCAGAGACGGATTATCAGATCATGCAGGTTGCAGAGTCTTTATATCAGAAGTTTGAGTTAAAGAGAGTCTTTTACTCTGCGTTTGTCCATGTGAACGAAGATACGAACCTTCCTGCAAGGACGGATGAGGGACCGCCTCTTTTAAGAGAACACAGGCTCTATCAGGCGGATTGGCTGCTTCGGTATTATCATTTTCAGGCGGATGAGCTTTTATCTGAGAAGAACCCTAATTTCAACGTACTGTTTGATCCGAAGTGCAATTGGGCGTTAAAGCATTTGGAGGAATTTCCGGTGGAAGTAAACAGGGCGGATTACAAAAGACTTCTTCGTGTTCCGGGAATCGGATACAAATCCGCCGGACGTATTGTCAGGGCAAGGCGGTTTGGGAATTTGGATTTTGCAGACTTGAAAAAGATAGGCGTGGTGTTAAAGCGCGCCCTGTATTTCATCACCTGCAGCGGGAGGATGATGTACCCTACGAAGATAGAGGAGGATTACATTACGAGAAATCTTCTGAACGCGGGGGAAAAGCTGCCGCAGGAAGTAGTGAATATGGGTTACAGGCAGCTATCTCTGTTTGATGACGTGAGATTCGATGCGGATAAAGTAATCAGGCAGAGCGGCATGTAAAAGGGGGTGCAGACAGAGCATGATGAAGACGGTTTATGTGTGTACAGATTCAGTCACAGGTATTTTTTCCGCTGTCTATGATGCATGGAAAGCGCAGAAAGCAGAGGGGGAATGCGAGATTGCGCTTTGCGGCTTTATGGAGCAGCAGCTTTTCTGCAATTATGCGGAGGTCGAAGAGACAGAAAAGAAGGCCGCCGCGGTGGAGCATATGATTCGGAAGCATATGGGGACGCTTGCCTGGCATGATATCTATCAGGCGGCGCTCTCCGCAGATGCCGGCAAGGGAGATGCAGTGTTAGGGACTTGTCTTGCGGCAAGAAAGCTCAAGGACGGTAAGAAGATCATGGAGCATCTCGGACATCCGAAAGTAAGAAAAGTGTTTGAACTCAGCAGGAGAGTCGGCAACGAATCTCACTTCCTAGTTGAGTTTATAAGGTTCCGGGAGTTGGAAAGCGGCGTGATGTATGCGCCGATTACTCCGAAAAGTCATGTCCTTACCTGTATTGCGCCCCACTTTACGGATCGGTTTCCACTGGAAAACTGGATGATCCATGATAAGACACACCGTGCGTTTGCGGTGCATGAGGCGAGAAAAAAGTGGGTGCTTGTACAGGAAGCGTATGATGAGACGCAGAAAGCAGGATATAATGAGTATTTTCAGAGATTGTCGGAGAAAGAAATAGAGTATGAGGAACTTTTTAAGAGCTTCTGTAAAACGATTGCTATTAAGGAAAGGGAGAATCCTGTGTGCCAGAGGGGACATCTGCCGCTCTGGTATCGGCCGAATATGGTGGAGTTTTCATAGCCGGATATAAATATCCGGTTGTACTCAAAATAAATATACCCTATAATATCCCTATGGATAGGAGGTATACTGAATGAACGCAGTAAGGGAAGAAGAGCCTCTTGTAAAAATTTCAGTGCGTAATCTTGTGGAATTTATTATGCGCAGCGGGGATATAGACAATCGGACAGCAGGTACGGATAAGGACGCCATGCTTCTCGGAGGAAAGATACACCGCAAGATTCAAAGGCGGATGGGGGCGGATTATCATGCGGAGGTCGGCTTAAGATATGAGATACCGTGTAAGGGGTTTGCTTTGCTCATAGAGGGAAGGGCAGACGGCATCATTGAAACTTCGGACGGGATTGTGATTGATGAGATCAAAGGGGTACTTAAGGAGCTTGATGCGGTAAAGGAGCCGTCTCCAGTGCATCTTGCGCAGGCGAAATGCTACGCGTTCATCTATGCAGAGCAGAAAAAGCAGGAGCAGATCGGGGTGCAGATGACTTACTGCAATATGGAGACAGAGGATATCAAAAGGTTTCAGTCCGTGTATTCTTTTGAGGAACTTTCAGCATGGTTCTTTGATCTGGCAGGGAAATATGAAAAATGGGCCAGATACCAGATTCGTTGGAAGGAGAAGCGCAACCGTTCGATTAAGGATGTGGAGTTCCCTTTTGCTTATCGGGAGGGACAGAGAGAGTTGGTGACTTCTGTATACCGTACGATCCTCAGAAAGAAGAAGCTGTTTATTCAGGCTCCTACCGGGGTGGGAAAGACGATGGCGACCGTATTTCCCGCGGTTAAGGCAGTAGGAGAAGGGCTGGGAGACAGGATATTCTATCTGACGGCAAAGACGATCACAAGGACTGTGGCATGGCAGGCTTTTGATATTTTAAGAGAGCAGGCTTTGCGAATGAAAGTGCTTGTGCTGACAGCGAAGGATAAAATCTGCTTTTGCGGGGAGACTAACTGTAATCCGGACGGGTGTATCTATGCAAAAGGGCATTATGACAGAGTGAACGATGCGGTTTATGAACTTCTTACCACATCGGATGAGATGAGCCGGGAAATCATTGAAGAGCAGGCGAGGAAATGGCAGGTGTGTCCTTTTGAGATGAGTCTTGACGTGTCTGATTGGATCGATGCGGTGATCTGCGACTACAATTATGTGTTTGATCCCAATGCTCATCTCCGCCGTTTTTTTGGGGAAGGCAATCAGGGAGAGTATTTGTTTTTAATCGATGAAGCCCACAATCTGGTAGAGCGGGGACGGAAGATGTACAGTGCCAGTATTTGTAAGGAGGATTTCCTGAAGATAAAAAAACTGGTGAAATCAAGAGACGTGAAACTTTCAAAAAGATTGGATGAGAGCAACCGGCAGCTTTTGGCTATGAAGCGGGAATGCGAGGATTACCAGATATTGAACAGCGTATCCCATCTCTATTTGAAGCTTATGAATCTCATGACAGAGATGGATCGGTTTCTGGAGGAGGAGCGTCAATCGAAGAATCCGGATGAGGAACTTCGGAAGGAAGTGCTGGAATTTTACTTTGATATCCGCATGTTTTTAAATATTTATGATAGATTGGATGAAAATTATCTGATGTATTCTGAGATGGAGAGCGGCGGAAGGTTTAAGGTCTGCCTGTTCTGCGTGAATCCGTCGAAGAATCTTCAGGAATTTTTGGATAAAGGAAATAGTACCGTGTTTTTTTCGGCCACGCTTCTACCAATCCACTATTATAAAAAGCTTTTGAGTACGGCTAAGGATGATTACGCGGTTTATGCGGAGTCTCCGTTTGATACTCGTAAGCGTCTCCTTCTGCTTGGGATGGATGTCAGTACAAAATATACGAGACGCGGGGAAGAGATGTATCGCAGATATGCCGAGTATCTGCTGGAGATAGCGGGAGTCAGAGCCGGAAATTACATGGCGTTTTTCCCTTCCTATCATTTTATGGAGGAAGTCTATGAGGTGTTTTTAAGTCTGCTTGATGTGAGAAAGGATGTCTCTGTAGACTATGTGATGCAGGCTCAGTATATGTCTGAGGAAGCAAGGGAGATCTTCCTTGAGAACTTTGAAGAGGAGCGGGGAAACAGTCTGATGGGTTTCTGTGTTATGGGCGGAATCTTCTCAGAGGGAATCGATCTGGCAAGGGATCGGCTGATCGGCGCAGTCATCGTGGGAACCGGACTTCCTCAGGTGTGCAGGGAACGGGAACTTTTGAAATATTATTTTGACGGGCAGGGCGTCCGGGGATTTGATTATGCGTATCTCTATCCGGGGATGAATAAAGTTCTGCAGTCAGCGGGGAGGGTTATCCGTACGGATGAGGACAGAGGAGTGATCCTGCTTCTTGATGAGCGCTTCAGGGACAGCCGCTATCGAGAAGTCTTTCCGAGAGAATGGAAGGATATAAGCCTGTGCCATGTGAAGAGCGCGGCAGAGCGGATCGCAGATTTTTGGAGGAACAGCAGGCAGGAGGAACAGCATGGAAAAACTTATGATTTATAATTCGCCGATAGGAAGACTTACACTGTCGGGGGATGGTACAAGTATTACCGGATTGTGGATAGAAGGGCAAAAGTATTTTGGAAGGACGTTAGAGATTCAGAACAGGGAAAAAAGCTGCACCGTTTTGGATGACGATGTGCCCAGCGGGGTATTCTGTGAGGCGCGCGAATGGCTGAATGATTATTTTAAAGGAGAGCAGAAGGAGATTCCTTTTTCGCTTATGCCGAAAGGCAGCGCCTTTCAGCAAAGCGTCTGGGGGATTTTAAGGGAGATTCCTTACGGAGAGACGATTACCTATGGAGCGATTGCAAAGATACTTTCAGACAGGCAGGGGAAGCCGTCTATGTCCGCGCAGGCAGTAGGCGGCGCCGTTGCGCGTAATCCGATTTCCATCATGATTCCGTGTCACCGGGTTGTGGGAACGAACGGCAGTCTTACGGGGTATGCGGGAGGGATTGAGAGAAAAATCAGACTTCTTACTCTTGAGAGAGTTGATGCGGAACGTTTTTTTATTCCCAAGAAGGGAACAGCATTGTAGAACGAAAAAAGAATCCAGTTTGGCGGCAGGAAAGAATATTGTTCTTTTCCTGCTGCGCAGACCGGATTCTTCGTTACTATATCAGGTTGATCTTTTTGTTCATTATGCAATGAGTCGTAACGTACAGGATAACCGAAGTTATGATCATTAAAGCAGCGCTTATCTGCATGATTTCGGTCATATAGGATATGAAATTAAATTCATTCCCCGCTGATTCGGCAGTTATGAGCAGCCGCGTCTCATGGCCGAACAGCGCCATGACGATCACTGATAAGACCGATATTAGTGTCGAGATAACAAAATAAGAAACGACTGCGCCGAGTACACGGTGGTTGGAAAAAAGCTGACCGAGGGCAACGGAAGCGTATACCATGATGATGCTGGAGACGGCCCCGAAGCAGCTGAATATCAGCAAAATCAAAAATACAGTGGAAAAGGAAAGGTGGGCGTATTTTCCTACAAAGCCGAATTCTTGTAAAATATCATCTTTGTTTTCCTCCACAACCGACTTTATATACGGAGTCCAGATTACGATGTATGAACAAAGATAAATGAAACACATGTTGACCGCTGCCCAGATACTTCCGGCAATCGTCTTTGACAGAAGATGCATGCCGTTGGTGATCGGGAGAGTCTTTGTAAGATATCCTTCGTCAGAAAACATATTTTTATAAAAGCGGATACCGGCGATCAGATAGGTTCCCGTGGAAAGGGCAGTAATCATTGTAAAATAAAGGACATAGCAAAGTATGATTAAAAGGTCTGTCTGTTCGCTGGAAGTCTGCGGCTTTATTCTGCCTGTGATGAAAACTCTGATCAATATGGAAGACAGCAAAATTAACAGGTGCAGGACAGGCAGAAAACGGTTTAATGATTTCATGTCATATTTGATTAGTTTACTTAACATCTGAATACCTCCCTGAACAGAGCATCCACAGATTTCCCCTGCTCTGTACGAATCTCATCGACAGTTGCGTTCAGGACGAGCTGTCCCTGTTTGATAAAAAGTACCCGGTCCAGAATATTCTCAATATCCTGAATCAGATGAGTGGAAATAAGAATGGCAGCCTTTTCATTATAGTTGTTTAAAATCGTGCTTAAGATGTAGTCTCTTGCCGCCGGATCTACGCCGCCGATCGGCTCATCCAGTACATAAAGGTCAGCGTCCCGGCTCATGACAAGAATCAGCTGCACCTTTTCCTTTGTCCCCTTGGAAAGAGTCTTCAGCCGTGCGTTTGTATCAATCTGTAAGTCATCCAACATCTGATATGCGCGTTCGTCAGAAAAATTATCATAAAAATCAGAAAAATATTGAATGATATCCTTTACCTTCATAGTTTCATCCAGATAGGTACGCTCTGGCAGATAGGAGACGATCTTTTTCGTCTCAACACCCGGCGTCATACCGTTGATGCGGATTTCGCCCTGTGTGGGTATAAGCACATCATTGAGCAGCTTGATAAACGTAGTCTTTCCGCTTCCGTTCGGTCCCAAAAGCCCGATGATCTGTCCGCGGTCCAGAGTCAGGTTCAAGTTATGCAGGGCATTATACATTTTGTTGTAGCTTTTTGTAAGTCCGTAACATTCTAAGATCGGATTCATATTATTTCGCCTCCTTAAGCTGTTCCTGAGTAAGAGCAAGTATTTCTTCTTTCGAAAAGCCAAGCTTATCCATCTTTTCTAAAAATACATGGATATGTTCTTCTGCAAGTTCGGTTTTTAAATGATTTAACATCGATTCATCCTCCGTGATCAGCCGTCCGCTAGTCCGTTTCGAGTAGACGATACCGCTTCGTTCCAGTTCAGACAGCGCTTTCTGCATTGTGTTAGGGTTCACTGCGGCCTGAAGGGCAAGTTCCCTCACAGACGGCAGCCTGTCTCCGGGCTTGTAAACGCCGGAAATAATATCTAATTGTATTCTCTCCATTATTTGGATATATATTGGCCGGTTATTATCCAGATCCCATGGCATAAAGTTCACCTCCCTCAGTATATGGTTTTCAGACAGATTGTAAATACTAAAAAAGAATATTATTGTATTAGTTAATTAGTACAATTATATTATTGCATATTGGGAGAGAGATGTCAATAAGCATTGATGATATAATCAGAAAAGTTATCTTATTTTTTCTGGAAATCCAACTCCAATTATGATATACCATATTTTGTGTATTTAATTTTAACGACCGCGATATATTGGGGAAAATAATGAATATTCGACGATTACTTTTATAAAACAGCAAAATTTTGAGAGGTGTTTATATATTATGGCAAAACAGTGTTGGCTGCTCCGAAAATGACATGACACAACCGGCGCGGCTTACGCCGCGCCGGTAACATCAAGGTTATTCTGTTTTACTTACTCAATCGGCACAAAGTCTGCAACTCCGTGCTTGCACAGCGGGCAGATAAAGTCGTCGGGCAGCTCGTCGCCTTCATAGATATATCCGCACACTTCGCATACAAAGCCTTTCTTTCCCTCAGTCTCCGGTTTTGGTTTTACATTGCTCTGATAGTAGTTGTAGGTCATGGTCTCCACATTAGAAATAACGCGGGCTTCCGTAACTGTACAGATAAACATGCCGTGGGTGTCAAGGTCTACGTACTGCTCTACTTTAAGAGACATAAATGCATTGATATATCTTGGCAGGAATACAAGTCCGTTGTCGGAACGCAAGGATTCCCAGTCTGCAAATTTGTCAGCAGCGCGTCCGCTCTGGAATCCAAAGTTCTGGAACACTTTGAACGGCGCTTCTGTAGACAGACAGTTTACATTCATAATGCCTGTCTGCTTAATCACGTGATGGGAGTAGTTGGCTTTGTTGATGCACACTGCAACACGGTTCGGACTGTCTGTTACCTGAGATACCGTGTTGACGATCAGTCCGTTGTCTTTCTTGCCGTCGTTGGAGGTGACAACATACAGGCCATATCCGATCTTAAAGAGAGCCGTGAAATCCTGCTTGTTGGCAGTCTCATCGTGCTGAGCCAGATAATTCTTGCAGAACTCATCTGCAAGCGCTTCAATCTGTTCCTTGCTTTCTTCATTGAGCGCCGACTTAATGGATACGGTTGTCTTTGCAAATGTAAGATTCTTGCAGCCTTCCAGCATCTTCTTCATCGTCTTGGCAGCCAGAGGCGCCCAAGAACCATTTTCAATAAGGCCGATCTTGCGGTTCTGGAAATTACGCTCAGTCAGGTGGTTGATAAACTCCTTCATGAACGGGAAAATGTCAGCGTTATAGGTGGTGGTTGCAAGAATCAGCTTGCCGTAGCGGAAGGCATCTTCTACAGCTTCAGCCATATCGCAGCGTGCAAGGTCATTGACCACAACTTTCGGGCAGCCCTTCGCACGGAGCCTGTCCGCCAGAAGTTCTACGGCTTTTTTCGTATTTCCGTAGACAGAGGTGTAGGCGATTACAATTCCGCCGGATTCCACGCCGTAGGAAGACCATGTATTGTAGAGATTAATGTAATAGCCGAGGTTTTCTGTCAGTACAGGTCCGTGCAGCGGGCAGATGATACGGATGTCAAGCCCAGAAGCTTTTTTTAAGAGATTCTGAACCTGAGCGCCGTATTTGCCTACGATACCGATATAGTAGCGGCGGGCCTCGCATGCCCAGTCTTCTTCTACATCAAGGGCGCCGAATTTGCCGAAGCCGTCGGCGGAGAAAAGAACTTTATCATAGGAATCGTAAGTTACGATAACTTCCGGCCAGTGCACCATAGGTGCAGACACAAAGGCGAGTTCATGCTTTCCTAGAGAAAGAGTGTCGCCTTCCTTGACAACTACCTGCCTGTCCTCAAAATCGGTTCCGAAGAACTGTCCCATCATAACAAATGCCTTTGCGCTGGAGACAATCTTGGTGTCCGGATAAACATTCATGAAGTTGGCAATATTGGCAGAATGATCCGGCTCCATGTGCTGTATGATCAGGTAGTCAGGAGTCTTGCCGCCTGTTGCATTCTGTATGTTGTCCAGCCATTCATGGGTGAAGCGGGCATCGACCGTATCCATAACAGCTATCTTATCATCCATAATTACATATGAATTGTAGGCCATGCCGTTTTCAACAACATACTGCCCTTCAAATAAATCAATGTCATGGTCATTAACGCCTACATATTTAATGTCATTCGTAATAATCATTGCATTTCTCTCCTTTTATTATAAATTTCTAAAAAGCATTATATCATAATAATTTCCAAATGGATGTTTTTTTAACAAAAATTAGAAAATAATATACGTAATTCGTTTTGCCCTCTGAACTTTGATTTAAAACTCATAGAATATTAATAGTTTCAAATACCGATTATTAAGAAATATATTGTATTATCTATAGAACGAGCAGGAGGAAAACAGGAGGGCTTAAAGATGACAGGATTTACAGATGTTTTTTCGGTGTATGAACTGGCATGCGTTTTACTGCCATGTCTGGCATATCAAATAATATCTATGATGAAGAGAAGGAAGGCGGAAGAAAGGATTCCGTGTGTTTATCTGGCATGGACATGGATTTTCCTTTTCTATCTATGGATGGTATTTGATGTGACGGGGATAGGGACGATGGGAGACATTCTAAGATTTTTGAAGAAAGGGGAGAATCCTGTTATCGGGGGATATAATTTTGTGCCTTTTGATTCTATGGGGATTGGATTTGTGCTGAATATTATTATGTGCGTGCCTTTGGGCTTCCTTCTCCCGCTCATCTTTAAAGAATATAGGAAATGCAATAAGACAGTGCTGACGGGTGTCATTTTTTCGCTCCTCATAGAGTTTACGCAGATTTTCAACTTTCGGGCTACCGATATTGACGACCTGATGACAAATACATGCGGCACATTGATAGGGTATCTGATCTGGAGAGTATTTGCAAAAATGTCAGGAGAAAGACTGAAATCCGCATCGGACGGAACATATGAAGCGCTGAAATATATTTTATTGGCAATGGCAGGGGTGTTTTTCCTTTATCATCCTTTTTTGATACTTGATAGGATGATGTGAAGGTGCGATATGGCGTATTTGCAGAGGACAGGGCGGCCTTTATCGTCAGCATGAGCGACAAAATCAAGCGTATGCTGAGAAATGAGATATGGAAGATGTGAAAGAGCGGTAATGGAAACAGGCCGGTATTCAGAAGTGCGCTGGCTCCCAGCTTGTAAAAATCTGGAGGTTTATGATAATATGGAGATACGAAAACGGAAGGGAAAACAGGTTGGAAGATTGACAGTGACGGATAAACAACATCAGGAAGATTTGCAGCGTTTGCGTTTGTTAAGGCCAATCGATGATGATTTTATGCGTTGTCTTTTT
>CAMNTQ010000045.1 GCA_946558695.1 uncultured Lachnospiraceae bacterium
TGAGGAGCGGGCAGTAGAAATCGCTTATTATATTATTGAGCATAAAGCGACGGTACGGCAGACGGCGAAGAAGTTTGGAGTAAGCAAGAGTACTATACATAAAGACGTAACAGAACGTCTCATCCAAATCAATCCGTCGTTAGCCTCCGAGGCGCGGAAAATATTAGACCTTAACAAGTCCGAGCGCCATATACGCGGTGGACTTGCTACCCGAGAGAAATATCTTCATCAGCATATATAAAAATGTAAAACTTAAAAGTAAATATGCAAAAAAGACAGACCGCGGTAAGAAGATGGTCTGTCTTTGTCATTAAAAATAAGATGACTGGATTTATCTTACAGCCAGTCACTGCAGCTTTAAGATATCATTTGGAGTACAGTCCAAATAAGCGCAAAGCCTTGCCAGTATGTCAAGATCCATTCGCGATACTTTACTTTTGCAGTAATTGTTGAGCTGCGTGCGTTGGAGGTGGCATACTTCACAAACTTTATTTTTGCTTACATTTTTGTCTTTTATGACACGTTCAAGGTCAATATAGATCGTCATATTACAAACCCTCTTTCATAAATGAAATTATAAGTACATCTCTATTGAAACATAAGTTGCATTGCAGTACACTGTATTAAAATACAGATGTATAGAGGTGTAAATGAAGAGAGATTTTATTACGGGATGTATCATTTTAATGATAATCATCTCACTAATTGCGATGTGTCATGACAGGAAGCCGGAAGAAGAAATGGCGGTTTATAATAGCAGCGCTTTCACTATGGGAGAATACCGTAATGAGAGAATCGTGGTCATTGTAAATCAGAGAAGAATCTTAGATAAGCAGAAGTATGCAGAAAGAATTGTGGAAAAGTGCAGGGAGAACAGTTTAAAAAACGTTCGTTTCAGTTATGATCTGTCAAAGCCGAATGAATTGGACGTCATTGTATGCAGAAATGAAAAAGAGGCCGATGAAGGAAGATGGAATTTTCGGTTTCGGTATGTGCAGAAGGCGGGAAAAGGACAGTACAATATTATTGATCATCCTGAAAAGTTTCGGATTGAGATATTGCATGAGGATTAAGAACCGCAAAAACTTAGAGACGTCAGCCGGAAAATGCATGACGGAAAAAATGTAAAACTTGACATTCTGCCGATTGTGCATTATGATAGGTTCTGTAAAAATTATATACGGTTGATGACAAGGGAGCTTGCATGGAAGCAGGCTGAGAGTGGGCTGATACCGCCCAGACCTATAACCTGATTTGGATAATGCCAACGTAGGGATGCGTTATGAGAGATGTAGAATCTCCTTTGTCTTCAATCGAAGATAAAGGAGGTTATTTTTATGTATCAATTTTTAGTGAATGCAGAGGGCGGATTGACAGCGGCTGGTTATGCGGTATGTATTACAGCGGGAGTCATTTTGTTCGTTCTTGCGATTATTTTTGCCGGGAAAAGTTCGGAAAAGAGCAAAATGACTACGAGGCAGCTCGTTTTCTGCGCAATGGCGGTGGCGCTTGCTTTTGTGACATCTTACATTAAAATTTTTAAAATGCCGTGGGGCGGGAGCGTGACTCTGTGCAGCATGCTTTTTATTGTGCTGATCGCAAACTGGTATGGTGTAAAGACAGGGATTTTAGTAGGACTTGCCTACAGTATACTGCAGTTTATACAGGAACCGTTCGTACTGTCCTTTTTCCAAGTGTGCTGTGATTATATTCTGGCCTTTGCCGCGCTTGGTATTGCCGGATGTTTTGCGGGGCAGTCACATGGACTGGTGAAGGGCTATATAGCGGCAGTGGTTGCAAGAGGAGCGTTCCACGCATTGGGCGGTTATTTGTACTGGATGGATTACATGCCGGAAAATTTTCCGCAGTCTCTGAAAAGCATATACCCGATAGCGTATAATTACAGCTATTTGCTGGCAGAAGGGGTGATTACGGTGGCGGTTATATCCATACCTGCAGTAGCGAATGCGCTGAATCAGGTAAAAAAGACGGCGGTTTCCTAAAATAAAACATAGCTTCAGTTCATCTCGCAATACTGCCCTGCATCATTATGCTGCCGCTGTTGGAAGTGATTGATTATTCCATATCGGAACATGAATTTGAAAACATGAATCTGGAGAGTGAGGCGGGGCGAATACGGAATGAATGATCAGAAAATGCCGTCATTTTGTACATATTATTGTTAAAAACTATACGATATTGAGATGGAAATAACAATACTGACGGAAAAATAACAATTGTATACAAACATAGAAAGATATGTTATGGTGTGAATTGGAGATGTCATTTTACCATAAGAAGGAGAGGAAAAACTATGTTAAAAACAATTGAAGCCATTAATTCAGCAGTTAATGACTTTGTCTGGGGAGTCCCGGCGATGGTGTGCATTATCGGGGTAGGGCTCGTACTCAGCTTCCGGACAGGATTTATTCAATTCCGTAAATTCGGATATGCACTGAAGAATTCGATAGGCCGTATTTTTACAAAATCAGAGGCAAAAGAGGGCAGTATCACGCCATTTCAGGCAGTTTGTACAGCGCTTGCGGCTACAGTGGGGACCGGTAATGTTGCCGGAGTAGCCGGTGCGATTGCTATTGGAGGGCCGGGAGCAGTCTTTTGGATGTGGGTATCTGCTCTTCTTGGCATGTGTACGAAGTTTTCAGAAGTTACGCTGGCTGTTCATTTCCGTGAAAAGAATTCGGCCGGAGATTATGTCGGGGGACCGATGTACTACATAAAAAACGGATTGGGGAAAAACTGGTACTGGATGGCGGTTGTCTATGCAATCTTGGGCGGACTGACTGTGATGGGCACAGGGAATGCTACGCAGGTTAACACGATTACAGCCTCGATTGATTCGGCGCTGATCAGCTACGGAGTTATTGACAATGCACAGACCGGAACGGTTAATTTGGCTATTGGTATTATAATAGCGATTCTGGTTGCAATCGTCCTTTTAGGCGGAGTAAAGCGTATCGGAAGTGTAACAGAGAAATTGGTTCCGTTTATGGCAGTATTTTATATTATTCTTGCACTGGGAGTAGTATTTCTAAATGCCGGACGTGTGCCGGAAGTATTTAAGATGATTTTCGCAGGCGCATTCAATCCTACGGCATTTACGGGGGGTGTGGTAGGAAGCTTTTTGATTACTATGAGAAGGGGCGTATCGCGGGGAATTTTTTCAAATGAGGCCGGAATCGGTACGGGATCTATTGCCCATGCCTGCGCTGATACTGATCAGCCGGTGAAGCAGGGGATGTTCGGCATCTTTGAAGTATTTGCGGATACGATCGTGATCTGTACACTTACGGCGCTGGTAATCCTTTGCAGCGGCGTCGGCATTAATTACGGGGATGCGGCGGGAGCTGAACTTACAATTTCCGGATTTACATCCACTTACGGAAACTGGGTATCTATCTTTACAGCAATCGCGATGTGCTGTTTTGCATTTTCGACCATTCTTGGATGGGGGCTTTATGGAGCGCGTTGTGTGGAATTTGTATTCTCAACAAAGATTGTAAAACCATTTATGCTGGTGTACGCGCTGGTGGCAATTCTTGGAGCGACAGTAGATCTTGGAATCATCTGGGGAATCGCGGATACATGTAACGGTCTAATGTCGATTCCAAACTTGGCGGCATTATTCCTGCTGTCAGGAACCGTTGTGAAGCTGGTAAAAGAATATTTTTCCAAAGAGAAAGCATAAGGTGAAAATACGGTAAAAGAGCGGGCTGCGGCATGTGCTGCAGTCCTTTTTGCTGTAAAGATTTTATTTTTATATATCCCTTATTGTAAGATGATTAAAAATATAGTAATATAAATATATAGATGATATTAGTAAATTTGTTTTAGAAAATAAGGAGGTATAAGATGGAAGCAGTATTTCAGGAAGAAGAGCGTTCTTTGAGCGCGTGTGAGTCCCTTGTAATGAAAGCAATCTGGGATAAGGGGGAAGATATTTCCATTCCTGAGCTGGCAGAGGTTCTCAGGACAAAGTATAACAAAGATTATAAAAGGACAACAATCGTAACGTTTGTCCTGAACCTTTCCGCGAAAGGTTTTGCCAGACAATACCGGGTAGGGAGATATGCCTATGTCCATGCCCTGAAGAGTGAGGAGGAGTATAAGCAAAAGCTTTTGAAGGAGCAGATGGATTTTTGGTATCAGGGAGACGCGGTAAAAGTGGTAGCGGCGCTCTGCGAAGCGAAGAAGATGAGTCAGACAGAACTGCAAAAGATAAGAGGGATTTTAGATGACTTGGACGATTAAACCAGTAGCCTGTCTGATCTTAACCTCTGTATCAGGAAGTATCCTGTTTATCTTCTGGTATTTTTTAGGGCGATTGCTGGAAAAGGTTGGATTTTTGAATATCCTGTATGAGTTTATGAAGCTGGTTATGGTGTTTTTCACTGTCCCCGTGCTGTTTTTTGCCATGCGCTGGATGGATGACACTTTTGGAACATATAAAGGTGATCTGTTTGTGCAGACGCAGCTGATTATGACAGTTTGCGGCAGCTTTCTCGTCTTATGGCTGGCAGCGGCTTGCTTTATGCTTTACAGGCAGATGCGGCTGGTGTACAGGACGAAACAGCTCTTTAGCGCGAGTTTTCCCTGCGAACGGCACGTAGAAGAGCTGTTTGAGGAAATCAGGCAGAAAATGGGCATACCGGAGGGAAAAGTAGCGTTGGCAAGGTGTTATCAGACGCCGACGGCAGTGCTTTGGGGAATCAGGCGGCCGACAGTTGTTCTGCCGGTGGAAACATACTCCGATGAAGAGCTGGAAGTGATCTTCGTTCATGAGCTGACGCATTATAAGCATAACGATATTCTGTGGAGAAGGCTTGCTTCGGCCCTGATAGTAATCCACTGTTTTAATCCTCTTGTATGGAAGCTTTATAAGCTTCTTAGGAAATGGAGTGAATATGCCTGCGATTTTGCCGCGTATGAAGCGGCGGGAGGACTTAAGCATTATTTCCTGACCATTATGAAAATCCAGATAAAATCGGCGGGACTGAATTCATATTTTGGAGTGGCGCTGAGTGAAAATGAAAATGAACTGGAAGAAAGGATAAAAAAAATGAAAATACAAAAGAGAATTCAGAAACGTTCTGCATGGAAGGCAGCAGTCATCTGTGCAGTTATGATGCTGTTAAATTCATTAACGGTAATCGCCGCTTCAGAAGGAATGGGGATGGCATATCATGCGGCATACGAGGCTACTTCAAGCGAAACAGAGCTGCCGCTTCCGCCCAAACTGCAGGAATATGAGGAGTCCGGAGAGACAGAAGGGATTGTGGAAGAGATTGACGAAGTCGATGAATTGTCACGCAGTTCTAAGAGCTTTAACTGGTCAATTGCAAGCGGAATACGAAAAAAAAGCGCAGAATTCAGCGCAAAAGCCGGTAATAGTATTGGTATAATGGTTATGGTTTCGCCGGCAGATAAATCGGTTCGTGTTGGAATTATTAAGCCGGATGGAACCAGACGGTATGTAACAGGGAAAGGGACTGTACAAAATACATTTTCAATAAGTCAATCAGGTACATATCAGGTATATGTTGAAAATGCCAGCGGCACGAAAGTTACAGTAGAAGGGACTTATATTGTAAAGTAGTATTTTAAGGGGACAAAAGTCCCCTTATGAAACCAACATAACGACTAAAAAAACAGATATATAGCTTGATAGATTTTAGAAAGGATTGAGATGAAAACAAACGATATTTTCTTTAAATAATTATGGTAATGGCTTTATCAGTCACTGCATTTGCTACAGATAACATACCGTATATTAGGGCCGGGAAATGTCGCAGTTGGATGGGTTTATCATTACGACTGCGGAAAACCACTTCCGGGGGAATATGTTTTTGAAGTAAAAGCCCGCGGCTGGCAATCAGTGAATGTAATTAGAGCAACGGATACAATCACAATACCTTAGGAGGGATATCAATATGGCTATGGGCGGCATTACTTTAGGCGGAGCCGGGAGGTTCGGTTATCAGACACAACAATATACGTCAGGGAAAACATCAGGAATGTCTCTCAGGGACCGCTATTATTTTGGCTCAGTAGGAGACTGGTCTTCTGGAAAAACAATACATGTATACAGAGATGCTTTATATACCACCGGAGGAGGAAACGGGCAGGAGCTGCATCTTAATTATGCTGAAAGCTCGACTGCGGAAAACCCTGTGATAAAAGCATGGGGAGTAGATTCAAAAGGGAAAGAGTATGAGGAATTGATTTATGTCAATCAGGTAGATCCCCGCAATGCAACGATAGCGGAGATGAAGGCTCTGGAAGCCCACCTAAAGAAGCAGGGAGACAGTGTGCTTACAGCTCAGATTCCACGAGTAGGAAATTTTATTGGAAGGGCATTGAGCGCGTTTGACGTACATGAAAAGATTAATTTCATCCAGCTTTTTAATGAGGTGGCGGATAAGGCGATGGAACCGGACAATGCCACGGGACTCCGCCTTGATGCAGATCGGTTTTTGTATCTGTGGATGAGTAAAGAGAAGGAGCTGATGGAAGAACTGTCATAGGTTCTTTGCAGTGGGATATCTTTGGCAATATATGACTAAAAAAGGAGCGGATATTATGGAGACATAGATCCGCTCCACTCTTCTGCAAAAGATAAGAACTTTAGTGTAGCCGGGGAAGGCTGCGTGTCCGGAAGATGCGCGGCGCCCAGAACACGGGAGTAATGCTCCGTAAAGGAGCGTACACAGATGTCAAAGGGTGCATTATGTAACAGCAATTTTGGTAAAATCGTGATACCGAATCCTTTTTCGACCAGCTTCAGAGCTGCAAAGTCCTCATTGACCTGATAGCGTATTTTAGGTCGTATGCCGTTCATCTCAAAGATCTTTCCCGTTTCGTAGTCAAGCCGGTCACAGGTCAGTATAAAGTCCTGTTTGTCAACATCGGAAAGGGAAACCGCAACCTGCTCGGAAAGGGGATGCCCCTTTGGAGTGACCAACATAAGTTCATCCTTTCCCAAAGGAATGAAAGGATAATCAGGAACAGAATAACGCGAGACAAAGATGCAGTCCAGTTTGTTATTCTTCAGGTTGGCAATAAGGGGGCGGAAACCTTCCACATACAGATCAAAAGTAATTTTAGGATAAACTTCTGAAAATTTCCGCAGAATATCCGGCAGCCAATGATAGGAAATGCTCTGGATCGAACCGATACGGATATAACCGCTGTCAAGGCTGTTAAGGTTGGCAGCGGTCTGCTGTATCTTTTTCTCCTCATAACAGATGGTTTCCAGAGAATGGACGAACTCTTCGGTGTTTGGCAGGAGCGAGACGCCGTGCTTGGTACGTTTAAACAAGGAAAGCCCCAGTTCTTTTTCAAAGCTTTTGATTAGTTGGCTGACGGCAGACTGCGTATAATTGAATTTGGCTGCAGTTTTTGAAATGCTGCCTGTCTTGCACACATCTAGTATGATTTCATATTTGCTCACTGTTTTTACCTCGAAATATAAGAAAAATTAATACGTAAAATTAATAAAGCTTAAAAGGTCAGTCGAAATTCAATGTTTATCGGAGTTATAAGTGGAACTTATGACTTTAATAAATAACCTTAAGTTTATTTATCTATAAGTTTTCTTTATTATTAACATAAGAGACAAATAGCTGTCAAGAGAAACTATGATAATTCGGCGAGAACGAATGACAGAGAGTTGCTATGAGCGGCTTGCGGACTGTGAATGGCGATGGCAGATGAAAAAGGAGGAAACATATGGGTACAGAATTTTGGAATGGAGCAGAAGCAGCACACCGGCGTGTCATGATGAAGGCGGCCGGATATTCAGACAGCGATATCAGGAAGAAACCGCACATCGGCGTACCGAATTCATATATGGCAGGATCGCCGGGATCTGCGCATCTGCGTCAGATTGCCGAGGCGGTAAAGGAGGGAATCTGGGCGGCAGGCGGCGTGCCGGTAGAATTCGGGATTCCGGCAACCTGCGGCAATATGGCAAATGGAGCGGAAGAGCTGAAATATGAGCAGGTAGGAAGAGATATTGTCGCAATGTCTGTTGAATTTGTCACAAGAGTACATAATTTTGACGGTCTTGTCATGGTTGCGTCCTGCGACAATATTATTGCCGGATGCTATCTTGCGGCAATGCGGCTTGATATTCCGTCTATGGTTGTGACGGGTGGTTCTATGCAGCCGGGACAGTACTGCGGTAAGACGGTTGTGGAGGCGGATTTGGATGCGGCGCGTTTTTCCGGTGCGACGGAGGAAGAACTGTTTGGTCTGGAGGACAGTGTCTGTCCGTCCTTCGGCGCATGTCCTTCTATGGGAACGGCGAACACGATGCAGATGTTAGGAGAAGTTCTGAACATGGTGCTCCCCGGTACGGCAACGATCCCGGCCTCTGATAATGCAAAGCTTAGAAAAGCAAGAGAAGCCGGAGCATATGCTGTGGAGCTTGTGAAAGCAGGCAGGAAGCCTTCAGAGCTGATCACAAAAGAAGTGCTGATGAATGCGATTATGTTTGATATGGCAGTGGCAGGTTCCACCAATGCAGTACTGCATTTGCAATCCTATGCTTATGAGCTGGGGATTAAGATGACGCTGGCGGATTTTGAAAAATACGCGGGAGAGATTCCATGTATCAATGCAGTTGTGCCAAGCGGTCCTTATACGGTCGTTGACTTTCACTATGCCGGCGGCGTCATGAATGTCATGAAGCAGTTGGAAAGCAAGCTTTTTACCGATGTACCGGGCATGTATGGAATTACGTGGAAGGAAATGTTAGCAAAGGTAACGCCTCAGGAGAATAAGGTTATCCATTCTCTGGAAAAACCACTGTTTAATGAGCCGGGATTAAAGATTCTGAGAGGAAACTTATCGCCGAATGGGGCTATCGTCCGTCCTACGGCTGTCTACGAGGAAGTAAAGTATCTGAAGGGCAAAGCAAAGGTATTCGACGGAGACAGACCGGCCTTTGAAGCGATTCAGGCAGGTGAGATTGTTCCCGGAGACATCATCGTGATTCGCTATGAAGGATGTAAGGGAGCGCCGGGCATGAAAGAGCTGATGCTGAGTATCGATGCCCTGATCGGAAAGGGGCTGCATAAGAGTGTCGGGCTGATTTCCGATGCGAGATTTTCCGGATTTAATTTTGGAGCAATCGTAGGGCATGTTTCACCGGAGGCTTATGACGGAGGTTTAATCGCCCTTGTAGAAAATGGAGACGAGATCGTCATGGATATTAACGGAGGAGAGATTTCTCTTCTGGTGCCGGAGGATGAGATTGAGAAAAGAAGAAAGGCATGGGTATGCCCGCCGTTAAAAGAAGCAAAAGGATGTCTTAATATTTATGCGAAGATGTGCCGTCCGGCAGAGGAAGGCGGAGCGATGCAGCCGTGGGATCTGGATGCGCATTTTGACAGATAGACAAGGAGGATAAGCTATGATGATACTTGCATTTCGAGTGATTACTATTCTGTTTATTATATTTTACGGAGCCTTCCTTTTTAAGGATGTGATTAAAAATGGACCGAAAAATGAATCTATGCTGAACAAAGTACTGTATGGTATCATGGGATTTGTTCTGAATATTTTGGATACGCTTGGAGTCGGGAGCAATGCGACTCAGGCAGCATTTTTCAAATTTACGAAGCTGAGTCCGGATGATGAACTTCCGGGGAACGGAAACGTGATCTTTGCCATTCCGGTTGCAGTAGAATTTCTTCTGTTTCTGGATATTGTGGAGGTGGAACCGATTACCCTGATCACAATGATCGCGGCGTCAGTTTTGGGAGCCGTTGTTGGAGCAAAGATCGTGTGCAAGCTTCCGATCAATGCGATCCGTGGGGTGCTGGCAGTGACACTGCCTTTTGTAGCTGTGGTGCTTGTAGTTAAGATTAATGGAATCGGACCGTTTGGGATTATGGGAGATGCGACAGGACTTACAGGTGCAAAACTGATCATTGGAATCTTAGTTAATTTTGTATTAGGCGCCCTGATGACTTGCGGGGTTGGCTTATATGCGCCATGTATGGCATTATGCGCTCTTTTAGGGATGAATCTTACAGTTGCATTCCCGATCATGATGGGTTCCTGTGCGTTTTTAATGCCGCCCGCAAGTGTGGAGTTTATCAGAAACGGCAGATATAACAGAGGCGCGGCTATGATTGCATCGATTACAGGAGTGATTGGAGTATTTGTGGCATATTACATTGTTAAATCAATGCCGATTACTGCATTGACTTATATTGTTGCTTTAGTATTGATTTATATGTCAGCATCTTTTATTATTACATTAATGAAAGAAAAGAAAAATGCATAAGGAGGAAAAACATGTTACTTTTGTCAAGAGAGGATATTAAAAAGGTATTTTCAATTCGCGAGGCAGTGGAGGCAGACAAAAAGGCATTTACGCTTGTAGTAGAGGGGAAATGTGATTCGCCGCTTCGCACAAAGATTCAGGCGCCGAGATATGACGGCTGCTTTCTGTTCATGCCGGCTTATGTAGAGGAGATGGACGCGGCGGCTCTGAAGACAGTCAATATTTTTCCTCATAATATTGACAATGGGCTGCCTACCTCACCGGCGCAAGTGCTTTTGATCGACGGGAAGACCGGCGTTGTGACAGCGGTTCTGGACGGGACTTATGTGACGCAGCTTCGGACAGGGGCATCTTCCGGCGTAGCTTTTGATATGCTGGCGAAGAAGGACTGCCGAATCGGGGCGCTGATTGGAACTGGAGGGCAGGCTGCCACACAGTTGGAAGCGATGATCGCGGTGAGAGAACTTGAAGAAGTGCGGGTGTTCGATCTGAATTACGAGAGAACAGTGAAATTTGCAGAGCAGATGCAGGAAGAACTGCAGTCTTATGGGACAAAGATTACAGCAGTAAAATCTTCTGACGAAGCGATTGATGATGCGGATCTTCTGATCACAGTCACACCGTCATCCAAGCCTGTATTTGACGGGACAAAGATAAAGAAAGGCTGTACTATAAGCTGTGTAGGCGCATACCAGCACCATATGCAGGAGATGGATCCGGCGATACTGCCGCGTGCAGCGAAGATTTACTTTGATTCTCAGGAAGCGGTTCTTTCGGAGTCCGGAGATATCCTGATACCATTGGAGGAAGGAATCATCACGAAGGATGATTTCACCGGGGATATCGGAAAAGTCATCAAGGGAGAATTAGTTGGAAGAGAAAATGATGACGAGATTATCGTGTATGAGACAGTTGGCGTAGGAGCGCAGGATCTTGTAACTGCAAAGACCATTTATGAGAAGGCTCTGGAAGCAGGAGTCGGTACACTGTGGGAATAAGGAGGAGAGATTATGCCGCATATTTCAATTAAAATGTATCCGGGCAGGTCGGAAGAAGTGAAAAGAGCGCTTGCTGAGAAGACAAGGGATTTCCTGATGAAAGAGATGAATATGGAAGCGAAATATTTCTCAGTATCTATAGACGAAGTCGAGAAAGACAACTGGCAGGAAGAAGTTGCAGACAAGATCCTTCCAGATAACCTCTACATAGAGGCGGATTTTTAATAAATGAGCTGCCGCGCCTGTGAAGGTGCGGCAGCTTATTTAATGCCCTTTTATATCAATGACCACATATTCTGACTTGCAGCCGGTTTTGAATGTGAGCGCCCAGTCGGAAATGCCGGATGTAACGATGAAGTCGGTCTGCTCCCGTTTTTCGTGACCGTAGGCTTTATCGTTGAATTTCAGCCATTCCCATTCCATGACATATGCACCGGGAAAAAGCTGTCCGCCGTGCGTATGGCCGGACAATACTAGATCAACTTTTGATTTTGTCTGTTGTTCGTAGTCGTGGGGCTGATGATCCAATACGATCATAAATTTTTCAGTATCTATTGTTTCGATTAGTTCGCTCATAGAGGCTCTTGCAGCATTTCCCCTTAGCGCATTTGACCGGTCTTGACGGCCGATGACATAAAACCGACCGTCAATCAGCACGGATTCGTCTTGTAAGATCTGAACATGATTTTTCTCAAGCTCTGCGATCAGATCATCTTCTCCATATCCTTTGCCGGGATCATGAAAGTAACCCTTATCGTGGTTCCCAAAAGCAAAATATATTCCGTATGCAGTATCAAAATTTCCCAGAGCCTTGCAGGCGGCAAGCATATCTTCCTTTGACGTATTATCATCAATAAAATCCCCGGTGATAACGACGAGATCAGGATTCTGCGCCTGCATATCTTTTACGTGTTTTGAAAAGTCATTGCCGCTGAATGTAGTGCCCACATGGGAGTCTGCAAATTGAATGATACGGAGATTCCCGACGTTCTTTTCCGTCTCGATTGTATAATGAGTCTGCCATATATGGTGCGCAGAAAATGCTCCGACGGATAAATAAACGGCGGTAATCAGGATAGCTGCCGCCCCGGCATAGTAATACTTCATTCTTTTCTTGCAGAGTGTCCGGATGATCCAGAATAAGAAATCACTGAACAGCCAGAATATAACCAGATGGAGCATGGCAGTCAGGGAATTGATCCATCCTATCGTCAGCCATCCGATTATCAGAAAAAGGATAAGGGGAAGGATGCTGAATATGATCCTGAGCTTTTTATTCTCTTTTGAAAATTTTTCTATCAGTCTGAATTTATAAAAACGGCTGGACAGATATATAAAACCGATGCCTGCAGCGATAAAGAACAGGCCGAAAAGGATAATCCAAATCATCTTAAATTATAGCCTCTTTCAACACACTGTTATAGCCAAGCTTATGCAGGCGGACCCGGACAACCTCCGCATTTGCTGCATCTGTGTTGGAAAGAAGTATGTAAAGTTTCCCGCCTTCCATGATTCCCATATAGTCTGACTGGCGTATGTTGCATGCAAGATGCAGTGAGATCTGTTCGTAATCTTCATAGCCCATTACGATTTCTAAAAGAGTACATTCAGTCAGGCCTTTTTCTTTTGCTTCTAGAAATGTTTTCACCAGAGCGGTAAATGATTGTTCATTCAGTACATTCGTTCCCTCCATGTGATGACGGCTTCTAAAGCTTGACATGGAAAGCTTCGCACGCAGAATCGCGTTCTGGATCAGTGATATGATCACAGTCAGGCGGTTTGCCAGCCGGGAGGTCAGCTCTTCGTCTGGAATCCCCCAGAACATTAGGATAACCTGCATCTCATCTTTGGAGTATACAGCGCCTGCCAATAACGGAAGATCGGTCCCCGCGCTCTTGTTGATATAGATATGGCCGTCCGTCAACTTATCGTACAGTTCGTTCATGGTAGTATACTTTATGGAATTCCCGAGTTTCCGGGCATTCTGGGAAGTTGCGGCAAACAGCCGGGCATAATCTGCATTTGCCACAGTATACACTGCTACGTCAGGACTGTCTATCAGGACGGAAAGCATCCGCGCTGCATAGAACAATACTTCTACGGTAGAATATTTATCCAGACCGGACAAAATATCATAAACCGTGTCCAGACTGTCTCTGTACTTACCGAGCGGCTCCATGTTTTTCGTCTCTTTCAGTAAATCTTTTGAACACAAATATATCACCTCTTTTGCATTAATAACACCATTATTGTGCATGGTTTTTGTAAAAATGTCAAGAGTACGGTAAGTTTGAAGATTTGAGACTGGGAAGAACCAAATCTATGCGGGTCGCATAACTTATAGAAAAAGCGTTGGAGATATTTTATGGATTATACAAATTTAGTTCCGGTAACAGGAATAATAGTGAATATTACAAGGGGAAACGATTGCTGCAGTCAGATGTTATCACTCCGTACAGAGGATGGAATCGTGAACTTTTTCTTAAGTATGGATACGATAGTGATAGACAGCAGACAGCTTCGGCAGGGGATGCGTGTGGCGGCATTTTATGACAGCACTCTGCCGGTGCCGTTGATCTTTCCGCCGCAGTATCAGGCACGGCTTATTACACTGCTTGGAAG
The DNA here is from genome assembly GCA_946558695.1 of uncultured Lachnospiraceae bacterium. GTDB lineage: Bacteria > Bacillota > Clostridia > Lachnospirales > Lachnospiraceae > MD308. The sequence goes on from CAMNTQ010000045.1 coordinate 13,933, forward strand.
AAATGAACAGATAATGTTGAATTATTTTGATTCAGACCTTACGGCGGCGGACAATACATTGCAGCTTAATATAGCAGGAGGGACTTTGATAAGAACACTGAATGGACAGAATATTACATGCAATCTTGGAGACCATACATTACTGGTTTATTATACAGTAACAACCAGAAGTATACCGCCCCAGACGACGCCAAGAAGGATAATTGTACTGTGTGATGAAAACTGATATTCTTTTATTAAAATGGAAAATTCGATTGGAAAATAAGGAAGCATATGATAATATTATCTTTAGGAACAATATTCCAGCAGTGATTGCTGTCACAATTATTGACTAAAGAAGAGAGAGGAAGAGTTTACATGGACGTACAGCTTCATTATGTTGTGAGGGGGAGCGGGGAGCCGCTTATATTGCTGCATGGAAACGGAGAGGACATAACTTACTTCAGTCATCAGATTGTATTTTTTCAGAAGTCCTACCAAGTGATCGCAGTAGACACCAGAGGACATGGGAAATCTCCCAGGGGAAGCGCTCCGTTTACAATCAGCCAGTTTGCAGATGATTTATATGATTTTATGAGAGAGCATGATATCAGGCGGGCGGATATGCTCGGATTTTCCGACGGGGCTAATATTGCGCTTCTCTTTACGATCCGGCATCCGGAGCGGGTGAACCGCCTGATTTTAAACGGAGGAAACTTAAATCCCAGAGGATTAAAAACATCAGTACAGTTCTCGCTGATGAAGGAATACAGGGCGGCAAGGGCGGCGGCGGATACAGACGATGAAGCATACAAGAAGATGGAGTTTTTGTATCTGATGGTAAAAGAACCGCATATTCCGTTTAATGAACTTAAAGAGGTTCGTGTCCCGACGCTGGTTATTGTCGGGGAGGACGATATGATTAAAAAGAGCCACAGCAAGAAGATTTTTCATAAGCTTCCGGCGGCAAAGTTTGCTGTTATTCCGGGAAATCATTTTATTGCAAATGAGAATTTTGACCTGTTCAATCAGGAAGTTGCGAAATTTTTGGAGGAAAACAGAAAAAGTAAAGAATGAAATCACTGCTTATATATTTACAGAATTATAAAAAAGAAACCATTCTTGCTCCATTATTTAAACTTTTAGAGGCGTCTTTTGAGCTTCTCGTTCCGCTTGTAATGGCAGCGGTCATTGACAATGGAATCGCGAATGGTGATAAATCATACGTAGTCAGGATGTGCTTGATTATGGTGGCGCTCGGGATTATCGGGCTTTCCTGTTCTATTACGGCACAATATTTCTCGGCAAAAGCGGCGACGGGTTTTGCGACAGAACTCAGAAAATCTTTGTTTTCACATATTCAGAATTTTAGTTATGCGAAGATGGATACGATCGGAACATCCACGTTAATTACGAGGATGACCAGCGATATCAATCAAGTGCAGTCAGGAGTGAATCTGGTGCTTCGGCTGTTTCTTCGTTCTCCGTTCATCGTGGTAGGTGCGATGGTAATGGCGTTTACAGTAGATGCGCAGGGGGCGCTTGTATTTGCGGTGGCGATTCCTCTGCTGTCTATTGTTGTGTTCGGAATTATGCTTATTACTATGCCGCTGTATAAAAAGGTGCAGTCTTATCTGGAGAAGGTGCTTCTGATCACAAGGGAGAATCTGGCGGGTGTAAGGGTGATTCGCGCTTTCAATAAAGAAGAGTCCGAGAAAAGATACTTTAAAAAGAGCAATCAGGAATTAACTGACGCACAAAAATATGTGGGGCGGCTTTCAGGGCTTATGAATCCAATCACCTACATCATCGTGAATGGGGCGCTGATCGTGCTGATCTATGTGGGTGCGGTCAGGGTGGATGCAGGAATCATCACACAGGGAGAAGTTGTTGCGCTTATTAACTATATGTCTCAAATTCTTGTGGAATTAGTGAAACTTGCAAACCTGATAATTACGGTGACAAAGGCGATTGCCTGCGGTAACCGGATTCAGAGCGTGTTTGAGGAGAAGGCGGGGATGCCGGATGGAGATGCGGATTATCAAAAGACCGGAGAGGGTAAGTCATTTGTTGAATTCGATCATGTCTCCATGCGTTATGATGGTGCGGGAGCAGATTCGTTGAGCGATATCAGCTTTCGGGCGGATAAGGGGCAGACTGTTGGAATTATCGGAGGGACAGGCTCTGGAAAATCATCGGTTGTAAATCTGATTCCCCGGTTTTATGATGCGTTCTCCGGCGAAGTGAGAATTGACGGGAAAGATGTCAAAGAGTATAAGCTGCAGGCACTGCGAAAAAATATCGGCGTTGTTCCGCAGAAGGCGGTATTATTCAAAGGGACGATTGCGGAAAATCTTCGCTGGGGGAATGAAAATGCCTCGGAAGCAGAACTCTGGGAGGCGCTTGCGACAGCGCAGGCGAAGGAGTTTGTGGACGGCAAGGAAGAAGGATTGGAATTTCAGATTGCTCAGGATGGTAAGAACCTGTCAGGAGGGCAGAGGCAGCGCCTTACAATAGCGCGTGCTTTGGCGCGCCGGCCGGATATATTGATTCTGGATGACAGTGCTTCGGCGCTTGATTTTGCCACGGATGCGAAGCTGCGCGCCGCAATCCGGCGGATGAAGGGCAGTCCTGTTGTGTTTATCGTATCCCAGCGGGCGTCTTCTATCATGTACGCAGACCAGATTCTTGTACTGGATGATGGAGAGACGGCAGGACTTGGGACTCATGAAGAGCTTCTTGAGAGCTGCGCGATTTATCAGGAGATTTACTATTCGCAGTTCCCGAAAGATGCAAAGACGGCGGGGAAGGAGGCGCGGTAAGATGGGAAAGAAACAGGATGACAGACAGGCAGAGACATTAAAAAAAGTATTTTACCGTCTTGGGCGTTATCGGATATTTCTTGTATTTACCATCCTTCTGTCGGTGGTCACGGTTGCGCTTACCCTTTATATCCCGAAGCTTACAGGAAAAGCCGTGGATTGTATCGCTGCAAAGGGACGGGTAGATTTTGGGGGAGTGATAGAAATCCTATGGCAGATAGGAATCTGTATTCTGATTACTGCATTTGCCCAGTGGCTCATGAATATCTGCAACAATAAGATGACGTATCAGATCGTGCAGGATATCAGGAATGATGCATTTCAGAAGATTGAGATTCTTCCGCTTAAATATATTGACAGCCATTCTTACGGCGAGGTCGTAAGCCGGGTAATCGCGGATGTGGATCAGTTCGCGGACGGTCTTCTGATGGGTTTTACCCAGCTCTTTTCGGGAGCGGCGACGATTATAGGAACATTTTGCTTTATGCTTTCGGTAAATATAAAGATTACTTTTGTTGTTGTGCTGATTACTCCAGTATCGTTCCTTGTGGCGGGGTTTATCGCGAAGCGTACGTATACCATGTTTAAGCTGCAGTCCGAGACAAGAGGAGAGCAGACAGGACTGATCGAGGAAATGATCGGCAGCCAGAAGATCGTACAGGCATTCGGGCAGACGGAACATGTTATGGAGAGATTTGATGAGGTGAATGTACGCCTGCAGGACTGTTCGCTGAAAGCAGTGTTTTTCTCTTCTATTACGAATCCTGCCACACGGTTTGTCAACAGTCTGGTATATACAGGCGTCGGTGTGACGGGGGCAATTGGAGTGATCAACGGTTCTCTGAGTGTGGGGCAGCTTACCAGTTTCCTAAGTTATGCGAATCAGTATACGAAGCCGTTTAATGAGATATCCGGCGTGGTGACAGAGCTTCAGAATGCGATTGCATGCGCGAAGAGGATATTTGACCTGATTGAGGAGGATGCACAGGTTCCAGAGGCGGAGAATGCGGTAAGGCTTAACCATGTGAAGGGGAATATCAAGCTGTCCGACGTATCTTTTTCTTATGTGCCGGAGCGGAAACTGATCGAGCATTTTAACTTAGACGTAAAGCCGGGGCAGAGAATTGCGATCGTAGGGCCGACCGGATGCGGGAAGACGACGCTTATCAATCTTCTGATGCGTTTTTATGATGTTACAGGAGGCAGCATCGAGGTAGAAGACGTTGATATCCGGGATTTGACAAGGCACAGCCTGCGCGCCGGATACGGGATGGTGCTCCAGGAGACATGGCTTAAGACCGGGACGATCCGGGATAATATTATTATGGGAAAACCGGATGCCACAGAGGAACAGATTACAGCGGCGGCGAAAGCATCCCATGCCCACAGCTTTATCAAACGTCTGCCGAAGGGGTATGACACGTGGATTACTGAGGATGGCGGCAATCTGTCGCAGGGACAGAAGCAGCTTTTGTGTATCACAAGACTTATGCTTGTAAGACCGCCGATGCTGATTCTGGATGAGGCGACGTCTTCTATCGATACCAGAACGGAGATACGGATACAGAAGGCATTTGCCAGACTGATGGAAGGACGGACCAGTTTTATCGTGGCGCACCGGCTGTCTACGATTCGGGAGGCGGATGTGATACTTGTTATGAAGGACGGACAGATCATCGAGCAGGGCAGTCATGAGGAATTGCTTTTGAAGGGCGGATTCTACCAGAATCTGTTTCAGAGCCAGTTTGCAGAGGCATAGGATTTTTGTTGAAATCGGAACCGATACGTGATAAATTATATTTCGTGAGTTTGAGGATATATAATAGTATGGGAGGATTATGGTTATGAAAGAAGACCGGGATAAAAAGTTATTCTGTAAGCGTGTCGGAATGACTGTTTTTGGTATTGTATTATGTGGTATCAGTGTGGGATTTTTTAAGCTGGCAGCGTTTGGAGTAGATCCGTTCCAGTCGTTTATGGCGGGGCTGGATTCTGCGGTTCCAATCAGATTCGGTACATTATACGTGATTGCGAATATATGCCTTTTAATGTTCAGTCTTTTTGCGGACCGTCATTACATAGGACTTGGAACGATCATTAATCTTTCTCTGCTGGGCTATATTGTAGAGTTTTCGTACAATTTTTTGAAACAGATATTTTCCGGACCGTCTATAGGGTTTCGTATCGTATCTTTTTTAATAGGCGTGGGTGTTATGTGTTTCAGCTCCGCATTTTATTTTACTGCGGATATGGGAGTGTCTACCTATGATGCGGTTGCGTTGATTTTAGTAAATAAGTGGCATATAGGAAAATTTAAATTTATTCGGATTATCACGGATCTGATATGCGTAGCTGTCGGCTGTGCCCTGTATCTGATGTCAGGAGGTACGCTTCAAAAGCTCCCGGCTATTGCGGGCGTAGGAACGATTATTACTGCATTTTTTATGGGGCCGCTTATAGACTTTTTTAATCATAAAGTGGCCGGGCCGTTTTTATATGGGAAGCGGGAAATAGAGAAAAATTAAAAAAATTGTTGACAAATGCACGTTAATAGATTAAAGTGAATAACGTAAATATTAGAAACCGTTGAGAAAGAATAGTAATTTATCCGGCGAAATTACAGAGAGCGGCAGGTGGTGGAATTGCCGCATGGAGCAGATAGATGAATGGACTTTCGAGGGCAGCCGGAAATCAATGAAGAGAGTATGGTTTGTCGGGAACCGAACCCGTTATCAATCAGGAGTGTATGTTAGTACATGAGAGAGTGGGCATTTGTCAATTTGAGTGGTACCGCGATAATATAGAGTATATTACCGTCTCAAACCGTAAGGTTTGGGGCGTTTTTTTGTATCACGGACAACTACAAAACATTCCACCTGTGCGACTGGACGCTCCAAGGAGCATCCAACCCGACTCACACATTCGCAAAACCCGCGCTTACGCGCTCTTTGCGTCTGCTTACGTATCCGCGCTTTGCTCATTTGAGAGTGGGCTGCTAATCTAACGCCCAGTCTGCATTGCCATAAATGGCATGCAGACCGGTCATTGGATTGCAACCGCACAGATGGAAAATATTCTCTCCTAACAGAAAAAAATGAAAAGAAAAAGGAGAATGGAACTATGAAAAACAAATTATTGGCAGGATTATTAACAGCAGCAATGGCAGCAGTATTGGCGACAGGATGTGCAGGCGGTTCGGGCGGCAGTTCTTCTGGAGATGGTTCTTCTGACAAGGAAAACTACAAGATCGGCATTTCCCAGTTTGCGGAGCATGGCTCGCTTGACAATTGCCGGGAAGGATTTCTTGCAGGACTTGAGGAATCAGGCATCAAGGAAGGCGAGAACCTGACGGTGGATTTGAAAAATGCGGCGGCTGATATGGGAACGGCAGGGCAGATATCCGGAAGCTTTGTATCTGACAAGGTGGATTTGATTTGTGCAATTGCCACACCGACGGCACAGAGCGCCTATAATGCGGCGATGGATGTCGGCATTCCGGTTATCTATACAGCAGTGACGGATCCGGCAGCGGCCGAGCTTGCCGGTGAAGACGGAACGCCTGTAGGCGAGGTTACCGGAACTTCCGATAAGCTGCCGGTAGAGGCGCAGCTTCAAATGATGCGGCAGATCCTTCCGGATGCAAAGAAGCTTGGAATTATGTATACGACAAGCGAAGCGAATTCCGTTTCCACAATCAAGGAATATGGTTCACTGGTAGAAAAATACGGATTTGAACTGGTGGAGAAAGGGATCACGGCTACGGCGGATGTAGCGCTTGCGGCAGACGACCTTCTAAGTCAGGTGGATTGTATCACGAACTTAACAGATAATACAGTAGTAGCTTCGCTTCCGACAATTCTTGAGAAGGCAAACGACAAAAAGATTCCGGTATTCGGAAGTGAGATCGAGCAGGTAAAGATCGGCTGTCTTGCGGCAGAAGGAATTGATTATATTGCCCTTGGCAAACAGACGGGTAAGATGGCGGCACAAGTATTAAAGGGTGAAAAGAAAGCGTCAGAGATGAATTTTGAGCTTATCACGGAACCGGGCTTTTATGTTAATAATAAGGTGGCGGAGAATCTTGGAATTACAGTGCCGCAGGAACTTATGGACACTGCAGTGGAAAGTTTTAATGAGATCACAGAGTAAACGGGAGGCATTTTCATGGATTTTATTGTATCGATAGCAGAACAGGGGCTGATCTATGGGATCCTAGCATTAGGGGTTTACATCACATATAAGATATTGGATTTTCCGGATCTTACGGTGGATGGAAGCTTTCCTCTGGGGGCGGCGATCACTGCGGCATTTATTACACGAGGGATGAATCCATATCTTACGCTGCCGCTTTCTTTTCTGGCAGGAGCATTGGCGGGAATCTGCACGGGACTCATCCATGTAAAATGCAAGGTACGTGATCTTTTGTCAGGGATTATTATGATGACGGCGCTGTGGACGATCAATCTCTATATAGCAGGGACGGCGAATGTACCGTTGTTTTCCCAAGAGACGATATTTAAAAATGAATTTTTGAGCGGTGCAGTTCCTCAGGGGGCTGTACCCTATACGACAGTAATCCTCATTCTGATCATCGCGGCTATCTGTAAAATATTATTGGATCTGTACCTGAAAACGAAGTCTGGATATCTTCTCCGGGCAGTGGGGGACAATGATGTAGTTGTAACCGCCCTTGCAAAGGATCAGGGAAATGTGAAGATATTAGGCCTTGCGGTCGCTAACGGATTAGTATCTTTGGCAGGCTGTGTATTTGCGCAGGAGGAAAGGGTATTTGAGATATCTATGGGAACCGGAGCAATTGTGATCGGCCTTGCAAGTGTCATTATCGGAACAAGTTTGTTTCAGAGGCTGACGGCATTTAAGGCGACAACGGCAGTGCTCATCGGTTCCGTTATATACAAAGTCTGCGTGGCGGCGGCGCTTCGGAATTTTGAGCCGCAGGCTATGAAGCTGATCACAGCGGTACTGTTTTTGATTATTCTTATTATCAGTATGGAGAGAAAGGCGAAGGTGAATAAAAATGCTTGAGCTGAGAGAGATTCAGAAATACTATAATCCGGGTACGGTCAACGAGATGTGCCTGTTTGATCGTTTTAACCTGAAGGTGGAAAAAGGGGATTTTATATCGGTTGTCGGAAGTAATGGTTCTGGAAAGACTTCCATGCTGAACATTATCTGCGGAAGCATAGCGGCGGAATCCGGTCAGATTCTTATGAGCGGAAGGGATATTACAAAAGATAAGGAATATAAGCGCAATGTAAAGATCGGGCGCGTATATCAGAATCCGGCGATGGGAACATGTCCGTCCATGACGATTCTGGAGAATATGTCTCTGGCTGACAATAAGGGGAAGTTTTACGGACTTTCGCGGGGGACGAATAAATCCCGTATTCAATACTATAAGGAACAGTTGAGACAATTGAACCTTGGTCTTGAAGAGAGAATGGACACAAAGGTCGGCGTGCTTTCCGGCGGGCAGAGACAGGCAATGGCGCTTCTTATGTCCACCATGACGCCCATCGAATTTCTGATTTTGGATGAGCATACGGCGGCGCTCGATCCGAAGACGGCGGAGATGATCATGAAGCTTACGGACAAGATCGTAAAGGAAAAAGAGCTTACAACGATCATGGTGACGCACAACTTAAGATATGCCATAGAATATGGGAACCGTCTTCTTATGATGCATCAGGGCGAGACCATTCTTGATAAAAAGGGGAAAGAAAAAGAAGAGATGCGTGTGGAAGATGTATTAAAGCTCTTTAACGAGATTAGTATAGAATGCGGAAATTAAGCAGAATACAGACTTGGGGGAAAATATGTTACTTTTGCAGCAGATGATTATTTTATTTATCTATATGGCTGTGGGATACGGATGTGCAAAGGCAGGGAAGCTTGACCTAGAAAACAGCAGGACGATCTCATGGCTTGTTATCAATGTTGCGAATCCGGCACTTCTCATTTCTTCAGCAGTCAACGGGGAGAAGGGGATTGCGCCGGATAAGCTTTTAGAGGCGGCTGTTCTTGCCGTGGCGATGTTTGCAGTGCTTATGGTGCTTGGATGGACCGCGCCGAAGGTCCTGCGTGTTTCGGAGGATGAAGCGGGCACTTACAAATTAATGACGATTTTTAATAATATCGGTTATATGGGTTTCCCGGTGATTGCGGCAACTTATGGGAATGAAGCGCTCTTATATGCGGCGATTTTTACGCTGCCTTTTAATATGCTGATTTATACTTATGGAATTCACATTGTAAATCAAAAGAACAGCAAAAAAGCAGATTTCCAGTGGCGGAATATCCTGAATGCAGGGGTGGTGTCGGGGATTGCAGCGATTATACTATATCTTGGAAATGTTCCGGTTCCGCAGTTTTTTAAGAGTACGGTCAGTGGACTTGGCGCTCTTACGGCGCCTCTCAGCATGATGGCAATTGGAATTTCTCTTGCCGGAATCAGGCTCAGGGAATTGTTTGCAGATGGGAAACTGCTTGTCTATACGGCGGTAAAGCTTTTGGTCATTCCGGTGGCAGGGACTTTGCTGGTGACCCGGATTCTGGATAATGATCTGCTATGCCATGTGTGTATGATCATGCTGGCGACGCCGGTCGCAAGTATGGTTGTTATGCTTGCGCAGCAGTATGATTCCAATTTTGAATTGGCAGCAAAAGGAGTTGCCCTTACAACAATGCTGTCAGTTATAACAATTCCGGTTGTGTCCGCGATTGTATTCTGAAAACGAATTTAAGAAAAATTTTAGGATTCTAAAGAAAAAAAGTTGTTTTTTTATAAAAATCTAAAGAAAGGGAAGCTCATTATCTGTTATACTCTATGTAGGCAGAGAGAGCTTCTTTTAAATTTGGATAAATTTGCGTGATGAAGGAAGGGGAGCGTGGATGGAGTACAGAGAAACGGATAGCGAACGCAGAAGAGGGAATAACAGATACAGACAACAAGAAGGCAGAAGATATGGGGAAAGCCGAAAAAGAGGCAGAACATCGATAAAGCGCAGAAAAAAGCGCATCCGGCGAATCAAAATTATCGGAATAGAGATGGCGGCGCTTGTGATTTTGCTGGGGGGATTTCTGGTTTCCAGAGCCTTTAAAGGAAAAGAAGTCTCGGCTCCTGAAAAGAAGTCGCCGAAAACTTTGGAAGAGTTTGCTGAAAAAAAGGGGCTCACTATGGATGCGTATCCTCCGGAGCTATTAGAACTTTATGAGAGGAATCCGGAGGCGAAGGATTTTGTGTGGGAATATCCGCTCAAGAAGGATGAAGAGCCGGAGATCGATTTGAGCGAGTATAAGAATAGTGCTTCCATGCCTCTGTTTATGCAATGGGATCAGAGATGGGGGTATCATCAGTACTCAGGCAATGTGATGGGACTTACTGGCTGCGGCCCGACATGTCTTTCCATGGTGACGGTCTATCTTAACGGCGACACGTCCAAAGATCCGAAATGGATGACGGATTTTTCGACTGAGAATGGCTATGCGGCGGAGGGAAGCGGCACATCGTGGACGCTGTTCTCCGAAGGAGGGGAAAAACTGGGATTTGATGTGACGGAGATTCCTCTTGATGAGAAGAGAATTGCTGAAAATCTGAAAGTAGGAAACCCGGTTGTAGCGGTTATGGGGCCGGGGGACTTTACGACGGATGGACATTTTATCGTGTTTGTCGGCTACGAGGACAAGAAGCTTAAGGTAAACGATCCCAACAGCAGGGCAAATTCAGAAAAAATGTGGGAGTTCGATTCGATCTCAGGACAGATCAAACAGTTGTGGGTGTTTAGAAAATAAGGAGGTGAATTGAAAAAGTAAATTCCACTTTGTAAGATTAAATTCCGCTTTGAAAAA
>CAMNTQ010000046.1 GCA_946558695.1 uncultured Lachnospiraceae bacterium
TGAAGTTTTCATTTTTTTCTTTATTTCAATAGGTTTATTTGCTATAATGTCTGCGTATAAAGGAGGCAAGCACTTATGAATTATAGTAAGAAAAAAGCTGCTCAAAAACAGAAAAAGATAACATCCAAGTCTACCATGCAAGGCAAGCGTGTCGGAATCAGACTGATAAAAGCCTTCTTTCTCTGCATACTCGTCATAGGTGTGGCAGGCATGGTCGGCGGCGGATTATTTGTCAAAAAGATTATTGACGACTCTCCAAAGATTTCTCCCTCCGATGTCAAACCGCAGGGTTATACAACCTTTGTATACGCTGACGATGAGAAGACGGAGATTGAACGGTTTGTAGCGTCCGGTTCCAACCGCGTGTACAAATCAATTGACGAGATACCAGAGGATCTGCAGCATGCATTTGTTGCAATCGAGGATGAACGTTTTTATGAACATAACGGTATTGACATACGAGGCATCGCCCGCGCCGCAGTCGCTACTTTATCCGGCGGTTCTGAAGGAGCAAGTACGCTGACGCAGCAGCTGATCAAGAATAATGTCTTTCCTAATTTTGTCAACGAACAGACATTCTATGACAAATTGCAGCGAAAGCTTCAAGAACAGTTTCTTGCTCTTCAGATTGAAAAGCAGATGAGTAAGGAAGAGATTGTCGAAGCTTATATGAATACCATCAACCTTGGTCAGAACTCCCTCGGAGTACAATCTGCTGCAAAACGTTATTTTAATAAGAATGTTAATAAACTCAGCCTGTCCGAATGTGCGGTAATCGCAGGTATCACTCAGAATCCGTCTCATTTAAATCCGGTAACAAATCCGGAAAAGAATGCTCAGAGACGTGAAAAGGTGCTGAAAAACATGCTGGAGCAGGGTTATATCACGGAAGCCGCCTATCAGGAAGCCATGGCAGACGATGTCTATGCGCGCATCCAAAAGGCTGCAAAAAAGAGTGATGACAAGAACCCCTACACTTACTTTGTAGATGCACTTTCCGACCAAGTACTTGAAGATCTGCAGGAACATCTCGGATATACGGAGACGCAGGCTTATAATGCGCTGTACAGCGGAGGCTTAAGCATCTATTCTACCCAGAACTTGGATATTCAGAAAATCTGTGATGAAGAGATGAACGATGACTCGAATTACCCGAACCTTAAGGAATATGGTCTGGATTACGCTCTGACCGTCACAAGGGCAGACGGTTCCATTGAAAACTATTCCTCCGGACACATAAAAAAATATGCGAAAGAAGAACATGGCAAAACGCAGGGACTTCTTTATTCCAGCAGTAAAGAAGCAAAAAAGATGGTAAAGGAATGGAAAAAGACCATCAAAAAAGAAGGAGACACTTATGATGAAGTAATAAATATTACTCCGCAGCCGCAGGCTTCCGTAACGTTGATGGATCAAAAAACCGGCGAAATCAAAGCTATGGTCGGCGGACGCGGCAAGAAAAAGAGCAGTCTCGGCCTGAACCGTGCATATAAGGGGTCGAAGAGACAGCCCGGTTCTACCTTCAAAGTGCTGGCGGCATACGCTCCGGCAATGGATGCCTGCGATAAAACCCTTGCCACAATCGTCCGAGACGAGCCTACCAAATACAAGAACGGCAAACCAATCAAAAATGCCAGCAGAGGTTATAAGGGCGACGTCACTTACCGTAAGGCAATCGCAAACTCGATCAATGTCTGCGCAGTTAAAGTCAGCAATGAAATCACACAGCAGTTAGGCTTCGATTACTGTGAAAAGTTCGGAATCACAACACTGGTAAAAAGCAAGAAGATTAACGGCGGTATCTATAGTGACATCAATGAAACGCTTGCTCTCGGCGGACTGACAGACGGGGTATATAACTATCAGCTCTGCGGCGCATACGCGGCCATCGCAAACGGCGGCGAATATAACAAACCTATTATGTACTCTAAAGTTCTTGACCATGACGGCAATGTACTCTTAGAGGGTGGAAATCAATCTCACCGTGTACTGAAGGAGAGTACCGCCGCCCTTGTAACAAGCGCATTAGAAAGCGTCGTCACAGAAGGTACCGGACGTTCCTGCCGGTTAGGCGATATGGCCGTAGCCGGCAAAACAGGTACGACTACGTCTAACAAAGACTTATGGTTCTGTGGTTTTACCCCATACTATACCTGTGCTGTATGGGGCGGGTACGATGACAATAAAGAATGCAATACCGATACAAGTTTCCGATTCCGGTTATGGAAAGGCATTATGGAACGGGTGCATGAAGATCTATCTGCCGAAGAATTCGAAATGCCTGATTCCGTAGAAAAGAAAACGGTATGCAAAAAAACCGGCCTGTTGGCGAGAGCCGGAAGATGTCCTTCTGTCACTGAGTATTTCGATACGGATGTCCTCCCTGATGAAGTATGCAGCGGACATGGTAATGTCGATGACGGCGAAGATGAGGATGAAGATGAGGATGAGGAAGACGAGGACAAGGAAGATGAGGAGGATGAGGAGGAGAATCCAACTGATCCGGAAAATCCAACCGATCCGACAAATCCGACTGATCCGGGCAATAATAATCCGGGCGGCAACGATAATCCGACTCCGACTCCCGAGCCGACTCCAACTCCGACTCCCGAGCCGACTCCGACTCCCGAGCCGACTCCAACTCCGACTCCCGAACCAACTCCGACTCCTGAGCCAACTCCGACTCCAACGCCCGAGCCGACTCCGACTCCTGAGCCGACTCCGACGCCAGCGCCAACTCAATAAAATACATGTAACTTCATGTTAGAAACATAAACATGCAATAAAAAGAATCCCGCTCCATAATGCCTTTAACTTATGGAGCGGGATTCTCTATCTGTATCCGTATTTTTTCTAACTACTTTCTTATTTCTTATCTATTACTAATTTGGCAGAACCACAAATTCCTGCATCATTTCCAAGTTCCGCCAATATGAATTTCGTATGTCTGTTCGCAAAAAATGCCTTTTCCTGAAAATATTTCTCTATATATCCAAGAATGATCTCTCCGGCCTTTGACACGCCGCCGCCGATAACGATTACTGTTGGATCCGTCACCGCCGCAATATTTGCCATGGCATGTCCAAGATAGGAGCCAAATTCTTCTGCTATCTCTCCGGCCACCTGATCGCCCTCCTTCAATGCATCAAACACCGTCTTAGCCGTGATCTCTCCAATCTCGCACCCACGCAGAATTGACGGATCATCATTCTTTGTAAGACGGATTCTTGCAAGCCTTGCGATGCCTGTCGCAGACGCATACTGTTCAAGGCATCCTGTCTTGCCGCAGCCGCAATGATCTGTCTCCTCATAGTTGACACATAGATGTCCAATCTCTCCTCCAGCGCCGCTGCATCCGACAATCGGACGGCCGTCCACTATGATTCCGCCTCCGACTCCGGTCCCGAGTGTCACCATGATCATATCCCGCTGTCCTTTTCCGGCTCCCAGCCACATCTCTCCAAGAGCCGCCACATTCGCATCATTCCCTACTTCGGCAGTAAGTCCCGTGAGTTCTTCCATCTCACGCTTTACTTCTTTGTATCCCCACCCAAGGTTTGCTGTGTTCTGGACGATTCCTTCTGCATTGACAGGCGCGGGAACACCCATACCGACTCCAACCACCATATTTTTTTCTATGCCGTGCTCCTTAAGCTTCTCTGCAAGTGACTGCGCAATATCCGGAAGTACCGAACTTCCGTGATTTTCCGTATTCGTTTTGACCTCCCATTTATCCACGATTGTTCCGTCCGTCTGAAACAGCCCGATTTTTACAGTTGTACCTCCGATATCCACTCCAAAGCAATACTCCTTACTCATCTTCTCCATCTCCTATTCCTTTTTATCTATTTTTTAGTCAAGTTTGCCTGTACCCTTCTGTAAAGCTCCTGCGCAGCATTGTAACCCATATTTTTCTGCCTGTGATTAATCGCGGCCGTCTCAACGATAACCGCCAGATTACGTCCCGGACGGATCGGCAGCTGATGGCACACCACTTTATTGCCGAGAAATTCCGTATACTGCTCTTCCAGACCCAGACGATCATATTCTTTATCCCGATCCCAGTCCTCCAGAGTAATGACCAGATCGATATTCTGCGTCTGCCTTACACTCAGCACGCCAAACAGGTTCTTCACGTCCACGATACCGATTCCCCGAAGCTCTATAAAGTGTCTCGTAATGTCCGGCGCGCTCCCTACTAATGTCTCATCACTGACCTTACGGATTTCTACCACATCATCACTGACAAGCCGGTGTCCGCGCTTAACAAGTTCAAGCGCCGCCTCGCTCTTGCCGATACCGCTCTCCCCCATGATCAGCACACCCACGCCATACACATCAACAAGAACGCCATGTATAGAGATGCAGGGTGCAAGCTGTACATTCAGCCACCGGATAATCTCCGCCATAAACTGGGAAGTCTTCTTTTCCGTAGAAAACACAGGAATATTCCTCTTATTCGCTTCTGCCAGCAGAAGATCATCCGGCTTAAGATTCCTGCAGAATATCAGGCATGGTATCTCATATGACAGAAATGCCTCATAGACTTCTTTTTTCTTCTCTTCATCAAGCGTCTTCAGATAAGAATATTCCACATAACCGATAATCTGTACGCGTTCTGAAGCAAAATGCTTAAAAAAACCGGAAAGCTGCAATGCCGGGCGGTTAATATCCGGCAGCTTTACATATTTATCGGTATGGTCTACGTCAGGAGTAAGATTTCTGAGATTCATCTTCTCAACCACTTCACTCATCTTCACTGTACTCATCTTGCCATTCTCCTTTTGCTTTTTACTCACTTTAGTATAACATATTAATGAAAAAAACGGTACACATCATTGGCCGATTTTTCATTCATAGACGGAAGACTCTTAAGCTCTTCAACTGTCGCATTCTTAATCGCTTCAATATCTGCAAAATGCTTCATCAAGTCCTTCCTTCTCGCCGCTCCCACACCCGGAATATCATCCAAAACCGAATGTACCTGATTCTTGCTCCGAAGCTGCCTGTGAAATGTGATCGCAAACCGATGCGCTTCATCCTGTATCCTCGTGATCAGCCGGAAGCCTTCGGAATTCCGGTCAATCGGTATCTCCACATTATTATAATAAAGTCCCCTTGTCCGATGATTATCATCCTTAACCATGCCGCAGACAGGAATATCAAGTTTTAGCTTGTCAAGAACCGACAATGCCACATTCACCTGTCCCTTGCCTCCATCCATCATGATCAGATCCGGAAACGCCGTAAAACCGCCAAGCTCCTTTCCCTCCTTCTGCTCCTTAAGTCCGTGTTCGAACCTTCTTATCAACACTTCTTCCATACTGGCATAGTCGTCTGCCCCCTGAACTCCTTTAATCTTAAATTTGCGGTAATCGTTGCGCTTCGGCTTGCCCCGCTCATAGACAATCATGGAACCTACCGAGGCAAAACCGCTCGTATTGGAGATGTCATAGGCCTCCATCCGTACCACATGCTCTAAACCTAACAGCTTCTCCAGCTCCTTTACCGCCCCGATCGTTCTTCCCTCTTCCCGTTTTAGCCGTTCTTTGTCTGTTTTCAGCACTAATCCCGCATTTTTCGCAGCAAGCTCTACCAGTTTTTCTTTCGTCCCCTTTCTGGGAACACTGATATGTACGCGATGTCCCCGTTTCTTTCCAAGCCATTCCTCTATGACAGCAATGTCCTCTATCTCCTCCTGCAGCATCAGCATTGATGGAATGTAAGGCGTCCCTGCATAAAACTGCTTGATAAAACTGGCAAGAATTTCGCTTTTCGTATCACCTTTTGCAATCCTCAGGTAAAAATGATCTCTGCCAATAAGTCTCCCTCCCCGGATAAAAAACACCTGCACTACCGCATCTTCTTCTTCGACAGCCACTGCAACGATATCACGGTCCTCCCCGGCAGTGTCGGTAATCTTCTGTTTCTGTGCAATTTTCTGTACACTCGTCAATAGTTCCCTGTACTCAATCGCCTTCTCAAATTCTAAGTTTTCTGATGCAGCCTGCATCTTCCTTTCCAGCTCCTTTAAGATGGTATCGTAACTGCCATTTAAAAACCGAATCACCTGCTCCACCGATTTTCCGTACTCTTCCTTAGAAATATAGCCCTGACAAGGCGCTTTGCATTGATGAATATGATAATTGAGACAGGAGCGTTCCTTTCCGATATCGCGGGGAAGCTTACGGTTACAGCTTCGGATATAGTATAATTTCCGAATCAGCTCTATCGTATCCTTGACAGCTCCGGCACTGGTGTAGGGTCCAAAATATTTAGACTTATCCTTCACCATCTTCCGCGCCAGTATAATTCTCGGGAATTCCTCTTCTACTGTTACTTTAATAAACGGGTACTCTTTATCATCCATGAGCATTGTATTATATTTCGGCCGATGTTCTTTAATCAGGTTGCACTCCAGAACAAGGGCCTCAAGTTCCGAATCCGTCACAATATATTCAAATCTTGTAATATGCGTCACCATCTGCTCAATCTTAATCCCCTTATTGCGGCTGCTCTGAAAGTACTGCCGCACCCGGTTCTTAAGACTGATCGCTTTTCCCACATAAATAATGGCATCCGTCTCGTCATGCATGATGTAAACACCCGGTTTCCCCGGAAGCTTTTTTAATTCCTCCTGAATATCAAACATCTCTTAACCCTCTCCAACACTCTTTTCCATTTATACAATAATTGCTGCGAAACCCGAGCCGTTTCGCAGCAATCCTTATTTCATACCGATACGTTCTTCCGTTTCTTTTTTCTCCTCTGGATCAATTCCCTCACATTCATGGAATATCTCCATAAATTCTTTCCCTGTGATCGTCTCTTTCTCAATCAGGAAATCTGCAATCTTATCTAATGATTCCCGATGCTCGGCAAGGAGCTTTTTCGCTTCTTCATACGAGTCCTTCAAAAGCTTCATAACTTCTTTATCAATCTCTGACGCTGTGGCCTCGCCGCAGTTGGCAACCGCTCTTCCGTCCAGATAACGATGCTGCACAGATTCCAGCCCAATCAGACCAAACTTCTCACTCATACCGTACTGAGTGATCATCGCCCTCGCAATCTTCGTCGCCTTCTCAATATCATTCGAAGCGCCTGTCGTCACTGTATCAAATACGATCTCCTCCGCGGCGCGCCCTGCAAGAGCTCCCACCAACATCGCTTCCAGCTCTTTTTTCGTATTTAAGAACTTCTCTTCCTCCGGAGTCTGCATTACATATCCCAGCGCACCCATGGTGCGGGGAACAATGGTAATCTTCTGTACCGGCTCAGAATCTTTCTGAAGCGCGCTTACAAGCGCATGTCCAACCTCATGGTAGGATACGATCCTTCTCTCCTCCTGACTCATGATCCGGTCTTTCTTCTCCTTGCCCACCAGCACTACTTCCACCGCTTCAAATAAATCCTTCTGCGAAACAGCATTTCTTCCATGCTTCACGGCAGTAATGGCAGCCTCATTGATCATATTTGCAAGATCAGAGCCTACCGCGCCGGATGTTGCCAGCGCAATCGCATCCAAATCCACTGTCTCATCCATCTTCACATCTTTGGAATGAACCTTTAACACGTCCACACGGCCTTTTAAATCCGGTTTTTCTACCACGATCCGCCGGTCAAAACGTCCCGGCCTAAGAAGCGCCGGATCAAGAATCTCCGGACGGTTCGTTGCCGCTAAAAGCACCAGCCCCTTATTGCTCTCAAAACCATCCATCTCTGCCAGAAGCTGATTCAGCGTCTGTTCCCTCTCATCATTACCCCCCATCTGGGTATCCCGGCTTTTCCCGATGGCATCAATCTCATCAATAAATACAATACACGGCACCATCTGCTGCGCCTGCTTGAAAAGATCGCGCACACGGGAGGCGCCGACTCCGACATACATCTCCACGAACGCAGAACCGGAAAGTGAAAAGAACGGAACATTCGCCTCCCCTGCAACCGCCTTGGCAAGCAGTGTCTTACCGGTTCCCGGAGGTCCTACAAGCAGCGCGCCCTTCGGAAGCTTCGCGCCAACGCTCGTATATTTCCCCGGATTATGCAGGAAATCCACCACTTCCTGCAGCGATTCCTTCGCCTCATCCTGCCCGGCAACATCCTTAAATGTCACTCCTGTCTGCTTCTCCACATACATCTTGGCATTGCTCTTGCCGATTCCCATCATGCCGCCGCCTTTTGACATCTTTCTCGTCATATACACAAACATGCCAACGATCAGTGCTACCGGGAGTATGGTCAGCAGTACATTCAGCACCATCATCGAAGTCGTATCAGGAATGGTGTGCTTATACTCAACCCCGGCTTTATAAAGACGGCTGGACAGGTTATCATCATTCACAATACCGGTAAAATATTCTTTCGCCGGTTTATTCTTATTTTTCTTCTTCGCCGTAATGACAAGCTTATCACTTTTGATCTCAACTTTTTCGATCTCGCCTCTATCTACCATAGCAAGAAACTTATCATATGAAATCTCTTCTGAATTAGTCGCTCCTCTGAACTGATAAAGCGCCAGCACCATAATTGTAGTGATAAGCGTTACCAATATAACAAAAGAGATTCCCTGCTGGTTCTTATTGTTATTTGGTCTCTGATTGTTTTGATTATTCTGGTTGTCCATTTTTTCCTCCTGTATTACCTCTTATATTATAAAGACAGGCTCCTTTGAAATCAATAAAAACATTACTAATGATTGAATTTTTTACTGTTATATCAGGTTTATTTTATGTTTTTTATTGAAATTTTACAATTAAATTTTTCTTATTATTCATATTGCAGAATATTTTAGTATCATTTTAGTATCACAACAGATGATATCCTTCATGATTCTTCATATCCATCCCAACACCTCCCATTCCACTTCGCTCATGTGTGTCCTTCTGAAGCTTTCCACCCCGATATGATGTGTAGGGCCTGCTGCCAGATACTGTTCATAGTATGCTCGAAACTTCTTATTCCTGCTTTGGTGTCCGAGAGTTCTCATTGCTTTAGCCTCGATCTGCTTTGCTCTCTCAACTCCCACCCCAAGACTCTGTCCGACCTCTTTCAGCGTCATGCCGTACCTGTACCGCAGTTTAACCGCCTCTGAAAGATTGCCCGGAAGCCGATCTACCGCAATCCATAGTTCGCGCCCCATATCTGCAGCATCCAGCTTCTTTATAGAATCCTCTTCCAGCTCCTCACTTGAGGCTATCATGTCATACAGTGTGATATCTTCGTCTTCCCCGGCTACTGGCTCGCTCAGGCTTGAGATCTGTCCCATTCTGATACTTTTCTTAATCTCCTGAAGCTTTTCCCGTTTAACACCCAGAAGGACGCATAGAGTCCTGTCAGAAGGAAACTCTCCATATGCTTTCCGGTACTCCTTCACTGTCCGATTGTATTTACTTATCCATTCCCTTGCATGTACCGGAATCCGCACAATGCCGCAGCAGTTATCTATGTACCGCTTCATAGCCTGCTTGATCCAAAAGGCAGCATAATTGATAAACGGGACACCCTTATCAGGATCGTACTGCCTCACGGCTTCACACAGCCCGATATAGCCCTCTTGCTTCAGATCATCAAGCTCTGCACAGCCTTGGTATTTCATGGCCAGTTTTGCAATAAAACCTTCTGTCTGCCGCCATAGCTCTAGCATGTTCTCAGCTTCGTCCTCTCCGACTCTGATCCGGTCAACTAACTGTTCATTCGTCATGATCATACCGCCTTTCATGCAAAATACCCCGGACAATCACAAAGATCATCCGGGGCACTCTATTCAATTCTTAGGATACTTCCTGATAATAGATTGCCTTTGCCTTGTTCTCCAATACAAATGCATCGTAACAGATACGTCCTTCCACTAACGCTCCACTGATCCCCGGTGGGTCCTGATGGATCTTATATTCTTCAAGCTTCACAGGCGCAACTGTAGCACATGGATGAGCAATCATGAAACCGAAACCATCCGGGAGACGGCTGGCCGGGACTTTTATAACTAAAGCTCCGTCAAGGTTGGATATAACACCCCTGAGCCTCATATCATTACCTATATCCGTTTCCATAGTGATGTCCTTGCATTTCTTCATCAGCAGATAGGTATCCGGTGTAACCACGATAATCCGTCCTGTCTCCGGGACCTCGGCATTATCTAATGCATTATTCGCCTCGATTATCTTGGTATAGATATTCTCACTGGCCAGTGATACGGCAGCAGGCTTATGCCCTGCATTTGATATCATAACCCCGTAAACGTAAGTATCTACCTCCGGAACTACTTTTTCCCTCTGTTGTCTGGCCAAAGCGGAAGCTCCCTGAAGCTGCTGGTTCGTCTCATCCGTATCCAGCTTATCGATCGCAAAGGTAAAAGAACGGTCCTTTTTCAGTGTAAACTCTTCTGTTGTCGCATCTAAGTCCTTGATTTCTCCATATCTGGAACCGGTAAAACCTTCTACCGGATATCTCTTATAATCATTCATCTGCGAAGTGCTGACTTTATACACCTTCACAGTGTGCGCTCCTGTCCAATTAAAATCCTGATTCGTAAGGAGCTGTTTCTT
Organism: uncultured Lachnospiraceae bacterium; assembly: GCA_946558695.1. Taxonomy (GTDB): domain Bacteria; phylum Bacillota; class Clostridia; order Lachnospirales; family Lachnospiraceae; genus MD308. The sequence continues at coordinate 10,545 of CAMNTQ010000046.1, forward strand.
GCTCTCTGTGGTAAATACTTCATCCACATACGGCGCAAATTTTGTTGTCAGGTCAATTGCCATATATTCCTCCTGTCCTGCATGCTGTTAAAGTCCAAAAGCCGAGCGCACACTATCGCCCGATAATCCTGCACGTTTTGGAGGTTCGCCCCCGCGCAGCACATTTGATACCTTGGCTGCAACTGCATTTTTTACAATCCCCTCCAGTACTTCTATGGACTTCTCACATGCTTCCTTGTCTGTATAATCCAATAGTTCTAATGCCTCTGCCGGCAGACCCTTAGTGTCCAGCAGACCCCTCACCTCTGCTCGGGTCTCTCTTATTGCAACCGCTTTTTCCCGTTCTGCAAGCTCAATCTCCCTCGGATCCTCCCCATTAAGAAGTCCTGTGAACTTTTTGCGCTCCCGGCGCAAGCGTCTTTCTACAATTTCATCCACTTCTTTTTGTGTAAATGTCTTTTCAGGCTGCTCTGTGTTCTTCTGCCCTTCTTCCACTACAGTTTCCTGTGACTCTGTATTATTCGCGTTATTCTCTCCATCCATGATGTTTAACCTCCTGTTTATAGTTACAGTAACTTTTCTGTATGCACTCCGGGCAGGATCGGGATACCCGGAGCGCACCCAACACATTAGCTAACAACTGAGTTTTCAAGCACAAAAAAACGCAGAAACAACCATTGACATTCCTGTCAACAGATCATTCCCACGTCCTTAGACTTCCAACCGTGATCAATGCTGGGGTACTTATGCTCTATTCACTCTTTATTTATTATACTCCAATCAGATACAGTTTGACAAGCTTTTTTCTCTGCATATCCCAAAGGAGCCTTATATACTTTTCCTCCCTCATATACCTTGGACACTTTACATTGCAGAAAGCTGTCATGTCCCACCGTTCCGAAATAAACTAACATTTACTAACATGTGATTGGGAGTGCAAAACTGGAATATCCTTGTAAAATCACATTTTACAGCATTTGGAGCGTTCCATATTTTTTCGGAACGTTCCGAAACTTTTACCAGTTTCAATTTTCCAAATAACCTTAACATTTCTTAACATGTGATCAGGAGCGCAAGTCAGAAATATCCTTGTAAAATCAAGCTTTGCGACGTTCGGAACGTTCGGAGCGCATTTGGAACGTTCGGTAACGCTGCGTTATTTTTCGGAGCGTTGCGTTTCCGTTCCGATCATGGCCAATCGCTCCCCGTCTACTCCGATATATGCCTTCCTGTATTTCCCTTCCCTGTTTTTTGATACCCTTTTACTCCCCAATACAGGAGAGAGCAGCCGGATTACTCCGGCCAGTTCTTTATCCGTGGTGTATGAAATTTTGATTTTTACGCTCATTTTGCCGCTTTACTGCCTCTCAGTCCACTGTTGATAAATTTTATATGTACGATTGCATAGATCCGATCCAGATCCCGTTCATCATTAATCTCTTCAAACATTCTTCTGATATACTCCTTATACTGTTCTGGTGTCAATCCCTACACCTCCTATGCTTTTTTTCAATAATATCCCGCAATTTACTGTTCGTTTCAACCATTTCTAATTCAATCTCATACAATGAATAACCGAGAATATCCGGGCGTATTCCTTTAATTTCCACATCTCCTCCAGCGATAAGGCTCTGTAAAGCTGAAATCAATGCTTCCATTCGCACATATTTGAATTGAATCTCTTCTAAAGTTGAAAATAGTTCTTGACTTGTTTTCATTTATCTCTCCTCCTTTTGGCTTAAAATTCTAAGTCTCTCATCCTCCGTGTAACATTTTATAAATGTATATAACGCGCACCATATTTCTACATTTTGAGACTTCCAAAACTGCCGCATATATATCAATATCCATTTTTTATAATCACTAATAGGCGTAATCTCTTTCGTTTTATCTATTTTCTTCATAAAATCCTTGTCCTTTCCCCGAAACCTGTGCTATATTATATTTACTCTTTTCCCAAACACGCTGCCCGGCGGTTGGAATAGAGTTGCACGGCTCCGGCCGTGATGCCCTATAGGCGCTACCCTATGGGGCTGTTTTTATTAGCTTGTCTTTTTCTGCTTTCCTCATTATGCTCCTTAACGGCACCTCCGGAAGATGTACTTCAAAGCTGGTACTCTCAATCCGGTCAATGATCCGGTCATCCATCTTCAGGTCATTGATTGCCATGTTGCTGGTGTAGATTATTGGCTTCCTGCTGCCATACCGCTCATTAACTAAACGGTAGAACACGGTATTTACCCAGTCTTTATCGAGCTGCACCCCGATATCGTCTATCACAAGTACACGACACATATACAGGCTTTCTATCTCTGTTTCTTCCTGCCGGTATCCTTTCTTGGTCATTTCCAGCAGATCCAGTGCATTGATAAACTTCACGCTTCCTGTATACCGCTTCGACAGCTCATTCAGGATACAGCATGACAACATGGTCTTGCCGCTTCCTTTTGTCTGAGAGAAAATATACAGTCCCATGCCTTTACTGCTCAAGGCTTCGTACTTGGTGATATAGTTATTAACTTTCTCTCTTGTGCTATCTATGCCTTCTCCATATTTATCCCATTTAAAATTCTTTCCAGTAAGGTTCATAAATTCTACCGGCATCATAGCTCTAATCTTTCTGAATTCGGTTTCTTCCTCTGTGATCCTCTTTCCTGGCAGCAGGAACTCATACCCGTTTTCATCTTCCACGAAATAACCGCCGTTAAACCGCTCCGGCCACAGTCTCATGCCGTCGATCTGTGCATTTGAACAATTGGCAAACTGCGTATCCTTTAAAATCCTCCGCATATATGACCGCCTATGTAAAATATCATCCGGTGTAAATTCCATGCTCCAGTAATTAATATGTCCGCTTCCCTTAACCCTGAACTTTGCCATCTCTTCCGGTTTTATCTGTTCATTTTCCATCTCCTCACCTCCCTGTTACTGGAATGGATCATCAGGCTTAGGCTTGCGCCCTTCTAGCCCATAAGTAGGATCTTTATAATTTGCATACCTGTTTTCCTTTGGCTTATCAGAAGCACTCTCTTTATCCTGATAATTCCCATCAAGCACCTTGGCCATATTTGCATCTTTTATCAGCCAATCAAAATTTGCTGACCAGTTATGACTATTATTTCCTTTTAGAAAACTGCTGCCCTCTGCCATCTCAAAGAGCTTTTTAAAATCATCAACGGTATATTGTTTCATTCTGGCTCTGATCGCCTTTTTTCTTGCCTCAGATAATTTGGTTATACGTGGGAATGATACGCAAGTGTCATTATACATATCAGCTATTTGCTGATAATCTATACTATCCCTGCCCTTATCCATATCCATATCCTTATCCCTATCCTTATCCTTATCCCTATCCTTATCGGCTTTTTTCGGTTTTGAAAATAACCGCTCGCTTTTTTCGGTTTCTTCTATATCCGTATGCTTTTTTTTAGGTCTTCCACCCTTGCGACCATTTTCACGATTTTTCTTACATGTCTTCGCATATTTTTTCATATCCCTATCTATCGCCATACTTAAAATATCAAAAGCCATTGCAAGCGCTGGATTTTCATCAAAATCTGGTCTAATCGCTTCCCTGCCATAAGGAAATAATGACTTGAATAGCTTTCCAGCCTCTTCATCCTGAAGTCTTAACACAATAATCTCATTATCGTAATAGACAAGGAAACTAGGCTTTTTTGTCTCTTCATCCAACTCCCTTCACTCTCCTTTCTACCTGAACGGCATGTCACTTTCCATGCCGTTAAAATCAAGTTCATATTGCCCTTCCTGAGCGGATGGCAGCACCGTTGGCATCTTACTGAATGCGCTCATTGCTCTTGCACACTGTTCTTTACTCAGCTCGTTAACTGACCTTACCTTATACCGTTCGCATACCTGCTGCAGGCTGGTCCCCGTCCGCTCTGCCTCTTTCCGGAGCTTGTTAAGATCCGCGGCGCTCGCCCTGCCTGCTGCCGTTCCTGCCCTATTCTGCGTATCCTGCTGCCCCTTTGCTGCCTCCGGCTGTCCGCTCTGACTGTCCGGATCTTTTGCATCGTCTATGCAGAATAGACCATTCAAAGCATATTTTCTAGCGTAGCTGCTGCATGATCCTGTCACCTGCGCAGCGTCCATCTTTGGCTTTTCCTCGCTTTCCCTTGCGTAAGCGGTATTGCTTACGGCTTCCCCGCTTTCCGTGTCCTGAATGGCAGCAGTCGCCTTTATGTAAAACCTGCTGCCGATCTGGACAATCTCATCGCCCACCAGAAGAACGGCTTTCACCTCTGCCAGCAGGGGCTTGACGGCCTCCTGAATGTCCTCACAGCTCCGGTAATGGAAATTGCCGAACTGGTTATACTGGTTCTTCGGGGCTTTAAGGTTCTGCTGGATATACAGTAATTTTTCATAAATGTTCATGATCCGCCACCCTTACCCCACCTTAACTCCGTAGCACCGTTCTTCAAAGAATACCCGGCTTACTTTTCCGGGAACGACTATGTAACCTCTCTCTTTCAGCTCGCTGTTAAGCTCCCTGATCACTGAATAGCCTTTGCTCTCAGATACTCCCAAGATCTCTGCTACCTCCTTCGCTCCTATGAACTGCTTTTCCATCCGTTCACGCTCCTTTCCTTCTCGCCTGTGCAATCATCCCCATAATTTCTTTGTGGCGCTCCACGGTCCTTTCGTGGCGCTCCTGAAACTCCTTGGTGCCTATCCCGAGTCGCTTTTCTTCATCCGCTATCAGATTGTCCATCATTGCCTTGAAATCTTTCTGGGACATGACTACTCCTTTCTTCGTGCGACGTCGCACAACTTTCAATCATTCACACGCTGCCCGGCATGCTGCTGTTTTTAATGTTAATTTTGCATTTTACCCCTTTAGGCTTACAATTCCTCATTGAAGTCATTCAAATTGAATTTAGACCGTTTTATTAAGAGTTAGTACCGACATTCGTAAAATTTCTAAGTGCCATCTCGCGCCCCGCTTCTCTCTGTGATTCACTTACCGCTTTTGGCGGTGATATCCTCACCCACCCAACCGGAATATGTGCGCACAAACTTCCATCCTGATTCTCTGCTATAATCTGGCATTCTTCTGGGTGGCTCTTTGCTAACTTCCGGATCCTTCCCTTATGCCGACCTTGTGAGAACGTTACCGTTGCCCTTTCTTCATCCCGAATAAATTCAATCACATTTTCATTACATCCGTATCCTGACATTTTCCTCCTCACTTTCCTGTGCAATGTCGCACATCTCACACGCTGCCCAGCGTTCTGCTATTTTTCGAGTAACTTTTCAATTGGTACATTTAAAGCTTTGGCGATCTTGCTACCAATTTCTTCACTACAGGACTTACCAGAACGAATATAATTAATCGTTGCTCTGGACACCCCTGCCAGCTCTGCTAACCGTTTCTGTGTTAAATCTTGCTTGGTCAACTCTGTTACAAGCTTTACCCTGTCAATCCTCATATTTTTCACCTCTTTTCACAGTATTTTTACTGTTTATCGGAATGATATCACAATATTTTTACTGTGTCAATTCATTTTCACAAATATTTTATTGTTTTTTTGTCAATACTATGATACTGTATATATGTAAAGGTGGGTGAAAATATGGAATTTTTAGAAAAAATAACCTTTGGAGATAATTTAAAAATGGTTCGGAAAAAAAAAGGACTCTCTCAACGTGAATTAGGTGAAAGACTTGGGATAACGCAACAGACTGTCGCACAATATGAAAAACTCGAATCTCCACCAAAATACGAAACACTAAAGCGTATTGCAGAAGCTTTGGACACTTCATTCTCAGAACTTCGAGTCTTATCGACTCCACAAGCAATGTTATTAAAAAACCAAGAATACTTTTCATCGGATATAGGCGAATGGATTAAAAAATTTTGGGATTTTAATTGTGTAAAAATAATAGACACGTTTGACGAGTTAAATAATTCTGGACAAAATAAAGTTATTGATTATGCTAAAGATATAGTTCAAATACCAGAATACCAGAAAGAACCTGAAGAATAACCGGGGTCGCAAAATTATCGACCCCTTCCAATTTATACACTGAAAAAATTTCTTCAGAAGAAAATACAATTAATTCATGACAATATAATATGCTTACCAAGGGAACCGAAGGGGCGATTACGTCAGCCGCTGGACATTAATTGGAAAGGGGCTGGTGCTATGGTTACATACAGTGACTTGTTCACATTCGTAATTATGCTTTGCGCTGTTATAACTCTTGTTATTAATATCAAACGCAAAAAGTAGCGCCCTCGTCCTGGTAAGATAAAGCGCTACTTCATGTAACAAATTATTTTCCGGCGGCTAGGTGTACTCTAGCTTTTGGTTCTCTTGTTAAGTATATTATATGCAATTAACGTCAAAAAATCAACAGGAAATTGCACCATGACAATATAATATGCTTACCCGGACAGCCGGGGGACGTGCTCCATTCCCGTTCCGAGTTCTGCGGAAAGGGGTGGTACTATGAGTACATACGAGGAGTTAATGATAATCCTGACCACTGCGTCACTGATTGTTTCAATTCTGACTTATACACATAAAAAATAGCCGTCCTGTTCTTTGGCGAGAATGACAGCTATTTTTTAACTTGAATTATTTCGCCGGGACGGGTGAGGTGCATTCACCTTCCGGCTGTTCTGTTAAGTATATTATACGCAATCTCGGAATTTATGTCAAATATTTTCCAATCATTCACACGCTGCCCGGCTGCAGAATGAAAGGAAGATGATATATGCCGTCATACAAAGACGAAAAGTCAGGAACATGGTATTGCAAATTTTATTACATGGACTGGTCCGGTAGCCGCCGGCAGAAATTAAAACGAGGTTTTAAGCTACAGCGCGAGGCCAAGGAATGGGAACGCATATTCCTGGAGCAGTTTGCCAAAAACCCGGACATAACCTTTGCATCACTCTATCACAAATATCTGAAGTTCAAGGAGAACCGCGTCAGAGCTTCCACTCTGGAGAGCCAGCGCAATGCAATAGAGCTTCATATTCTGCCATATTTCAAAGACAAGGTTGTATCAGATATAACCCCGGCTGATATTGTGGAATGGCAAAATACAATATTAGAAAAACGCTTTTCAGCCTCCCATGCCAGACAGATAAATGCCTATTTGAAGATGATTTTTAAATATGCCGTGGATTATCTCGGATTGTCGCAAAGCCCTGTCAGATCGCAGATATGCAAGCCTGAGAAGGGCAATATAGACTTCTGGACACCGGAAGAGTATCAGACATTCTCTGATCACATCCGGGACAATATAGAACTCTATACCGCTTTCGAGATATTGTTTTACACCGGAATGCGTAAAGGAGAACTTCTGGCCCTCACCCTAAATGATATAGACTTTACGCAAAGGACCATCAACATTAACAAAACGCTGGCCTATGTTGACGGCCGCTACATAAACCAACCGCCAAAGACGCAGAAAAGCAACCGCACGATAGATGTGCCAGAATTTCTTTTAGATGAAATCAGGGCATACATCAAAAGATTATACAAACCTGATCCAGAGCACAAACTTTTTAATCGGTCTCGGGTATGGCTCGGCGAGGCTATCATCCGTACCTGTGACACGATAGAATTGAAACCGATCAGAGTGCATGACATCAGGCACTCTCATGCTAGTATGCTAATAGATCTGGGCGCCAATCCTTTAATGATTGCGGAACGCTTGGGGCACGAAGATGTGAAAATGACTATGAACACCTACTCTCATCTCTTCAAATCGCACCAGAGGGAAATCATAGAGAAATTGGAAAAAATAAAATTATAGTATCAAATCAGTATCATGAAAAAGAGTGATTCCCTGTTTTACAAGGCTGTCACTCTTTTATTGTCCATAAAAACATTATGAAAAGATTGTAAACTTACTATTCTATGTAGTATACTTGATAGTGGATTTATCCATGCAGGTTTATAACATTTTTCTAAATATTACGAGGAACGATAAATGAAAATAGGATTTGATAATGAGAAATATCTGAAAATGCAGTCATCCCACATTAAAGAGCGCATCGAAAAATTTGACAACAAACTCTATCTAGAGTTTGGGGGAAAGCTTTTCGACGATTACCATGCCTCCCGCGTACTCCCGGGATTTCAACCGGACAGTAAGATGCATATGCTGATGCAGCTTTCTGAACAAGCGGAGATTGTCATCGTCATCAGTGCCGAAGACATCGAAAAAAATAAGATACGGGGAGATCTTGGAATTACCTACGACGCGGATGTTCTGCGGCTTATGTCCGTCTTTAAAGAACATGATCTATACGTGAGCAGTGTCGTGATCACCAAATTCAGCGGTCAGGAAAGCGCATGTTTATTTCAGAACCGTTTGGAGAAGTATGGCATCAAAGTATACCGTCATTACCCGATTTCCGGCTACCCTTCCAATGTTCCTCACATTGTGAGCGAGGAAGGGTACGGGAAGAATGATTATATCAAGACTTCCCGTCCGCTGATCGTGGTCACTGCGCCGGGACCCGGAAGCGGCAAGATGGCAGTCTGCCTGTCCCAGCTCTACCATGAACACAGACGCGGGATCTGCGCCGGCTATGCCAAATATGAAACATTCCCTGTCTGGAACATTCCGTTAAAGCATCCGGTGAATTTGGCTTATGAAGCTGCCACCGCCGATTTAAATGATGTGAATATGATCGATCCCTTCCACTTGGATGCTTACGGAGAGACAACGGTTAACTACAATCGTGATGTAGAGATTTATCCGGTATTAAATGCCATGTTTAAACGCATTTACGGAGAAAGTCCATACAAATCTCCCACCGACATGGGAGTGAATATGGCAGGCAACTGTATCTGCGACGATAAAGTATGCCGGGAAGCCTCCTGTCAGGAAATCATCCGCAGGTACTACGATTCTCTGCGGAGACGGCTGATCGGTTCCTGTTCGGACGAAGAAGTTTATAAAGTGGAGATGCTCATGAATCAGGCGGACATCACCGTCCACGACCGAGCCGTCGTAGATGCTGCGCTGAAAAGAGCGGAAGAAACCGAAGGGCCTGCCGCAGCGCTGGAGCTTCACGATGGGACCATCGTCACCGGAAAGACCTCAAACCTTTTGGGTGCATCAGCCGCCCTGCTTCTCAATGCCCTAAAGGAGCTGGCCGGAATCGCTCACCAGCGTCATGTTATCTCACCTGAGGCAATAGAACCCATCCAGAAGCTAAAGATTCAGTATCTCGGCAGCAAAAATCCCCGTCTCCATACAGACGAAGTATTGATTGCTCTGTCAGTAAGCGCCGCTACGGATACCACCGCCCAACTCGCCTTAGACCAGCTTCCGAAGCTTACGGGCTGTCAGGCGCACACCTCCGTTATGGTCAGCGCAGTCGATATCAAACAATTCAAAAAACTGTCCATACAGGCTACTTTTGAGGCAATGTACGAAAAAAATACTATATTTTTTATGGGCAAAGGTGTATAATTGGAAAGTATTTTTTTAACCACACAGCTTTCATAAAGGAGGAAATTATGGCAGTTAAATACGTATTCGTCACCGGCGGTGTAGTATCGGGTCTTGGAAAAGGAATTACTGCGGCCTCTCTCGGCCGTCTGTTAAAAGCGCGCGGTTACAAAGTGACCATGCAAAAATTTGATCCTTATATTAATATTGATCCGGGAACTATGAATCCGGTGCAGCACGGGGAAGTATTCGTTACAGATGACGGTGCGGAAACCGATCTGGATCTTGGACATTACGAAAGATTTATTGATGAGAGCCTGACAAAAAACTCCAATGTTACAACCGGAAAGATTTATTGGTCGGTTCTTCAAAAAGAACGGCGCGGAGACTTCGGCGGAGGTACCGTTCAGGTGATCCCTCACATCACGAACGAGATCAAGAGCCGCTTTCACCGAAACCCCGCCGCTAAGAATACGGAAATTGCCATTATCGAAGTCGGTGGAACCGTCGGCGATATAGAAAGCCAGCCCTTCCTTGAGGCAATTCGGCAATTCCAGCATGAAAAAGGACATGATAACGTAATTTTGATTCATGTAACCCTCATTCCTTATCTGAACGCCTCTCAGGAGATGAAGACAAAGCCTACCCAGGCAAGTGTAAAGGATCTGCAGGGAATGGGTATTCAGCCAGATATTCTTGTTTGCCGCTCTGAATATCCGCTGGACGGCGGAATCAGGGACAAGATTGCGCTGTTCTGCAATGTTCCTTCTAAGCATGTTCTCCAGAACCTTGATGTGGAATATCTGTACGAAGCGCCTCTCGCTATGGAGAAAGAAAATCTGGCAGGCGCCGTATGCGAATGCCTGAAGCTTGACTGTCCGGAGCCTGACTTAAAAGACTGGCAGGAGATGGTAGATTATCTGAAAAATCCAACTACAGAAGTAACGGTGGCCCTTGTAGGAAAGTATATCCAGCTTCATGACGCTTATATCAGTGTCGTGGAAGCATTAAAGCACGGCGGCATTTTCAGCCGCGCAACGGTAAATATCAAATGGATTGATTCCGAAACTGTCACTTCTGAAAATGCAGATGAGTTATTTTCCGGTGTCAGCGGAATTCTTGTTCCCGGAGGCTTTGGGACACGGGGAATTGACGGGAAACTCGAAGCGATCCGCTATGCACGCACAAAGAACATTCCTTTTCTCGGCCTGTGCCTTGGTATGCAGCTATCCATCGTAGAATTTGCCCGCAATGTCATCGGATACCGCGATGCTCACAGCGCAGAGCTTGATCCAAATACCAATCATCCGGTTATTCATATCATGCCGGAACAGATCGATATAGAGGATATCGGCGGAACCTTGAGGCTCGGTGCCTACCCATGTATACTGGATGCAGATTCAAAAGCATATGAGATGTACAAAACAGAACAGATTGAAGAGCGGCACCGACACCGCTACGAAGTAAATAATGATTACCGGGATGCCTTAACAGAACACGGTATGAAGCTCTCCGGCCTGTCGCCCGACGGAAATATCGTAGAGATGATAGAAATACCGGATCATCCGTGGTTTATCGCAACCCAGGCACATCCGGAGCTGAAATCAAGACCAAACAGACCGCATCCATTATTTAAAGGATTTATCGAGGCAGCTCTGCATTGTAAAAAAGAATCGTAAAAACAGTGAAAGGACAGGTCGTCTATGGCATATGAGGAAAGAGTAAAAAATAAGGAAGAAGTTTATCGTGTAGGCGCCGCATTCCGTCTCTTGTGCTTAGTTCCTGAGAACACAGAGCTCTCTCTTACTGTCTGCGGGATAGAGCGCTGTGCACCCTCGCAAGCATACGGTCCTTGTAAGAGGGATGACTACCATCTGCATTTTGTGCTTGATGGCAAAGGTACTCTAAGGATTGAAGATAAGTATTATTATCCTCACCAGGGACAGGTATTCGTAGTTCCGCCTGACATAGAAATTCATTATTACTGCGATGCCGCTGAGCCGTGGCATTATACATGGGTATCCTTCACCGGAACAAAAGCGGCATATTATCTGGAAAAAGCCGGGATAACTATTGATCATCCAGTCCGCGACTGTTATATCAATCCCGAAGAATTCCGCGCCTACACGGAAAAGATATTGAAATACCACGAACTTACCATTGCCAATGAATTGCTCCGGAATTCACTTCTATACGAACTGCTTGCACTTTTAGTTGATTCCCAGAACCAGAACCTGATTGAAAACCACAAAACAGTGGTACATGACTATTCGCCGGATGTTTATGTGAATTATGCCGCCGAATATATCCACTATAATTATAATCATATCCGTGTCAGTGATATCGCAGACTACATTGGCATCACACGCTCTTATCTAACACACATTTTCAAACAAAAGCTTGGCGTATCCCCTCAGGAATATCTGCTTACTTACCGTCTTGACCAAAGTTTAAGACTTCTTCGATCCACGAATCTTTCCATACAGGAGATATCAGAAAATATTGGGTATGATAATCCGCTGACATTCTCAAAAATGTTTAAAAATGCTTATGGATTAAGTCCGAAAAATTACAGAATACAGATAAGAGAAAAAACGGATAAGGTTTAAAAAGACGCCCCGCAAATTCAAAGCGGGGCGCTTTTATAATATGCACTATAAAAGATTCATCACAATTACAACTTACCACCGGAAGTTGCAATACCTTCGATGAACTGTTTCTGGAAAATCAGGTACAGAACGA
>CAMNTQ010000047.1 GCA_946558695.1 uncultured Lachnospiraceae bacterium
AAAGCAAGTAGAGAGGAAAAGTTAACTTACTTCACCGCACTTGGCGAATCCGAGCTGAAGGCGAAGGATGAGCTTAGTAAGGTGAAGTCTCTAGGCACGAAAGCAAGTAGAGAGGAAAAGTTAACTTACTTCACCGCACTTGGCGAATCCGAGCTGAAGGCGAAGGATGAGCTTAGTAAGGAGAAGTCTCTAGGCACGAAAGCAAGTAGAGAAGAAAAGCGAACTTACATAAAATTATATTTTGGAGGACAATAAAATGGCAAGAAGAAAGATTGTTGCAGGCAACTGGAAAATGAACAAGACTCCAAGCGAGGCAGTTGCTTTAGTAGAGGAATTGAAACCATTGGTAGCAAGCGAGGATGTGGATGTTGTATTCTGCGTACCTGCGATTGACATCATCCCGGTTGCCACGGCGTGCAAGGGTTCTAATATTCAGGTTGGAGCTGAGAATATGTATTTTGAGGAGAGCGGAGCTTACACAGGCGAGATCTCTCCGGCAATGCTGGTTGATGCCGGTGTAAAATATGTTGTTCTTGGTCATTCTGAGAGAAGAGAATATTTTGCAGAGACAAGCGAGACGGTGAACAAGAAGATGTTAAAGGCATTTGAGCACGGGATTACACCGATCATGTGCTGCGGCGAGACATTGGAGCAGAGAGAGCAGGGCGTGACCATGGACTTTATCCGTCAGCAGGTTAAGGTTGGTTTCCTGAATGTTACGGCAGATCAGGCAAAGGAAGCAGTGATCGCTTACGAGCCGATCTGGGCGATCGGAACAGGAAAGACAGCTACAACAGAGCAGGCGGAAGAAGTGTGCGCAGGAATCCGTGCATGTATCGCTGAGATTTACGATGATGCTACAGCAGCGGCAATCCGTATCCAGTACGGCGGTTCCGTGAATGCAGGAAATGCAGCAGAGTTATTTGCGCAGGCTGACATTGACGGCGGCCTTGTAGGCGGTGCTTCTCTGAAAGCAGATTTTGGCAAGATTGTAAATTACAAATAATATTGCAGCTTACTTTGCATACTATGACATGTGGAAGGCCGCCCGTTTTACCGGCGGCCTTTCTTCAAGAGAAGTATGACTTTGCTGTATTTGAGGTAATAAGATATGCGTTATATGGAAATCCCGATACGGGCGGATGGTTCCGGAGATTATGTGAAGCTGGAAACTTATCTTTTAGATACGCCGGCGGAAAAGATCATGATAAAGAAACGGCCTATGATACTCATCTGTCCGGGCGGCGGTTATGAGAAGTTAAGCTACCGGGAAGGAGAGCCGGCCGCCATTAGTTTTTTAAATCAGGGATATCATGCGTGCGTGCTGCGGTATTCGGTTGCGCCTGTGAGACACCCGGCGCCGCTCCTTGAGATTGCAGGCGCCATGAAGATGATCCGTGACAATGCGGCGGACTGGCAGGTGGACACGGAAAGGATCATTCTTACAGGATTTTCGGCGGGAGCCCATCTGGCGGCAACACTTGGGGTGTTCTGGAACCGGAAGCGGCTTTGTGAAGCGCTTCATGTGACGGCGCAGGAATTAAAGCCGGCGGGTATGATACTCTGCTATCCGGTGATTACTTCCAAAAAGGGGCTTTCCCATGAAGGAAGTTTTAAGAATCTTTTAGGAGAACGGCTCTCTGAGCTTTCGGAGGAGATGTCCATAGAAAAACAGGTGACAAAAGATACGCCGCCCTGCTTTATCTGGCACACGCTTGACGATGACACGGTTCCGGTGGAGAATTCATTTCTCATGGCATCGGCGTTAAAGCGTGCAGGCGTCCCGGCAGAGCTTCATGTATTTCCTAAGGGAGAGCATGGACTCAGTCTGGCGGGAAGAACGGTGGAGAGGGCTGACGGAAGCGGCCGGAACGAGCAGTGCGAGCAGTGGATGGGACTGGCTTTGACATGGCTTAGAACGATATTGTAAAGTTTAAAGGAGATGGTATAAAATGAGCAAGAAACCAACGGTATTAATGATATTAGATGGTTACGGCCTGAATGAGAAAGAGACCGGCAATGCAGTTTTGGAAGGCAAGACGCCGGTCATGGATCGATTGATGGCAGAATGTCCGTTTGTCAAGGGGAATGCCAGCGGCTTGGCGGTAGGTCTTCCGGACGGACAGATGGGGAATTCTGAGGTAGGGCATCTGAATATGGGTGCGGGGCGCATCGTATATCAGGATCTTACGAAGATTACCAAGGCGATTCAGGACGGCGACTTTTTTGAAAATAAAGCGCTTCTTTCGGCATGCGAGAATGCGAAGAAGAATGACAGCGCGCTTCATCTGTACGGACTTGTGTCCGACGGCGGCGTGCACAGCCACAACACGCACATTTACGGGCTTTTGGAACTGGCAAAGAGACAGGGGCTTAAGAAAGTGTATGTACACTGCTTCTTAGACGGGCGTGATACGCCTCCGGCATCCGGGAAAGAATATGTAGAAGAGTTGGTTGCTAAGATGGAGGAAATCGGCGTCGGCGAGGTGGCAACCGTCATGGGACGCTATTATGCGATGGACAGGGATAATCGCTGGGAGCGTGTAGAAAAGGCGTACAGGGCAATGGTTTTCGGAGAAGGCGAGCAGGCGGCAAGCGGTCCGGAAGGGATCCAAAACTCTTATGATAAGGATACGACAGATGAGTTCGTGCTTCCTACCGTTGTTATGAAGGACGGCGCTCCGGTCGCGACGATCAAGGACAATGACTCTATTATCTTCTTTAATTTCCGGCCTGACAGGGCAAGAGAGATTACGAGGACCTTCTGTGACGATGGATTTACGGGGTTTGAGAGAGAAAAGAGAATCGAGACTACTTATGTGTGCTTCACGGAATATGATGTGACGATTCCAAACAAGCAGGTTGCATTTGTAAAAGAAGAGATAACCAATACCTTTGGAGAGTTTCTTGCAAAAAATGGTCTCAGGCAGGCGCGTCTTGCTGAGACAGAGAAGTACGCACACGTAACATTTTTCTTTAACGGCGGCGTGGAAGAGCCGAATGAGGGCGAGGACAGGATCTTAGTCAATTCCCCGAAGGTTGCGACTTATGATTTAAAGCCTGAGATGAGTGCGTATGAAGTGTGCGGCAAGCTGACAGAAGCGATCAAGTCCGGAGATTACGATGTGATCATCATTAACTTTGCAAATCCGGATATGGTTGGCCATACCGGCGTTGAGGCGGCTGCCATCAAGGCGATCGAGGCGGTTGACGAGTGTGTGGGAAAGGCTGTGGAAGCGGTAAAGGAAGCAGACGGACAGATGTTTATCTGTGCGGATCACGGCAATGCAGAGCAGCTCATTGACGATGAGACAGGAGAGCCGTTTACCGCCCATACAACGAATCCGGTGCCGTTTATTCTTGTGAACGCGGATCCGTCCTATCAGCTCAGAGAAGGCGGCTGTCTGGCGGATATTGCTCCGACGCTGATTGAGATGATGGGACTGACTCAGCCGGCGGAGATGACGGGAAAATCATTGATCGTGAGATAGGCTGAAATCAAGGTGAAAATATAAGAGGGCTGCCCGGTGGCGGGCCGCCTTTTTCGGTTACAGTGATGATAGCTAAGGAGGGGCAGATAAATAATTTGATTGTTGAGGATGATCCGGTCATTCGGCAGGAGCTTAAAATGCTCCTTGAAAATTCACTGTATCATGCGGAGGCATTGGAACAGTTTGACAGAGTAGATGCTTTGATTCTGGAAAGAGATCCCGACCTTGTACTCTTAGATTTGAATCTCCCGCAGGAGTCCGGTTTTGTTGTCTGCACAAAGGTACGCGCAGAATCGGATGTGCCGATTATTTTCCTGACGAGCCGGACAGATTCTGCCGATGAGTTAAACGGAATGTTAAAGGGCGGCGACGATTATATCACAAAGCCGTTTCATCCTCCGGTTCTGTTTGCGCGGATCGCGGCGGCGGTCTTAAAGCGGACGAAAAGAGGATCGGAAACACAAGTATCCGTACTTAGAAATCGCTGTATTTCCGGAAGAAGAAAAAGGAACAGAGGTGGTTTTAAAGTTCCCGGTGGGGAACTATTATGCGAGAGAAGAGGGAGTGTCATGAGTGGTATAGATTTTTCTTAATCCTTATCATTTCTTTATAATTTTCCTTTATGCTTATGAGTATAGAAAAGTTATAAGCAGAAAGGAGAAGACATATGAATCACAATATTCTGGAAACAAACTGTTTATCAAAAAATTTCCGGGGCCAACCGGCAGTGCGCGATATTTCGCTGGCGGTGCCTGCAAGTTGCGTATATGGGCTTTTAGGACCGAATGGAGCGGGAAAATCTACGCTGCTGAAAATGCTGACGGGGATTTTGCGTCCGACAGGCGGGGAGCTCCTGTTTGACGGTCACAGGTGGAGCAGAAAGGATCTGGCCCAGATCGGCGCGCTGATTGAGACGCCGCCTGTCTATGAGAACCTGACGGCCTATGAGAATCTGAAGGTGCGGGCGCTGATGTCGGGAGTGTCCGATGAGAAGATCAATGAGGTACTGAGGCGGATGAATCTGTCTGATACAGGAAAAAAGAAGGCAGGCGCATTTTCACTGGGGATGAAACAGAGACTTGGAATCGGGATTGCGCTTTTAAATCATCCGAAGCTTTTGATTCTGGATGAGCCGGTCAATGGGTTAGATCCGATCGGAATCGGAAAGCTTCGGGAGATGATCCGCAGATTTCCAGAAGAAGGGATTACCGTTATCGTATCCAGCCATATCTTGAGCGAGATCGAACAGATAGCTGACCGTGTTGCGATTATGGCCAACGGTATCATAGGTTATGAGGGCGCCAGAGATGACTTTTCAAATCTGGAGGCGCTTTTTTGTGAGACAGTAGAAAGATGTATGGGAGGCGATCCGAATGCTGCGATGTGCTTATAGGGCGGAGATTCTGAAAAATTCTCATACGGCATCGGGAAAGGCGGCTGTACTTATGCCCGTTTTGGTTGTGCTGTTTTCTGCTTTCCTTACAAAAGAGTATTTTGTGGTGAGTATGTTTAACTGGTGGTATATAGCATTGCTTCCGGGAATGCTGGCCGTCATCTGCGGTGCGGTATGCAGGAAAGAAAAGCGGTCAAAAAACCGGAATATCTTATCGCTTCCTGTAGATGTAAAGGTGATATGGGATGCGAAAGTACTGTATGTCGTGCGCCTTTTTGTGCTTTCCAGCCTGTTTATGACAGGAATTGCCATGTTTATGAGACGTGTTTTAAAATATGGGATGCAGGTGGAATTTGTGCTGGATCACGATGAAAAGAGAATGGCCGCGGCGATGGTGATTCTGATCATTACATTTTTGTGGCAGATCCCGTTTTGCATGATTTTAGAGCAGCTTATAGGGACGCCCCTTATGCTGGCGGTCCACATGCTGTTATATTGCATTTCAGCGTGCAGCCTATCATTAAAGCCTTATTTTATGATAGTTCCGGGGGCGGTTCCGGCAAGGCTTATGTGCCCGGTGCTGAGGATTCTTCCCAATGGGCTTCCTGCCAAGGAAGGAATGGCGGCCTTTTCTCCGGGACTTTTGGATGAACATATGATAGGAGCAGGAATCATAAGCGCATTGTTCTGGTTTCTTTTCCTCTGGTTTCTGTCAGGAAAGATTTACGAAAGGCAGGTGCTGGCCGGATGAGAGAATGTGCAAGGATGATAAGAGCAGAATGTTATAAGATGAAAGGAACATGGTTTTTCCCCTTTCATGTGTTGATCGCATGTTTTTCGGCTCTTTTGTTTCTGGCTTATTATGCATGCCATGATTTTGCGCCGGAAAAGGAGTGGGCATGGTATATAAAAGCGGTGTCCATGGTGTTTCCGATGATGGTCAGCATCGTCTGTATGATGTCAGTACGGATCGAAGAGAAGAATCACTTTTTAGCGTTTCTGGGAATCGGGATGCGAAAGCGATACTCCCTGCTGGCGAAGTGGGCGGTGCTTTCTGCGGCAGGATTCTTTGCGGTTACAACAGCGGTAGGGGCTTTTTTTGTGATATGGTCAACGAAGGGAAAGAGCGGCGATTTTTTAAATCTGTGCATATTCACGATTCTGGTTCTGTGTTTTAGCAGTCAGGGGATGTATCTGATGCATCTGTGCGTGTGCCTTCGGTGGTCAGGGAATATCAGTCTGTGCATCGGTGCGTTTCAGTCTGTGCTGGCGGCTCTTTTGCAGACGGGGCTGGGAGATGGAATCTGGCAGTTTTTCACATGTGCATGGAGCGGAAGGTGGAGTTCTTGTCTGTTATTATATGTCTGTGCGAATGGCAAAGCAGATTTTTCGGGAAACCTGAAGGTGTGTGTTTGTATTATGATACTCTGGATTACAGGTGTCTTTGCGTGGTTTCAGTATTTTGAAGGGAGGCATCCGGATGATTAGAATACTGGCAGTTGATGATGAGGAAGAAATTCTTACACTGATAAAAAATGCCCTTTCCAGAGAAGGCTATGATGTGACTGCAGTCTGCAGGCCAGACGAGGTTCAGAAAATCAGGCTTTTGGACTATGATCTGATTCTTTTGGATGTGATGATGCCGGGGAAAGATGGATTTACTCTGTGTGAGGAGATTCGGGAGTTGACGGACAGTCCGATTCTGTTCCTGACGGCAAAAACTGCGGAGACAGATCTGATGCGGGGGCTGGGGCTTGGGGCGGATGATTATATTACCAAACCATTTGGAATCGGAGAACTTCGGGCCAGAATAGCGGCACATTTAAGGAGGGAGAGCCGGGAGAGAAAACACGCTGTGTCAGCGGGGGATGTGAGATTTTATCTGAGAGAAAAGCGGGCAGTATATGGAGACTTTACTCTTCCATTTACAAAAAGTGAATATGGAATCTGTGAATATCTTGCTCTGAACAGGGGACAGATATTTACGAAAGACCGGATCTATGAGCATGTATTTGGATATGACGGAGAAAGTGACAGTTCAGTGATCGCAGAGCATGTGAAAAATATCAGGGCGAAATGCGGGCGGGCAGGAATTCAGCCGATCGAAACGGTGTGGGGGATTGGATATCGATGGAAGTGAAAAAGAAAAAAAGCCTGTCAAGAATTTTTTTAACATATATTATCGTTTTTTGTATGAGTACACTTATGCTTTTTGTGTTTACCGTGATTCTGTATAGCAGTCTGATCGCAGATGCCGGTCTGATACTTCCTGCAAACTATTCGGAAACGCTGTTAGAAGATTTGGTGGCGGAGATTGAGACCAGCGGCAGCATTACGAAAGATTTGATCCCTGACAGATGCCTGTATGCAGTGTACGATGAAATGGGAACATACAGGTATGGAACTTTAGGAGCGAAAGAGCATACATACGCATGGGAGGCTTACAGGGCAGGGAAAAACGCGGCAATGGGAGGAGGATATTATAAATTCTTTGAACGGTACAATCAGGAAGTATGTATTGTAAAATACTGGATTGCCGCAAGGTTTGCTTCCCCAATGCCCGTCTGGCTGAATCCTGCTTGGAGCGCCGTTATCTTATTTGCTTTTCTGTTTTTGATACAGGCGCTGCTTATATCCCGGCATTTTGGCAGAGACTTAAGAAGGAGACTTAAGATTCTTAGAACTGTCGCGGATAAGATTCAGAAACAGGATTTGGCGTTCTCACGGGAACATTCCGATATTACAGAAATTGAGGACGTTCTGGGCTCTATCTTTCAAATGCGGGATGCGCTTGGCAGATCCCTTGAAGCTCAGTGGGACACCCAGAGAAGGATGGCGGAACAGATCGGTGCACTTGCTCATGATATCAAGACGCCGCTGACGGTCATCAAAGGGAATGCGGAACTTTTGTCAGAGGAAGAGATAGAAGGAGAAGCGAAAGGATATCCCATTTCTATTCGGAAAAATGTAAAGGTTATTGAAGATTATCTTGCACAGTTATCGGAGCTGTTAATATTGGAAGAAAGAGCGCTGAAGACTGAGATTGTGGACGGTGTCTGTCTTGCGGAACAATTATCGGAGCAGACAGAGGTTCTCGCGGCGTCTCAGGGAAAACGAAGCGAAGTGTCCATGCAGGCAGAGGTGGGAGCTGTATGTTGCGATACTGACCAAATACTCAGGGCATGGAACAATATCGTTATGAACGCTCTTTCTTATACACCCGAAGGGGAGGGGGTTCTTATTCGGATCGGGGTGTGGAAGACTGGAAAAGAAAAGTATCTTTACGCCGAAGTGACAGACAGAGGACCGGGATTTACAGAGGAAGCTCTGCGCCGTGCCGCCTGGAAGTTCTATCAGGGAGATCAAAGCCGCCACAACAGGGAACATAAAGGAATCGGTCTGTATATTGCCTCTGAGTTTGCCAGAGTGCAGGGCGGAAAAGTGACAGTGGAAAATGCAGAAGAAGAAGGATATGGAGGGAGAGTGACGCTGTATATCAGAATACAGGGAGAGGATTCTTCCAGTCATGCAGACGATCTGCAATAATGAAGGTTACAGGGGAACAAGACAAATGATAACAGAGTATCAAATATCAGACGGAACACAGAATCTTTCCATTAAAATCATCCGGTCCAAAAGAAAGAGCATTGGTCTGGAAGTGAAGGCGGATGGAAGTGTACTGGCAAGAATACCATGGACTCTTACAGACAAAGAACTCGAAAAATTTCTGGAGGAACACAAAGGATGGATATTAAAAAAGGTAAAGCTTCTTGAGGAAAGGCAGAAGGATATGGAGCCTTCGCGGGCATGTCCTGTCCGGGAGCTTCTGCCTGAGGATATCGTGAAGATAAAGAAGAAATTTTCAGAGCGCGTGCAATACTACAGCAGCCGGATGGGAGTTACGTACGAAAGGATCACGGTCCGCAACCAGAAAACGAGATGGGGAAGCTGCAGTGCGAAAGGAAATCTCAACTTTAATTATCAGCTTTACTATCTGCCAGAGGAACTTTTCGATTATGTGGTGGTGCATGAACTGGCTCACCGGAAACATATGAACCATTCAGCGGCATTCTGGGAGGAAGTGGGGCGGTATTACCCGGATTATAAAGGGGCCAGAGAGAGACTTAAGAAAATAGAGATGGGGCGAGAATAAAAGAGCGGTGAATCCTGAATCCGAATTATAATAAAGCGGCGGTTTCCCTGATTTTTACAGGGAGTCCGCCGCTTTTACGGTTATGTAGAGTAAGATTGATTTATGTTACCGTTCATTCCCGCGCCATTCGCAAAGGCGCTTACAGCGCTTTATGTGCCGTGGACAGCATAAGCTTAATGCGGTTTAATTGGTTTACTTCGCTGGCTCCAGGATCGAAATCGATCGCCACGATATTTGACTGTGGGTAGTGTCTGCGAAGCTCCTTAATGACTCCTTTGCCTACCACGTGGTTCGGCAGGCAGGCAAACGGCTGGGTGCATACGATATTGGGCGCTCCGCTATGTATCAGCTCCAGCATCTCTCCGGTAAGGAACCATCCCTCACCGGTCTGATTGCCGAGAGAGACGATTTCGGAAGCCATGCGGCCAAGTTCTTCAATCTTTGCCGGAGGATCAAAGTGTCGGCTCTTTTTAAAGGCATCTGTCGCAGGCTTTCTGAGCCACTCGATCAGACGGATCCCAAGGTTTCCAATCCGTGCCTTTGATTTCGCAAAGCCAAGCTTTTCTGTCTTAAAGTTCTGGTTGTAGAAGGAGTAGAGAAGGAAGTCCAAAAGGTCCGGTACAACCGCTTCGGCGCCTTCGTTTTCCAGCAGTTCAACAAGGTAATTATTGGCGGCAGGGAGGAATTTTACAAGAATCTCCCCGACAACGCCTACCCGTGGTTTTTTTATGTCTAAAACTTCTATGTTATTGTCAAAGTCTGCAATGATATCCCGGCAGAGCTTTTTAAACCGATGTCTGGAGGGGTATCCATCGGATACGAATTTCTGGCAGACCTTTTTCCACTTCTCATGCATCGCATTGACAGAACCGGGGATTGCCTCATAAGGACGCAGCCGATAGACGCATTTCATAAAGATATCGCCGAACACGACACCGTACAGTCCCCGAATAATAAGAGTCGGCGTCAGCTTAAAGCCTGGGTTTTCCTCAAGTCCGCTCAAATTGATGGAGATAACAGGAATCTGGGCATAGCCGGCTTTTTTAAGGGCGCGCCGGATGAATCCGATGTAGTTTGAGGCACGGCATCCTCCGCCGGTCTGACTTATGATGACGGCAATCCGGTCCGTGTCGTACCTGCCTGACAGGATGGCATCCATAATCTGCCCGACTACCATCAGGGACGGATAACAGGCATCGTTATTCACATATTTTAATCCTACGTCCACCGCCCGTTTATTGTCATTGGGAAGCACCTGAAGGTGATAGCCGGAGGCATTAAATGCCGGCTCCAGAATCTCAAAATGAATCGGAGACATCTGCGGGCAGAGGATGGTATAGTTTTTACGCATTTCCTTTGTAAAGACGGCTTTCTCGATGGAGGCAGGTCGTATCTTCCGGGCTTCTTTTTTTCGCTCCCGTACACGGATGGCGGCAAGGAGCGAGCGGATACGGATCCTTGCTGCGCCGAGATTGTTTACCTCGTCAATTTTTAAGGAAGTATAGATCTTGCCGGAATGATTTAAAATATCAGCGGCCTGATCGGTGGTAACGGCATCCAGACCGCACCCGAAGGAATTAAGCTGGATAAAGTCAAGGTTTTCCGTAGTCTTTACGTAGTTTGCCGCGGCATAGAGACGGGAATGGTACATCCACTGGTCCATTACATTGATGGGCCGCTC
This sequence comes from uncultured Lachnospiraceae bacterium, assembly GCA_946558695.1. Classification (GTDB taxonomy): domain Bacteria; phylum Bacillota; class Clostridia; order Lachnospirales; family Lachnospiraceae; genus MD308. The sequence goes on from CAMNTQ010000047.1 coordinate 10,719, forward strand.
TACCGGGTTCAGGTGTGAGACGGAATCCTCCGTCAGCACGGCAATATTGTAGGAATTAATAAGCTCCGGCAGACCGTGGTTAACTTCCGGATCAATGTGATACGGACGGCCGGCAAGGACGATTCCTCTGTTTTTTGTCTCTTCTAAGAATTTTATCGTCTCTTCGCCTTTTTTCTGCATATCCCTGCGGCAGTCTGAAAGCTCCGTCCATGCAGCATGAACGGCGGACCGGATCTCCTTTTGTGCAATGCCAAACTTACCCGAAAACTCCTCCGCAAGCCGGAGTGAAATCGTCTCCTCACTCTGAAGGGAGAGGAATGGATGGATAAAATCAACCTCGCCGTTTATAATCGCATCAATGTTGTTCTTAATATTTTCAGGATAAGACGTAACAATCGGGCAGTTGTAGCAGTTGTTGGCATCGGCGAATTCTTTTCTCTCATAAGGAATGCTCGGATAAAAGATTCGCTTTACTCCCTGATCGATCAGCCACTGTACATGGCCGTGGGCCAGCTTTGCCGGATAGCATTCGGATTCACTCGGGATAGACTCAATGCCCAGTTCATAGATCTTGCGTGTAGAAACCGGCGAGAGAAGAACCCGGAATCCCAGCGTATGGAAGAAAGTGAACCAGAACGGATAATTCTCGTACATATTGAGAACCCTCGGGATGCCGATGACGCCCCGTTCTGCATCCTTTTCCTCCAGCGGCTGATAGCCGAAATACCGGTTCAGCTTGTATTCAAACAGGTTCGGCAGCTTGTTGGTATTCTTCTCCTTGCCAAGCCCCCGCTCGCAGCGGTTTCCGGTGATGAACTTACGTCCTCCGCTGAAATGGTTGATCGTAAGACGGCAAGTATTGGTACAGCCCCGGCACTTTGTCATGGATGTGGAGTATTTGAGCGCTTCAATATCTTCGATGGAGAGCATGGTTGTCCCTTCCCCGGCTAAGCAGCGTTCTCTTGCGATCAGGGCAGCGCCGAAAGCTCCCATGATACCGGCGATATCCGGGCGGATGGCCTCGCAGCCCGCGATTTTTTCAAAGCTGCGCAGTACGGCGTTGTTATAAAAGGTGCCGCCCTGCACAACGATGTGTTCTCCGAGTTCTGACGCGTCAGAAACCTTGATTACTTTAAACAGTGCATTTTTAATGACAGAGTAAGCAAGCCCGGCAGAGATGTCGGAAACTTCTGCCCCCTCCTTTTGCGCCTGCTTTACCTTCGAGTTCATAAAAACGGTACAGCGGGTGCCAAGATCGATCGGATTGTGTGCAAACAACGCCTCATGCGCAAAATCTTCTACCGAATAATTCAAGGACTTCGCAAAGGTTTCAATGAAAGAACCGCAGCCAGAAGAGCAGGCTTCATTGAGCTGAACACTGTCAACGGTATGATTTTTGATCTTAATACACTTCATGTCTTGTCCGCCGATATCAAGAATGCAGTCAACGTCCGGCTCAAAAAAGGACGCGGCGTAATAATGTGCAACCGTCTCAACCTCCCCTTCATCCAAAAGAAGGGCAGATTTAACAAGAGCTTCCCCGTATCCGGTAGAACAGGAGTGGACGATGCTGACACCCTCCGGAAGCTTGCGGTAAATGTCTTTGATAGCGCTTATGGTAGTACCGAGCGGATCCCCCTCATTGTTGTGATAGAAGGAATAAAGAAGGGTTCCGTCATCGCCCACCAAGGCGGCTTTTGTTGTAGTAGAACCGGCATCGATTCCGAGGAAAGCGTGTCCGCGGTAGCTTTCTAAGTCCTTTACCGGAACCTGATGCTTGTTATGCCGTTTGGTGAATGCGTGAAAATCCTTTTCTGTCTTAAAGAGCGGCTCCATTCGGTCAACCTCAAATTCCATCTTGATCTTGCCCTCAAGACGTTTTTGCATTTCCCGGAGGGATACATGCAGGTTTCTCTGAGAATTCAGCGCGGAACCGATAGCGGCAAACAGATGGGAATGATGGGGTGCGATCGTGTGTTCGTCATCCAGTTTGAGCGTTCTGATAAATGCTTCTTTCAGTTCCGACAGGAAATGAAGCGGTCCGCCTAAGAACGCCACGTGTCCCCGAATGGGTTTTCCGCAGGCAAGCCCGCTGATCGTCTGGTTTACCACTGCCTGAAAGATGGAGGCCGCCAAATCTTCCTTTGACGCCCCTTCGTTGATCAAAGGCTGGATATCGGATTTTGCGAATACCCCGCACCTTGCGGCGATCGAATAGAGCGCATGATAATTTTTTGCATATTCATTGAGACCGGAGGCATCTGTCTGCAGAAGAGATGCCATCTGATCAATGAAGGAGCCGGTCCCCCCGGCGCACACACCGTTCATACGCTGTTCCACATTGCCTCCCTCAAAGTAGATGATCTTTGCGTCCTCGCCGCCGAGCTCGATGGCCACATCCGTCTGAGGCGCATAATCCTGAAGCGCCGTAGAGACAGCAATAACTTCCTGTACGAAAGGTACGTCTAAATGTTTAGACAGAGACAGCCCACCAGAGCCGGTAATGATCGGCGAGGCATAGATGGCTCCAAGTTTATAAGTCGCCCGTCCCAGAAGGTCGGACAGCGTTTCCTGTATATTGGCGAAATGACGCTCATAGTCGGAAAAAACAACATCGTTCTGTTCATCTAAAATTGCAATCTTTACAGTAGTAGAGCCTATATCAATGCCTAGTGTATAGCTTTCTTTCTTTGCCATAAAATATAACACTCCTTTATCTATGTGTATGTGTGTTTTCCTATTAAATGTGTTTTTTGACTTTACAGCCGGTAACATTATACGACAAAATTTTTGACTTTACAATTAATAAAATGTAATAAGAATATAAAAAACGTATGAAAGTTCCATGGTAGAATTGACAAACACCAGTCAAACGGGTAAGATGAATACAATGTATTTTTTTAAGAACAGTAAAATTATGGCAGTTTGAAGGAGTAGTTTTTATGGATTGGATTAGTAAATTAGAACGGAAATACGGCAGGTATGCAATACCGAACCTGATGACATATATTATTGTCCTATATGGAGCGGGATTTGTTTTGAATTTGATAAATCCGTACTTCTACAGCAGTTTCTTAAGTCTGGATGCCGAAGCGGTTCTGCATGGACAGGTTTGGCGGATAGTTACCTTTATCATAGATCCGCCGTCAGACAGTCTGATTTGGATCCTTTTTGCGCTGTCCCTCTATTATTTCATCGGAAGACAGCTTGAGATGACGTGGGGGGCGTTCCGTTTTAATCTGTACTTTTTTTCGGGTATGTTGTTCCATGTGATAGCGGCTCTTCTGGTATATCTGCTTACAGGTCTGTCCTTTCAGATGGGGACGCACTACCTTAATATGTCCCTGTTTTTTGTCTTTGCGGCGCTGTTCCCGGATATGCAGTTCTATTTATATATGATTATTCCGGTGAAGGTGAAGTGGCTGGCACTGCTGGATGGGCTGTATTTTCTGTGGGCAGTGGTTCAGGCGTTTCTTCCGGCATACGGAGGGAATCCGGTGTACGGTATCACGTTCAAAGCCAATGCGCTTGCGGCGGTTGTGTCTATTTTAAATTTCCTGATCTTTTTCCTAGGCTCCAGAAATATGAAGCCTTATACGCCGCAGCAGATCAGGCGCAAGCATGAGTTCAAGAAGAATGTAAGGCAGGCAAAGCGCCAGAGTAACACTTACGCGGGCGGGGCGAAACACAGATGCGCCGTATGTGGCCGGACAGAGCTTGAGCATCCGGAACTGGAATTCAGGTATTGCTCCAAGTGCAACGGTAATTATGAGTACTGTCAGGATCACCTTTTTACACATACGCATGTAAAGTAACAGGTGGCAGCACCCACAATCTTTTTGGGGATTTTTTGTGCAGTCTGTCATGGAAAAACGATTGCAAGTCATATCGATTACAAGTAAAATATGAATCAGAAGATTGTCTGAAAAAATGACGGTCAAATGCCTGCAGGCAGTCACATATCTCATTGTCTGCAGGAATAAGCGAAGGAGTGTGGTCAGGAAAAATGAAAAAGACAAAAATTGTATGTACGATGGGGCCGGGAACGAATGATCCGGAGATTGTAAGAAAGCTGATTCAGGACGGCATGGATATTGCCAGATTTAACTTTTCTCACGGAACCCATGAGGAGCAGAAGGCGCGCATGGATATGATCAAAAGACTGCGTGAGGAAGAAAAGGTGCCGGTTGCAATTCTTCTGGATACGAAAGGACCTGAGATACGTACGGGCGTTTTGAAGGAAGGAAAGAAAGTGATTCTTGAGACGGGTGGGACATTCACCCTTTCAACGAAAGAGATAGAGGGAGATCAGACAAAGGTATCCATTACCTATGCGGGACTGATCGACGATGTGCAGATTGGAAGCACGATTCTGATCGACGATGGGCTGATTGGTCTTGAGGTTAAGGAAAAGACGGAGAACGAGATCCTATGCAAGATTACCAACGGCGGTGAACTGGGCGAGAGAAAGGGCGTCAACGTGCCCAACGTACCAGTAAGGCTTCCGGCGATCACGGAAAAGGACAGGGAAGATATTAAGTTCGGCGTAGAGCAGGAGATTGATTTTATCGCTGCGTCTTTTGTGCGCAATGCGGAGTGTATCTTAGAGATCAAGGCATACTTAAGAGAACTTAAGGCGCCTTATATCCCGATCATTGCCAAGATTGAGAACGCAGAAGGCATTCAGAACATTGATGAGATCATTCGCTGCGCAGACGGGATCATGGTTGCCAGAGGGGATCTTGGCGTAGAGATTCCGGCGGAGGAAGTTCCTTACCTCCAGAAAGTGCTGATCCAGAAATGCAACGATAATTTTAAGCCGGTAATCACTGCGACGCAGATGCTTGATTCCATGATCCGCAATCCCCGTCCGACAAGAGCGGAAGTTACGGATGTTGCCAACGCGGTCTATGACGGAACCGATGCCGTGATGCTGTCGGGTGAGACGGCGAATGGAAAATATCCGGTAGAAGCGCTTCAGATGATGGTACATATCGTTGAGAGCACAGAGGAACATCTGGATTATGAGACGATTCTGCGCCAGTCGGAGGCTCACCGTATGAAGAGTGCTTCAAGCGCCCTTGGCTTTGCTACGGTGTCTACCGCTATGAATTTAAAAGCAAAATGTATCATCGCGCCTTCCATGTCCGGGGCGACTGCGAGAGTGGTATCCAAGTTTAAGCCTAAGACGGAGATCATTGGCGTCAGTCCAGACGCGGCGTCTCTTAGAAGAATGCAGATTTACTGGGGCGTGCGCCCGATGAAGTCCATCGAAGTACACACGACGGAAGACATCTGCAGCAGCGCCATTGAGCTTGTGTGCGCAAAGCAGATCGCAGAGACCGGCGATGTCGTGATCCTGACCGCCGGAATCCCGTCTCCGGTAGTAGGCGGCCGTCAGGCCGGAGTCAGCAACATGATGCGTATCGCGATTGTGGATTAGTACGGTGCTGCATAAATTTCGGTGAATCATGTGTCTGATGTTTTTGGCAGGACACGGCGGAGGAAAATTATGGACAAAGTGACAGTCCGGGATGCAAGTATTGAGGATGCAGAACGTATTTTAGAGATTTATGCTTATTATGTAACAAATACAGCGATTAGTTTTGAATATGAAGTTCCGGCGCTGAAAGAATTTCAAAACCGTATCGAGAACACGCTGAGACACTATCCTTATCTTGTTGTTGAAAAGAACGGAATCATTCAGGGCTATGCCTATGCCGGACCTTTTGTAGGGCGGGCCGCCTATGACTGGTCGTGCGAACTGACGGTATATCTTGATCATGCTTCGCGAAAATACGGTCTGGGGCGGAAAATATATGAGGCGCTTGAAGAAAGACTGCGGGATATGGGGATTCTGAATCTGTATGCTTGTATCGGATATCCAGAGCAGGAGGATGAGTATCTTAATAAAAACAGCGCGGATTTTCACGCTCACCTAGGTTTTACAAAGGTGGGAGAATTCCATAAATGCGGCTGTAAATTTGGCCGCTGGTACAATATGATCTGGATGGAAAAAATAATCGGAGAACACGGCGCAGGGCAAATGCCTGTGAAATCTCTGAGATAGTATAGAAACACCTGAATGAAAATCATAAAATGTTTTCATTCAGGTGTTTTCTCATAAATGCAGTTAAAGTTCCTCTATGATCCATTTCGATCTTATTCACAGCGATATCTGGAACGGGTATTTCTTCTTGTGCAGTCTATAGGTTACGTGATATTCTTTTGCAATTATTGATTTTATGAAATCAACTGATGAAAATTACTGCTGACAGGATGATATTGCGTATTCTATAAAACTATAAAAATTCTTCTTGACAAAAAACGAGCTTTGCTATATAGTGTTCCTGAAAAGAACTACTAATTCATATTAATCAAAACGGCAAAAGAGGGAAGAACATGGAGAATAATGCTTTTACCGCAAGGCTTACGGAATTCGGGCTTACCCGTCAGGAGGCGGGAATCTATGAATGCCTGCTCTGCGAAGGGAAGATTACTGGCTACGAGGTGGCGAAACTTCTAGGGATATCGAGATCGAATGCTTACGGCTCCCTGGCCAGCATGACGGAGAAAGGCGCCGCTTATCTGGTGGAGGAGGGAACGACAAAGAAATATATCCCTGTACCGTTAGAAGAATTCTGCAAAAACTGTATCCGCAGGCTGGAGGAGACGAAGGTGTGGCTGTCTGCAAACAAGCCCTCGGAAAAATCCCATGTGGAAGGCTATGTGACCATTGAAGGGGCGAAGAATATCATGGATATGGTCAAAAATCTTCTTGCCAGAGTAGAGCAGAGAGTGTATATTACCTGTACGAGAAATTATCTGCTGCTTTTCCTGAATGAGATCGAGCTTTTGATCAGAGCGGGTAAAAAGGTCGTGATTATCACCGACCAGACAGTGCAGCAGATCAATGCCAAGATTTATATTGGCGGGCCCCGGGAGATGGAGATCGGTATTATTACCGATTCCAGATATGTGATGACCGGGGAGTACGGGGAGGGCAGTATGAATACCTGTCTCTATTCGGGACAGAAGAATTTTGTAGAGCTTTATAAAAGAATGCTTGCGAATGAGATCAAACTGCTGGCAATTCAGGAAGAAAGAGAAAGTAGGACAATCATATACTAAGAGGAGACTGAAAGACATGAAAAAAGTACCGTTTGTAACAAAAGAGAAGCTGGAAGAGATCATAAAGGAATATCCGACGCCCTTCCATCTCTATGATGAGAGGGGAATCCGCCGTAATATGGAAGCGCTCAGGGAAGCGTTTGCGTGGAACAAAGGTTACAAGGAATATTTTGCTGTGAAGGCAACGCCGAATCCGTTTCTTATCGATATATTAAGAGAGTACGGCTGCGGCTGCGACTGTTCTTCTTACACGGAGCTTATGCTGTCCGAGGCTGTCGGGGCAGGCGAGGATGACATTATGTTTTCGTCCAATGATACTCCGGCGGAGGAATTCGTGTATGCCAATAAGCTTGGGGCGATTATTAATCTGGACGATATCACCCACATTGATTTTCTTGAGAAGGCGATCGGACGTATACCCGAGACGATCAGCTGCCGATACAATCCGGGCGGGCTTTTTAAAATCAGCAATGACATTATGGACAATCCGGGAGATGCCAAGTACGGTATGACTACGGATCAGCTTTTTGAGGCTTTTAAGATCTTGAAGGAGAAGGGTGCGAAGGAGTTCGGAATTCATGCTTTTCTTGCCAGCAATACGGTGACAAATGAATATTATCCGATGCTTTCTAAAGTTCTCTTTGAGGTGGCGGTAAAGCTTCAAAAGGAGACGGGAGTACACATTAAGTTCATCAACCTTTCGGGCGGTATCGGTATCCCTTACAATCCAGATCAGGAGCCGAATGACATCCGCGCGATCGGCGACGGAGTCCGCAGGGTATATGAAGAAGTGCTTGTGCCGGCGGGAATGGGAGATGTGGCGATCTATACCGAACTCGGACGGTTTATGATGGGGCCGTACGGCTGTCTTGTCACAAAAGCGATTCACGAGAAGCATACGCATAAGGAGTATATCGGCGTGGACGCGTGCGCGGTAAATCTGATGCGCCCTGCCATATACGGCGCATATCATCACATCACGGTCATGGGGAAGGAAGAAGAGCCTTGCGACCATAAATACGATGTGGCAGGTTCTCTCTGCGAAAATAACGATAAATTTGCGATTGACCGCATGCTTCCGGAGATTGCCATCGGCGACTTGTTAGTCATCCATGATACGGGCGCCCACGGATTTGCGATGGGATACAATTATAATGGCAAGCTTAAATCTGCGGAACTCCTTTTGAGGGAGGACGGCAGCACGCAGCTTATCAGAAGAGCCGAGACGCCGGCGGATTATTTTAGCACATTTGACTGTTTTCAAATCGGGAAAAAGCTGATAAAATAGAGAAGACAAAATTATATGTGATTCAGGAGGAATTGTTATGAAAACAATGCTGAAAAGAAATGTCTCATTGATACTGGCGGGGTTGATGGCTCTGGGAATGTTTGCAGGCTGCGGCATGAAGCCAGATGATGCGAAAGCATATGTGCAGGCGACGCTGGATGCGGGCTACAAGGCTAACTTTGATGAGTATACAAAGATTACGGACTCCACAAAGGAAGAAGCCCAGAAGTTGTTCGACGGCAACATTGACACGGTTACCAACTCGCTTGGATTCAGCGCGCTGGGTGCGACGGAAGAGACGATGGACAAGTACCGCGAACTGCTAAAGGATATTTTTGCAAAGGTGAAATATACGGTTGGCGATGCGAAGGAGTCTGACGGAGGCTTTGAAGTGGAAGTGACGGCAGAGCCGATGGAGATTTTCAGCGGAATGCAGGACGAGCTGGTAGCAAAGATGCAGGAAGCAGTTACAGGCAAGGAGATTTCCGAAGATGATGTCAATCAGCTTGCCATTGATATGGTGCATGAACTGTTGAGCGAGAAGCTTGCTGAGGTGACGTACGGCGAGCCGCAGACGGTTACGGTACATGTTGAGAAAAATTCGGACGGAGTATGGAACATAACTGAAAGCGATCTTCAGGCAGTGGATGCAGCTCTGTTTAAGATTTAAAAAAAAGAGAGGAACACCGGATGTCCGTATATCGGATATCCGGTGTTTTTACCCTCAGTGAACAAAGGATGTGTGTTTCTTTGTCCGCTGAGGGTAAGGACTTTTATTTAAAAAATCTGAATTCTAACAGAACTTTGGAAGCGTAACGTTTGCTCAGTCCTATCTTTGTGCCGTCTAAAAGAATGACTTCATCATAGGTCACAGTCCGTATTTTTGTCAGGGGTACGATACAATTTTGCGAGCATTTAACGAATCCATATTTGGACAGGATTTCCAGCTCTTTATTAAGAGAACCATATTTTTCGTAATTGGCATGTGCGGTGTGGATCGTAATAAGATGCTTGTGCACTTCAACATAATTGATATCACATATGTATATTTTAGAGGTGGCAGTCCTTGTTTTGCATATGTATACCTGCTGCATATTTACATAGGAATCCATTGCTTCCTGCAGGCCCTTAAATCCATAAGTTTCAAGAAATTTAAGAACGTCATTTTTAATAGTTTTATTTTCAATTTCATTTATAAGGTTCATTTATCTTGTCCTTTGCTTTTGTTTTTCATTATATAGACACCCGAAAAGTATAAAAGTGATGAATTTTGTAGAATATTTGCAGACAATTTCCAGATATGCTGCTGTAGGTATATGATGTGTGGTAAATATTGAAAATCTGAAAAATTAGATTACTGTGAAAGAATGAAAGAGAACTGCAGAATAAGATGATGAAGCAGAAAATCAATAAAAAGTCAATACTACATTTTCTTTTTTTATGTGCTATCATAGAATCCGGTGGGATAAATAAGGGGAAACGTTCAAATTGGAATAGATGGAGGTTTACCTATGGAAAAAGATACGTCGGTTGTCGCAAGATATCATTATGATGAAAGATTTTATGTGGAGGTTATATGTCAGGTTCCTCATATCGGTGCAAGGGATTACTGGCTTTGTAATCGAAACAGCGAGAACAAGCTATTTATGTTCAGCAAGGAATATGAAGGATTGAAGCGGGAGGAACGTCTGATTGCCAGAAATATCTGCAAAGCGATTGAAAGATATGAAAGGCCGGCAGCATCATGCACTTTGTGAAAGCAAAAGGGATATTATCCGCTGAAAATGGAATGAATTTATACCGCGGCTGTTCTCACGGGTGCATCTACTGTGACTCCAGAAGTAAATGCTATCGTATGGAACACGCGTTTGAAGATATTGAAGTCAAAGAAAACGCAGTTGATTTGTTGGAATATGCTCTTGTGCATAAGCGCAAAAAGTGTATGATAGGTACGGGCTCTATGACAGACCCCTATATTCCGCTGGAGATGGAGATCGGGAATGTCAGAAAGGCGCTGCACCTGATATATAAGCATGGTTTTGGATTTACGGTCATCACAAAATCAAACCGTATATTGAGAGATTTAGACCTTTTGCAGAAAATCAATGAACAGACAAAATGCGTTGTGCAAATGACCTTGACTACTTACAGCGAAGAGTTGTGCAAAAAGATTGAGCCGAATGTAAGTACGACAAGGGAACGCTTTGAAGTGTTGAAAAAGCTGAGAGATTTAGGGATACCGACAGTTGTATGGCTGACGCCGGTATTGCCCTTTATTAACGATACAAAAGACAATATTTCCGGTATTTTGGATATGTGTACGGAAGCAAAGGTTTTTGGCGTTATTTGCTTTGGAATGGGATTGACGCTTCGAGAGGGAAATCGAGAGTATTTCT
>CAMNTQ010000048.1 GCA_946558695.1 uncultured Lachnospiraceae bacterium
CTTGACACGATCATCACTAACTGCTCATAGCCTTCGCCGATTCCCGGCCCGTAGCCAAAGCCTGTAGCCTCGAAGCTTCCGCCTGTGTTAAAGGAGGACAGCATCTTCACCAGGATATTTCCGGTGAGAGAATCCGTTACCATGATATCCGGCGAAGCCTGCAGCACGTCATTTCCTCTCATGACGCAGCCGCCGTCTGCCCTCCCGGACTCTGCAAATGCGATGTCATAGCCGTTGTCCTTAAGCTGCTTTAACGCCTTCTCTGTCTGGCGCGCGCCGTCTACGTTAAGGATTCCCACTGTAGGATTCTTCTTTCCGCAGGCTTTTGCAGCGATAATTCCGTACACAGCATTCTTGATCATGCCCTCGATACGGTCTGTACTTGAAGTTCCTGTAGTGTTGGCGATATACATCTCTTTCGCGGTAGCCGGGGTCACGCAGCGTCCTACTGTAGACACGCCGATCGGGAATGGGAAATGCATCGTCACGGCAGCGTCTACCTCACCGTTCTTTAACATCTCCTCCATGCGGTCATGGCCTTCCTCGTCGTTTGCCACCTTAACCGTAGTCACGCCCTCTGCCTCAAGGGTTCCGATGTAGTATACGTCAATGCCGTCTTTTGCAGCCTCCACAGCCGCAGCCAGGCAGTTTCTCTCTCCATGCTCGCTGCCCATGCCAGTAAGGGCAACCTTCGGCCGCTTTCCAAAGCTTCCGGTCTCTAACCCTTCAGCCATCTGCATAAAGGTCTCGGCAATCATCTTTTCAATACTGTTAGCCATCTTTTGCCACCCCCTTACTCTGCCATCAGGGATGCAGCGAAATCTTTCATAGCTTTTGCGATCAGTCCTTTTACTTCTTCCTCAGATACACCTGCCGCTGCCTCGGCTTCTGCCTTTGTGTTTGCCTGAATCACGAAGGAAACGCCGTCAAACAGGTTGGTCATACGTCCAAGGAACAGACTTCCTTTTCCGATGATCATAGCATTCTTCATCTTGCCTGCAAGGATATCCTCTCTTGCAAATCCGATATACGGTACGCCTGACGGGATATGTCCCTGTGTCGGCGCCCATCCGGTAAGGCCATGTCCTGTAGTAAACGATGCAAGCTCTTTCCGGTCTAACTCGCCGCGCTTAACAGCTAAAGCAGCGATCATCTTATAGTTTGCAAGCGGAACATCTCCTGCTCCTGCCGGTTTTGTGATATCCGGGTTCTGCATCTCCGGAGAGAATTTATCAATATCGGTAATCTTAAGTCCTGCTCTCTCAAGCGGGTCAGCAACAAGGCTTCCGATAACATTCTGCGGAGCGCTTCCGGTTCCTACAGTGTGGCGTCCTAAAATGTCAAGGTTGATCTCCGGGTTCACGCCGTCATTCTCAGACAAAATCACACAGAAACCTGCCAGACAGTCCTCTAAGATTGGAAGTCCTTTCTTTACGTGGTCTTTGCCGTTCATACCAAGCTTTGCCGTACATCCGCCTGCCGTAACAGCCACGCATTTGTACGCGCCTGATTTTACAAGTGCTGCCGCCTCGATCAGTGCATGGGACGGTCCTGCACAGAAACCGCGGGAGTCAGAGCCTGTCGCATTGTTAAGACAAGCGATCTCTGCCGCTGCCTTTGCAAAGTTGCCGCCGCCTCTCTGGTTCATATCGCCGCAGGCCTCTTCTGCACAGTCGATCACATACTCAACATCGTCTTTGCTGATTCCTGCATTTTTTACGCCGTATAATAAAGCAAGGACGCTTGATGCCTTGCTCATCAAGTTCTCATGCATAACATGTGCGGATAAGTTCACGTCGATGTCATGCGCTCTCTTTACACATGCCACAAGCTTTCCTGCAACATAGATTCCCTCTGCATGCTCATCATTCACTGCCGCCTCAATCTCGGAAAGCTCCACGCCTTCCTCAACTCTTGCAACAATGTCCTCTGTGATGATAGGGTCCGCTGCAAATGCTGCCTTGTGGGCGCTTACAAACTCTTTATCAACTTTTACAACTTCAAACTGGTCGCAAGCCTGCACAAGAAGAATGAACTCCTCCTCCGGCATGATCTCGCCGTATTTGCCGTATCTTTCAGCGCCCTCTTTTACTTTGTCATAGTAAGGGAACTCTACGCCCGCAAGATCCTCCGGTGTCGCATTACCGATATATACCTGATTCGGCCAGTAATTCACGCACTCTTCATAAGAACGCAGATGGCTTTCTAACTCTTTCAAATATTCCGACTCCGGATTAACGATTCTCTCTGTCGTCTGGGTTGTTCCATTATATACCACCATCTGAGGGGTATGTGCCAATACATAGCTTGCGCCTTTAATAACACTGTTCATTGGTCTTCCGCCTTTCTTATATTAAGGTTACATCTGTTCCACTAGGCTCGACAAGCACACCGCAAGGGTGAGCTTTCTCACTAGGCTCGATAATACCTCGCCAAGTGTTCAATGTTTCGCCAAGTGGCCAGATGTGGTTCGCGCTAAGCTCGAAAAAACCTCGCCAAGCGCTCTACACAAAAGGCAGACCCCGGCGCTCGCCACAGGGTCTGCCCCAATTTAAGCCAATTTATTCAAAGTTTCACTAAGTGCTCTGCCTATAAAAACTTGCAGAACTCATCTCTGATGGCGCTCATCTCACTGATGATGTCATCAACATCAAGTACCATCTCCATCATGCTGATCTGCTCGTCATAAACTGCCTCGTCAAACTCTTCTTTCATCTCTGGTTCACAAACGTGATATGTCGTGAGTCCAAGCTGGACCCCTGTCAACGGACCTGCAAAAGTCGGATCGCCTGCTGTAACAGTCTCAGCTGCAAGACCTGCAGCTTCGCCTTCTGCAGCACCGAGAATTACTACTAAATTCTCTGCGCCGTATTCCTCAGCAAACTCCTTAACTCTCTTCTGGTTTTCCAGATCCATTGCGCCTGCGCTCGTTCAGACGAAACATTCCGTTGATGAGAATACTACTTCTGCGCCGGCTGTCTGAACACATTCAGCGATAGCCGGTCCTGGTATTCCGTCACGGTCACCGATAATTATTGCTTTTTTTCCTTCTAATATAGCCATAATTATTCTTCTCCTTTCATTTGAAGTTTTTTGTTCAGCCAAGCTCCAAACCGCTGCCTGCAGCAGCTCCTCCGCAGCTACCGCTGCTACGTTTCTCGCTAAATGGGCGCTCTCTCCCATCCCAGGATGTATGCATATGGTCTTTACCATGCAAGCATGCACAGACCATATGCATACATCCTGAACGGCTGAACTGTTGTAAAAAGTTGATTTATGATACAGAAACTATCTGATTAGATATATTTCTTAATCATCGCCTCAATTGTCTCTGGTGTGCAGTCATCTTTTACCAGTTCTTCTACTTTCTCTCCATCCTTATAGATAGCCATAACCGGAAGTCCAAGAACCTTTTGTGCGATAGCAAGACGACGTGCCTTTGTTGTGTTTAAGGACGTGAATTTCAGCTTGTCACCATAGGTGTCTGCAAATTCATGTACCTTCGGCATAAGAGCCTGACACGGTACGCATCCGTCACCATAAAAGTCTACGAATACATATCCTTCTGCCTTAAGCACTTCTGCCTCAAAATTGGTCTTGTCTAAATCTAACATTGGAATCTCCTCCTTACTTTGTAAAATATATAGAATGTGCCCTGACGCAGAGGCACAAGGCACTTCCACATCTGCCGGAGCGTAAAGCCAAGCTCTGCCTAGAAGTAATCAGACATGCTCCGCTCTACCTGAACTGCTGCAATGGCGCCGTCTGCCGCTGCAGTTACAACCTGACGGAGGCTCTTGATGCGGACATCTCCTGCTGCGTATACGCCCGGGATATTGGTATGCATATCGTCATCCGTCTTTATGTATCCGCGCTCATCCATATCGATAATGCCCTCGAACGGCTTACTGTTAGGAATCGTTCCGATAAATCCGAACACACCAAACATTCCGTCGTCCTCGTCAGCTTCAACTGTAGTAATCTCGCCGGTCTTAACATTCTTAACCTTCATCCACTGTAAGATGTCGTCTCCGCCGACTTCCTCCACAACAGAATCCCACATAAAATCAATCTTCGGATTCTTGAACGCTTTCTCCTGGATAGATTTAGCCGCACGCAGCTCATTTCTTCTGTGGATGATCGTTACCTTCCTTGCGAACTTGGTCAGGTACATTGCCTCCTCAACAGCAGAATCGCCGCCGCCTACAACATACACTTCAAAGTCCTCGAAGAAGTTAGCGTCGCAAGTCGCGCAGTAGGAAACGCCTTTTCCGGTATACTCTGCCTCGCCCTTGCATCCGATCGGTCTTGCATGCGCGCCGGTAGCAATGATCACGTTCTTGCCCTGATATTCGGCCTTCTCGCTCTTTAATACCTTAACGTCTCCCTCAAGGCATACTTCCTTGATCGTATCGGATACTCTCTCAGCGCCGAACTTTGCTGCCTGCTCGGTCATTCTCGCAATCAGGGACGGTCCTGACTCACCCTCAACAATCTGTCCCGGGTAGTTCTCAATCTCGTCTGTAATTGCAATCTGTCCGCCGTCCTGTCCCTTCTCAATGATCAGAACAGAGAGACGGCTTCTTCCTGCGTACAGTCCTGCCGCTAAACCAGCAGGACCTGCACCAAGAACAATAACATCATAAATTTTGCTCATTGTCTGTTACTCTCCTTATTGTTGTGACATCCGTTTCACTCAAATTGTGAAAACATGCCAACACTTTGTTCAAGTGCTATCTGCTCCACTAAGCTCGAAAATACACACCGCAAGGGTGAACTTTCTCACTAGGCTCGAAAGAACCTCGCCAAGTGTTCAATGTTTCGCCAAGTGCTCTACTCAAGGTAACATCTGCTCCACTAGACTCGAAAGAACCTCGTCAAGTGGCCAGATGTGTTTCGCACTAAGCTCGAAAAGACTCGCTAAGTGCTCTAATCAAATATTGTCTGTCCGTCCACCTCGGTTGTGAGTGCATCTAATGCTTTCTCTACAATCTTGCGGCGGAGTTCTTTTTCCTCTGCTTTATCCAGAGCCGGATTTCCAAGAGGATGAGGAATTGCGATAGCAGGCACGATTCTGTTAGCGCCTACTGTCATGGAAATAGGAGTTACTGTACAGATATGTACTACAGGGATTCCTGCTCTCTCTACTTCTTTAACCATCGTTGCACCGCAACGAGTACAGGTACCTCATGTGGAGGTGAGGATTACTGCGTCAACACCGTCAGCTTTAAGCTTTGCAGAGAATTCTGCGGCAAATGCCTTAGAGGATGCAACAGCAGTTCCGTTTCCTGTCGTTGTGTAGAACAAATGATGGAGCTCCCCAATCTTTCCTTCCTTTTCCATATCGCGAAGAACGTCAACCGGCAGCACGCGGTCAGAATCCTCGTTTGCATATACCGGGTCATATCCGCCGTGAGCGGTCTCGTAAGTCTCTTCTGTCAGATCCATAACGCCTGCGATGTCATACTCACCGTAGTGGGATGCACTGGAGCTTTCGATGTGGTCCGGATTTCCCTTCGGCACGATACCGCCGGATGTAACAAGAGCGATCTTAGCGTGAGCTAAATCCTTAACTGCCGGATTCGGATCAACTCTGTCAAAATCAGGCATCGGGAATTCTGTCTCAAACGGCTTATCAGCCAGTTTCTTAAGGAGCATCTTAACCGCTCTCTTAGATCCTCTCTCCTTCTCGAAGAAGTTCACACGAACACCGTTCGGAATGTAGCCTTCCTCTGAAGATGCGCCGATCGCCTCGCCTTTTCCGATCTTAACAGCTAACGGAGCCAGCTTATTCACTGCATCTCTCATGCCTGCTGCGCTGTTCTTTGTAGAAACAATGTAAACCTGGGTCTTGAACATATCAGCACCCGGATTCTCTACATACATACCAGTTACAGCCGGGATTCCAAGCTCTTCCTGAACTGCTGCCGCGATTGTTCCGCATGCAACACCGTAACGTCCTGCATTGAACGCCGGTCCTGCAACAAATACGTCCGGAGCCTGCTCTTTAACCATCGCAAGGATGTCCGCTTTTGCCTTTTCTAAATTCTCGTTAAAATATGAATCGCCACATACGATAGTAGCAATAATCTCAGCGTCATCGCCGAATTTCTGTGTCAATGCCATACCCGGTCCAACAACCTCGCCAACACGGATCTCTGCCGGATAATCTGCCTTTTCTTCTCCACCAATCTGCGCAAAGAACTGATTGATGTAATGAACTACTTTTAATTTAGCCATTGTATTATCCTCCCTTCCTATCTTGCACTCAGCTTATTGAAACCAGTCTCATTCGTTGCGCCGGTAAGCACCTGAAGCTCTACTTCAAGAGAGCCGTCCTCGCGGAGCGTCTCCTCGCTTGCGCCTGCAATCTTTGTAACATAATCCAGGGTTCCAATTACTTTATCAAGTTTCGGCAGGATAACAACCTGATTTGCATTACCGCCGGTTACTACTGCATCTGCGGACGGATCTGCATCTGCCAGTGACTGTGACTTTCCGTCGCGTCCTGCATACTCATCTGTGATGATAACTGTCTTAACGCCCTCAGCCTCGATCTTCTTGCAGTTCATGATCAGGTCTGTATCCGGGTTACCGAATCCTTCCTGAGATACGATAGCTCCGTCAAGGTCTAACATCTTGCAGAGTTTCGCTGTCCAGTCAGAAGAACGCTGCTTGTCTGCCAGATATACGTTCTCATTGGTAATGATATGACCGACAAAGTTGATTGTCTTTCCATGCTGCTCGAACATATCCTCAACAACCGGATTGTTAAGATGTACATAGGTAGGATTCTTATCGCATGCGGATACGCAGTTACCGGATACGATCGCCCCATCCATAACCTCTGTCGGGCTCATAATCGTCGGAACAATTTTCTTAGCGTCTACGCCGTATACATATGTATCGTGAAGAAGTCCCTGGCTCTGAAGCATCTGCACATAAGCAACTCTAGGAAGGTTCGGATATTTCTCCAGCCCTTCTTTGATGGTGCATGTCTCATAAACCTTTGTCTCGTCCGGAGTCAGGTCGCGAGCCAATTCCCCAATGTATGTCGCTACTCTGAATCCTGCGAACCTTACTGCTGCCTCATAATCATGCGGCTTAATATCGTCAACCGGCTCACATACCATAACCAGGTTAAGTGTCTTTGAAAATGGAGTGTAATCAGCTCCCGGGCCAGTCATATCGATGATACCTTCCTGGAAACCAACGATCTTTCCTGCCGTAACTACAGCCATACCCTTAAGAGCGTAAGTCTTGCCGTCTCCTACGGTATCTACTTTTGCGATAACTCCCGGGAAGATTCCTCCTCTTCCTTCCACCTTCACACGCGGCTCGATAACATCCTTAACCGGAGTGATTCTTACAGACTCTCCCGGTTTTGCAATGTCAAATGATACGCTCTTGATCTTCTCATCCTCAAGAGCAACCGCCCTTAATGCCTCCTCTGATACATAAAGGATACCGTCTTCAATCTTAGACTCTGCTGCGAACTGGATATCCTTGATGTAAATGTGTCCCAATTCTAATCTCACTTTTAGTTTCCCTCCTTTAATTTTATAGATATTATTGTTAAAAACTGCAATGTTTTATAACCTCTCTCATGACTTCCCTCTGCACCAGACATGCCGGTTTGCTGACCGAAGGCCTAGTACAGCGCATCCGCTGATGCCATCCCGCTTTCTATCAGAGTACAGTCGATAAGCTGAAAATCCTTATATACCTCGGGCTTATAACGGTCTGACTTAAACTCAAACTTTCCGCAGGCATGTATGGCATTCTCGATCAGCATCACTGACCTCTCGTCTATCCCCCTCCTTTCTTCTGATAACATGATTGATTTATATGGTGTCTCATTTGGCTTAACACTTCCTGACAAAGGATGTGTCAGCATCGAATGCCCTTCGTGGATTCTGTCTCTTACTTCTCTTAAAACGCCTTCATAAGAAAGGTTTTTATATATAACGTTGCGCGTGCTCCCGTGCTTCTCCATTACCAGCGGATTATTCGTCACAATAATATACTTTCCCCTATTCATATTATGCGCTTCTCCTTTCCCGACATCAGATTACATAATGTAAAAAAGGACGCTTCAAAACACTTCTGTGCCCTAAACCGCCCTTCCTGTCTTTTGCCCTGATAATTGGTCTTTTAAACGCTTACCACACAGCACAAGATTCAGAATGTGGTACGTTTCCCGGTCCTTTTGCCTGAAAGTTTCACTTCTCAATGTGCCACCAACACATACAAGCTTGCCTCTTCGGCGCCTGACAATCCGTCAGATCTCTCTCAGAAAACATCAACCCACTATTTGTTATATTCATAGACAATTCCGATTATTTCCATTGCCTGTTTCTATAATAACCTATCGTTAATTGTTTTTCAACTACTTATTTTATTATATTACTTTTTGGTTGTTCTGCACAAAAATATGTATTTAATTTTATGTATATTCACTTTGCGCTTAACTATTTTTTATTTTTATAATATTCGTCATGTACTTTCTTAATTGTACCGCTGAGAGCAAACAACGCAATGATATTCGGAATAACCATCATGGAATTGAAACAATCTGCCATGTTCCATACAAGGTCAACCTGTGCCAGCGAGCCAAGCAGTACACATACAGCAACAAGTATAGAATAAACTTTAACCGCCTTTGCGCCAAACAGGTACTTTACATTCGCCTGACCGAAGAAATACCAGCCAAGGATCGTACTAAACGCGAAGAAGAACATACAGATTGCGATAAATATGTCGCCGCCCTTGCCGTAAAGTGTAGAGAACGCATACTGGCTGAGTTCCGCACCAGTCTTGCCGCTTGGAATGGATCCGGTTGTGATGATAACAAGTGCAGTCAGGTTCAGGATCACAAATGTATCAATAAATACACCAATCATAGCAACAAAGCCTTGCTCTACCGGATGGTCAACCTTTGCAACCGCATGTGCGTGAGGAGTAGAACCCATACCAGCTTCGTTAGAGAACAGACCTCTTGCAACACCCTTTGTCAGAGCGAGCTTAATAGTTGCGCCAGCAGCTCCGCCGACGATCGAAGAAGGAGCAAACGCGCCGACTACGATAGAATAGAACGCATATGGTATCTGCTTAAAATTATAGAAGATAACGATAAGCGCGCCAACGATGTATAAAGCTGCCATAACCGGAACGATAGTCTCTGTAACCTTAGCAATACGCTGCATACCGCCCATGAACACGAACAATGCCAGAACTGCCAAGATAACACCCATAGCGATCTGCGGAACACCAAATGCGGTATTAAATGCTGCTGCGATAGAGTTCGCCTGAACCGCATTTCCCATAAATCCTAATGCAAAGATCAAAAGGACGGCAAAAAGTCCTGCCAGGACCTTTCCAAAAGTTCCTGTGAACGCCGCGCGGATATAATATACCGGTCCTCCGGTGATCTCTCCGTCTGCGCCCATCTGCTTATACTTCTGAGCCATAACTGCCTCGCCGAAGATAGTAGCCATTCCTAAAAATGCCGCGATCCACATCCAAAAGATGGCACCGGGACCTCCAATAGCGATCGCTGTCGCTGCTCCGGCGATATTACCGGTACCTACCTGCGCCGCTATAGCTGTAGCAAGTGCCTGGAAAGATGACATCCCGTCCGCTCCTGCCTCTCCTTTTTTAGAGAACAGTCCGCCGAAGGTTCTTCTCATACCCTCTCCAAAGCCTCTGATCTGGATAAATCCAAGCTTGACGGAAAACCAGACGCCGCCTCCAAGAAGCGCAACGATCAGGATATAATCTGCTAGATAATGCTGGATAGTCAAAACGATATTATTTAATGTCTCCATACTGTAATTCCCCCTTTTCCTATAGATTTCTCTAATAAACAAATCGTTTTATAGATAATATCTTAACATTGCAATGAATATTTTTCAACTTTTTTGCATTTTGACGAATAATTTTCGTCATTTTTTCCAACAAGCACATTTGTCAATACTTTTCTAAAATAAAAGAAACAGCAGAAAATAGAGCTTTTCTAACTGTTTCTTTACTTTTGTATCCGATTTTTTAAATCAATTATTTTTCCATTTTCGGCATTTTGCCAAATTATTATCAAACTTTTGTCTTTCGGTCCGGGTCCCGATACAGGCATTTTTACTCCCGCGTGTTTTCCTATACGTTTATCTCCGCCTTCACACCCAACACTTCCTTATTCTTCTTCAAAAGAGGCCAAATCACCTTGTCCAGATATGCATCTACCTGAAGAGCGGCACGCCCCACATACTTGGACGGATCCATCGTCCTTTTCAGTTCGTCAAGAGACAGGCCGAATGCCGGGTCAGCCGCTATCAGTTCAAGAAGATTGTTGTCTAACCCTTTTTCTTTTACATTACGCCCTGCTTCCATAGAAAGCTCACGGATTCTCTCGTGAAGTTCCTGCCTGTCTCCGCCCGCCTTTACCGCATCCATCATGATATTCTCAGTTGCCATAAACGGCAGTTCGCTCATAAGGCGCTTTTCAATGACCTTCGGATATACCACCAGACCATCTACTACGTTCAGGCAAAGATCAAGAATACCGTCGATAGCAAGGAATCCCTCCGGCACGCTCAGCCTCTTATTCGCGGAATCGTCAAGCGTTCTCTCAAACCACTGTGTCGCGGATGTAACAGCCGGATTCAGCGCGTCCACCATCACATATCTGGAAAGAGACGCAATTCTTTCACTTCTCATCGGATTCCTCTTATAAGCCATAGCCGAAGAACCTATCTGGGACTTCTCAAAGGGTTCCTCCACTTCCTTCAGATGCTGCAGCAGCCGGATGTCATTGGACATCTTGTGGGCGCTCGCCGCAATTCCAGCAAGAACATTCAGCACTCTCGTATCCACCTTCCGGGAATAGGTTTGGCCGGACACCGGGTAGCATGCCTCAAATCCCATCTTTTTTGCGATCATCGGATCAATCTTGTCAATGGTCTCCTGATCCCCGTCAAACAGTTCCAAAAAGCTTGCCTGTGTTCCGGTTGTCCCCTTCGAACCCAAAAGCTTAAGACTCCCCTTCACATATTCCAGATCTTCTAAGTCCATCTCAAATTCCTGAAGCCACAGAGTCGCTCTTTTTCCTACCGTTGTAGGCTGCGCAGGCTGGAAATGCGTAAAGGCAAGCGTCGGAAGACTCTTGTACTCCTCGGCGAACTTCGCAAGTTCTGCAATGACGTTCACAAGCTTCTTTTTCACAAGCTCAAGGGCCTCTGACATCAGGATCATATCCGTATTGTCGCCCACATAACAGGACGTCGCTCCCAGATGGATGATGCCCTTTGCCTTCGGACACTGCTGGCCGTAAGCATATACGTGTGACATAACATCGTGGCGAACCTGCTTCTCTCTCTCTTTTGCCACTTCATAATTGATATCATCCGCATGGTCCTTCAGTTCCCCGATCTGCTCATCTGTGATGTTAAGTCCTAATTCCTTCTCCGTCTCTGCAAGGGCGATCCACAGTCTGCGCCATGTACGAAATTTCTTATCCGGCGAAAAAATATACTGCATCTCCTTGCTTGCATACCGCTCAGAAAGCGGACTTTGATATCTGTCAGTTGTCATAATCATTCTCCTCCATTTTATTTATTGCAGACAAGCTGCTTTTGTCCTACTCAAAAGCTAACGATACATCCCTTCCCGGTACTTTCATCGGATAATTACCGGTAAAGCAGGCGTCACAATATCCCAAGTCCCCGACCATCTCCTTAAGCTTCCCAATCTCCATATACCCTAAGGAATCCGCCCCTATCATCTCACGAATCTCCTCCGTCGTGTGGGAATGGGCAATGAGCTGCTCATTTGACGGCACATCTGTGCCAAAGTAACAGGGATAGAGGAACGGCGGAGAACTGATCCTCACATGCACCTCTTTCGCGCCTGCCTTTTTCAGCATCTTAATAATATTGGCACAAGTCGTTCCCCTTACGATAGAATCATCGACCATGACGATCCGCTTGCCTTTTACTACTTCATCTATCACATTCAGCTTAATCTTTACACTGCTCTCTCTCTGACTCTGTTTTGGCTTGATAAACGTCCGCCCCACGTAGCTGTTCTTATGAAAAGCCATGCCATAGGGAATCCCCGACTGCTCCGAATATCCCTTTGCCGCTACAAGCCCGGAATCCGGCACGCCTACAACCAAGTCCGCCTCCACCGGATAAGACTGAGCGAGAGCCTTTCCTGCAATAATTCTTGCATGATATACGTTCACGCCATCTATTTTGCTGTCCGTTCTTGCAAAATAAATATATTCAAAGATACATCTCGCCTGTTTCTTCGGAACAATCGCCATGGAAATATCTGACTTCTCCCCATGCTTTGTAAAGCTCACAATCTCACCAGGAGCTACATCCCGCACAAACTCTGCTCCCACCGCTGCGATCGCGCAGCTTTCCGAAGCAAGAAAATACGTGTGATCCCGCTTTCCGATACAAAGAGGTTTCAATCCAAAAGGATCCCTGACTCCGATCATTTTTCTCGGAGAGCTGATGACAAGCGCATAACCCCCCTCAATCTTTTTCATGGCCTGCTTTACCGCTTCCTCTGCTTTCTTTGTCTTAAGCCGCTCCCTTGCAATATGATAGGCAATCACTTCAGAATCAATCGTTGTCTGGAAAATAGCTCCGGTATACGCAAGCTCATGCCTTAATTCTACCGCATTCGTAATATTCCCATTGTGGGCGATGGCCAGCGTCCCTTTCACATAGTTTAAAACAAGCGGCATAGCATTCTCCGCCCTTGTCCCTCCTGCTGTCGAATAGCGGACATGCCCCACGCCCAGATTACCCTTCAACGAATCAAGGGCTTCCTCGTCAAATACTTCATTTACCAGTCCAAGTCCTTTTTTGGAATGAACCTTTCTCTCCCCGTAAGTGTCAGTCACAGCGATACCGCAACTCTCCTGCCCTCTGTGCTGCAACGCAAAAAGCCCATAGTATACAGATGAGGCAACATTGCCTCCGTCCATATCATAGGCTCCAAACACTCCGCATTCCTCTCCCATTCCTGTTGTCAATTTTCTTCTATCATCCATGCACTGTTCTCCTCATATCCTTGCGGCTGTCAAGCCTCCGGTATTCCTTCTTCCACTGCGCAAGTTTCTCCTCCGGCACATCGGGATCGATCTCCTCATGCACCTCTTTCATCTCCTCCTTAAGCTTCGATGCCATACTGAGGAACAACGGATTCCCCGACAGCATCTTTGTATAATCTTTTCTCGGATACACCTGATAACAGCAATACAGATAAGCCTTCAGCATATCCGGTTCCTCACACAGATAATACGCCTCCTTATAAGCGGCAAGCGCTTCCTCATACAGAAACAGCCGCCCATACGCAGCCCCCATGCAGCCATAGACATGTCCGTAGAATTTCTTCCCCGCGGAATCATCCCACTGGGCATTCACAATAGACTGATAGACTAACACTGCGGCGGAACATTCCCCGCTCTTAAGCAGAGTATCCCCTTTATACTTTATCTTTTCCACTTCTTTCTGATGCTGCAGATTCTCAAGCATTCCCTGTATCTTATTAATCTCCGACTGGGCGTAGATATAAGAACCTCTCAGCAATGATATCACAAACTGTTCCTCCGAGCAATTCTTTGAAAGCTCCTCCCGAAGCTTCTCCGCAAGCTTATCAAGACGCAGTTCGACCGATAACCATTCACACAGTTGGCGGTTCATAATCGTATGATCAATCAGATAAAGATTATTGCATACATAATAACACAATTCTTCTAATGTATAAATACGCAGATGGATACGTCCGATCTCATAGGGCTGTTTTGCCCTCACATTATGACATAGAATTAAACTGCCCATTGATTCCTCCTAAATGTATCTCCTTTGTCACACTGAAACCAGTAGAAGGATAAAAATCACCAAATCCGATATCTTTAAGTGTCAGTCTGCAAAGCCGCTCCTCAAGAAACATGATCTCGATCTTAAGCCGCAGGGAATAATCCGCCCTTTCAGGCAGTCCCTTCAAAGAAATCTTCTCTACCTGAAGCTCATCCCCAGCAAGGGATTCAATATGAACTTCAAGATCCGAGTCGTCCTCAAGAAGCACTTCCCACTCTCCGTCCGCCTCGTACCACCGGATTCCCCACGATACGATCGGATACCATCCTTCCTTGCCATTCACACGCATCCGCAGGGAAATCTGCTGCGTCATCTTTGTCTCATCCAGATAGATCGGCCCCTCATTGTCATCCCTGCACACGCGCACAGACGTATAGCACGCCCCCTTGCTATGGAGATTGTTCCCCACAAACGCCCTTCTCCCATTGCACAGAACCTTAAGAGAATTGGGATACCATTCGTTCTCAAAAGCTTCGCCTGTCAGATACACCGATGAAATAACCTTCTTTTCAAACACGCTCTGTATAAATGCCTTGAAACGCTCATCCGCGCTCCGGGCTTTCTCCTCATCGTCAGTCAAAAGATGAATGGCCTCCAGCTCTTTTATGTGCGCCTTAGCCACTTCATCCACTGTCACAAACAATTCCTTGTCCCTCTTATGGACTACGTTCAGCCTTCTGAGCATATAGGCTTTGATCTTCTCTGCATCGCAAAAAATCAGAGCCGATTCATACTGCCACAGCTCCTTCGGCTGATAGAACATATACTGGCAGAAGCTTTCTTTATAATCCTGCACATAGATTCTGTCCTTTGGGATTCCAATGTGGCTTCCGATACTCTTTAACATCTTTGACATGTCCACGCTCGTAGAAGGCGTGGAAAATGTCAGATATTCGATCTCCTCAAACTGTTCCAGAGTAAGTTCGATGAATTTAGCCAAGAGCCATACCGCATCGTAAATCTTCTTCCCTACTGCAACTTTCCTGTGATAAAACGCGTTTTCAAACAGATCCTCCACAAAAAGACTCTCATCCACTGCCTTTAAGCACTCTGCCTCCATACCGTAAACCCATTGCCCGTCCATCTTCCCAAGCGAAAGAGGAATCTGGCAATTATCGGGGGAAATCTTCAAAGTCTCCGGTTCTTCCCTGGTCTCGCTATAATAACTGATCTGACAGTATTTTTCATTCAGGTCATATCCAAGGATGCTCCCTCGCTCCATCTTACTTCCTCCTCAAACACCACTTAGTATATTTTAAACATTCTTTCCGCCATCTTTTCATCCTCTTCGAAAACTGCCATCATCTTCTTGCGGCTTGCTGGAGACATGCGGATCAATGCATTAATTCTTCCATACTTTCCGGCAGTTGTCTTTTTCCGTCCGTCCAGAACACGCTTTTCAGAAGTCGTTACTTTTTTCCCCTTCGTCTCCTGAAAATAATAACTCACATGCTCATCATCATACAGTATATACTGCTTCACATACAGGTTTTCAAACACCGGAAGCAGCATCTCTTTATGATATCCCAGTTCTTCCCGGCCGCCGCGCTTCACCTTATAATGAAGTTCTACCGTGCTGCCCGGCTCCCCCTGATAGAATACGATAGATTTGTCGTAGAGCTGCAGCTCTCTCAGCCACGCTTCCTCAAAGTTCAAATAAAACGGAAATACAATCTGCCGTTCGCACATCTCTCTCAGCACCTGATGCAGTACCGGTTCATAATCAGCCGAATAACTCCTGCCGGAAAAATACTTCAAAAGCGCCGCCTTGCAAATATCCGGCAGCTCCTCCCCCTGCTCGCATTCATTAGCAATAATATCAAAAATACACTTTTCCATCTCGCGTCCAAAGACAATGTACTCTCGCGAAACGTAAGCAAGATATGCCTGTTTTAATCGGAAATACGTGTTATCTGACAAATAATAATCTTCAAATATCTTTTCCTCGTCAAACAAGTTTTCCGAGAACACCATCTGTGTAATGATGCGCTCTCCGATCTTATATGCCGGGATCTCATAATCCTTAAGAGCCTGCCACAGCTTCTTCATATCCGCCGTGGCGCCGCAGTACCAGTTCGCAAGATACATGAGAGTGGCCTTATCATACTGTCCGAGCTGAAACAATTCAAAACACAGATGCGTAAGATATTCCTCCTCCTTGTAATTCGTATCTCTGACCTGATGACTTACAAACCGGAATACCTCCTGCTCATCAAATGCAGCAATGCCTTTCTCCCGTATATTTTCCAGAGTAAGCTCCTCCTGTGTCTGAGCTTCCTGACTCTTTCCTTCCGTCTCCTCGTATTTTTTACACATCTCAAGGAAACGCGGCTCATAAAACAACCGTTTTGTCTCATAAGGAATCGAATCTGTATAATAACGGCCTGAAACCGACTCCCATACGATACGCGACTCTTTATTATACAGGCAGATAATCGTCGTTCCATCCTGTTCATAGGCAACCTTCTGCCTTGCCTCGCCGTTCTTTTCGATTACCAAAACATAGTTCATATCCGAAACTTTTGTAGTCACGCTGTAAGAATAACAAATATCCCGCATAGCCTCCATGCGCTCGTCGGTCATCTCCTCCCTCACGCAGAAGCGCTTATACAGCACCCGCAAATGTTCCGTAATGTGACGCTTCATCAACTGCTCCCATGTAAAGGAAACCATCTGTTCCCGATAATTAAGGAACAAATCTTCTCCTCCCACTTCATAGGTCAGAAGATTGGCATACAAAAAGGCCGTCTTTTTGTAATCAAGCGTATTCCCATGCATAAAATACAGAAAGATCGATTTCGGCAGCGCTCCCCTCACAGAAGATGTGTCCAGCGTAATCATGTAATATTCATAAAGCTGCGCAATCTTAAGCCCTGCTTCTACCGAACGCTGATACCAGATAAAATATTTCCTCTGCATCTTGTTGCCCTTGATCAGAAGCGTACAGATCGTATTCAGTATCATCCGCTCCCGGTACATATCATAAATACGCACCAGAATACGAAACAGAGATTCGCTGTAGCTCTTCTGCTGGCTGGCAAAATTCGCCACATAAAGAGCCAGTTCCTTCGACATCAGACGGTATTTGGAAGCAAATTCCAGTACCTGAATCTCAAATTTGCCAAGCTTTTTAAGAAGTATGGGCTTCTCCTGATAGCACAGATATGCTTCCAGATAAAACATCACCTGATGGCAGTCAAAATCAAACTGCTGTTCTAACACTTCCAGCTTCTTATACGGGTTTCTGTATCTGCGGTCCAGATGAATCAGCATCTGCAGAAGCATCCAGCTATCCTGATACCGCATATAAGTCTTGCCGATCTCATCCAACACCCGTTCCGTATGGCTGCCCTTTCCCCGGATCAGCGCAGTCAGATACAGATAATAACAGTTGATGATCGGATCCTTTCCTATCGCGAAACGGTTATAATTGAAATTTTCCAGAATCCATTTCGCTTCCTCCATCTTGCGCCCTTTTATATAGATATGCGCCTGAAGGAGCTGATAAAGTTCACTGTTCGGATCCAGCTTTCTTAAAGAAGTTATCTTTTCCTCCGCACTGTCCACCCAGCTTTTCAGTTCTTTTCTCCCGCCGACATAGCTGATATACTCCTTTAATGCCTGCGCACACAAAAGTTCAGGAAGATGGTGGTTCTCATCATAGTCCATACTCTGTAAGACTTCTATCTCATACGTGATTTCCTCATACGGCGTAATAAAGTGAATCGCCCCGTAATTACGTCCTCCATGCAGATATTCCGGGCGTACCAAGTATTCCACTTCCAGCGTATTCCCCACAAAATCCTCTGTCGTGATCTCCGGGCGCATCACCTTTAAAAACCGGCTCTCTGTCTTTATCTTAATGGGCATAAAGCCCCATGTATTCTTCATAACGGAAATAATGCCCTTTGTCGACTCATGAATATCCTCGAAGAGCATCCCTTCTCCGGCAAGCGTCAGAAAAATACATTCCTTCTGCTTAATACCTACTAAAAACTCCTCCATGGCCTGCTCGCCCAGCGACCAGCGGCGCATATTGTCATATAGATAGAAAATACGTTCATTTTCATATTTTAAGATCTCATAAAAAGATTTGGAACGAAACAGCCGTCCCGCCTCCGAATAATCCTTAACCGCTAACTTCCGGAAATCATCCGTACTCTGAACCTTGCCGTAGACCGTCATAATATAAGGCTTCTCTATGATCGCCGTAAAGGGGAGCTCATACTCTCCTCCAGAGCATACGACTGTAAACTTACCCCTCTCGACATGACCGGGTTTTAATCCCCTGCCGTCATAAGTAAATTCCACTCTTGCCGGATTCCCCTCAAAACCCGGATCCTTAAAAGAGACACGAAAAGAAGAGGGGTAGATAAGTCCCCTGATTTTACTATCATTCTTGCTCCTGATTTGGAAACCCGCCTTATATACTTCGCCTTCGCCAATAATCAGTACCAGATTCGTCTCCTCGAACTCAACCTCCGGCCTGATAAGTCGAAAATCTCCTTTGGAAAATTTCTGAATCTTATTTTTCAAGCCTGACACCTGCTTCTTTCGTTGCTTTTTTTTCAAAACACACTATAATAAATTATAGCATTATTTCATAGCTTATGGCAATGCCGAAACACAAAATCTTGAAAATATATGTCGAACTATGTATTTTCAACTATTCAGTATATAGAAGGAGCAATAAAATGTCAAAAAAAATTGAATTTCACGGAAGCGACCTCGAAAAAATAGCAGAATATTACCAGATTCCGAAGGACGAAATCATCCTCTTCGGAGCCAATGTAAATCCCCTGGGATTATCGGAACATATAAAGCAGGAGCTTTTTGCACATCTGGATATTATAAGCAGCTATCCTGACCGCAATTATACCAGTCTTAAAAGGGCAATCAGCCGTTACTGTAAATGCAGCCCCGAAAATGTTGTGGTGGGCAACGGTTCCACAGAATTGATCTCCCTTTTGATCAGCCAGCGCTCTGCAAGGAAAGCGCTTGTCTTAGGCCCCACCTACTCAGAATATGAAAGAGAGCTTTCTTTAACAGGAGGGCAGCTTTCTTATTATAATTTGAATGAATCAGATAATTTTATACTGGATACGGAAAATTTTATAAATTCCATTGCTGACGGAACGGATCTGGTCATCATCTGTAACCCCAACAACCCGACTTCTTCTGCCATCCGTCAGAAGGATATGGAAAAAATCGTAGATTACTGCCATTCAAAAGATATTTTCGTCATGATAGACGAAACATATGTTGAATTCGCACCAGAAATGGCGGCAATTACCGCCATCCCATTAACCGGCCGCTATGACAATCTTATGATAATCCGCGGCATATCTAAATTCTTTGCCGCTCCAGGACTGCGTTTTGGATACGCAGTCACAAGCAGCCGTGAATTTCTCACCATGCTTTTTACCCGTCAGAATCCGTGGAGCCTAAACAGCATCGGCGCTTTTGCCGGAGAGCTTATGCTCCAAGATAAAGAGTATATCGAAAAAACACGGAAGCTCATGAATTCGGAACGGTGCAGACTGTATCGTGAGCTTGAAAAGCTTGATACTTTTAAGGTATACCCGGCATATGCCAATTTTATCCTGCTTCAGATTCTAAAAAAGGATGTTACTTCTTTCCAGGTATTTGAGGCAGCTATCCGTGAAAAGATGATGATACGGGACTGCTCTTCTTTCCAGAGTCTTCACGGAGAATTCGTGCGGTTCTGCATTATGAAACCGGAAGATAACCAAAGACTTTTGTCGGTGCTTGAGAATATTTAAAAATAACCGCTTAAGCGAACAACACTTCTCCTCTAATAACTACTTATCATAGGGTTGCCGACATTGCCGTTTTTTCTCTCTCCCCTTACTTCTTCTCTCTACTGTATACACTGCTATGAGAAAATACCGGCAACAGCAACCATTATATTTTTATAAAAGAATAATATATAATGGGTTATTATACATAATCCAGACAAATCCATAGTGTCTACACACTTATCCGTGTAGGCACTTTTATTTTATACCATGTAAATATAAAATCCTAACAACCAAAAAATAATACTGTTAATAGCTTATTTCTTATTGACAAAAATATAAGGGGGGGGGGGTAAAATTGGTGGGAAAGAGTTTTACTCTTTCCCACCTGCATTTCATTAATTCAATAAGGAGGGTAAACATCGGTATATAACAATTTTTTGTAATACAACGTTTAGTCAATTTCGATAATCCGATAAGCAATAGATTAAGTAATAGACTAAGCACAACAAACAAGAATGCAAATAGCAGAACAAAACCCCGATATGTAACCCGTAGATTTAATTTTAGTAACAATGAAACTAACAGTAAACATTTTAAAGGAGAGTGATCTATTATGAAATCAAAACGGATTTTAAGTTTTATTTTAGTATTTGTTATAGTATTTGCAATGGCGGCGACAGCATGCGGCAAAAAAGAAGAGGCGGCGGAAAAAGAAGAAACGAAGCAGGAAGAGACACTAGATACAGAGGAGGCAGGGGTAGATGATAAAAATGATGCGGAGGCGGCAGATGAAGAAGAAACTGCTAATAAAGAAAAGAAAACAGGCGAAGATACTTTAACAGAAGAAGATGTTCAGAGCCTGAAAGATAGCATCAGAGATACTGTTATTTCTGAATATCTTGAACCGAATAACATTTCAGTTGAAGAATTTGCTTGGCCGGATAAAGATGAAGATTGGGGATATCTGAGGGAACTTGTTGGACAATATGGTTTAGCATTTTTAGCGTGTTCCGATGAGATCGATATTTCATCAGTCGATTCATCACTAGCTTCAAATCCAGAAGTTATTAAAGCCGTGTTAAATGGAATTATTAACTGGATCGATAAGCAAGGAGACTTCGATATGGGCTATATGGAAAATGTTTTTTCAGCGGTGTATCCATATAAAGAAGTAATTCCAACAATCGATCTTGCAGCAAAATAGGTTTCCCCGCATTCTTGTTTGTGGAATAAGCAGATGGCAACATCTGCTTTTTCTCCCATTTCCGTATTAAATACGGATAACCATACATCGTACGTATAGCGGCGCAAGCCCCTATACACAATAAAAACAATCTTTTACTCCATTGTAGAAGGCTGTTTTTGCTTTCTTTCCATAATCTTGATTGTTCACTCTTACTGATACGCTGACGCAGTTACACTGCCTAAAAATTCTGTTTATAATTTATTTCTTATTGACAGAAATATAAGGGGGGGGGGTAAAATTAGAAGGTAAGAGTTCTACTCTTTCCTTCTACATTTTTCCAGGCAGAAATGTAAACCTTTCTTACACTGCGGCATTTCTGTAAACAACGCTTAGTTAATTCCTATACGGAATAGATTAAGTAAGGAGACTAAGCACAACAAACAAGAATGCGGATGGTAAAGCAAAACCCCCATATGTAACCCGTAGATTTAATTTTAGTAACAATGAAACTAACAGTAAACATTTTAAAGGAGAGTGACCTATTATGAAATCAAAAAAGCGGATTTTAAGTATTATATTCGTTTTTGTTATGGCA
>CAMNTQ010000049.1 GCA_946558695.1 uncultured Lachnospiraceae bacterium
ACAGGTAATATCTATGACGGAATCATTCCTACCGTTGACGCTACGATTGCAGGTGAGTTCGGAAGAATCATGGCATGGGCAGACAAATACAGAACACTGAAGGTTCGTACCAATGCAGATACTCCGTCAGACGCTAAGAAGGCTCGTGAGCTTGGCGCAGAGGGTATCGGTCTTTGCCGTACAGAGCATATGTTCTTTGAGGAAGACAGAATTGCAGCATTCCGTGAGATGATCTGTGCAGATACTGTAGAAGAGAGAGAAGCAGCGCTTGAGAAGATCCTGCCATATCAGCAGGGAGATTTCGAGGCTCTGTATGAGGCGCTTGAGGGTAATCCGGTTACTATCCGTTTCCTTGATCCGCCGCTTCATGAGTTCGTTCCTACAGAGGAAGAGGATATCGAGAAGCTTGCAGCAGCACAGGGCAAGTCTGTAGAGGATATCAAGACGCTGATCGACAGTCTCCACGAGTTTAACCCGATGATGGGCCACAGAGGTTGCCGTCTTGCAGTTACCTATCCTGAGATTGCAAAGATGCAGACAGCGGCAGTTATCCGTGCGGCCATCAATGTTCAGAAGGCACATGCAGACTGGAAGGTGAAACCGGAGATCATGATTCCGCTGATTGGCGATATCAAAGAGCTTAAGTATGTTAAGAAGATTGTAGTTGAGACAGCAGATGCTGAGATCAAGGCGGCAGGAAGCAATCTTGAGTATGAAGTGGGTACTATGATCGAGATTCCGAGAGCGGCCCTCACAGCGGATGAGATCGCAAAGGAAGCTGATTTCTTCTGCTTCGGTACGAATGATTTGACGCAGATGACATATGGATTCTCACGTGACGATGCCGGTAAGTTCCTTGATGCTTACTATGATGCTAAGATCTTTGAGAATGATCCATTTGCGAAACTTGACCAGACTGGTGTCGGCAAGCTGATGGAGATGTCCATTAAGTTAGGCAAGCCAGTGAATGACAAGCTTCACATCGGTATCTGCGGCGAGCACGGCGGAGATCCTTCTTCCGTAGAGTTCTGTCATAAGATTGGACTGGATTATGTATCTTGTTCACCGTTCCGTGTTCCGATCGCAAGATTAGCAGCGGCACAGGCGGCTATTGCAGATAAGTAAATGTAATTATTAGTTTGTTTAACGAATATTATTTTGTATTGTCAATGCCCTGATTTTACAGGGCATTGTATTACATAAAAGTATTTATTTTTAAATACATAATAAAAATAATTGTAGAAATTATACATATAATAGAGTCATAATCATAGTAAATGGGGAAATGCCGTGTATAGATACATTGGTATTGAAGACTTGGTTGCCAGTGCGTTGATTGAATTAATAAAGCATGGGGAATTGAGTAGAAAAGTAAGTTTACAAACGCTTTCTGATTACGGGACAGTGATTGTAAAATTACTGACGAAACAGGGACAGAATGCGATTCTCTTTTTAACAAAGGAAAGCACATATGAATTCGTTCATGATTATGCCGAATTTTTTTCGATAAAAGTATATGATGAGATTGAATATATTGAACTGCAAAATGGCATAACAAAAGAAGGTTTGCGAAATCAATTTAGAAAGAATCTTACAGTAGATCTTGCGAAAGCTCTTACCAGGAGCGAATCTCTAACAGCTTTAAAGATAAGTGCTATGGCCTAGTAGTCAAAAGGGTGCTACTCTCAAAGTGGCATCCTTTTAGTATTGATTAATGGAGGAAAAGCTGATGCAGGAAAAGGAAAACAAAAGGGAAGAATTTTCACAAGAAAGATAAAAAAGAAATTGTTAATACTATTGCAAAAAGATTGATTTCGGGAATAAATTTATAATATATGATAAAGACACTAATACAGATAGGAAAAGGGCTATCCTGGACAGGCAGCCCCTTTTTCATATATATCACAAAATCTAAATTGGTATTACATCATGAAAATTAAATCACATCATATCGCTTTACGTAGTGAGGATCTCCTTCGTTTGCAACTACTTCCTGTACTTTCGTTAATTTGGCGTTGCGGTCGATGACAAGGTTTTCGGCATGGATTCCTGCACCGATCATTACATCGGACAGGATTACACAATTTTTAACGACAGCGCCCTCTTTGATAGTACAGCCACGTCCGATAACAGAATTTTCAACAGTACCTTTAATCAAGCAGCCGTTAGAGACAACGGAATTTTTCGCACAGCCGTCTTCTGAATAGTGAGTCGGGCTGGAATCGTTCGTTCTTGTGTAAATCGGCCAATTTGATTCAAACAGAGAGGCGGCGGTATTGTAATCGGTCAGCTCGATATTAGCATTATAGTACCCCTTGAAATCCGTAATTGCTGCAAAGTATCCGCGGTGAGAAACTCCGCGAATATCTAAGGAGCCATTTTCGCCGCATTCGCTTCCTACGATATCGGAAAGGGTGTAGAGAGAGGAAGTCTTTTTCGCCTGTTTAATCAGGTCGATGAAAAGATCTTTCTTCATAACGTAGGTATCCATAAAAATGTTGCGGTTCTTTGCATTGCCGCGGTTTCTTTCAATAGAGAGGACACCCTTCTGCTTGTTCAGATTTAATATATTACAGTTTACATATCCATCTTTCGCATTGTCAACAGAATGGTATAAAAGAGTAATATCCGCGCCGGATTCAATGTGGGCGTTGAGAAGCGCTTTGTAATCCTGCTTATAAACCATGTAACTTGGAGCAATGATGACATATGGTTTGTTCTCGTGCGCAATGCTCTCCAAATTCTCCATGTATGCCGCAATATCATTGTTATACATATCGTGGTCGATCATACTGCCGGCAAACAGCATATGAAGCTTGCCGCGCTTGGAGTTGATGTTGTAGTGACGTCCTGATCCAAGATGTTCGATCAGTGAGCGGGGCTTTGCATTCAAATATACCTGAATGTGATCCATACCGCTGTTACTCATATTGGAAATCGGGAAATCTACGATGCGGTATCTTCCGAGGAATGAAAATGCTGCAACCGGGCGGTAATCATGAAGCCCTTCTACCCAAATATGATTTCCGGCAAAACTTATAATTCCTAATGCATCACACATACTATTCTACCCCCTTTACACGTTTTGCAACAAGCTCGATGTGTTCGCTGTCAGCGCTTCCGACTTTTGCGCCTTTGCCGATTTTGACGTCGTTTGCTACAAGAGCGCGTGTTACAACAGCGCCTTCTTCAACTTCAACGCCTGGCATCAGTACGCTGTCGATAATCTTTGCACCTTTGCCAACTTTTGCCCCGGTAAACAGAACAGAATTTTTAACTTTTCCGTCTACAACGCAGCCCTGTGTGATATATGCGCGAGTAATATCGGCATCGGGTCCGAGATACTGCGGCAGTGTTGTGGTGTCTTCCGTGTAGATCTTCCATGTCGGATCACTTAAATCTAAGTCGTTGTTGGAGTCCAGAAGATCCATGTTAGCTTCCCAAAGGGAATCGATCGTTCCGACATCCTTCCAATAGCCTTTGAATTTGTAAGCAACAAGCTTGCGGTTATCAGCCAGAAGAGCAGGGATGATATCCTTTCCGAAATCATGGTTGGAATCAGCGTTTTTCATATCAGCGATCAGCATCTTACGGAGAGTTTTCCAACTGAATATGTAGATACCCATGGATGCAAGATTACTCTTTGGGTGTTCAGGTTTTTCTTCAAACTCTACGATACATCCGTTTTCATCTGTATTCATAATACCGAAACGGCTTGCCTCTCTTTTTGGAACTTCAATAACTGCAATGGTTGCATCTGCATTGCATTCGTTATGGTAAGCAAGCATCTTGGCATAATTCATTTTATAGATATGATCTCCTGAAAGAACAAGTAAATATTCAGGAGAGTAAGAATCAATAAAATCAATATTCTGTGAAATCGCGTCTGCGGTACCGCGGTAAACATCCAAATTCGCATCCGCCTTCTCTCTTGGCGGCAGAACGAATACGCCGCTGTTTCTGGCGTCGAGACCCCAGCGTCCACCTGCTGCGACATAACTGTTCAAAAGAACGGATTCATACTGCGTAAGAACTCCTACAACGTCAATTCCGCTATTTGCACAGTTACTAAGAGGAAAGTCTACGATACGATACTTTCCGCCATATGAAACGGCCGGCTTGGCTACTTTATTAGTCAACTCATGTAGACGGCTGCCGCGACCGCCGGCCAAAATCATTGCTAGCATATTATTTTGTTTCATAATGAGTCCTCTCTTTCATTGAAGTTAGTTTATATTATACAATTATTTAGCAAATTTTTCTACGCTTTTATGTAAAAAAACCATGTTTTACGTAAAAATATCACAATATATGTTAAAAATGGCAATAGAATATTCTTTAGGAAAAAGAAATGTTAATTAAAATTAAACAAGATTGATATAATTTAATGCCGTAAAAATACTTGTACAACATTTGTATTCTCTTTAAACAGGAAAAATGACATAAAATTGGGGGAGAATTAATTTCCTTTTTTGCTTACTTTTGTAGTATAATATAAAAAATACACAGAGAGGGAAACCTCTTTAAAGAGAAACTGATAATTTATGTACCATGTTTGAACAGAGGAGGTATATGTATGGCAGCTCACAAAATCATAACGATAGGCAGGCAGTTTGGAAGCGGAGGGCACGAGATCGGGAACCTTTTGGCTACGCGTCTGGATATTCCGCTCTATGACAACAATCTGGTTCGGATGGTGGCAAAAAAGCTTGATATCCGTGAGGAGACGGCGCGTGCTGTGGATGAGACGACCCTTAACAGTTTTCTTTCAGGATATGTGCTTGCGCCAATGGAATATTCAAAAAATGCAGACAGTATTGAGACGATACAGCCGCTCAATGAACAGGTATATGAACTTCAGACAGAGATCATACGAAAGCTTGCTGACAGGGGACCCTGTGTGATCGTGGGAAGATGCGCAGACTATGTTCTTAAAGATTATGAAAACCGTATTGATGTGTTTATCTGTGCAGATAAGGAAGAACGTATCGAAAGGATTGCAAAACGATACGATATGTCGGAGCGCAAGGCAGTTGACAAGATTGCGAAGATTGACAGAGAACGCAGATATTACTACGAGTCTCATACCGGTATGGAATGGGGAAGTAAGGATACGCATCAGATCGTGCTGAATGTCAGTAGGCTTGGCATGGAGAGAATAGTAGATGTGCTTGAGCTGATCTATCGAGCATAAGATAGTTGGAAGGTTAATGATATATGGAACTTTTATCGGATATGATTCTTGATACGGTGCTGGATTGTCTGAAAATGCTGCCCTTCCTGTTTGCAGCATTTCTTCTCATTGAGGCGCTGGAACATTATTCCGGGAACTTCGTGAGTAAAATATTCGGAGGGATAGGGAGAAAAGGACCGATCGTTGGAGCGCTTGCGGGGTGTGTGCCGCAATGCGGTTTTTCGGTGATGGCAGCCAATCTGTACGCTGGAGGGATTATCTCGCTTGGTACATTAATGGCAGTATTTCTTGCAACATCGGATGAAGCAGTATTGATTATTCTGAGCAATCCTGACAGAATCAGTGAAGTGGGAGTACTTCTTGCCGTGAAGATTCTGACAGCTGTTATAGCGGGATATTTTACGGATCTGTTTTTGAAAAACAGAGTGGAAACTCTTAAGAACTGTGAAGAGATATGTGAGCATTGCGGCTGTCATGAGGAAGAAGCGGGAATTCTTCTCACGGCATGGAGGCACACAAGAAAGATATTCTTATATCTGCTTGTATTTACGGGGGCTTTGAATTTCTGCATCCAGTTTTTGGGGATAGAGCGCTTGTCGGCAATGCTATTAAGCGATACGGTTTTTCAGCCAGTGGCAGCAGCAGTGATTGGATTTATTCCCAACTGTGCGGCATCGGTGATTTTAATACAATTATATTTGAGCAAAGCTATATCATTTGCCTCTGTAATTGCAGGGCTTTGCACCGGAACAGGGGTAGGGCTGATAGTGCTGTGCAGAGTCAATTGTCACAAAAAAGAAAATGCTAAAATAGCCGGATTGTTGTTTATTTTTGCAGTCACGGTAGGAATTGTACTGGAGTCTATGGGAAAATTCATAGGATTTTGAGCGGAAACACAGCATTTTTAGGGCAAAACAATGGGATTTTCCCAGAGAATTGCATTTTTTTTAGGATGTGATATAATGTGCACGAAGACAAAAAGGGTTTATGGGACTAGGAGGAATCATTATGGCTACAAAGAAAGCAACAAAAGCATCTGCCGAGACAGCAAAACCGGCAGCGGAAAAAACAGTACCAGAGAAAACACCGACAGTCAAAGCAGTACCTGTGAAGGGTTCTGCAGATAATAAATCGGCAGCGGAAAAGAAAATATCCGCAGAGAACAAGACGGCAGCAGAAAATATAGTGCTCGCTGAAGATAAGGCGGCAGAAGCAAATGTCTCTGCAAAGAAAGCTGCGAAACCTGCAGCCGCAAAAAGAACAGCAGCCAAAAAGGAGATCAAGGTAAAGACAGTTGTTGAGTATTACGGAAAGCAGGTAGATGAGAAGGATATTATTGCTGATGTAAAAAAAGCGTGGACAAAATCTGGCAAAAAGGTAGGGGATATTAAAAGTATAGAGCTTTACATAAAGCCGGAGGAAGCAGCGGTTTATTATGTAATTAACAAGACAGAAACTGGCGCGGTAGCATTTTAATATCTGAAAAAAGTACGTATGCAGCGATGACGGTACAGCAAATGTTGTGCCGTTATTTTTGTTTTTGATATGGAATATATTTGATGCCTTCTTTTTTGCTTGCCTTTATACAGATTGTGAGATAATATGGTATCAGGGGAAGAGATTTTAAGAAACTAAGGAGAAGGTAGTATGGATAATTTACAAAACATAATAGAGCTTATCGGAAAAAACGGAAGTCCGGACGGGCCGACGGCGGTATTTGCGGCGGGCAGGCTTGGAGAAGTCAGTATGGGTATGGCGGTTGCGTCTGTTGTGATTGGTCTGTTGTTTTGCTTTTTTGGTTTGAAGCTGATAAAAGTCATATCGGCATTGATGGGTTTTTGCATAGGTGCCGCGGGGGGAGTTGTTATCAGCAGTATTGCGGGGGTTACAGGATTTACCAGAGTCATTATTATATTTGCCTGTGCGGTTGTACTGGCAGCACTGGTATTTTTCCTGCATAGAGTAGGAATTTTCCTTATGACATTTACGTTTACGGTTTCAGCAGTATTTACCTTTGTCGGCGCTGACGAGAAAATATATGTTATAGCTGCATTGGGAGCGGCAATTGTCTTAGGCATTGCGGCAATGGTATTTGCGGAGCAGGGAGCGATTATTGTCACTTCTGTGACCGGGGGATTTTCCGCCGGAACAGGTATCGCGGCGGCGGCAGGTTTGACGGACAGCTTATTTATTGGCCTTGGGATCGCGGGAGCGCTGTCCGTGATAGGGATGATCGTACAATTTGTAATGTTTTCCAAAAAATCGGGGAAGACGGAGAAAACATATGCAAGAAAGACAAAGAAAAAAGATGCTATGGAATCGGAAGTAGAGAAAGCAAGAATGCTTTTGGACGATGATGACGACGATCTGGACAACTAAGTACTGTTGATTGTATTTTCAGTAAAAGGCGGCATAATAATAGAACTGAAAAATTACTGTGAAGGAGGGCTGATTATGAAGTTTGATATGCATTGTCATGTAAAAGAAGGCTCAATAGACAGCAAGGTCAGCATTGATGATTATATCACAAAACTGAAAGAAAACGGCTTCGACGGAATGCTTATTACGGATCATGATACTTATAAAGGGTACAGATATTGGAAATATAAAATGAAAGGCAAAGTCCATGAGGATTTTGTCGTGCTTAAGGGGATTGAATATGATACCTGCGATGCGGGGCATATCCTCTGTATTATGCCGGAGGGAGTGAAGATGCGTCTTTTGGAACTTCGGGGGATGCCGGTAGCGGTGCTGATAGATTTTGTACACCGTCACGGCGGTATTTTAGGGCCTGCGCATCCATGCGGAGAGAAGTATATGAGTTTCGCCCACACAAAGAGGTATTATCATTCTCCTGAGGTGATCAAAAGATTTGACTTTATTGAGACATTTAATGCCTGCGAACCGGTGTGTTCCAATGAAGGCGCCGAGAAGCTGGCGCAAAAATACAGGAAGCCGGGGATAGCCGGAAGCGATTCTCACAAATTAGAGTGTGTGGGGAAGGCTTATACGGTATTGCCGGAGCCGGTTACATGCGAGACAGAATTGATCTCGCTGATCCGAAGGAAAGTGCCCATTGAGACAGGCGGGACGCTTTATACGAAGACGACAAAAGAGAGGATCGGAAAGGCGAGCAAGATACTTCCTTATTCATTCTGGTTTTATAATAAAGGGGGAGCGCTTTTAAAGCGAAGAAAGCGGAGGATTAAGAGTGAGGTTGAAAACCCAGTTGATCCGATCGATCCGATTGAATTTGAATATTTGCACAGGAAACTGCAATAGGAATAAAAAATGTGCAGGCACGACGGAGTACAGAGAGCCGATGTCAGTGTCTGCACATTTTTGTTATGCAAAGCGGTTTAGAAAAGCAGACCGATGTGGTATACGATAACACTCATGATCCACGCGACTGCAAGCTGATACAAGATGATTCCAAAAGTTTTTTTGGCGCTTCCTAGTTCCCGCTGCATCGTTGCAATGGAAGCGGTACAGGGAACATACAGCAGACAGAATACCATCAGCGCAAGACCATTCGCTGCTCCGAAACCGAGGGAGCCTAACGTGTCAACCATGGAGTCCATGCCAGAAGCAGATGTGATGTTTTGAATGCCGAACAACACACTGCAGCTTGAGACAACAACCTCTTTAGCTGCGATTCCGGCAATCAGGGCTACAACGATCTGCCAATAACCAAGTCCTGCAGGTCTAAACAGCGGAGCGATTACTTTTCCGATCAGAGAGCCGAAGCTTTGGCTGATATCTGTCACATATCCTGCAGGACCAAAATTTAAAAGAACCCACATGATGACAGAAGCGATAAAGATAACAGTCCCGGCTTTGCCCAGATAGTCTTTCACTTTTTCCCAGACGTAGATAGCAATGGTATGTGTGTTCGGCGATTTGTATTCCGGCAGTTCAATCAGCAGCGCGTGCTCTGCCTTGGTTCCGTCTATTTTTGATAGTATGTACGCAGTGGCGATAGCTACGATAATCCCCAGCAGATAAAGAGAATAGCATACGAGCATTGCATTTTTACCAAAAAACATAGATGAAAACAACACATAGATAGGAAGTCTTGCGCTGCAGGACATAAATGGCGTAACCATAATTGTCTTAAAACGGTCTTTTGGATGTTCTAATGCGCGGGATGCCATAAGGGCAGGAACCGTGCAGCCGAAGCCCAACAGGAGAGGGAGAAAAGCCCGTCCTGATAATCCCAGATGCCCCATAATGTCATCCATGACAAAGGCGACTCTTGCCATATATCCGCTGTCCTCTAATATAGCCAAAGCAAGAAAGAGGATAAAGATATTAGGCAAAAATGTGAGGATTCCGCCGACGCCTGCTATAATACCGTCAAGAACCAGAGAAGAAAGCATCTGATTCGTGTGGATTGCAGAAAGTCCTTCCGCCGCAAAAGCAGAGAAATTCTCAAGACCAATCTCAAAGTACCCTTTCAGCCAGTCTCCTATGGTGAAGGTCAGAAAGAATACAAAAGCCATAATTACAAGAAAAATGGGGAGCCCAAGAAAACGGCTCGTCAGATAACGGTCAATCTTGTCAGTGGAAGCTGCTTTCTCGGATTTATTTACAAGAGTTTCCGAGACAATCTCCTCGATAAAATTGTATTTCTGGTTAATGATGTTTTTTTCGTAGCTCTTATCTATTATATCATCAATTTCAAGAGGATAGTGTTCTGTAACAGTGGTATCCTTTTCCAAGAATTTGATGGCATGCCAGCGTTTGTTCGGGAGTTCTTTATATTTCTCATTTAATTTATTTATGATGCCGTCAATCTTGTCTTCAATATAATCTTCATAAACCATGGCGTATTCATTGTGATGGTTGTGGATATGCGACGATTGCATACCCGGATGATGATGGATCAGCGGACTTTGATGCAGATTGGTTTTATGGTGTGCCACTGCATGCATCAGGATGGACAGACCTGTCTTTTTGCGCGCGGAAACAGGAATTACGGGGATACCCAACATCTCGGGAAGACGGTGAAGGTCGATTTCCATGCCGCGTTCTTCTACGATATCCATCATATTAAGAGCCAGTATTACCGGTTTTCCTAGTTCAATGAGTTGCAGAGTAAGATAAAGATTGCGTTCAAGACAGGAGGCATCCGCCACATCTACAATGACATCTACCTCATCGCTCATAATACACTGGCGTGATACGGTTTCTTCCATGGTGTAGGAACTTAAACTGTAAATACCCGGAAGATCTATAAGTTTGTAAACGTCGCCTTCGTAAGTGGTTTGTCCTTCTTTTTTTTCAACCGT
The DNA here is from genome assembly GCA_946558695.1 of uncultured Lachnospiraceae bacterium. Classification (GTDB taxonomy): domain Bacteria; phylum Bacillota; class Clostridia; order Lachnospirales; family Lachnospiraceae; genus MD308. The sequence continues at coordinate 10,486 of CAMNTQ010000049.1, forward strand.
AACGCCGGGCCAATTGGCAACTTTGAGGTTGGCGCCGGTGTACGCATTAAACAGAGTAGTCTTTCCGCAATTTGGATTGCCGATGAATCCGACGTTAATTATATTTTTCATGACAGGGAAACCTCCTTTACTTCAATGTGATCCGCAATCCTTTTACCGAGGGCAAATCTTGTCCCGCGGAATTTTGCAGTAAGCGATCCCTTTTTGTCATTGTTGAGAATCGTGATGTGGGTTCCCTGCGTCAGGCCAAGCGCTTCTAACCTGCGTTCAAGTTTTACTTCTATATCAATGGAAAGCACTTGGTAAGTTTGGTTGTTCTTTCCTTGTTTTAATGTCATCTATCTTCCCTCTTTTGTGTTATTTTTGATAATCATTATCTATAATAGCATTAATTTTATAAAAATGCTATTGACAAATATAAGAAATATATTTATGATAGTTACACTCGTCTAAAGAAATTCTATTTTCTAAAAGATTCATGAAATCATTTCAAGTAATGAGGAGATCCTCAGGTGGGAGCAGTCATCCCAAATTTCCAAAGCGAGAAATACTTGTAAAAAGGGGGAATGTCAGAGTTGCTATTTTAATTTTTGTTGTTATTTCATATTAAGGATGTTGGTGTCAAAAGGTATTTTGCCACCAGGATGCCACGGATTGTTTTGTTCAAAAGAAAAGGAGATTGTATATGAACAGAAAAATAATAAGAAGAGCGGCTGCGATAGCGATTGTGCTTGCTATGGCATTTGATTTTGTACCCTTTTTTACCAGTGATCTGAGGAAGTTATATGCTGCCGACCAAAAGTATTTTTATACGGTGACTTATGACTCGATCTTTCATGACCATGGCTATGAAGATGATGACGGAAAAGTCGCGTACTGTGCCAATCAGAATCTTTCCGGGCCGGGCTCAGACGGAACAAAGTATCATCAGGTCTCATCGTATCATAGTTATGATTATCTGATGTACCATGGGTATCCCAATACGAATGTTATAAACGGCGTAGAGTGGTCCAATAATAAAGCGCGTGATATTACACAGTATGCTGCATGGCTGATCGAGCTTGGAAAGTCATATTATCAAAACAGCGAGTCGGAAGCATGGAACGAAGCGGCAGATGAGCTGTATAAAAGTGCGGCGGCATATAAAGGCGGCGGTGCGGAGGACGGCGCTTCTACGCTGTGGAAATCGGATGATTCCGGGAAACAGATGATCATACAGCCAAATCCGAAAGGAAGCGTTAAGCTTAAAAAAGTATCTTTGAATTTGGGAATCAGTGAGGCGAACGATTATTATTCCTTAAAAGATGCGTTATATGGAGTATATTCGGATGAGGGCTGTACCAGAAAGGTTGGAGAGCTTAAGACGGATGAAAAGGGAGAGTCGAATACGCTTAGTATGGCGCTGGGCAAATATTGGGTGAAGGAGATTACTGCTCCGAAAGGGTTTGAGATCGATACGCGTTCCTATCCGGTTGCGGTCAAAGCGGGGGAGACGGCTACCGTATCTGTGAAAGATATGCCGGAATATGAACCGCTTTTGCTTCGGATCGAAAAGACAGATCAAGATACAGGCTCCATATCTCAAGGAGGGGCAACGCTTGCGGGCGCACAGTTTACAGTGAAATATTATAATGGATTTTATACAGCAAGTAATCTTCCTCAAAAAGCAAAACGCAGATGGGTGATTGAGACAAAAGAACAAAAATCCGCCGACGGCTCGGTTCATTATGTTGCGGCTCTTGGGAATGAATATAAAGTATCCGGCGATGATTTTTACCGTGCCGGCAATAAAGTTGTATTGCCGTATGGAACACTGTCAATCGAGGAAACAAAAGCCCCGGCCGGTTATTGCATGGAACGTTCTTATCTGCAGCCGGTAAACGGCGGCAACAGGGCGGAAGGAATCTATGTTGCGCAGATTAAAAAACAGAATGACGGAGTACATCTGACTGGCGGTCATGCATATACGGTGTCCGATAAAGTGATTCGGGGAGGAGTAAAAGTTAAAAAGCGTGACCTGCAGTCAGAAGAGGATAATCCAGAAGGGGAAGCTACGCTGAAGGGCGCAGTGTTTGAGATTATAAATGCGAATAAAGGCAGTGTAATGGTAGATGGTAAGTCTTATGGGGCAGGAGAGGTTGTAAAGACAGTCATAACAGATGAAAAAGGGAATGCACAGACAACGTCTGACTGTCTCCCATACGGCGACTATAAGATATCAGAAAGCAGAGCGCCGGAAGGATATCTGAATCAGGGTGTGGCTGAGAGGAGTTTTTCGATACAGAAAGACGGTGAGACGGTGGATCTGACTAATACGGAAAACTCCATATTCAATCAGGTTATCCGAGGAGGAGTGGAAGTAAAAAAGCGTGACTTGCAGTCGAAGGATGGGTATCCAGAGGGAGGAGCTGCGCTGGAAGGGGCAGCATTCGACATCACTAATATGAGCAGAAACCATGTAATCGTAGATGGTAAGACTTATGGGGCGGGAGAGATTGTAAAGACGATCATAACAGATGAAAAGGGAAATGCACAGACAACATCTGACTGCCTTCCATTCGGCGATTATAAAATATCAGAAAGCAGAGCGCCGGAAGGATATCTGAATCAGGGAGTGGTTGAGAGAGTGTTCAAGATCCGTAAAGACGGAGAAGTTATTTCTCTTACGGATAAAGACAGTTCCATATTCAATCAAGTAAAACGCGGGGATCTGGAGTTTGTAAAAATTGAAGGGAAAACCCACAGGCGCATGGCTAACATTCCATTTAGCATTACCAGTATGACAACAGACGAAAGCCATGTTGCGGTGACTGACGACAATGGTTACTTTTCCACAGAGAATTCTGTGAATGAGCACAGCAGCAATACCAATGCCAATGATGATCATACGGAGGATGAAGAATATGATTCGTCTGCTGGAATCTGGTTTGGGCTGGACGAAGCCGGTGAAAATGTAGAAGTTGATGACAGGCTGGGCGCTTTGCCTTATGATACTTATCTTATTGAAGAATTGCGCTGTGAGGCAAATGAGGAGCATGAACTGGTTCCGGCATTTGAGATAAAGGTGTCTGCTGATAAAAGAGTGGTGAAGCTTGGAACTGTCACAAATGAAGCGCCGGATATTCCGGAAGAGCCGGAGGAACCAGAAGAGCCGCAGGAGCCGGAAGAGCCGGAGGAGCCGGAGGAACCGGAAGATATATATATTCACACGACTGCCGCGAACAAAGCTGATAGAAGCAAAGCTGTGAAAGCAGACGGTAAAGTGACGATCGTGGATGAGGTTGCGATTACAGGTCTGGAAGTCGGCAAGGAATACAGATTGTTCGGCTGGGAGATGGTAAAATCTGAGAATGCAGAGCTTAAGGTTGACGGAAAACGCGTAGAGAACGCGGTTGAATTCACAGCGGATACAGCAGATAAAGAAGTGCAGATAGAGTTTGCATTTGATGCATCCGCTCTGGGCGGTTCAGATCTTGTGATTTTTGAGGAACTGTATGATATCACAGAGCCGGAGGAGCCGGAACTGGTGGCGGAGCATAAAGATATCGAGAATGAAGAACAGACTGTATTTGTAGAGGAACAGGATATACGGATACACACGACTGCTGTAAATAAGGCGGACGGGAGCAAGTCCGTGAAGGCAGACGGTAAAGTGACGATTGCAGATACGGTTGTTATAGAAGGCTTGGAGGTCGGCAGGAAGTATCAATTATCCGGCTGGGAGATGGTAAAATCTGAGAACGCAGAACTTAAGGCTGACGGAAAACGTGTGAAAAGCGATCTCTTCTTTACGGCGGATAGCAAGGATAAGGAGGTGCAGCTTGAGTTTACATTTGATGCTTCAGCTTTGGGCGGTCTGGATCTTGTGACTTTTGAGGAGTTATATGATGTTACAGAGCCGGAGAAACCGGAAAAGGTAGCAGTGCATAAGGATATAGCAGATGAAGGGCAGACGGTTTCTGCAGAGAAAAAATCTCAAAGGACAGCACCAAAGGATACACCCTCCAAACCGAAAAGAAAGTTGGAGCTTATCAAGACCGGAGATGGCAATTCCTTGATACATCTTGTGATATTGATGATTATTTCTTGCGTCTCAATATTTACTTGTGTTAGAATAGCACGTAGAGATTAAGATGAGTAAGGAGGTTGTCGTAATGGGAATGACAATGACGCAGAAAATTCTGGCGGCACATGCGGGGCTGGAAAGCGTGACAGCAGGTCAGTTGATAGAGGCAAAGTTAGATGTAGTTATGGCGAATGATATCACCGGACCTATGGCGCTGCCCATTGTAAAGCAGATGTCAGATAAAGTATTTGATCGGGATAAGGTTGTGTTTGTGCCGGATCATTTTACTCCGAATAAAGATATTAAATCCGCAGAAAACTCTAAGGCAATCCGTGAATTCGCAAAAGAGCAGGGGTTGTCATGGTATTTTGAACAGGGGAAGTCTGGTGTAGAGCATGCAATCCTTCCGGAAGCAGGGGTTGTGGCAGCCGGGGAATGTATAATAGGAGCAGATTCACATACTTGTACATATGGAGCATTGGGAGCGTTTTCAACAGGCGTGGGAACTACGGATATCGCTACAGGTATGGCGACAGGTGAATTGTGGTTCAAGGTTCCGAGCGCGATAAGATTCGTACTTACAGGAAAACCGGGTCCATATGTAACCGGTAAAGATATCATTATCCATATTATCGGAAAGATCGGTGTGGACGGAGCACTTTATAAATCTATGGAATTTGCGGGGGACGGTATTGCGAATCTTACGATGGACGACCGATTTACGATGGCGAATATGGCGATCGAAGCCGGAGCGAAAAACGGAATCTTTCCGGTGGATGCGCTGACGGAAGAATATCTTCGTGAGCATACGAAGAAAGAATATAGCATATACAGCGCAGACGATGATGCGCAGTATGACGAGATTGTGGAGATTGATCTGAGTGAAGTGCGCCCGACAGTTGCTTTCCCGCATCTTCCGGGCAATGCAAAGACGATTGATGAGATTGAGGCGATGGAACCGATTAAGATCGATCAGGTAGTGATCGGATCCTGTACCAATGGAAGAATCACGGATATGAGAAAAGCAGCCGCAATCCTGAAAGGGCATACGGTACATCCGGATGTGCGTGTTATGGTTGTTCCTGCGACACAAAAAATTTACAAGCAATGTATTGCAGAGGGGTTGGTTGATATTTTTATAGATGCAGGCTGTGCAGTGAATACTCCGAGCTGCGGACCGTGTATGGGAGGTCATATGGGCGTTATGGCGGCAGGTGAGAAATGTGTATCCACGACGAACCGTAACTTTGTAGGCAGAATGGGACACGTGGAGTCACTGATATACCTTGCTTCGCCGGAAGTAGCGGCGGCAAGTGCGATCGCCGGATGCATTGCAAATCCTGAGAAAGTAGGTGACAAATAATGAAGGCGTTAGGACATGTATTCAAATATGGAGATAATGTAGATACAGATGTTATTATTCCGGCAAGGTACCTGAATTCTTTTGATGCGCAGGAGCTTGCCAGCCATGCGATGGTGGATATTGATCCTGATTTTGTTAAAAAGGTACAGCCGGGGGATCTGATCGTAGCGAATAAGAATTTCGGCTGCGGTTCTTCAAGGGAACATGCTCCGCTGTGTCTTAAAACAGCGGGAGTGAGCTGCGTTATTGCTGAGACATTTGCGAGAATCTTCTATAGAAATGCGATTAATATCGGACTTCCGATCATTGAATGTCCGGAAGCGGCAAGAGGAATTGAAGCGGGTGACGAAGTAGAAGTTGATTTTGACAGTGGTAAAATCTATAATAAGACAAAAGGTACTGAGTTTCAGGGGCAGCCGTTCCCGGAATTTATGCAGAAGCTGATTGCGGCAGGCGGTCTTGTAAAGTACACAAATAGCAAAAAGTAAAAGAAAGGTGAAATTATGGATTTATACTATAAAAGCACACGAGATTCTAACGTGTATGTAACGGCTTCGGAGGCGATTCTTGCCGGACTTGCTCCGGACGGAGGGTTGTTTGTGCCGGAGCAGATCCCGGCGCTTTCGGTGTCTCTTGGTGAGCTTAAAAAAATGAATTACCAAGAGACGGCATATGCCGTGATGAAGCAATTCCTGACGGATTTTACGGAGGAAGAACTAAAGGAATGTATCGCGAAAGCCTATGATGTTAAATTTGATACAGAAAGTATTGCGCCGCTTGTAAAAGTAGATAACACTTACTATTTAGAGCTTTTCCATGGCGCAACCATTGCATTTAAGGATATGGCGCTTTCTATCCTGCCGCATCTGCTAACGGCTGCCGCAAAGAAGAATCAGGCGGATCATGAGATTGTAATTCTTACTGCCACTTCTGGAGATACGGGAAAAGCAGCGATGGCTGGATTCGCAGACGTGGAAGGTACGAGAATCATCGTATTCTACCCGAAAGACGGAGTCAGTAAGGTTCAGCAGCTTCAGATGACAACGCAAAAAGGGAAGAATGTAGATGTGGTTGCCATCCATGGGAATTTCGATCATGCCCAGAGCGGTGTGAAGGCCATGTTTGAAGATAAGGAGCTGGCAAAAGAGCTGAATGAGAAAGGATATCAGTTTTCATCTGCCAATTCCATCAATATTGGACGTCTGATTCCGCAGGTAGCTTATTATGTATATGCTTATGCGAAGCTCTTGGAAAATGATGAAATTGAAGAGGGCGAGAAGGTAGACATAGTTGTGCCGACCGGAAATTTCGGCAATATCCTCGCGGCATATTACGCAAAAAGGATGGGACTTCCCATCAATAAACTGGTATGTGCATCCAATGAAAATAAAGTGCTTTTTGATTTTCTGCAGACGGGTGTTTATGATAAAAACAGAAGATTTGTACTGACAAGTTCCCCATCTATGGATATTCTTATATCCAGTAATCTTGAAAGACTAATCTACCTGATCGCAGGAGAAGACTCTGAAAAGACGAAGGCGTTAATGGAAGCATTGAAGCAGAATGGAAAATACGAGATTTCTGATCATATGCGGGAGAAGCTTTCCGATATCATTGGCGGTTATGCAACAGAGGAGCAGACAGCGGATGAGATCAAGAGAGTCTATGAAAAAACAGGCTATGTGATGGATACACATACAGCAGTTGCATCCTATGTGTGCAATAAAGTGTACAGGGGTGATAAAAAATGTATTGTAGCGTCAACGGCCAGCCCGTACAAATTCGTAAAGAGCGTCATGACTGCAATTGATAAAAAATATGTAGATACGGACGAATTTGCACTTCTGGAGACGCTGCGTGATGTTTCTGGGACACAGATGCCGCAGGCAATCAAAGATATTCTTGATGCCGAGGTTATCCATAGAACGGAATGTGATGTGGATAAGATGAAAGAAACTGTGAAAAACATATTGAGCTTATAATGAGGTGAAAAGATATGTCAGGACTGGATGGAATATTTGGCATATTTGGAGTTGGTTGCGGGATTTACTGTCTATATGGATATTACATGCTTAAGTTTAAGGGAGAGATTATGCAGTCGCTGTTTCTGCCTAAAGATACGAATATGAATAAGTGTAAGGATTTGCAGGGATATTGCGAAGAGGCGCGGATACCAGCCCTTGTTCTCGGAATCATTGTTCTGATTTACGGGGCGGTCGACCTTTATAATACCTATGTTCATGGCGTATCAGGGGTGTTGGCTGCGGCGATAGTCTTTGTGTTTGCGGCATTAGTTTTCTTCTGCCTGCGTATAAAAAAGATCAACAAGAAGTATTTTGGCATATAGAGTTAAGTGAATCTAGATGAAGAGTCCGTGAACTATCACAAAAACTCCGGGCGGAGTAAGTTTGACTTACATTCGCCCGGAGCTTTTTGTATCTGTAACAACTTTTTCGTCTTGCAACAGAGTCCTGTTATGAATTTTAGAGCTGAGGACCAGCTGAAACTAAAGCTTTTCCTGCTTCATTGCCTTCGTATTTTGTAAAGTTCTTAACGAATCTCTGAGCAAGGTCTTTCGCTTTTGTCTCCCACTCAGCAGCATCTGCGTATGTGTCGCGCGGATCAAGAATACCAGAGTCTACGCCCGGAAGCTCTGTCGGAACTTCAAAGTTGAAGTATGGAATCTTCTTTGTCGGAGCATTCAGGATATCGCCGTTCAGGATTGCATCGATGATACCGCGGGTGTCTTTGATCGTGATACGTTTTCCGGTTCCGTTCCATCCGGTGTTAACCAGATAAGCCTTGGCGCCATTAGCTTCCATTCTCTTAACAAGTTCTTCACCGTATTTTGTCGGGTGCAGCTCTAAGAACGCCTGACCGAAACAAGCGGAGAATGTAGGAGTCGGCTCTGTAATGCCGCGCTCCGTACCAGCAAGCTTAGCTGTGAATCCTGACAGGAAATAGTACTGTGTCTGTTCCGGAGTCAGGATAGATACCGGCGGAAGCACTCCGAAAGCATCTGCAGATAAGAAGATTACCTCCTTGGCTGCCGGTGCGGCGGATACCGGACGGACAATCTTTTCAATATGATCGATCGGATAAGATACACGCGTATTCTCAGTTACGCTCTTATCATTAAAATCGATCTTACCGTCAACATCCAGCGTTACATTCTCAAGAAGAGCGTTGCGCTTGATTGCATTGTAGATATCCGGCTCAGACTCTTTATCAAGGTTGATAACTTTAGCATAGCAGCCGCCTTCAAAGTTGAAGACACCGTTGTCATCCCAGCCATGCTCATCATCGCCGATAAGGAGACGCTTCGGATCTGTGGAAAGTGTCGTCTTACCTGTACCGGAAAGACCGAAGAAGATAGCTGTATTCTTTCCATCCATATCTGTGTTGGCAGAGCAGTGCATAGAAGCGATGCCCTTAAGCGGCAGGTAGTAATTCATCATGGAGAACATACCTTTCTTCATCTCTCCGCCGTACCATGTATTGAGGATAACCTGCTCGCGGCTTGTGATGTTGAATACTGCCGCTGTCTCTGAGTTCAGGCCCAACTCTTTGTAATTCTCTACTTTTGCTTTGGAAGCGTTGTAAACAACGAAATCAGGCTCAAAGTTCGCAAGTTCTTCATCTGTAGGCTGAATGAACATATTCTTAACAAAGTGAGCCTGCCATGCAACTTCCATGATAAAACGAATCGCCATACGGGTATCGGCGTTAGTGCCGCAGAATGCATCTACTACAAAGAGTCTCTTCCCGGAAAGCTCTTTCAGTGCAAGATCCTTTACAACAGCCCATGATTCTTCGGAAAGCGGATGGTTATCGTTCTTATACTCATCAGAAGTCCACCATACGGTGTCTTTTGAATTCTCATCCATTACGATGAATTTGTCCTTAGGAGAACGGCCTGTGTAGATACCAGTCATTACATTGACTGCACCGAGTTCACTTACCTGACCTTTTTCGTAACCTTCCAGTTCAGGCCTTGTTTCTTCTTCAAATAACATCTCAAAAGAAGGATTGTGAACAATCTCTGTAGTTCCGGTAATGCCATACTTGCTTAAATTAATTTCTGCCATTTTTAAATATCCTTTCTTCCTTCAATATTTGCCTGTGTATGCAAGGTCTGCGATATTCTCCTGCAAAACAGACATACTGTGTTTTCTCTTTCAATTATACATAATCATACAATAAAATCAATAACAATCCTCCAAAATTTTTCAAATTTGTTAGAAACTTCACAAAGTAGTAATTTTAAGATTCATTTTTTTATAGTTGTAAAATTTACGGAAATGGGTTATAATAATTCCAGCGAATCACCTGAGATGTTCGACAACTTCTGTAATTTTGAACCTACAAAACTTTAAACGGGACTCTTATATCTCCGTA
>CAMNTQ010000050.1 GCA_946558695.1 uncultured Lachnospiraceae bacterium
TGGCTTATTTTACATCAAATACTTACTCTTTAAAACGAAAAATTTTAACTTTTACTAATACAATTTGCGGAAACTCAAGCGTCTTCAGCGTAAACGGTAATCTACCGTTTACTCTTCAGCCATGCTATAGGGTTAAAGATTTTCTCAATATCATATAATCCGGCATACGGCAAAAAGTGCTTCCTGTAATCCCGGAAACACTTTCATATCTACCTTTTATTATTGTCATTTCTATTTTTTCTTTAAATAAAGCATCGCAAAACCAAGTACGCTGATGCCATACATAGATGCAAGAATTATTCCATCATTTTCTATAACTCCTTCATAACCGCTCATCAAAAGAGGGTTAAAGAAACATATCGCCGATAAAATTATTATCACCAATAAAACTATCATAATCACCCTGTATATCACCTCTTCAAATCTCATATCTTCTAGCACCTCTTTTTCAATAATGTCTACAATTATTGTTTCATACAATCTATTTCACATCTACAGAATAATTTTTTATTGCAGGTATTCCTACATTAGCATAATATGTTTTTTTCCACAACACTCCGTCCCAGTTACTTCTATGCTCTCTGACCACTTTAAATCTATAAGTATGCCGCCCCTGCTTATAATAATAATCTCTACTAGAATATTTGGAACTTGACGGTGGACCTGTAACAGATATTGTTTTCTTAACTGTTTTTTTCAGGCTACTATTAAGTCCAGCTTTTTTGCGAATACCAGCCTTTGCCGCTGATGGATAGGTTCCACTAATCGTTCCAGAAATTGTAGCCGAAACCGTTTCTTCTACCTTCCGCCTCTCCTTTCTTCTTGTCTTTTCTTTTACATATTACTTTGTTAATCATTATTATAGTTTTACATTTATACTTTGTCAATACTATATTTTATTTCTATGTATTGTTTTTACAACTCAACGTGCTATAATTATATTTAAGAAGGAGAAAACCCTCGAATGAATTCATTAAAATTGCCATTAATAACCGGTTTAAAAAAAGCAACAATTGAAATGATGCTTTTAAAATTGCTGTCAGAATCTGATATGTACGGCTATCAGATGACACAGGAACTCAAGAAACGCAGCACTGGTATCTACACATTGTTAGAAGGTTCTATATATCCAATTCTTTATCGTCTGTCTGATCAGGGTTATATCAGCTTTTATGAGCAAAAAATCACCCAGAGGCAGTCACGGGTATACTATCATCTGGAAGAAAAAGGCATTAATTATTTAGAACAGCTTCTTACGAATTACGAACAGTTTCTTGATGTTATCTCTTTCCTGCTTTATTCAAAAACAGGAGATATCTATCAGGAGAAAAAGTAGATGCTTGTTCGATAATAGCGGGAGAAAAAATATGAAAAAATATGAAAAGAACTGTAAATGTTTGTTTCCAGTTTATGGCAGGCACGAACGTCAGTATATAAAACATTTAGAATGCCACATCCAGGAATATCTGTCAGAACACGATAACTGCACTTATGACGATCTGGTAACAGAATTCGGATCCCCTACTGAAATTGTCGGCAGCTATTATAGAAGCACAGACAACAATAGTTTAATAAAAAAAATAAACTTTGTAAGATATGCCCGGCTTTTTATGTTAATCGTTGTCAGCGCTGTTCTTCTGTTTTTAGGTTATAAATCCTATGCCCTCTATCAAGAGTACCTGATGGAAAAAGAAGCCAGTACTCTTTACGAAGAAATAATAGTTGAAGATTTAGGACCATAATAACAATAGGTCTGAGTTACCTGAACCTTTAGCAACTTTGTATTACATTACTGTTGTTTATTATGAAGGAATCTGTTATGAAAAAATATTTAAAAGACTGCAGACGATTATTCCCGATATATGGGAAATGTGAACGAGAATATTTAGAACGGTTAAAATGCCATATTCAAGAATATCAATCAGAACATGAACATTGTACTTATGATGATCTAGTAGAACAATTTGGTACTCCTGCAGAAGTTGCTGCTGAATATTATGACACCGTGGACGATGACTACCTGCTAAAAAGAGTGAATTTCAAAGGGCTTTGCCGTACTTTCGCAGTTATATTACTCAGTCTGCTGTTCATATTTCTATGCTACAAAGCATATATCTTTCATCAAATAATGTTAGCTGTACAAAATACCACCATTATTCCCGCTGAAACGGTTGAGTACATTGAATACAAATAAAAAGGAGAGATTCATTACGAAACGATTACGTTATTTATTTCTATGTTTAATTCTAAGTATCTGTTATAGCCCTACTGTTCTTGCTTCCGATTACACTAATAACTCCACCACTATGGAAGTTCTGGATGACGGAAGTTATATCGAAACTACAATTGAGACTGTCTCTTCCATCAATTTGTTCGCCGCTACATCTACCAAAAGCGGCAAAAAAACCAGCGTTCATAAAGGCAGTTCCGGGGAAATTTACTGGTCCGTAACTGTAAACGGTAATTTTTCCTATAATGGTTCTTCCTCCAAATGTACGTCCTCCACAATTTCTACTACCTGCCCCAGTAAACTTTGGAAATTAAGCAATAAATCTTCAAGTAAATCTGGCGCAACCGCAACTGCCTCAGTCGTTGCAAAAAGATATACAAATGTTCCTACTACCAAAACTATAAAACGTTCCGTCAGCATTACATGCAGTAAAACAGGAAAGGTATATTGAGGCAATATCAACAAGGTGGATTGTCATGTAAATTGAGAAAGCCTGAAATTTTAAATGCCATATAACAATAATAAGCATATCCCCTGAGAGCGCATACGCTGGTAAGTGCAAAGCTCTGGCGGATATGCTTATTTTACGGCAGAATGATTTGCCATGTCTGATTTTTTACATTCTGGATCCTGCAAAAATCAATATAAAACTACAATTGATGCATCAAATCTTTCGTTTTCTGATACAGTTCATGATAGATCTTTTTCAACGGCCCGTATATCTTTTGATTCTCTTCTCTCGGCTCAAGTCTGATTCCCGGCTCGATATACTGCTCCAGTTCATCATATCCTTCAAAACCTCCGGTTCCGACTGCCGCTATCATCGCATCTCCGTAGGCGGCGCCTATGGTCACTTTCGCTGTTTTTACCGTATGTCCGGTAACATCCGCGATAATCTGAAGCCACTCTTTATTCTTTGTACCTCCTCCGACGCACAAAAAGCTGTCGATCACAAGACCGTTTTCTTCGAGAATATCGATATGCTGTGCAATAGAATATGCAACCCCCTCAAGCGCGGCACGGTACATATGCTCTCTGGTATGGTGAAGCTGCAGGCCGAAGAATACTCCTTTGGCATTCGCATCATTGATCGGCGTCCGCTCCCCGGCAAAATACGGAAGGACTACAAGTCCGCCGCTTCCGGCGGGTATATGTGAAGAAAGCTCCGCCATCACCCCAAATGCGTTTTTACCGCCGCTCTCCTGCTCTTTCACAACCTCTGTATACATGGTGTCACGAATCCACTTAGTCAGCGCGCCCGCCGCATTCGTCCCTCCGTCGATACAGAACGTACCCGGAATCAGATAATCTCCCGCCCAGATACGGCCGTCATCTAACATTTTATCTGAACAATACATAAGATAACAGGTAGATCCAAGCTGCACCATCAGATTTCCCGGTTTTAGCACTCCCGTGCTGATTGCTTCCGCACCGGAATCGTCGGTTCCGGTCACAACAGGCGTTCCTGCCTTAAGTCCGGTCTCTTTTGCCGCGCTTTCTGTCACATAACCTACTGTCTCCGCGGTCTCTCTTCCCTCCGCTAATTGATCGGCCCTGCAGTATAGTTCTTCCGTAAGCTCCCTATCAATTGCCAGATCATTTCGATAACAAGGAGCAAAAGATGAGATAGCAAGATACCGGTCTATGACATACACTCCGGTCAGCTTTGCGGTAAGATAAGAAGAGGCCGTTAGAAACTTATACGCTTTTTCGTGAATCTCCGGTTCATTATTTTTAATCCACAAAATCTTCGGCATACAGTCAGAAGAACATAGCGGATCATTAAAAAGCTTTTCAAGCCGCTCTTCTCCGTAATACTCCTGAAGATATTCTATCTCCTTTTCAGCCCTTGCGTCAATTCCGTATAAAATCGCCTTCCGAAGCGGCCTGCAGTTTTCATCCACCGGCACGACGTCCGCGCTCAGGGCGCTTGCGCCCACCCCCTGTATCAGTTCCGGCGCAATGCCCGACTCCCTGATCAACTGATTGGATATCTTACAGAAATCGCCCCACCAGACTTTTTCAGCGTCGTGTTCAAAATAATTCGGTTTTGGATTCTCTACCTCGTGCGATGCCGTGGCTGTCTCTATAATCTTACAAGTCTCATCTATCAGAACTCCTTTACTCTCATTTGTTCCGATATCAATTCCCATATAATATTTTTTCACCAGATCATCTCCCTTATATTTCCAGCTTTTCGTGACTTTCGCGGTATTCCCGCACCTGATCCATCAGCTCTTTCACACGCTCATATTCTATATGATTCTCAAACTTTCCATCCTTCTTAAAAGTTGTACCGACTGTCGCTCCGTCAGAAATACCCAGTTTTTCTTTAATATTTCCCGCATTGCAGCCTGTCCCGCAAAGCACCGGCACATCAATTGCCTCCCGAAGCTCTGTGATAGAGCCTGAATCCGCATCCTGTCCCGCGTACTGTCCCATAATGAGGAATGCATCCGGATGGCAGTCAAATATTGTAGAATTCGCGATATCCACAAGCCTTCTCTCAACTACATACTCGTCCGATTCATTATTAATAAAATAAAGCATTTTTAAATCATCCAGCCCTAAAGCCTTCTTTCTGCGAAGTATCGCCGCGATATCCGGCATCGTGATTCCATCATCCCCTGCGTAAACTCCGGTAAACAGCCCCCGGATAAAGTCCGCATCCACAGCGGCCGCCAGATCAATCGCCGCCATCGGATCCGCCTCACAGTCAATTCCAAACGGCACCTTAATATCATCCATCAATTCCCCGATCACTCTTGCCATAGCAGCCGGCCCGATATAATCAATCTTCTGCTGATAGGGAAGGCTGAACTCATTAGAAAAAAGCACGCCGTCCACGCCCCCGTCCTGAAGCGCTTTCAAATCTCTCCTCGCATCCTCCACCGTCTTTTTCATGGAATCTCCCTTTTTAAATAACGGATCCCCCGGAAATGCATTCAAATGCAGCAATGCGATAATCGGTTTATCCGTACCGAACATTTCTTTTAACCATCCCATATATTTACTTCCCTTCATTCATTTTTACTATCAGGAAAAGCCTCTTTCCTCCATTATCAATTCCTATCAATTCCTGTCAATTCTTGTCTCGTCCGCTCTCACTGCCTTCTCCCGCCAAAACGGGAATGCGTAAAAACTTCTCTACTACCTCCGCTACACAGTCCTGATTATTTGTCCTGTCTGTTACATAGTCCGCCTGCGCTTTGACTTCTTCCGGCGAGTTGGCTGCTGCCACTCCTATGGCGGCATGCCTTAGCATGTCCACATCATTATAAAAATTTCCAACAGCGATAATGCCGTCCTCTGTTAACTGCTCGATCGCGGCAAGTTTCTTTATGCCGTCCCATTTGGATATCCCCGCCGCCATAATATCAATACAATCCGGCTCTGAAAGAATGTATGTAACATCCGAAAGATTTTTCTCAATATAATCTCCCACCTGCCGCCAGTCACGCATCGCCATGAAGCCTTCCACTCCTTCGCCGCAGAATACTTCTCCTGTCTGGCCGTAGAGCTTTGGCCATGTATTTAATTCTTGGGCATATTCCCGTGTACTGTCCGTAATCATATTCACAAACCATCGGATCCCGTCACAGACATGAAGCTCCAACTCCCGCTCCAGACAGTATTCCATCAACTTCAGACAATCCTCCTGACAGATCCGATGATTATACAATATCTCCTTTGTTTCACAACAGACGATTTTACCTCCGTTATTCAATATCAGGTAATCAACGCAAAGGCTGTCCTCATCAAGCGTCAGCATATCCATATCTCTTCTTCCTGTGACAAATGCTGTTACATATCCCGCCTCTCTGGCAAACAGAATCGCCCTTTTTGTCGCCTCGCCCATACGATAATCATCGCGCACTGCCGTTCCGTCCAAGTCCAGCGCCAGCATTCCTTTTTTCTTTGCAGCTCCCATCACACCTCCCGTTGGTCCCTGCCCAACCCGCCATCCATCTATCCTTCGACAACCGGACAATTTTTCAGCCATTTTGCAGTATTCTTGGTCGCCTCGTCCGGATCATCAAAATAAATCTGGTTGTTAATTTCCATCGTAACAGAGCCTTTATAACCGTGATCCGCAAACGTCTGAAGATAGGATTCTATCGGATTTTCACCTTCTCCCGGAACCATATGCCCCGCAGGCGCTCCATCCGCAAGATGCGCATGGTTGATCTCACCGAACGTTTCATAATAATCTTCCACCGTTTCTCCTCCCACCGCGGCGGCGACACAGTCCACACAGGCCGTCAGGTAAGGAGAATCCACCGCTTTGATCAGATTACTAAGCGTCTGCGTATCATAACACAGATTAGACTCATATCTCTGAAGCTGCTCCATCACCATCTTTACTCCGATCTTCTGCGCATATTCCGCCATCTCCTTGAGCGCTTCCACCGAACGTTTATACGCCTCATTCCAGTCTTCATCAAACAGGCCGTATCCCATCTGGGCGAAATAGTAATCCGCTCCAAACTCCTTTGTATCTTCTATATAATTCTTTACGATCTCAAGACTTTTCTTTCTTACGTACGGATTCGAAGAAGCCACATTAATAGGGTACAGGCAGATCTGCTCTGCTGTGAATACAGACATTTTAAGATCCCGCTCGTCTAACATTTTCCGAATATCCAGAACCCGTTTCTGCCGTTCAGAGACAGGCGTATCAAATGTGCAGTAATGCGGAGCGCCGCCCCAGAAGTCCACATATTTGAAGCCGTTTTTCGCAATCGAATCCAGACAATATTCCAGACTGTACTGCTGATAATTCACGCTCATAATTCCGAACTGTTCAAATGCCAGCTTATTCATGTCCCGCTCCTCCTTTTCGTATTTCCTCTAACGCTCTGATAGACTCTGCATAAAATTCCTCTGCACCGTCTGCGTATTCTTCCATCGTAATTTCAAGTGCTATCGGACCTTCATACTTCTGTTTAGAAAGCGTATCTATATGCCGTCTTATGTCCTGATTTCCCTCGCCCAATACAAGCTGTTCATCTTCATCATCGCTGTCAGAAATCTGAACCATCTTAATTCTCTCACCAAATCGTACAAAATAGTCGTTAAGCGTCTCGCCCCCTGCGCATACCGCACAAGTATTTACGCTGAGACCAAGATTTTTTCCTCCCACTTCATTTATAATGCCTGCCACCGCGGCGCTGTCCGGGGTAAGTCCCGATATACAGTGCGATACATTCTGCAAAAGCAGCGATACTCTGCACTTTTCGGCAATGCGTTCCAGTTCGTGCAGCGATTCACAGCAATATTTCCTTGCCTCTTCCATCGGGTAATCCATAATTCCTTTTCCCGGATACACAATGACCTGATTACAGTCAAAGGCGGCGGCATTTTCTATGTAGAACTGAAGCTGTCTTACGCTTTCTTTGCGCAGATATTCATTGTGCGAAGCGATATTAACCGGCAGAAAATTCTGCTCCGGCTCAATTGCCAGAACCCGTATTCCCGCGTTTTTAATCTTCTTTGCCAGACTATTTACATCAATCTCATCACCTTCGTAAACCGTATAGTGAGGATGACAGCACGATAATTCAATATTCTTTATTCCAAGCCGCGTCACTGATTCCAAAAAATAATCAAAACTATATCTGCGGTATGTCATATTATTGATACAAATCTGATTTTCAAAATCCATAATTACACACCCTTTCTCTTACTCGCCCATGACGATGACCGACACCGTCCGCTCCTGCGGACCGTCAAATTCTGCAAGATATATTTCTTGTGCGCTTCCGCTCACAAGCTTCCCATCTTCGACAGACATGACACAGTGATTGCCGGATACCATCGCTTTCAGATGCCCGGTAGGGTTCCCTGCCATAGCGCCGTAATCATCCAGAAACCTTGCATGATAATAATCTCCATCCTCTGGAAAACATTTTCCAAGCTGCGTAAGGATATCGTCCTCCAGACATTCCAGATTTTCATTTACCATGATTCCCGTGGTCGTATGATTGGTAATCACAGATACGATGCCCTGTTTTACCGGTGAATCCTCTACAATTTGCGCAACCTCTTTCTTTATGGGGATCATCTCGTTGTACTTTGCCGTAAAAAATTCCAGCTTCTTTATCACTACCATCTAAATCCCTCCCATAAATTCCACTGCATTTTTCCCAAGTATCAGCTCCTTCGTGGAATCACGCATGTCCATCTGACGGATTGCCTGTATCATGCGCCTTTGCTCAAGTCTCGGATCGTCAGAGCCGAACATCACCTGATGCCTTAGGCTCCTGTCAATCCAGCGCGGGCCGATATCTACCTCCATGCATTGATGATAGAATTCCCTTGGATTATCAAAATACAACAAAGCCGTATCCGTATAGATATTCCGATACTTTAACATCAGCATACAGACCTCTTTTACCCATGGCCATCCAAAATGTGCGAGGCACATCTTAAGCTTTGGATGCCTGTATGCCGTCTCTTCAAATACCAGCGGATGCGAATATTTCACCAGCGTTCCCGGCTCCATCGACACACCGCAGTGAAAGATGATCGGTTTCTCATACCTTTCACAAATCTGGTATATGGGTTCCATAAAACGATCTCCCGGAAAGAACTGCTGTTTTGACGGATGAAGCTTTAACCCCTTTAGGCCAAGCTCCGTAAATGCATATTCCAGAACATCCGCCGCATTTTTCTCTGACGGATTGACGCTTGCAAAGCCTGTCAGCATATCCGGGCATTTTTTTACCAGTTCTGCCGTCTGTTCATTTGTTACGGTATCTCCTCCGGCTTTCTCAGGGAGGGCTAGAGGTAGGATACACAGCCTGTCAAGTTCCGACACCTGACAATCCCGCCTCCACTGTTCCAAACCAAATTCCTCTGTCTTGTAAAGTCCAAGAACCTGTCTGTTCTTCTCAAGCTTTTCCTTGGAATACCCAATCTCTTTTATGAAAGCCGGATGGACATGCATATCAATTACCATCCTGTTCACTACCCTTCTCCCACGGTTCAAAGAAGCCTACTACCCCGGCCGCAATTTTTGCGCCGATCTTCTGGCACTCAGGAATCTCCTTTCCGCTCATGATCCCATACATGAAACCTGCCATGTAGGAATCTCCCGCGCCGACCGTATTCACTACTGTCGCCGGACAGATCCCGCACTGATAATATTCTTTGCCGTCATATGCCATGCTGCCGCCTTCTCCGAAAGTTGCAACCGCGACCCTGCTTCCTTTTCCAACTATTTTCTTCAAAAAATCTTTCACTTTCAGATTACAGTCCTCAAACGAGAAAAACGCATAATCTACATAAGGGACCGTCTCATCCACCAACGGATCTTCCACTTCTGTCGCATAGTCAAAACATATTTTCGCACCCTTTTTCTTTAGCTCTGGAAGGTGCATATGTGCATTTCCCCAAAAAGCAGTATGGACAAGATCATGGGATGCCGCAAACTCTATATCTTCTTCAGAAAATTTCACATTTTCCATCACGCCTTCGATGTAATCCCCATAGGTTCTTTCCCTGTCCACGAGATCCATATAGGAAATTGCCGTTTCTCCTTCTCCGACTTTCAGGTGCGTGATATCTATCTCTTCCTGATTAAGTTCCGCGATCATTCGCCGGCCATACTCATCATTTCCCGTAGTGCTGATCAGCGAAACTTCTGCCCCAAGCCGTTTCATATGGACCGCGAAATCAACAGAATTACCCGTGCAGTAATATCTGTCAAGCTTTGGATAAACATCCACACAATTATCGCCAATTGCTGCAATCTTCATATTATCACTCCAATCTATACAATAAATCCTGCCGCCAAGAATGCCGCGGCCGATAAGACTACAGCGATTACCATATACTGTACAGAAGCAGTCGAAGCTTCATATGCATCGGTCTTTGTCGCCGCAGCCGCCACCAGCGCGCCGTCAGAGTAAAGACATCCCTGACTTCCCCAGATACCTGCACAGATCAAAGCTGCGATCGTAAGATACGGATTCGCTCCGGTAGCTGCTGCAAGCGGAATAATGATCGGCAGCGCCATCATATACAGCGACCAGTTAAAGCTAACTAAGAACTCCGTGCATGCAAATACCACGAACACAACGAACGGAAGGATCTTCGGCGAAAGTATGTGTGATGTGATCCCTACAATATACGGCGCAAATCCCATCGCATCCAATTGGTTAACCAATACCAGAGATACTCCGAACAGCATCGTCAGCATCATCATATCTTTAAATCCCTCAATCAGAATATCATTGATAAACTGTCTCGGCGTACACAAGCCCTGAAATACAAACAAGAAGAAAGTAACCACCAAGGAAGCGATAATCCCGACCATAATATCTAAACCTGCCAGCCATGCGCCGCCAACGAGCACAATAACGGGAATAAAGAAATTCACCATTCTGTGAGGCATCCCCTCTGTAATATCGTCAGAACCAACATCTGCATCATCGCCCATCTCTTTGCCGCTTGCAGACGGCTCCACGGAGCCTCCGTCCTTCACTCTCTGTACTGCTGCCTTCATCTTTCCGTAATCCGGTATTACTCCTAACGCTACCAGCATGCCGATGACCAGAACAATAATCGGGAAAAACATGAACGGTACGCACTTCATGTATTCCGCAACGCCTTTTCCTGATTCCGCAAAGCCGGAAGTCTCAAGAAGCACTGCCACAAATACAGTCCATGCTCCGAGAGGCCATAATGTGGCAGGCGCTACGGCTGATGCACGGATCATAAACGCTGATTTCTCTCTCGGGATTCCATAACTGTCAGCAAGAGGCGTCATCGCGGTTCCAGTCGTAAATGCGCTTAACTCATCATCTACGGAAAGCACCGTATCCATGAGCCACATAATAACCAGAGACGTCTTTGGACTCTTAGCCTTCTTCTGCGCCCAGTCTGCAAATGCCTTCGCGCCGCCGCCCTTCGACACGGCCGCCAGCACGCTGCCTATGCCAAGATACAGAAGAAGCATTCTGGCATTATCATAATCGAGAACCGCAGAAATCTGCTCCTCTGTAAATGCAACGATTGTATCCAACCGAAACCGCATAAACACGGTAAGGAACGACGCCCATATGAATGCCTCCAAAAATCCTTTCGTCAAAAGAACAAATACAAACATTACAACCGGAACCAAAAGCGTCCATGCTCCAAAATCAACAATCGTCTCTGCCGGCATCGTTTCGCCCGCATCAAAATCAACCGTCTCTGCAATCTCCTGATACTCAAAATATCCCAGTTTCTCTCTCGGCGCAAATAACCCGACAATGATGAATACCACAATCATCATCAAATAAGCTGCCGCCCTTTTTCTGTCACTTAAAAATGTTTTCATTAAAATGCCTCCTCTCATTCTATAGGCTGTCCGTACCCAAAAGCTCCGTTTATCAGGCAGTTTTCGGCAGAAAACTCCGCCGCGTACTCAAATGCCTCCTGTATCGCTTTTTCGTCTACTTTCGTATCTTTTTTCCATCCGCTTTTTAAAAGACACATCAGAAACGAAGTAAAAAAGCTGTCTCCGGCTCCCATTGTATCCACTGCTTCCTTAAGATGAACCGTACCCTCATAAAAGTTTTCCCCGTCAAAAAGCAGCTGCCCTTTTGTTCCCATCGTCGCAAGCACATAGCCTGCCCCTTTCGCATATGCCTTTTTTAAAAGCTCCCTGATTTCCCGGTGTGTCATATGTTCACAGGAGAATAAACCAAAATCAATACAGGGACACACCATATCCAGATATTCCTCTGTGCGGAATTCATCTTCCACTGCAAAGTCAAAGGTCACAAGACCCGACATGCCTTTAAGCTTTACTAGTTCCTCCTCTTCCTCCGCATAGCAGCTGCAGTGAATCAAGTCAAACTCATTCAGATACAAAAGCTCGCTCTCTCCAAGGGGAAGCGCTTCGTGAAGATTCTCTCTCTCATCATCCGCCTGAAATACGCGCTCGCCGTCTGTCAGATTCACATCGCACCGCTCTGTAACCGTCCCTTTCTGAATCTTGCAATGTGAGATATCCACTTTCATATCCTCCATCGCATCCCGAATCATCTGCGCTTCCTCATCTTCCCCCCAATATCCCATGTATGCGGCCTCCATTCCCATTCTTCTGGCATAAGCCGCAAAATTTATACAGTTCCCGCCCGGGTATCTCACATTCTGGTTCAGATACCTGTCCACTACGTTGTCGCCATATCCTATTACTTTCATGTCTCGTATTCCCCTATTCCTGATACACGATCTTTCCATCACAGATTGTCATGCACACTTTTGTTTCTCTCAGTCTGTCTCCATGCTCCTTGAAAATGTTACGGTTCAGTACTGCGATATCTGCCAGCTTTCCTCTCTCCAAAGTTCCGAGCCTGCCCTCGTCAAAATTCGCTTTCTGTCCGTTATACGTCCATCCTGCCAGAACTTCTCCGGGCGTAATTGCTTCATTTGCATTGTATCCTCCTTCCGGCTCCCCGTCGGGGAATCTCCTTTCCGAAGCAAAACGGACAGACATCGGAATATCCGGAACATCAAGAGGAAGATCCGTCCCCCAGCAGAGTGTTACGCCGGAATCTAACAGCGAACGGTATGGCCAGATCGTCTTCTGTCTCTCCTCCGAGAAATATTTCCGTCCGTAATATTTCTCATACTGCGGATAACAATTCATGATCTGCACATAGTTAATTGCTGTAATCCCATTCCTTTTCAGTCTTCCTATATCCTCCTTGTCAATCAGCTCCATATCAATAATGGCATGTCTTGCATCTCTTACTCCGTTTTCTTCCCGGCATCTTTCAAAGATGTCTATCACCTTTCTGACTGCGTTGTCTCCCTCTGCGTGAAGCGCGCAGCGGAAGCCTTTTTTGTCCGCTTCTAATACCGCCTGTTCAAGCCCTTTATAGTCTGGCTCTTCAAAATCCTCTTCCGCTCTTTCTTCATCGGGATACCGATCAAGAATATCTCCGCCATAAGACTCAATATCTCCGTCTACCATGATGTTGTATCCCATGAATTTTACAAAATCACCTCCAAACTTTTCCTTCATTGACTGGCCATATTCAAGGTCCACACCCTTGCCTACCGGCTGACTGACAAGATTGACTCTGTGCAGCAGACTGCCCTCCTCCTCAAGTTCCTTAAGCACTTCTGTAAATCCATAATAATCATCAAAGCCTATCTCCTTGATAGAAGTAACCCCCTGCCTCGCAAGCATTCTCTGGAAATTCATATACTGCTCTTTGGCATATTCCTGATCTTGCACCAGTTCCTGAAACATTCTGTAACAGCTTTCCGCGTAACAGCTCTCCTCATCAAATCCGAACCGTTCTCTTGCTTTTTGATTCATACAGCAGTCTTCCCGGCTTTCCCTGAAGACAACTGCCGCACGGTCAGGAAAGACTTCCTCCAAAATATCCTTACTGATTTGTGCATCTTCTGAAAGTCCGTGCGCCAGCATAGGAGCATCAATTTTTAATGACATCTCATATTCCTTCAATGTGTTCAGTAATTCTTGCTCATTACCAGCATGTGATACATCCAATCCCACATGCTCCCACATATAGCCCATGAAGAAAACATGATTGTCCACAAACCCCGGCGTCACAACCTTTCCTGTCATATCCAGTACTTTCGTATGCCCGCCTGCATATTTTTCAAAACCCGACCCTTCTTCCACACAGCAGATCCGGCTGCCGTCTACTGCGAGAAATCCATCTATGATCTCATCTTCTGTCCGCCCTGTAAAAATCAGATCCGAACGGATGATTAAACTTGCATGCCCTTCCATGTTCTTCTCCTCTTTAGTATTCCATCTGCTTGTAATATCTTCGTATATCCAATGAATGTCCCCTTTTTGCCTCAAGCTGTATACTTAATCTGTCTAAAACCGCGGTCATTACGATCGGAGAAAGAAGCCGTCTATATTTATCTTCAACTCCCGGCAATGAATAATCCGCCGTATCGAAGACATTTAGATTTTCCGTGAAGCCAAGCTTTTTGGCAAAATTAACTACCCGCTCGCACTGGGGGCGAAGCTCGTCCTCTCCCATAATAACCATAAGGCTTACATCCTTTTCTAATAGTTCCAGCGTACCATGGAAAAATTCAGCGGCTTTTACAGACTTTGTACGGATCCACTGCATTTCTTCCATAACACACATTGCATAAGAATAGGTTTCTCCCCACACGGTTCCTGCTCCAGTCAGCAGATGGTAGGTTTCGTCTTTATATTTTTCTGCAAATGCCTCCGCTTTGTTCTCACACTGTTTTTTTACATCAACAAGCGCCGCCGGTAATTTCCCAAGATTTTTACAGAATTCCTCATACTCCGGGAAATCACCATGTTCATGCATGAGAGAGAAAGTCAGCATATATAAAAGGATGTAATCAGCATCCGCCGCCGAGAAGTCGTCCATCGTATTAATAATTGGATAATCTGCTTCCTTTGCATACGGTACATCTGCATTTCCCGAAATACAGATTGTTCTGGCTCCTTTCTCACGGCAATAAGCGGCCGCCTCTACAGTCTCCTGTGTTGTCCCGGAAGTCGAGGTAAAGATACATACCGAATCCCTTCCAAGCTGATTATGCCCGCATGCCATCAACTCCGCTGCGATTTCCGCGTATACCGAAATCGTAGATTTCGTTCTCATATAATACTCAAATGGCAGAAACATCGCATAAGATCCGCCCGAACCAATCAGAAAAACATTTTTATAACCGTCTTTATTGATTTCCTTTGTAATCTCTTCTACTCTTCCTTTTAACTTTACTGTATTGTTGCCAATTTCAAGATATTTCTTCTCGTCAAAACCTATCATGTCGTTCATTCCTCCTAATTGTCTTTTATTGCGCTTTATGGTATACCATATATATCTTTTATGTTTTAAACTATACCACTATATGTTTTTTACGTCAATAACTTTACTATAACCTTTTTTTCACAATATTTTTCTTCTATTTTTGTTTATTATGCACAAGTATTCGCTCTATTTTTTGGCAGATTTTAACTTATTTTTAATATACCACTTTACTTTTTATAACAGAAGATATATAATATATAAAGAATACATTTTATATACCATTGAAGAAAATTATTATACCACTCTTATTTATCTCTTGAATTTACGTCATTTATCTATGCACAGAATACGTATACCAATTTTACGCAAAAACCATACCACTCATCATATCCACATGCAAAGCAGCAAAGATGCGGTATAGTATACCAATTTTATCGAAAGGAGCTTTTACAAAATGATTCATCAACAGCCACTCTATCGTCAGATCGCAGAGCTTCTGCGTGAAAAAATAGAAAAAGGGGAATATCAGTTCGGACAATTTATTCCTTCTGAAAGGGAGCTTTCTGCCAAATACGGCGTGAACCGCCTGACACTGCGCAAAGCGATCGCACTGCTTGTCAACGAAGGACTATTAATCCCAAAACCCGGAAAAGGCACCTACGTCAACCGCCCAAAGATTGATTCCGCATTTGACACGATTCAGAGTACCACTCCATTTTTGTTAGACATGGGGCTGACGCCTTCCAACCGGTTGATCTATTCCGGCCGCCGCAAGGCCAATTGGAAATATGCCCAGATATTTAATATTTCTCCGGATGATGATATTTTTCAGATCTTTCGTGTCCGTCTCGGCGATGGCGAACCCTATATTCTGGAATATACTTATCTTCCATACAGCCTGATACCTGATATCGAACAATATGATTTCAGTATCTATTCACTTTATGACATCTATAACAAACACGGCATACAGCTTGCACATGACACGCAGACTCTGGAAATTGTTAAAATCTGCCCGCCGCAGTCCAGTCTGCTTAACCTGCCTGAAAATGATCCTGTATTTATGACTACAGAAACTATTATCGATACTCGGGGAAAGATCGTGGAATACACAAAATCATACTCCAGCGGAAAAAAATTTGTCTTTTCTACAGTTATGGAATAAAGGAGAACTTATGGGAAAATTAATACAATTAGTAAGTGAAGATCTGCGAGAAAAAATTGAAGAATATATTGTTACACATAAGCTAAAGGCACATGATAAACTGCCTTCAGAACGTTCTTTATGCGAGCTGTTCAGCGCGAACCGCATAACATTGAGGGAAGCTCTGAAACATATGCAGAATGAAGGCTGCATATATACGGTTCACGGAAAAGGGAACTTTATAGCTGAACCGAAATATACGGAGGATGTAAGAAGTTTCATCTCTTACTCTTCCGGCTGGGAGTCCGATGGCTATCAGACACGAAGCAAAGTAATTGATTTTTACATAATAGAAGCCCCCAAAAAAGTAGCGCAGGCATTAAAATGCCGGATCGGCACTTCAGTCTATCTATTAAAGCGGGTGAGATATCTCAATGACATCCCATTATTTTTGGAGACAGCTTATATTCCTATTGAATACTGTCCGAAGCTGGACAGCTTTAACTTCAATAGTTGTTCTTTATATAGTACGCTGGAGCAGTTTTACAATATAAAGCTTACACATCAGGAACATACGATTTCTATAACAAAGCTAGAAGCATTTGAGGCGCATCTACTTGGCATGCAGGAAGGGGATGCTGCTTTCTGTATCAAGGGAATCACAAAAACCAGCGACGGAACACCCTTTGAATACTGTGTGTCATTAAACCGCGCAGATAAATATAAAATGTCCGGGAGACTTAGTTCTGCAAATGAAACCGCTTAAAAATAAGGGTATCGCTTTATCATCAAATCAGATGATTAAGCGATACCCTTTATTGCTCCGACAGATCATTATCTCCTCCGGAAACAGCCTATATGTATAAATAATCTCTACTTGCGGCCTCCGTTCAGCTCAAAAGAACTCATCAGATTCTTGAGCAGGCCAGCCTGAGAAGATAATTGCTGACTGGCAGCCGCACATTCTTCACTGGTTGCAGAATTTGTCTGAACAACATCGGAAATCTGTCCAATTCCATCTGTAACCTGTTCGATCGACTTAGTCTGTCTTTCCACAGCCTCTACAACTACCGCCATCTTAGTTGTTACATTCCCAGCAAGTTCACCTGTCTTTTCCAGAGATTCGGTAACTCTGTTCACTGCATCTCCGCCTTCAGCAACAGTGGCAATCGAACTCTCTATCAGCTCTTTTGTTGCTTTGGTCGCTTCCTCGGACTTGGAAGCCAGATTACTAACCTCATCAGCAACAACGGCAAATCCTTTGCCGGCAGAACCCGCGCGCGCTGCTTCTACTGCCGCATTCAGAGCGAGAACATTTATCTGGAAAGCTATATTTTCAATAGTGGCAATAATAGTGCTGATTTTCTGCGACGATTCAGAAATGCGGCCCATAGCTTCATTCAATTCCTTAACATAATCTATACTGATACCCAATTGCGCTCCTGCCCGGTTAACAAAGTCGCCTGCCTCCGCGGCGGCTATAGATGTCTTTCGTGCACTCTCAGATATATCCGCAATAGTGGCGGAAATTTCCTGAATAGAACTTGCCTGCTCAGTTGCGCCTTGAGCCATAGACTGCGCACTGCTGGATACATTATCAGAACCATCCGAAACCTGTCCGGCGCTTGCGGCAATCTGCCCCATCGTACGATTCAATCCGGACTGAATCCGGTCCAAGGATACTCTGATCGACTGGAAATCACCCAGATATTCCTGCCGGGCTCCCTCAGTCAGATCACCTTTCGCAATCGCATCCAGCACAATCGTAATCTCGCCAATATATTCTCTCAAACGACGGGTAGTATCCTCAAAAATCTGGCCCAGCACGCCTATTTCATCATCAGAACGAACACTGCCCTTGACATCCTTGGCGCTTGCAAGACCAAGATCTCCCTTCTCCAAACGTCTTGCCATCTGTGTAATCTCTCCCATAGGCTCAGTAACCCGCTTTTTCAAATAGCCTACTAAAAATACACCGCATAAAATGATCGCGATCAGGCTCAAGCCCGTTGCCCAGACAATAACGCTGAAAACCTGCTTCTTTACCTCTGCCATAGATATCCCGGCAAAGATCAAGCCATTAACTTTCCCGTCATCACCCTTTGTAGGAACATAAGAACAAAGATAATCGACCCCCAGAATATCCGCTTCACCTACATACTCTTTGCCTTGCTGAAGCACAATCTCATTCAGCTCAGACGACAGCTTCGTGCCAACCACACGTTCACCGTCTTTAGTCACCGTACTATAAGCCCGGGTATCTCCCTCGAAAATAGTAAATTCACAGCCCATGCGGCTCTTCAGATCATCTAAAAGCTGATTGATATCCTCACTTCCGGATATACGTTCCAGTTCACTGGCAAGAATATTTGTACCATTTGTGCAACGCTCCTCCTGCATCTTTGTAATCAAAGACATAAACATAAAAATACAGATAATCATCGCCAGTACAAAAGAAATCACCTGCATAGCCGCCGCAACACGGCCAATCTTCGTCCCGATACTTTTGTACTTTTTATCTTTTCTTTCTTTAGGCATTTCTCCTCTTTTCATTTCTGTTCCTCCTGACCTTTCATATGTTATCAAAGACTTAAAATGCTCCGCCTGATATATCAAATTTTACAAATTACAAAAGCAAAAAAGGGACTTTCCGAAAGAAACGAAAAGTCCCTATTATAATCAGCACAGATTACTCAATAATCTTAGCAACTGTACCGGAACCTACAGTACGTCCGCCCTCACGGATAGCGAAACGAAGCCCCTGCTCCATAGCTACTGGATGAATCAGCTCTGCTGTAATTTCTACATTGTCACCAGGCATACACATCTCAATGCCTTCTGGAAGGTTACAGATACCTGTTACGTCTGTTGTTCTGAAATAAAACTGTGGACGATAGTTGTTGAAGAATGGCGTATGACGACCACCCTCATCTTTTGTCAGTACGTAAACCTGTCCTGTGAACTTTGTATGGCATGTAACAGAACCTGGTTTAACAAGACACTGTCCTCTTTCAATCTCTGTTCTCTGAACACCACGAAGAAGAGCGCCGATGTTATCACCAGCCTGAGCCTCATCAAGAAGTTTACGGAACATCTCAACACCAGTAACAACAGTCTTTCTCTTATCCTC
This sequence comes from uncultured Lachnospiraceae bacterium, assembly GCA_946558695.1. GTDB lineage: Bacteria > Bacillota > Clostridia > Lachnospirales > Lachnospiraceae > MD308. The sequence goes on from CAMNTQ010000050.1 coordinate 19,281, forward strand.
ATGGATACCGATGATCTCTACTTCATCATTAACGTGAAGAGTACCACGCTCTACTCTACCTGTAGCAACTGTTCCACGTCCTGTGATAGAGAATACGTCCTCTACAGGCATAAGGAACGGCTGATCTGTAGCGCGCTGCGGATCTGGAACGAAGGAATCTACCGTGTCCATAAGCTCCATGATCTTGTCGCCCCACTCACTCTTCGGATCCTCAAGAGCCTTAAGAGCGGAACCCTGAATGATCGGGCAGCCTTCGAACTCATACTCTTCAAGAACCTCTGTAATCTCCATCTCTACTAACTCAAGAAGCTCCTCATCATCTACCATATCGCACTTGTTCATGAATACTACGATGTAAGGAACACCTACCTGACGGGACAGAAGAATGTGCTCTTTTGTCTGAGCCATAACACCGTCTGTTGCAGCTACGACAAGGATAGCGCCGTCCATCTGAGCAGCACCAGTGATCATGTTCTTAACATAGTCAGCATGTCCCGGACAGTCAACGTG
>CAMNTQ010000051.1 GCA_946558695.1 uncultured Lachnospiraceae bacterium
CTAAAGCTTGACCGCCTGAAAGGCGGTGGATTTAACCTTGCGTTTGGAAATTAAAAATCGCTTGATCCGGCGGCTGCATATATTGAATATCTGTACGGAACCGCCGGTACGCTGAAGCATTGACAGCAGATGTTATCACCTTTCTTTTTATGACTCTTCTTTTCTCACAAAATCAATAAATTCTTTCTCCCGCTTATTCAGACGGTAATTCTTCTCCGTCACAAAGACAGAACATAGGAAGATATTTTTATCTTCAAAAGGAAGCAGTACAAACTCACTGTTATTCTCCGGAAATTTCGGAGGATACGCCATTGATGTCAGATACTCTCCACTCCTTAAAACATCATTAAAACTCCCCCTGTCAGACACCTCCAAGAGATGCGGATGCTCTTCAATACCCAGAATGCTCAAATACTTCTTGGAGCATTCGTCACCATATGTCACATAAGGATAATCGTTCAGATTCTCTACCTTCATTCCCGGCATACCGGCAAGCGGATGCTTCTTATTCATATACGCATATATTTGCATAGGCTTTAAAAATTCCGTGGCAAGAAGGTCATATTCCGCGATCATTTCCATATAATTACGATATTTTTCCTTTACAAAAAATATTATCCCTATGGTACTGTCTCCCGCCGATACGGATTCGAGCACTTCCTTACTCCCCATCTCCTTGATCTTATCAGCGCATTTATAATCTGACATATTATGAAATCTCAGAAATTTGTCCATCACATATGCTGCATAATAGCAGGAAATATTAAGCCTCTGCTCTTCCTCATCCGCATTCATCTCACGGATCCTCTTAAGCTCAAGAAGGATCGTCTTCGCACTTCTTATGAATTCCTTTCCTTCTCTTGTGAGGGTAATCCCCGCCGCCGTCCTGTTGAAGATACGATAGCCCAACTCATCTTCAAGGCTCTTTATCATACCGCTCAGATAGGGCTGCGACATATACAGGTTCTGCGATGCTTTCCTGATGGAACCAGCTCTTGCCACCGATACTGCATATTCCAGATGATGAAAATTCATACATTTCCTCCCAACTTATAACTAATTACTTATATCTTCTCATACTTTTCAGGATAACGCAAATCATTTGTCCCATGTTATCATCTTCAATAAGCAAAGAAATGAAACGAAACAAAATCAACAAAACAAAGGAGAACAAAAATGAAAGACTATCTATCAATCGCCAATTCTACACTCATGGCCGCCGCATGCGGAATCGTCATCCTCTATGTTCTGGGGCAATCCCTGTTCTTTATGCGCCGCGCATGGAAACGTGGTAAAGAGATTGGGATGGACACAAAAGTAATGAGAAAAACTGTGAGTGGAAGCGCATTATTTTCCATTGTCCCAAGTATTCCCATACTCATTATCCTTGTCATGCTGATGTCCGTATTAGGAAATTACTTCCCATGGCTCCGCCTTTCAGTCATAGGTTCAAGTTCCTATGAAAACGTGGCTGCAAATATTGCCGCACGGTCATTCGGACTTCTCTCTTACACAGACGAAGGCTACAATGCATCCATCTTCATCAGTACTTTGTGGGCAATGTCTATCTGCATCCTCTATGAACCTCTACTGATTATGTTCGGGCAAAAGAGTCTGGATAAAGGAATGGCCAAACTTAAGAAGAGCAAACCTATCTTCTACAATCTGTTGATCGATGGAATATTTATCGCCATGATGAGCTGGTTCTGCGCCCCCTACCTGACATACTGGACAGAGAAACCGGAACAACTCCTGTCCCTGGCAGCTCTGGTTACCGGCGGCGGTGCCGCGCTCTTATTCAACTGGCTCGCCAAAAAGACCAACCGGCATTTCCTGACTGAAATGTCGTTCCCGGGCGGTATGCTGGTCGGAATGCTCGGTGCATATATTGCAAATCTATTCTTATAATGACACACATTAGTCAGATCGGAGGTATCTTATGAAAAAAGAAGCTGCTAACACTCAGGAAACCTATACGAATAATACTCACCGCATCGGTAAGTTCAGTACATTGATTGCAATATTACTGATCCTGATGGTCCCTGCGGTCATCACTATGATATATGGAAAGGATGTAAAGATCCAGATCTCCAACACGATCAGCGCAATTATTACACTGTCAGCAATCTACGGGGTAGTAAGCGTGGTAGAGGTCGTGTCATTCTCACCTTTCCTTGGTTCGGCAGGAACCTATCTTTCCTTTATCACCGGAAATATCATGAATATGAAGCTCCCTGCCGCAACCAATGCACTCCGGGTAAATAATGTAGAACGCGGGACAGACGAGGGGGAAGTGATCACCACTCTTGCCATCGGCGCATCTTCTGTCGTCACAACAGTCGTCCTGTTCTTGGGCATGCTTTTTCTCGGCAGACTGTTGGTTCCGGTCATTACAGGTCCCGCCCTTGCGCCTGCATTTAACAACGTAACGCCAGCCCTTACCGGAGCGCTTGCCGCACCGTATTTCATAAAGAATAAGAAGCTCAGTATTCCCACAGTCATTGCAGGCTGCCTTCTGTATCTCATTCTCGGATATGACTTTATGTCATCCGGATACAGCTTCTTCATGCTGGGCTTTATCATGATTAGTTTCTTATGTTACCTGCTTGTCTATAAGACAGGTATCGTGAAAGAAAAACCGAAACATTAATATATCAACCGATACTCCGTCCATTTGACAGGATGATTCTGTCGGCGGATGTATGGTTAAGAAGACAATATTCAGAATAATAAAAGAAAAGAGGATTTTTGAAATGAAAAATCAGATTCTATTAGAAGCAAAAAACATGCAGGATGAACTTACCAAATGGCGCCATTCTCTCCACAGGATCCCAGAGCTTGGCCTTCATCTTCCCCATACCACAGCATTTGTCAAAGAGCAGCTCTCAGAAATGGATATAGAATTTGCAGAATATGAGGAATGCTCCTGTATCACGGCCGTTCTGGGAACAGGCGGCAGATGCTTTCTTCTGCGCAGTGATATGGACGCTCTGCCAATGCGCGAGGAATCCGGCGTAAGCTTTGCATCAGATAATGGACGTATGCATTCCTGCGGGCACGACCTGCATACCGCCATACTCTTAGGCGCCGCAAAACTCCTGAAAAGGCACGAAAGTGAACTTAACGGGACTATAAAACTTCTATTCCAGTCAGGTGAGGAAACCTTTGAAGGGGCAAAAGCTGCCATCGAAGCAGGCATTCTGGAAAATCCCCGCGCTGAAGCCGCATTTTCAATGCACGTTGCGTCCATTGTACCTGCCAATACAATTATCTACGGCGATTACCCCATGGCAGCCGCATATGGATTCCGGATCACTCTTACCGGAAAAGGCACCCACGGATCTACGCCTCATCTTGGCATCGATCCGATCAATACCGGCGTGCATATCTATCTTGCTCTACAGGAATTAATCTCAAGAGAAATCTCTTCTACCGAGGAGGCAGCTCTTACTATTGGACGTTTTGAAGCCGGCAGTGTATCCAATGCCATCCCTGAACGCGCAATTCTGGAAGGAACCCTGCGGACCTTCAAACCCGAGCTTCGTTCCTTGATGATCCGACGCATCACTGAAGCAGTACATTCTGTCGCAAAAACATACCGCACAGAGGCAACAATCGATATACTGGGTGATGTTCCTCCGGTGGCATGCAGCCCGGAACTGAATCAGAAAATTCTGACATCCATCCATAATCTGGATAATGAGATCAAGACGCTTCCCTATTATCACGTGATGGGTTCCGAAGATTTTGCTTTTATCTCCGAGAGGATTCCATCCAGCTATTTCGGTCTCGGCGCGGGAATCGAAGACCAGTCAAAATGGCTTGGACAGCATAACCCCAAAGTGCGATTCTCTGATGAATGTCTCCCTCTTGGCGCGGCTATCTACGCAAAAGCCGCCATAGATTGGCTGGTTGAACATTAATACAACATTCACACATACTTTAAGGTCTCTCCTTTGGAGAGACCTTGTGGATGAAAAATTCCCATCAGACTGCTGATACACTGGTTCTTCTCTGCCCGTCTACTGTGATCAACAGAATACTCATAATGACCAGTATCCCCCCAACGGTAATACCCACCGTTACCGGATCGCGGAACCAGATTGTCGCAAATACCACGCTGATCACCGGCTCAAGCATTGATACAAAGGATGCCATAGATGCGCCGAGCCGGCTGACTCCATACAGCATCATGAAGAACCCGCCTGCTGAAAACAAGCCCGACCCTACGATCAGCATCACCCATTCCGATGCTCCCTGCGGCATGGTAAATGTATTGGTTGTCACTGACAGCAAAAAGTATATGATCGAGCCCGGTATGGTTATGTACAGAAGCTTTACTTCGATCGGCAGTTCATTGGCCGGTCCTTTCTCATTCGCAACCAGGTAGCCGCTATAGGTAAATGCAGATGCAACGGCCAGCACAACGCCTATAACCGGCATCGCCCCTCCGGCTCCGGTAAGGAAAACCATTCCCAGGACTGATACTCCTATCGCGGCAAACTGGAGTCTGGTGAATCCTTCTTTGAACAGTGTTCCCATAATGATACATACAATTGACGGATACAGGAAATTGAGCATCATCGTAGTTCCCACCGGCAAAAACAGGTAGCTCGAATTTAACAAAACGCCTGTCAGAAGCTGTCCGAATATTCCCATTAAAATACACTGGAGCAATTGTCCTTTTCTGAGCTTCAGGCTCCTCTTCTTCAGATTTATTAGTAAAAGACATACTATATTTGTTGTCAGATTTGTAAAAAACAGTAAACTGTATATAGAAAGTCCATTCATCAATAATTGTTTCTGCATCGTAGGCATGATCCCCAAAAGCGCCGCCGCTCCGGCAACGCAGAGAAGCCCTGTTATCATATAAATCCTCTCCTTTATCCTCTTATATTTGAATACTTATGCCGTCCTTTTTTTCTGCTGCTTTTTGATAAACCAGATCTGCACAGGCAACATCATATACCCCCAGGCCCATATGTGTATATACGATGATCTCCCTGTCGGATTCTCTTCCCTGTATCATGCCGGCAGCTGCCCTGGGAAGTTCCCCGTATATATCCTCATCATTTAAGTCCTGCCCATGCGACATTTCCTTGCTGTCAATGATTTCTTTGCTGTCTGTCCGCAAATTTCCTACAAACCACTTATCTGCCTTGTATGAGATCGCTGGATCTATATCGATAAAACCGTTCAGCGCTATAACAGTAACTCCGGGAGTTAAGTCTTCATATTTCAATAAGACCTCTCTGCTGCTTGTAGCTGCCAGTATTACGTCTGTATCTTTTCCTGCCTCACGGCTGTCTTCCACATATTCCAGCCGAACTCTTTTTTCAAACATTTTTTTCATTGACTCAAAAGCTTCTTTTCTCCGGCAGTATACCTTTACTGACTCAATTTCAGGAAATTCACACAGGAATCCTCTTATTCCGCAGACTGCCTGCGAACCGTTTCCAAGTACAGACAAGGTTTTCAAAGGCCCTTTTTGAAGACACCTGGCTGCCGCGACTCCATGACCGCCGGCAGTCCTCATCGCTGTTATATCTGTCACATTCACAATTGCTTTTAAGGAACCTGTTGTCATATCATTTAATACAACAATATTGTCGTGGCTGAACGGATATCCGCAAGCCGGATCTGCATAACAGTTGATCCATTTAAATCCCAGGATATTATCCTCTGGAAGACATGCCGGCATATGCAGAAATTCATTTCCAGTATGAACTCCTGCCGGGAGGAAAGTATGTTCCCCCTCTATAAATATATCCTTTTCCCAATTCTTCCATATTCTCTTTATCACAGATATCACATCTTCCGGTGTCAGGTACTTATTCACCGTCTCACGGTTTAGATAGATAAATTCTCTGTCCATTCTGTTCGCCCTCCACGATTGCTGGCCGTCTTCTATAACTCTTCGCATTCGGTTCTATCCACGCATCTGAGCGCTCCGGTAGGGCAGTTGGCCACACAGGCCGGTTCAAGCCCATTCTTGACTCTGACCGCGCAACCGCCGCATTTTATCATCTTCCCGTCTTTTCCGTAACACGGTGCGCCATAGGGACAGGCCATTGCACAGCTGTGACAGCCGATACAATTTTCGTTATCATACACCGTGAAGCCTGTCTCCTCATCTTTTTTCAGACAGTTACAGGGACAGGCCGAGATGCAGGGAGCGTCTTCACAATGGAAACAGGCAATGGAATAATATTCATATCCTCCATCTGCCCCTTCAAGATCCCTGACAATCCGGAATGCAGAAGCACCTCCCGTCACATCCAGATCATTCTGGTCCATACACGCAACTGCACAGGCACCGCAGGCAGAGCATTTGTCCGCATTAAGTTCTATTACTTTTCCCATTCGTCTTCCTCCTCGCTGTTACTCTCAAGAAAGTTGATCAGTTTCTCTGGTATTCCTTCATTCAAGAGACGTACCTTTGAAACAGAATCCATCTGTCTGCCAGCCCCGCCGAATTTATTGATCATATACGCCTTTAACACTCCGCTGGCCCCATATGAATCAAGAAAATTCATACAGACTGGTTTATTACCTTTGACCCGTATTACGAATGTCTCTCCCTTTTCTTTATTTTCATAGAGAAATTCCTCTCCTTCGCTCTTCACATCTCCGAATCCGATAAAATCCATACCCATAAAATGTGTGATATTGTGGAGCATATTACCTTCATATTCTTTTACAACTCCTGCCATATTGGCTCCGGCTGTCTCTCCCTGTCTCGCCGCGTTATCCCATATACCGATGATCTGGTTGTCCCCTGTCTGCAGGTTGCAGCCTTCGCTGCAGTCTCCCGCACAATAGATATCCTGCATATTTGTTCTCATCCTTTTGTCAACCACTATCCCCCGGTTCACCGTGATATTCTCATCTGCGATCTCTGTATTTGCCCTTGTTCCAATACACATGAGCACCATATCACAGGATATACTTTCTCCGTCGGCGAATACCACTCTCTGCCCGTCTTCCTCGATTGCCTTAAGCGCCTTGGAAAAAGCAAGTGCAACTCCCATACCGGTAAGCCTTCTCTCAATTTCCGCTGCAACACAGGGAACAGCAGCCAATGGAAATATGTAAGGCGCCATATCTACAAGCGTACAGTGGATTCCTCTTGCATACAGCAATTCCACAAGCTTGATCCCCACCATGGACGCTCCTACAACCACAGCCCTTTTTATCTCTCTACCCTCCAGAATCTTTCTGACATAATCCGCATCTTCGATGGTCCTCATAGAAAAGACACGTTCGCCCTCATGCCCCGGAATCGGAGGTACAAACGCCCTTGCACCCGTGGAGATCAATATCTGGTCATAATACTTTGTTTTACCATCCTGTAATAGAACTGCCTTTTCTTCTGACAGCACCTTCTGAACCGATGTGGTAATTATATGAAAATTATATTTTTGAGAAAGTTCTTTTATAGCTCCGAAAGGAAGCGTTGCTTCCCTCTGGAGTTTTCCACAGATATAATAGGTTGTCAGCATGGGATCGCAGGCGCCCACTGTGTGTTAGTATAGACATCAATTTCACCCTGATAACCATGCTCGCGCATTGATCTTACCGCATGGTATCCCGCGCATCCAAAACCCGCAACTGCCGTCTTCTGCATCTTATTCTCCTCCTCATCTTACCGGCAATGTTCTTCCAACCACCTTGAAGCCACATATGCCAGCACTGCCGCGCCGATATACATCACAGACTCGTCAAACACGATCTTGGGATTATGCATTGGCACATCTGCCCCCGCCTTCATACTTCCTGTGACCAGGAACATCTGGATTCCGGGCACAAGGTCAAGAATATTGGAAAAATCCTCCGATGAAAAAGGAACAGCCTCTTCTCCCTCGATCACCAGCCCCTCCTGACCTAAAAGCTCTCTGATATATCCCGACACATCCTCAAATACTTCCGGATCATTATAAAGAGGCTGGCATCCTCCGTTCCATATACATCTTGCTTTTACGCGGAATGCCGCCGCGACAGACATCGTGATCTCTTCCACTCTCTGCCTGATATACATTCTGACCTCTTTGTCAAAAGTGCGCAGCGTTCCTTCCATATACGCCGTATCCGGAATGATATTAGCCGCTGTACCTGCGTGAAATGTACCCTGAGTCAGCACTGCGACATCTGATGCCTTGATCTCCCTTGTTATGATCTCCTGCAGCGCATTATATATATTCATCCCTGCCATGATCGGATCCACACCCTGATTGGGGAATGCGCCATGAGTTCCGATTCCCTCTATCTCAATCCGGTAAGAATCACAGGAAGCCATAGCTACGCCTTTCGTGATCATAGTCATCTTTCCTGCATCATACTCGGACATTCCGTCCCCGTGCATGGTAATGGCCGCATCCACCTTCGGATTCTCCAGTATTCCCTCCCGGATCATCATCTGAGCCCCGGTAAAGGTTTCTTCCGCCGGCTGGAACATAAGCTTCACACAGCCCGGCAGTTCTGATTCATGACTCTTTAAGAGGCTTGCGGCTCCAAGCAGCATTGCCGTATGCATATCGTGCCCGCATGAATGCATATTACCGTTTTCCGAACGAAATGGAAGCTCTGTCTCCTCTCTCATCGGAAGCGCGTCCATATCTGCTCTTAGCAATATACATCTGCCAGATCCCGGATCCCCCGCCAGGGCCGCAAGGCCGCTGTCCCCCAACTCCTGCGGCTGATATCCCATCTGAACCAGTTTTTCCCTAACAAACTTCTTCGTCTGCGGAAGATGCTCCCCGATCTCTGGATTCTGATGTATCTTTCTTCTGAATGCGACTAACTCTTCCTGCATTTTCTTCGCTTCTTCTAACAAATTTTTCATTCTTCTTTCGCCTTTCCTCCCTGCGTCCTGTAAATGATATATCCGATCAGGATCGTAATTCCAATCGATGTGGACATACCGAAATCAACCAGAAAGCCAATTGTCCCTGTTTTCATCAGTGCAAAGATAATAATTGCAGGAACTGACCATTTCAGTGTCACGATCCATCCGGATTCACTGATACGGAACGCCAGAAGTGCTCCGATAAGAGACGGAATCACGTAGGTAAAAGCTTCAATGACGATCGGCGGAAGCACTGATACGAGAAAGCTTCCAAATACAACGATCACTGTCAGAATGATTAGATTGACATACACAGATATCGCCACGCCGACCGTAGTGATGATCTGACCCTTAGGCTCTGCCGCACTTAACCCATATTTACTTCTGAGCTGTCTTGCCACCGGAACTCTTATATTCTTCACATTACCGGCTATATATCCCATATACATCGCTGCAGATCCTAAGATAGGAAACCATGTAAACGGCTCAGTCAGCCAGAATCCTATACATAAAGCAGTAATGGCAAACGCAACGTTAAGGTACTTATCAATCGGCATCTGGTATCCTTTGATAAAATGCATATAAAGCACCGGAAGGAAAGATAAGACTAATACGATCACAATTGAGAAACGCCCAACTATATGAACCTTTTTTGTATAATCTCCGGTAAATGCCTCTTCTATTTCTCTCTGGTCCGCACGGATATTCTTTTCCTGTGTCATTCGATTTCCCTCCTCATCTTTTATCCGACTATACTCTGTACTATTGTTGCTACGATCATGCCTGCGATCAGGGCAATGGCCAGGATCCAGTTGCTAAGCTTGGTATGTCCGCCTTTCTGACACCAGGTTACAACTGCCATAGCAGTCAGCAGGCTAGCAGCGATCGCCGCTGTGCTTGAAGCGCCTTTGGTCCCGTTCTCTAACGCCCAGTACCCCATCATACCAAGCTCTGCCGTCATGCCCAGAAGCGGGATAAATGAATTTTTCTTCTTTGCGGCTTTCATCATTGCTTTATCTAACGGCTTTAATGTAATCAGGCAATTGACCATAAACGGTGCACTTGCCAGAACCATTCCAAAAATCGCCACTGTAAACGCTGCTTCTGTAAATCCTTCTCCGCCAAGAGTTACACCCAGCTGTGTCGATACAATATCCGCGATCCACAGCTCATAATCCGCTGAACCTAATACTCCGGAACGCATCCACGTTACCGCCGGCCCGATCAGGGAGATCATCGCCAATACGATAACTACGATGGAAAACGACGGCCCGATCGATGAGATCGCACTTGCCTGTACCGCATCTTTAATCTCCTCTTTCGAAAACAGCTTATACTTTTCGTTAAATTTCAGCGCATGTCTTAAAAAAAATGTCGCCTGTACAATTACATATCCTATCAGTAATATCGCGAATACCAATACTATACTGTTCACATTCTTTACTGCCTGCGTCATCCTTGATTCCTCCTCGGTGTATGACTTTACCTTTTCTCATTTCCTGTATCTGTTACTTTTTTGCTCTTATTGCGCATCTGCTTGACTTAAATCCCGGATATCCACTATATGGGTCCGTATGGGTACTCCCGATCAGGTCGTTTGCATTGGCTTCCCTGTATCCATGGTATATCTGCACGTCGCCTTTGCGGATTTTAACAGACGGATTTGCTTTCATGGTGATCTTGCCTGTGACGGTTTCGATCTCAATACTGTCGCCCGATCCGATCCCTAATTCCTGTGCATCTTCTATATTGATGTCTGCCATAGGTTCTTTTCTTAAGCTTCTCGTCCATGCCACATCATGGAGTCTTGAGTGGATTGCATTAGGAAGTCTTGAACCAGTTACCAGAACATATGGATACGCCTCTTTATCCATATCCTCATCCTCCAGAGTATCCCTGTATGTCGGAATTGGGCTTAAACCCTGGTCCTCAAATTCTGCAATATAGTTGGAATAAAATTCAAACTTCTCGCTCCTGGTATTCATTCCATTTTCCGTAAACACTCCCGGAACAACAGCGCGCGCTTCCGGAACCCTGATTGGCAGTTCACTGGCCTTCATATCAGAAACAGTAATACTCAGATTACGTATCATATACTCTATCGCCGCTTCATATCCCTGCCGCAGGAGCGTGTCGTCAAGTTCCATCACATCTGCCAGTTCCTTCAGGATCTTAACATCGCTCTTTGATTCATATAACGGCTCAATGACCGGTTTTGTATATGCTGCATAGCCGCCCGGATAAGCCTTGAACTCTCCCCTCTCGTATGAAGTACAAGCCGGAAGTACAATATCCGCATACTTGGCCGTATCTGTCATAAATATATCCACATCCACGAAGAAATCCAGCGTCTTCAGTGCCTCATACATTTTCTTTGTATCCGGAAACATCTTGGCATTCATGCCGGCTCCATAAACTGCCCTGACAGGATAGGGGGTGCCCTCTAATATCTGTCTGGACAGATCCATTGCCTGGAACTCGTCCATAAATTTACACCACAGCGGATATTTTCTGCATCCTACTGCCGCTTTCTTACGTCCCGGCTGTACATCCAGATAATATTCATGCTCATACATATGATATCCGGCCGGCATATCATAATACGTAGATTCTTCAGGAATCTGGCCGCCCGGACGGTCGAAATTACCTGTAAGCCCGTTCAGGCAGATCATGGCCCGATAATTCTGGAATCCATTAATGTGATGTGTGAGGGAACAGGAGGTTTCCGTTATGGAAGCCGGTCCATTTGTCGCATAGAGCTTTGTTGCGGCAAAAATATCTTCTTCCCTAAGTCCTGTGATCTCTGCAGTGATCCTGAGATCAAATTTCTTCACATATTCTGCATACTGTTCGAATCCATAAGTATATCTTTCTATATAATCCTTATCATGCCAGTTATTCTCAATAATCAGATTCGCCATCCCTAGCGCCAGAGCGCCGTCCGTACCCGGCTTGATCTGGAGATGAATATCAGCAAGCTTCTGTGTAGCAGGCGTCTTTCTTGGATCTATAATAATAAATTTCTTCCCCTGCTCCTTAAGTCTTAGCAATCTGGCCGCCATCAGATGATTCGAATGAAAACTATTAAGGGCAAATCCCAGTATCACATTTGAATTCTCCATATCCGGATCTGAATTCCGTCCTACGGTAGCCTGCCACGCCATCTCACTGGCTTTAAAACACGTACTGCATTCTGTTCCATAATTGATGCTTCCGAACGAATATGCAAAACGATGTAAATATTGCCGGTACCATTTCGTATAACCGGAGAAAAAAGCGACGCTGTCCGCACCATACTGAGCTTTTATGCCCAGAAGTCTGTCTGCGATCGTCCGGTATGCCTCATCCCACGTAATCGGCTCAAACTTTCCCTCCCCTCTTTTTCCTGTTCTTTTCAGAGGGGTCTGGATCCTGTCCTCTCTGTATACATACTGACGCCCGGCCGCTCCTTTTGTACACAACTTTCCATGATTGCGGGGATGTTCCTTTGTCCCTTCTATCTTAATGATCTTTCCGTCTTTTACATAAGCATTAACCCCGCAATGCATACCCGGACAGCAGATATCACATAATGTCCGTTTTATCTGTATACCATTTCCTTCACACGGTATCTTAGCTTTTGTTAATTCATTTACATCCGTCATATTTTATTCCGCCTTTATATCATAAACAGTTTACCAAGATATGGTATCTTATCTCCTATTCTGGCTGCTCTTAATGCTCCCCATAATGTTACCTGATTACTTGTAAGCACCGGAAGTCCAAAGTCTTTCTCGATTATCTCGATAATATCGAAGGTGTTCATGCCCGTACAGCTGATAAATATGCTGTCTGCCCCGGCAAGGTCAAGCTTTTTTACATGCTGGTATATCTCATGAGGTCTGTCGCCTAATTCATCAAGTGAACAGCGCAGCGAAGTCATCCCCTTGATTGTCGTTACATGGACTCCGTTATCCTCCAGAAACTGCTTCTCTAATACATTCGTCTCATCCGGATATGGTGTCACAACCGCAGCATTACAGACTCCCAGTGCTTTAAACGCATCAAGCAGCGAAGTACTGGTCGTAAGCCCCCGATAACCGCTTGCCTGTTCAATCGTATCAATACACTGCCTGTCGAATCCTTTTCCACCCACCAGGCTTCCGGATGTGCAGCCAAAGGTTACCACATCAAAGGGCAGGTCCTGATTGAATATCTTTGCGGACGTCTCCAGGCAGTCCACCATATCCTTAAGCTCCTCCGGGGTCGGATTGCCGGAAAACGGAATTCTGTTCGTCACAACAGCAACACCTTCCGGCGCAAATCTGTGAAAATCTGTCTCAATTGCCACTCCTGTGGTCGGTGCGATCACGCCTATCATGGCTCTCCAGTTATAAAGCATAGTCTCTCTCCTCCTTTAACTTATTTTTATCAGAATGTCTTCCATTGACATATCTTTTCCATAACCAAGATTCTCAAGCGTTCTGCCCTTCGCATAATAATCATCCTGATTCACTGCCGACACTACGGTAAGAACCGCTCTGAAAACCGGCATCTGTATCCCTGTACGTTCCGCACAGGACAACGCCATAGCCCCGCAGGTCGACGCATCCTCTTCCACATACCGGTGTCTTAAGCTGTCCGGACCTGTCAGGGTTCGAAATACATCATATTCCGGGTGATTTTTCCAGTCGCGAAGTTCTTCAAAAAACTCTGTAGCCGAACTTCTTTCCTCCAGTCCCAAAGATTCAAGAAGCTTTTGTCTCTCCTGTCTGACCGCCTCTGTCAGTGAAACCACATAATCTGTCAGCCCATGCTGAAACAGGATAAACTCTTCCTTCATATGCGCGATCATACCGGAAGCCAGAAGCGATGCCCCTATATGAAGCACATAATTATCTGACAGCAGCGCCCCCTCTAAGACATTCTTATTACCTGTAAATTCCAGAACTCCCTGATTACGTTCAATGAATTTTTCCGTTCTGTTCCCCGGAAGTGCAGCTATCCTTTTTGCTCTCACCGGAAGCCCTACCGTCACCTCTGCCGGCTCCGTCAGCCTGCATGGGCAGAGATTCCCTTCCATCTCCGCCAGGATCACACTATCCGGAACATTATGTCTTTCAAAAACCTTCTGAAAGATAAATGATCCAAGATTTCCCGGAAGGATCAATACACTCTGATCTTCCTTCATATAAGGCGCGATCTTCTCCGCAATTTCCCTGTGCCGCCCGGCAGGTACACAGATAAATAACAGCTCAGCATCTTTCACAGCCTTCTCAAAATTCTGTGTCACACATGCAGGAGTATAGATTCCCCTTCCTGCGCAGCCGCGAAGCAGAATCCCTCCGTTTATTTCAACCGCATGTAATTCTCCGGCAAATTCCTCCTTATCGCAGAGTGTCACTTCGAACCCCTTTTTCGTAAGCAGCGCAGCCGCCGCATGCCCCGTAGAGCCTCCTCCGATCACTGTAATCTTCCGAATCACTTTTCCGCCTCCTAAATACTGATATATCTGCTGATCTCTGACATATCCTCAGTGCTTTCTAATTTGTTAAGAATAAAGTCGCAGAGTGCATCCTGCTTCTCTTCCTTCATCAGGCCGCCCGTTGCAAGTTTAAAGCAATCGATACATTCCTGTCTTGTGTACGGATTCTTCGGATGTCCCTTGGGAAACTGGACAGCCTCTTCGTAAACCTTTCCGTCTTCCATGACAACCTTCATTGTATAAGACGGATAAGACCCCTGCTGGAAAGTGTTAAAATTCGTGCTGATCAGGGACGTCTCGCCAACGCCTTTTACTTTCGACGCCATCTTTAATATCTCCGGATCCTTCAGGTACTTCTCATCCAGCCACGCAGTTCCCGGCTGCGGCCCTTTGAGATACATAGCCATACAGAAAGGAATACTGAACTGAGCCGCTACCATGGAATCATAACCGTCTGCAGGACTGTCTTCACTTCTCTCCGGAATAAAGGGGGAGATCTCGATCAGTTTTATCTGATCCGAATCCACGTGATGCTTCGTCTTAATTGCATGGATCATATCCATTGGAGTCTGGATCCACATATTAACCGGCCAGTTTTTGAGCATCAGGTCCATGATCATATATCTGCTGCCAAGTTCCTTATCATACCAGCCCCAGTCGCACTGGTCAGACACGCCGAAGTAATATCCCGTCTCTTCCTCCAGAACTCCCATGAGGGTTGATATTCCTTTGTCCACAATCATTGCACATTCCACGGCGGATTTGGCCGTCAGCCCGTGTGTATAATGGTAGAAGTCACTGAAGCTTGAATGAATGAGATTGATCGCTATGGGAGTCATATGCCCTGCCGCACCAAGCAGCTGGTTCATCTTATCTCCTTTAATTCCCATAAGCTTTCCTGCTATAGCCGCCGGAGCAAATATCTGCCAGCAGTGCAGCCCCCACCCCTTCTCAAAACGCTCCGGAGACGGCTGTACCGCCATAGCGATTCTCTGATAGACATCATAACCGCCTACAAGAGCCGTCAGATATTCCTTGCCGCTCTTATGATATGCTTCTGCCACCGCAAGCCCTGTGGGTACTGCTCCTGCTGACGGATGACCGGTAAAGCTGCAGTCCTCCCAGTCAAGAAGGTCAGCCAGAGTTCCATTACTGAGAAGTGCGTTGCCTATTCCGGCTTTTGCACCGTCTCCGATAATCGTTGCCTCTCTTCCGCCGCTGCCAAGGTTTTTTGTTATATCAATGATATTTTCCCCTGCATCCGTTTTCACTGCCGCGATCGCTGCGCCTACCGTATGGAGTGTCACAAGCTTAGCTCTTTCAATCACTTCCTCCGGAATGTCTTCATACTTGAGCACTGATAAATAATCTGCTATAATTTGCGTATACTTTTTCATAAATACAAATTCTCCCTTCGAGGTATTCATATGCGTATTGAACATTTACAATTTTTAGTTGAAATAACCAAATACTGTTCTATCTCCACTGCTGCAAAAAAACTCTACATCAGCCAGACAGGCCTAAGCGCTATCGTAAATTCCATAGAAGCCGAGCTTAATATTCAGATCTTCAATAGGACAAATAAAGGGACTGTTCTCACTCCTGAAGGTGAAGAAGCAATGGAAATCATCCAGGATATTCTTCAAAAGAATGACGAACTCCATTTTCTTCACTCCAGCAACAGCCATCAGCGCCGTATTATCAATCTGGGTGTTTTCCCTTCAGGCACATATGCCCTCTCTAGTCATCTGACAAAGATCTGGGCCAGGCAGCATAAGCATACACATCTCCATATATATGAGATCGGTCATGAGGATCTATACAATTGTATCAATAATCACACCGCCAGTATTGTCATCGGCGCCGAATCTCCTGAATTTTTCAATGCTATTATTAACTCCAGCAATGGCAAGACTTTTGCCGAGCCGCTTTTTCAAGATCATTTCCATGTGCTTGTCTCCTCACGGTCAGCTCTGGCAAATAATAAGCTTGTCCATCTGGATAACATTCTGGATTACCATTTACTGCTCACTCACACTTACCCGAATCCGCAGGACAAACCAATCGGTCATATCCTTCACAAATTTAAAAACTTTTCGGTACTCAATAACCTTGAGGTTGCCAAAAGTGTACTCTCTGAAAATCCGGATATGCTGATGATGGTTCCCTCTTTTGCCGTCTATCAGGACAGGCTCACCTCAGACAAACAGCTTAAGCTTCTTGACATCACAGGCTTTGATACTGCACTGACTATCTTTATGATGTGTGACAGTTCTGCCCGGCTGAATGTTCAGGAAATGCAGCTTATGCAGGAAATCCGCAATTTTTTTGTCCAGCTTGCTTAATACGCTTTTTGTTATATCCAGAATAATTCTATATAGGAGATTTGTAAAATATCTATAATTGCTATCCTGCCATCAAAAAAAATGATGGCATTCAATCCATTTAACAAACAGTACCATTCCCAATTCTCCAGTTCCTAGGGAAAAGCGGCAGAAGATCATTCTGGACGGAGGATTTACAACACCGGATAAGCGCCTCCATTCTTTGCAGCGTTTTCTTCTGCTTGAGTGAAAAAACTCCATCCAGCCCTCTCGCCAGAGCATAGCAACTTGACTTTACAGAAAAAGATGGTTTCCTTCATATATGAGCATCATCAGGAAATGTTGACACTGGATGTGATTTCTTCTGCCGCCAGTATCAGCTGAAGCAAATGCTGCATCATCTTCAGCCAATACCTTCATCAATCTCCTATTAATTTGAAGAATACTTTAATAAAAAATTCAGAAAAAATATCTTATGTTTTTGCATATTTTACCGAAAAATACTATCAAAGGTATAACGGCATCTGAATCAGGATATATTGGATAGGATGTTGTTAGCAGACTCAGTGATTGGGGGTGACAGAGATGGAAGTAAGCGTATTTGAACTTTTGGCAGCGGCCAGAGAGATCCAGGGGATCGATTATGTAGACGGCGACGGGATCATGTGCGGCAAAAGATATGATGAACAGACTGCCCATATGATCGAATTTTCTTCTTTGGAAGAGAAAAACAGTCCGGCAAGGAAGAGCAGATACCACAGAAGCTTTCTGACGGATGATGGTTACAGGCAGGCCCTCGCAAGAGAAGCACAGGGGGAGATACGGATCGTCCGGTATGCCAGCCTGAATGGTGACGCTCTTAGCTATAAGGCTTTGCCCAATCTGCCATATAGTGTGGAAGAGATCTATGGGATCCGTGAATCTGGGAAGTATGATGATCATAACGCTGAGCCTGTACGAGCTGGATAAGAAATATCCGGCGATTATGGAAGAACTCAGGGAGAGTGAAAAAGAGGAGATTTGTGATATTTGTAAAGGACAGAGTAGAATGCAGGGATGCAATTACCCTGTCCTTTGTCTACTCTTTTTTCATCAATTCTAACTTAAGTTCAGAATTAGGATGGTAATCCGGCTTAAAGAGATGTTTTGATAAGAGTATTTTAAAGCAGTCTATTAAAAAATCTATTATCATCTTTTAATCTTTACACTAAATCACCTATTGATATAATGAAATCACCAAGTAAACGCTGCTTAAAAAGTGAGGTGAAACTTTCACGATTACCGCTATAAAGAATTAAAAGTTATTCTGACAGCTGCAGGTGTTAATCTGCAAGAAATAGACAAGATAAAAGAATAGCTCACTAATAAGGATGTAAAGCTTCTGGCAGATCTCAATAAGTTTACGCCCTTTCTACCCAGACACGCTCTCAAGCAGCCTTGGCTCTATCCTCTTATACCACACCGCTACAGTTCAGGAACTCCAAGAGATAGAAGATGTCAACACTGAGACCATACTCAAAGTCGAAAAAGAACGGCAATACGCTATACGACAAGAAAAATTGAAACACAAAGGGTGATAGATTTTTATGGCTACTCAAATCTGGATACGCTGTCCTGTCAGCGGGAATGTGAGGTTATAAACATGGCAATGTGGAATCCGTGGCGTGGCTGCCACAAACATAGTGAAGGGTGTAGGTATTGTTACATTCATAAGGGCGATTTCAAGCGTGGGATTGATACAAACAAAATTGTAAAAACGGATAATTTCTACGCCCCTATCGCTAAAAATAAATCGGGAGCATACAAAATTAAATCGGGGCAGACCGTTTATCTTTGTTTTTCTACGGATTTTCTGGTTGAGGACGCCGATGAATGGCGTTCTGAATGTTGGCAGATGATACGGGAGCGTTCAGACCTGCACTTTCTTTTTTTAACAAAGCGTATTGAACGTTTTATGGATTGCATCCCAGAGGACTGGAACGATGGATACGAGAATATTACGGTTGGTTGTACGGTAGAAAATCAAGACAGGGCTGATTACAGGCTTTCCATTTTCAATAAATTACCTGTTAAACATAAAAATATTATCTGCCAGCCGTTGATTGAGGAAATAAACCTTACAGACTATCTTGATAATGTTGAATTAGTCGTAGTCGGCGGCGAATCAGACAGAAATGCCAGACCACTTGACTATGCGTGGGTGCTTTCCATACGGGAGCAATGTATCGCCCGCAAAGTACATTTTGAGTTTCGTCAGTGTGGGACATATTTTATCAAGGATGGAAAAATCTATACTTTATCTACCCATGATTTATGTAGCCAAGCTCGAAAAGCAAATATCAATTATTGAATAACCATCTCTCTTTTTTGTGCAAGGATAGAGAGGAAAAATAAAAGAATAAGCCTTATAATAATAAAGGCGAATTTATGTCCATAAAGCACAATATGTGCGGATAGCATTCTGGTGATATGTCAAGAACTTTTTTAAAAAGATTTTGATATGTTTTT
>CAMNTQ010000052.1 GCA_946558695.1 uncultured Lachnospiraceae bacterium
AAACCACCGAGAAAGGCGGCTTCCGCAACAGCATGAGCAACTGCCTGACCGTGTTTCAGTACGACCCGCTCCTTTCCGGGGCGGTTGCCTACAACCTGCTGACCGACCGCAGTCCTCGATAAGCTGCCCGGTCGGAGTGCCAGAGGAAAAGGTTCATACGGAAATTGCGGAATTGGAGAAAGCGCATATCATATGTGGTTATCATACATTGGTTGACTGGAACAAAATCAGCGATGAAGATGTCACTGCGCTGGTAGAATTGAGGGTAACACCGCAGGGCGGCGACGGATATGAAAAGCTGGCAGATAAGATTAAAGATTTTCCCCAGGTGGTTATGCTTTACCTGATGTCGGGAGCTTATGATTTTATGGTAATGGTAAAGGGAAAAACATTAAGGGAAATCTCGCTGTTTGTGTCCGGCAAGCTGGCGTCCATTGAGGAAGTACAAAGTACAAAATACAACAACCCATTTCACATTGACGAAATATAAAGAATCAGGGGTAAGCCTTGCTGTGGACAGGCCGGATGAGAGAATGGTGGTGACACCATGAAAGAATTGCTGTCGCAAAAAATATTACAGCTGAAACCGTCGGGAATCCGGAATTTTTTGATGTTGCTAATGAGATTCCGGGTGTGATATCACTCGGCGTGGGAGAACCGGATTTTGCAACACCGTATCATATACGTGAGGTGGGAACATGGGCTATGCAGTCAGGCAAGACTTTTTATACGTCAAACAGTGGCTTATACAGCCTGCGAAAAGCAATATGTAATTATACGGAAAGACGGATTGGGGTGTCTTACCAGCCGGAGGGCGAAGTATTGGTTACAGTCGGCGGAAGCGAGGCGATTGATATTGCTCTGCGGACGATCATCAATCCGGGAGATGAGATTTTATATATTGAGCCGAGTTTTGTATCCTATTTGCCGTGTATTGTTATGGCAGATGGAATCCCTGTGCCTGTCGAGCTGAAAGCAGGAAACCGTTTTCGTTTAACCGCAAAGCGGCTCGAAAATGTAATTACGCCACGGAGCAAAGCCCTTATTTTATCATATCCAAACAATCCAACCGGGGCAATTATGGAACGAGATGATCTGGAAGCTTATTCTATTGATGAATTGAAGGAGGCAATGGTGAGGATAGGACGTTATCTCCAGAGAAAACGGGAGGCGTTAAAATGATAGCAGAGGAAATGGTAAATTTAGGGGAAAAGAAATCCGCTATCCGAGAAAATTTTGAATATGGCAGACAGAGGATGGAACAGATTGGAAAAGAAAAAGTTTTTGATTTCAGTCTGGGCAATCCGAATGTTCCGGCACCTGCGGGTGTCCGTAGAGCAATGGAAAAGCTGTTAAATCAGAAAGATGATGTGGAGTTGTTCGGATATACACCAGCGCAGGGAATATTCGAAACACGAAAAGCGATTGCGGATAATCTGAACTTCCGCTTTGGAACTTCCTTTCGGCCAGACAATTTCTATATTACCTGCGGCGCTGCTTCGGGGATTAGGATTATCACTCAGGCGCTTACAGTTCCGGGTGATGAATATATTATTTTTGCCCCTTATTTTCCTGAGTATAAAGTGTTTGTCGAAGCGGCGGGAGGAAAATTTGTAGAAGTCAAAACCAGGCAGGAAGATTTTCAAATTGATTTTTCAGCGTTGGAACAGGCTATTACAGAAAAAACAAAAGCTGTTCTTTTAAATTCTCCCAATAATCCAAGCGGCGTAATTATATCTGAAGAAAATATTATACGGCTTGCGGCGCTTCTGAATAAAAGGTCAGCGTTTTATTTTTTTTTCTGCGCTTCCTCTTTCGACTCCAGCAGAGACTCCATTATGTGGTAGGGATCAACATCCTCTACACCCATTGCCTTTTCGGTCTGTTTAAAAAAATCTGCCAGAAGTGCATAAGCCCTGCCGCCGCAAAGAGAAGAACCGCAGAGAATGTAGCTGTCCTTGATAAACGGTCTCGGTTCCACCTCTTCTTCTGCAAAGTAATTCTCCGAATAGACGGATACCTGTCCATCGGTTCCCATGTTCACCAGGATGGAGTTCTGCACATCCCTCACCGGTATTATGATTCATTACCGGCACCTCCTTCTGATTGCGTGTGGTGGAGCTTAGCGGAGGCCAGAAGCAGCGTATAGCCCTAAAGGCTGAGTATATACTTTCAATATAGAATATGATATAATTGTTTCTGTCATATTATTAACAGAGGAGGCCTTTTATGAACGTGACATTGAACACTGATAATCGCCGAATTTCTTCTATGAGAGCCATTCACTTTGCAACGGCACAAGATAAAAACACGGCGGTAAATCATACCTCTAATAGAGATCAAGTAACAATATCTCAAGAGGGGCGTGACAGATTGGAAGTTTTGGCGGATAAAGCTGAAAATCAACTTAGCGCTATGACAAAAGAAGATTTCATGGATATGCTCAAGCAATGGAAAAGTGAAAATCAACCTAAGTTGGAGGTTGATCCTTATCGGAAAGTTGACCCCGACGGTTCCATTGCCCGTGAGACTTATTTTGAATCCTATTTAGGGCAGTTGAAAGATACGGAGGATACTATCAAATCTTACTATGCTGACGCTTACAAAGAAGCTGTTTCTGCCCCAATTGACAGTTTGACATTTATTTCTGCAAAATATTTGTGTGATTGGTCTGACTATTATGATCCCAATATTCCGAAGGAGGAACGACAGTGGACACATCATCAGCTTTGGTCAATGCTGACAGATTTTAATGTGGCGTTAAATGATCCCTATGCATTAGCTTCCTCTGGTGGAACAAAAACAGTAGATGAAATGGATAGAATTGCTAAACAAGCCGTAAAAGATAAGTTAGATTCACTTGTCAAAGAGTGCGAAACGTCAATAGTAAACTAATTCAAGTCTGCCGCTTTCTTATTCATACAGGTTAATATAGTTTTTAAGATCACAATTAAGATGGTGGCCGGCTTGCTGGATGGTGACCAGAGATTTTCAGCTTAGAAGAGCAGCCTTAATCACCATGCCGTGTGCATATTTATTTGAATAGAAAAAATCGGGATTTTTTGAACACAGGGAGGAAATGAATTTGAATGTTTTGTTAGCTGTTCCACAAGAAAATAACAGTGTACAAGAATTAAATAGTTTTTTATCGCAAAATAATGCAGACCTTTATATTTTCCCAGAAGGTTTTTTAGATAATAATGTTTTGCAGGAAGCAATTGATATTATAAAAGAAAAAGAAAAATATGTTATTACTGGTTTCAAGGATTTAGACAGTAACGGGCAGCAAAAAGCACTGGTCATAGATAATGGTAAAATCGTTGATAAATATACGAAGTGTATTTTGACTAAAGGAGAAAAGCAAAAAGGAAAACGGAATGGGGAAAAAATTGCTTGCGTGAATACTAAATTTGGAAAGGTTGGAATACCAATCTGCTATGAAATACATTTCCCAGAGGTAGCGAGGATTATGTGTTTGGATAATCCGGTTTTATTGATTAATATAATCGGAACAGGAATGTATCATAATTTACAGTTTGAACAATGGACTTCATTAGCAAAGGCACGAGCCATTGAAAATGAAGTATATGTTATTGGGTGTTCTCATTTTGCTGGTAAAATTCCATTAGCATATGTTTTTGACCCATCAGGAAGATGTGCTTTATTAAAGCGAGATGAATATGGCGGTTTTATTGTTAAAATTGACTTAGGAAAGAGTGTGGAAAAAAATATTAACTATTTGCCTGACAGACTTCCAAATTTATTCTCTCGTTTGGCAGAAAATGATAATATGGATTTATAGGGAGGCAGTTTATGATAACTATTTCACAGATTATGGAAAAGATGATTGCATTTTCTAAAGGTAATCTTCATGACATCAATCACTTTATCCGCGTATGGACGTATGCCAGGACTATTGGAGAACTGGAATGTCTGGATGCTAATACGCAGTATATTCTTGAAATTGCAGCCATTATCCATGACATTGCCTGTCCATTGTGCCGTGAAAAATATGGCAATACCAACGGGAAATATCAGGAGACTGAGGGAATGACTATGGCAAGGGATTTCCTCAGTGATACTGGCTTGACGGCGGAACAGATTGACCGTGTGGCATTTCTTGTTGGCCATCATCACACGTATATCGACATCAGCGGAGCAGACTATCAAATTCTAATGGAGGCGGACTATATTGCCAATGCCTCTGAAAATGGGTACAGCAAGGAGAAAATTGAAGATTTTATCAATAGAATCATGCGGACGAACAGTGGAAAAGAATTGACACGACAGATATTCTGTATTTGACGGGAGTTCACATAACAGATTTAAACCCCAATCACGGTTTGCGTGAATAAATATCAACCACCGTGTTATGGTCAGTTTCGGGTAAATCTGGTAAATTAACAGGCAGAAAGAGGCGCACCTTTCAATTAAAGACTTGAATAAAACGATATAGGAGAATAACAATGAAATTGAATATTGGAAACAAGATCAGATGTCTGCGCCATGAAAAAGATATTACCCAGGAAGAATTTGCTGAATTCCTTGGAGTTGCGTGTCAATCCGTATCCCGCTGGGAAAATAGTATCTGCTATCCGGATATAGAACTGATACCGGTAATCGCCGAATTTTTCGGAGTCACGGTTGACAGCCTGATGGGCGTGGATGAAGCGGTGGAAAAGGAGAAGATCGCAGAGTATCTGGATCAATTTCAGGAAGCGGTCAGTCAGGGAAGAATAGATGACTGTATTGCTGTTGCGAGAAAAGGGACGGCCGAATATCCCAATAATTTTGAATTGCTGAATAAGCTAAGGCTGCAGGAAGGCTTGCGTTTAACCATTGCGAGATGGGGCGCGGGGAGATCGGAAGAGGAGAAACTTATTTTTGACGGCGAAGTTCCCGCAGAGTGGAGGACGGTGAAGCTTCACTGTGATATGGCTGCTGTGCTCGCGCGCCTGAAACGATTTGACCAGATGTACGAACAGTTAGAAGAGGCGGCAAGATCAGCCAGAACTTTTGATAACCGTCCGGAACGCAGATGTGTCTCATCATTGCTTTTAGGTGAAATGATCAGGGAGAAAGCAGACTTTGAAACGGCTGATTCCAGACCTCTTAGCGAAATTATGAGGGATAAATGGCTGGCGGCGGAAGAGTTCGATGGTATTGACAGTCTGTTTGTGCAAAAAGGAGATTTATCATGAAATAAAAAGAGATTTTTGTGGATATGTACGATTGATATTTGTGAAAAGAAGTGGTAGGATTCTAGTTAAGTAGTTTATGAGAGCTCTGAACAACTGAAACAGGTTTTTTAGCAAAGACGCTTATTTGCCTTAAAGGTGGGTAGGCGTTTTTTATTTGGTAAAATGAAGAACAAAACAGAATCTAATTTGCTTAAGACGGGAGAGAGGACATTATGTTATTAAAAGAGACTGGGTTAACTGCACAGGATATCAAGGACAAAGTGGACAAATACATGATTGAGACTTATGAAAGATTTGATTTTGTGGCTGAAACCGCGAAAGATATGTATGTACGAAATGAGAAGGGCGAGAAATATCTTGACTTTTATGCAGGGATCGCGGTGAATTCTGTCGGCAACTGCAATCCGGCGGTTGTAGAGGCAGTGCGGGAACAGGCGGGGCAGATCATGCAGACCTTCAATTATCCCTATACTGTTCCGCAGGCTCTTCTTGCAGAGAAGGTCTGCACCGCAACAGGAATGGATAAGATCTTCTTCCAGAACAGCGGAACGGAAGCAAATGAAGCCATGATCAAGATGGCGAGAAAATACAGTGTCGAAAAATACGGACCCGATAGATATAATATCGTTACGGCGGCAAAATCGTTTCATGGAAGAACCTTTGGGGCGATGAGTGCGACGGGGCAGCCGGACAATGCGTGTCAGATTGGGTTTGGGGATATGACGCCGGGCTTTACCTATGCAGAATATAATGATCTTGACGCATTTAAAGCCGCCTGTACCGAGAACACGGCCGCGGTTATGATTGAGCCGGTCCAGGGAGAAGGCGGAGTAAACCCGGCGGCGCCTGAATTTATGAGAGGGCTTCGCAAGTTCTGCGATGAGAAGGATATATTGCTGCTGCTTGACGAGGTTCAGACCGGCTGGTGCAGAACAGGCGCGGTTATGAGTTATATGAATTACGGGATAAAACCGGATATCGTCTCCATGGCGAAGGCCATGGGAGGAGGCATGCCCATCGGAGCAATCTGCGCAACGGCAGAAGTGGCAAAGGCATTTACAGCAGGGGCACATGGTTCGACCTTCGGAGGACATCCTGTCTGCTGCGCGGCGGCGCTGGCGGCAGTCACGGAACTGTTAGATAATGATCTGGCGGGAAATGCGAAGAAGATGGGAGAATATTTCATGGATCTGCTTAAGACGCTTCCGCATGTCAAAGAGGTACGGGGCCAGGGATTGCTGGTTGGCGTGGAATTTGAGGATGGGATCAGCAGTGTGGAGATCAAGCACGCCTGCTTTGAGAGGAAGCTTTTGCTTACTGCAATCGGAACCAATATTATCCGTATGGTTCCGCCGCTTATCGTCACTGCGAAGGATTGTAAAAAGGCGTTTGAGATCATTGAGGACGCCGTCCATGAGGTATATCCTGCCAGGATGTTTAGAAAGCCGACTGCCGCTTAGAAAATCCGGCAGACTGTGGGAATGAGTTTTCGGACGGTCTGCCGAGGGAGAGGAGCGTAATAGGTCAAAAATTATAGAAGAAGCCTGGCGTGAGGTTTACAGTGATATCGTGGCACAGATGGGTTTCGCACTTTGCTTTAAAAATTAGCATATATTCTTGAAGGGTATCAGAAAGCCACAGTTTCAACGGTAAACTGTGGTTTTTCTTCGCACATCCCCGTGCAGAGGAAATATCAAGGCTTTTGGAGCCTGCATTTTGTCAAGAACATTTCATTACATAATTTAGACATTCTGTGACAGTGAGGTTGTCCTTTTACTATGAAATTGATATTATATAACATGCAGAAGAAAGTAGGTGAACAAATGATTAAATTCGCAATCTGCGATGATGAACCGATTATAATGCAGGAAATTTCAAACCAGCTTTCACAATACATGAATGGACGGAAGATTGCTTTTAAAAGAGAGGAATGGCTGATATGGATTATTTTAGCATAGGGCTTAATATTTTTTGCCTGATTGCCCAGGGCATTATGCACATCTGTTTTGCACCAGCCTTACCGGGAAAGAACAGAGGGCATATCATTTTGCCATATACATTTTCATTTCTTGCATTTTGGACTGGACTGCAAATAAGTTTTCTTTCCCGTGGGTCATAGTGATTGGGATAGAGCTGCTTATTTTGTATGGGGTAAACCGTTTCATTCTGGGTAATCGTCCCTCTGCGTCCTGGGCTGCGGCAATTCTCGCGAATTACATCTCCCAATTTTCCTTTGGGCTTATCAACTCGGTAGAGGCGGCGATATTTCCCCATGTAACGTCCCACTTACTTTTATATTCAATGATCATAACGGCAACAGCGGTCTCCCTGATCATAAGTGCTGCCTGTTATACAATCGTAATAAAATCCATATCGCCGGAAGAAATTGGGCACATGACAAACATGGGATGCTTATTGTTCCCTGTTCTGTTTTTCTTTACCGCTGAACTGTATATCATGCAGACCTCATACACAAAGATTTACTATGATGTTCTGTCTCCTGCCCTGCTGTTGGAACATACTGCGTTGCTGTTTTTGCAAGCCCTAGGGCTGGGAGCTTTACTTTGTACCTTGTATGCCTATCGTCACTTATGCCGCAGTTTGCAGACCAAAACAGAAATGCAGTCTTTGCTCCAGGCAGTCCAGGCACAGAAAAAATATATTGCCGAGGCACAAATGCGCTATGAACAGACAAAAGCATTCCGCCACGATATTAAAAATCATCTTACTGTATTGAGCGCCCTGCTTAACAATAACGAACTGGAAGAGAGCAAAGTCTATCTGCAAAAGCTGAAAACGGTCTCAGCCACATTGTCATTTCCTTGTCAGACGGGTAATCCAGTAGTGGATATTTTGCTGAGAGAGAAGATAAAGATGGCAAAAGCGGATGGAATTGCAGTCGAGGTTTCATTGCTCCTTCCAAACCCCTGCAAAATAGATGATTTTGATTTGTGTGTGATTTTTGCCAATGCTTTGGTGGTACTCTGCGGATTTTATCTGGTGATGAAAAACTTAAGGAAATGCCGCATTGTGATACTCTGAACTATTATCTGGAGAAATTGTCTCCCAAGTGTCTGGCAGATGTAAGAAAACATATGGTAAAGAGCCTGATCCGGATGAAAAGTTTTAACCGTGCAAGACTAATGGGGAAATATTGGAGAATTATTATTGACGGGACAGGACTGTTCTATTTCAAGGAAAAGCATTGCGGGAACTGCCTTGTAACGACAATTACCCGAGAAGAGGACGGGAAGGAAATAAAGGTAAAACGTTATTATCATAAGGTTCTTGAAGCAAAGCTGGTATTGTCTGCGGACATAATGATAAGTCTGGATACAGAATTTATAGAAAACGAAAATGAGGAAGTATCGAAGAATGATTGTGAGATCAATGCAGCAAAAAGACTATTAGAAAGACTGAGGAAGGATTACCCGAAACTGCCCATCTGTTTGCAAGGGGATGCTTTATATGCAGCGGAATCGATCATGAAGATCTGTAATAAGAATCATTGGAAGTATATCCTGACCCAGAAGGAAACACGGCAAAAAGTACTGGCAGAGAGTTACGAGTGGATACAGAAAAGCGGTGGGGCAAGGAAAGTGGGGAGAATAGGAAGAGAGAGTGGGGATGGAGAATATATCAACCATGTGGAAGATGTGGCGGGAAAAGAAGAGACCGCAAATATGTACCGATATTGGTATGAAGCAGAAAAGGAAGATGGAGAGACAGAGATCCATGAATACCAATGGATCACAAATATAGAACTGACAGAGCGGAACCTGGAAGAGATGATAGAAGCGGGGCGCGGACGCTGGAGAATCGAGAATGAAGGATTCAATAACCAGAAAAACGGGATTTATGACATTGAACATTTAAACAGCAGAGACAGCAATGCCATGAAGAATCATTACCTGATCACCCAGATAGCAGATATAGTGATGCAGCTTTATCTGTCATGGAGTCCGCTGATAAAGGACATAAACCAAAGTATAAAAAATACATCTTCAAGATTGCTGGAAAGTTTTCGAAGACAGCCAGTAACGAATGAAGATGTATCGTATATCAAGAGATATACAACAATATATCTCGAATAGCAAGATTATTATACAACAGGTGGTGATGGAATGAAATAGGAAATTGAAAAAATATCCACATTTTAAGTTTAGACAGGGGAAGTCCACCATATGAATGTGGATAACTTTCCGAGAAAACAGGATAAATGTGGAATTAAGCAATGTCATTGAAAAGCATTGCAGGAGGATTCGATTTTAAAAATTCATTCTTCAGAGCTGGACGCAAAAATATGTAGTTGACTTTTAGAAAATATTGTGCTATAGTTTAAAACGATTTAATAATTTAATACTTCAAACCGTTGAAGCGGAGATAACGGCAATGATGCCTTTACAGAGAGTCCGGGATGCTGAGAGCCGGGTGAGAAACAAGTTGTCAAATGGACCGCGGAGGGCGCAGTCAAATGGGGAGTTCCCAGAGTATTCTGCGACGTTGCAGGCAGACGTCATATGCCGGGGATATGCTGGTATCCTGCTAAGTGCACGGCTCATGCCGTGAATCAAGGTGGCACCGCGGATAGCGTTGTACATTTAGATGATGTACTTTATTCGTCCTTGACAGATTCTATGATTCTGTCAGGGGCGTTTTTTTATGATACGGAGAACTTTGTATTCTGAAATCCTTTGGCAGAAGTGAAGCCAAAAAGGTTTATTTTTTAGGGAGGCAGACAGATGGAAATTTTACCACACATAAGTGAGATCAGGGAGCTTGCAGCAACAGGCAGATATAATGTGGCGCCGGTAAGCTGTGAGATGTTATCTGACTTTACCACACCGATCGAGACGCTGAGGATACTGAAAAACGTATCTGCCCATTGTTATCTGCTTGAGTCAGCGCAGCCTGATGACAAATGGGGGCGGTATACGTTCCTGGGATTTGATCCTAAGATGGAGATTACCTGCATTGACGGTGAGATGAAAGCAGGCAATCTGAAGGTAAAGACGGATCGGCCGTCGGATTACCTGCGTCAGATCCTTGCTGATTATAAGAGTCCCCGTTTTGATTATCTTCCGTCCTTTACGGGGGGGCTTGTAGGATATTTTTCTTACGATTATCTGGGATACAGCGAACCGGCCGTGCGTTGCCGGGTGAAGGATACCGAAGCCTTCAAAGATGTTGACCTGATGCTGTTTGACAAGGTCATTGCTTTTGATCATGTCAGGCAGAAGATCATTCTGATTGTGAATATGCGGCTCTCCGCTTCAGAAGCCGGTTACAATAAAGCAGTAATGGAGATAAAGCAGCTTGCGGATCTTCTCCGTAACGGCACAAAGAAAAAGGAACCGGGAGGCAGGCTGACCGGGGATGTGACGCCGCTGTTTAGCAGGGAACAGTTCTGCGGCATGGTTGAAAAGGCAAAGAGCCATATCCGCGAGGGGGACATCTTCCAGATCGTGCTCTCCAACCGCCTGTCGGCGCCCTTTGAAGGCAGCCTTCTTAACACTTACCGGGTGCTGCGCACGATCAACCCGTCTCCGTATATGTTCTATTTCTCAGGTACGGATGTTGAGGTTGCGGGAGCGTCGCCGGAAACCCTTGTAAAGCTGGAAAACGGCGTTCTCCACACATTTCCCCTTGCAGGCACCAGGCCGAGAGGAAAAACGGAGGAAGAAGACCGGGCATTGGAGGCGGAACTTCTTGCAGACGAAAAAGAGCTTGCCGAACACAACATGCTTGTGGATCTTGGACGGAACGATCTCGGCAAGATCAGCCGATTTGGAACAGTACGGGTGGAAAAGCTGCATTCTATCGAGCGGTTTTCCCATGTGATGCACATCGGTTCTACGGTCCGCGGTGAGATCGGTGATGATTACGACGCCCTGGATGCTATCGAAGCGGTGCTTCCGGCGGGCACACTTTCCGGCGCCCCAAAGATCCGGGCCTGTCAGCTGATCGGAGAACTGGAGGACAACAAGCGCGGCATCTACGGCGGCGCCGTCGGTTATATTGACTTTACCGGCAATATGGATACCTGTATCGCTATCCGCATTGCTTATAAGAAAAACGGCAGTGTATTTGTGAGGAGCGGAGCCGGGATTGTTGCGGACTCTGTTCCTGAGAAAGAATTTGAGGAGTGTTTGAACAAAGCGAAGTCTTCTCTTAGAGCATTGGAGCTTGCACAGGAGGATGAATGATGATTTTATTAATTGATAATTATGACAGCTTTTCTTATAATCTCTATCAACTCATAGGGGAGATTGAACCGGATATCAAGGTGATCCGCAATGATGAGATGACAGTAACAGAAATCAGAGAAACACATCCCGGCCGCATCATACTCTCACCGGGGCCCGGAAGACCCCAGGATGCGGGGGTGATCATGGAAGCGGCAAGGGAGCTTGGCAGGGATATCCCTATCCTTGGCGTCTGCCTGGGGCATCAGGCCATCTGCGCGGCGTTTGGCGCGGTCATAACTTATGCCAGGGAACTGATGCACGGCAAGCAGTCCGAGGTGACCTTTGACAGGAGTTCCCCGCTATTTAGAAATTGCCCTGAAACGGCTCTTGTTGCCAGATACCACTCCCTTGCGGCAGACAGGGATACCATCCCTGAAGAATTAAAAATAACCGCGTTCACCAGAGACGGCGAGGTGATGGCAATACAGCATAGAGACTATCCGGTTTACGGCGTGCAATTTCACCCAGAATCCATCATGACGCCCGACGGTAAAACAATACTTAGAAATTTCATAAAGGAGATATGAGCAATGATCAAAGAAGCAATCGTCAAAATCGTAAACAAAGAAGACCTGACTTACAACGAGGCATACACCGTCATGAATGAGATCATGAACGGCGAGACGACGCCTACACAAAACGCCGCTTTTCTCGCGGCGCTCTCCACCAAGAGCGCCAGGGCCGAGACGACCGACGAGATCGCAGGCTGTGCCGCCGCTATGCGCTCGCACGCCACCAGAGTAGAGACGGATATGGAACTGTTTGAGATTGTCGGCACCGGCGGGGATAATGCGCATAGCTTTAATATTTCCACGACTTCCGCGCTTGTGGCGGCGGCAGGCGGAATGAAAGTGGCCAAACACGGCAACCGCGCCGCCTCCTCCCAGTGCGGGACGGCGGACTGCCTGGAAGCCCTTGGGGTGAATATTCGGCAAAGCCCTGACAAATGTATAGAACTTCTGAAAGAAGTAGGCATGTGTTTCTTCTTTGCCCAGGAGTACCATACGTCCATGAAGTACGTGGGCGCCATCCGTAAGGAACTTGGATTCCGCACCGTGTTCAATATCCTGGGGCCCCTGACCAATCCCGGCACGCCGTCGATGCAGCTTCTTGGCGTCTATGACGACTATCTGGTGGAACCGCTGGCGCAGGTGCTGATCAATCTGGGGATCAAGCGTGGCATGGTAGTGTACGGTCAGGATAAATTGGATGAGATCTCCATGAGCGCGCCTACCAAGATATGTGAGATCCGCGACGGATGGTTCAAATCCTCCGTGGTCACACCGGAAGACTTCGGGTTTGAACGCTGCACGAAAGAGGAGCTGCGGGGCGGACGCCGGAAGAAAATGCGAAGATCGTCCTCGCCATCTTAAACGGCGAAAAGGGACCCAAAAGAAACGCTGTGTTGATGAATGCCGGCGCTGCGCTCTATATCGGCAAAAAGGCAGACAGCATGAGAGACGGCATCGCGCTTGCCGCAGAGCTCATCGATTCCGGGAAGGCGCTTGACACGCTCAAAAAGTTCATCGAGGTCAGCAACCGTCCGCAGGATGCTTCGGAAACGCCGATCTTAAATTGTCCGGGAGGCGCTTCGGAAACGCAGACTGCAGATATGACGGAGGCGGAGTCATGACAATCTTAGACCAGCTTGCAGAACATGCCAGGGAGCGGGTGAAGGAAGCACGGAAGAAAGTGCCTTTTGAAGGACTGAAAGAACAGTCCATGTCACTGACAGGAACGGCAAGAGAACGCTTTGCGTTTGAAAACGCGCTGAAAAAGCCGGGGCTCTCTTTTATCTGCGAATGTAAAAAGGCTTCCCCGTCCAAAGGGCTGATTGCCCCGGATTTTCCGTATGTCCGGATTGCCGGGGAATATGAGGAGGCAGGGGCGGACTGCATCTCCGTCCTTACCGAACCCAAATGGTTTCTGGGCAGTGAGAGATATCTCCGGGAGATTGCAGATGCCGTGAAGATTCCCTGCCTCCGCAAAGACTTTACGGTGGATGATTATATGATCTACGAGGCAAAGGTGTTAGGAGCATCGGCTGTGCTGCTGATCTGTTCTATTCTGGAAGAAGAACAGATGGCAGAATATATCGGCATTTGTGACGAGCTTGGCCTGTCCGCCCTTGCGGAGGCCCATGATGAAACCGAAGTGGAGATGGCTCTCCGGGCAGGGGCGAGGATGATCGGAGTCAATAACCGTAACTTGAAGGATTTTTCCGTGGACACGGCTAACAGCAGAAGGCTTCGGAAATTGATTCCGCAGGATGTACTGTTCGTTTCCGAGAGCGGCGTCCATAGCGCGGATGATGTGGCGGCGCTTTCGGAGATTGGCGCCGATGCGGTGCTGGTGGGAGAGGCTTTGATGAGGGCGGTTGATAAAAAAGCAAGGCTGCGGGAACTGCGGGGTGTATGATGGCAAGGATTAAGATGGCAAAGATTAAGATGTGCGGGCTTTTTCATCCCTGCGATATCAGGGCCGCCAATGAGATAAAGCCGGAATATATCGGATTCGTATTCTCGCCGGGAAGCAGGCGGTATGTGACCTATGGACAGGCGTCAGAATTAAAAGCGCTGCTTGAGCCGGACATCCGGGCCGTGGGTGTATTCGTAGACGAGAATCCAAAAACCGTGGCGGATCTCCTGGATCAAGGCGTTATCGATATTGTCCAACTGCATGGCAGAGAGGATGAAAGCTATATAAAGAAGTTGCGGACGCTTACGGATTGCCCGGTGATCCAGGCGTTTTGTGTAAAAAATGAATATGACGCCGCGCAGGCGCAGCGAAGCACGGCAGATTATATCTTACTCGATTCCGGCGCGGGCACGGGGACGATATTTGACTGGAAGCTGATACAAGATATCCAAAGGCCGTATTTCCTTGCGGGAGGGCTTTCGCCTGACAACGTGGGAGAGGCGGTAAGGTATCTGTACCCCTATGCCGTGGACGTAAGCTCCGGCATTGAGACTGACGGGAGAAAAGATAAAATAAAAATGGCGGCGTTTGCGGCCGCTGTCAGAAAGGAAGAGAAGCTATGACAAATCCAAACGGACGCTTCGGCATCCACGGCGGGCAGTATATTCCCGAAACACTGATGAACGCTGTGATTGAATTGGAAGAAGCGTATAATCACTATAAAAATGACGCCGGGTTCAACAGGGAGTTGATGGAATTATTCAACGAGTATGCAGGAAGGCCATCCCGGCTTTACTATGCCGGGAAGATGACAGAGGACTTAGTCGGTGCGAAGATTTATCTAAAGAGGGAGGACCTCAATCATACAGGCTCGCATAAGATCAACAATGTGTTGGGCCAGGCGCTGCTTGCCAAAAAGATGGGGAAGACCCGCCTGATTGCCGAGACGGGGGCGGGACAGCACGGTGTGGCAACAGCCACCGCCGCTGCCCTGATGGGGATGAAATGCGTGGTATTCATGGGGGAGGAAGATACGGTCCGTCAGGCGCTCAATGTGTACCGCATGCGGCTCCTTGGCGCCCGGGTCGTCCCGGTGAAGACCGGCACGGCAACCCTCAAGGACGCGGTATCCGAGGCCATGCGCGAGTGGACATCCCGGATCAGCGATACCCATTACTGCCTCGGGTCGGTGATGGGACCGCATCCATTCCCGACGATCGTCCGCGATTTCCAGGCAGTGATCTCCAGGGAGATTAAGGAGCAGCTTAAGGAGAAAGAGGGGCGGCTGCCCGATGCCGTTCTTGCCTGTGTCGGGGGCGGCTCCAATGCCATGGGGAGTTTCTATCATTTCATTGAAGAGAAGGGCGTAAGGCTGATCGGCTGCGAAGCGGCGGGCAGAGGTATCGGGACATTTGAGACGGCGGCCACCATTGCCACCGGAAGGCTTGGGATTTTCCATGGGATGAAGTCCTATTTCTGTCAGGATAAATACGGGCAGATCGCGCCGGTTTATTCTATCTCCGCAGGGCTTGATTATCCCGGCATCGGTCCGGAACACGCCCATCTGCACGATATTGGGAGGGCAGAGTATGTTCCCGTGACCGATGATGAAGCGGTAGAAGCCTTCGAGTATCTTTCAAGAACGGAAGGGATCATCCCCGCCATCGAATCAGCCCATGCCGTCGCCCACGCGATGAAGCTTGCGCCGGCGATGGGAAGAGACAAGATCCTGGTCATTACAATATCCGGCAGAGGCGACAAGGACTGTGTTGCGATCGCACGCTACAGAGGGGAGGATATCCATGAGTAATATCAGAATAGCATTTGCAAACGGGAAAGCATTTATTCCATTTATCACCTGCGGGGACCCGGATCTTGAAACCACTGCCGCCGTTGTCCGCACGGCCGCAGAAAACGGCGCGGATCTCATCGAGCTTGGGATTCCTTTTTCCGATCCCACCGCGGAGGGCCCGGTCATCCAGGGGGCCAATCTCCGGGCGCTTACTGCGGGCGTGACGACAGACAAGATCTTCGACCTGGTCCGTGGGCTCCGCCGGGATGTGAAAGTCCCGATGGTCTTTATGACGTATGCGAACGTGATCTTTTCTTACGGCGCGGAAGCATTCCTGTCCGCCTGTAAGGAGATCCGGATTGACGGGCTGATCCTGCCGGACCTGCCCTTTGAAGAAAAAGAGGAGTTCCTGCCGCTTTGCCGTAAGTATGGCGTGGATTTGATCTCACTGATTGCGCCTACGTCCCAAAACCGTATCGCTATGATCGCGAAGAAGGCGGAAGGGTTTCTCTATATCGTGTCCAGCCTTGGCGTGACCGGAACAAGGAGCGAGATCAAGACCGACCTTGCCTCAATTATTAAAGTAGTACGGGAGAACACGGATGTGCCGTGCGCCATCGGCTTCGGCATCTCCACACCGGAGCAGGCGAAAAAAATGGCAGCTCTTTCCGACGGCGCTATCGTAGGGTCCGCAATCATCAAATTGCTGGAAAAGTATGGGGAAGAAGCGCCGGAGCATGTGGGCGGATATGTAAAGGCTATGAAAACTGCAATAAATAGTGTATAAATAGCAAGATAGCTTAGATATTATTTTTGGCATAAAAAGCCGGCAGACTGTGATTTTCACAAGTATGCCGGCTTGTATTTTATATATGCCTGCTTCTTTGTTTACGGAATTTTTTTCTTTCTAACATTTCGGGCATAAAGAGGATGGCGCGATGTCAGGATTTTTCTGGCGGGTAAAAAACCAATAGATCTTGTATACTGCAATCCAGTACGGTGCAGAGCTTGCATAAAACAAATACATCTAACCGGGTAATATTATTGGTACAGTAATTGTCAATTTGTTTCCAGTTCATTTCCGCTTTGTGCGATAATTTATTTTTCGTTAATCCTCTTTTTCTTAGCAATTCATTCAGCCGAATCTCTAAGCGTCCATAATTTTCATCCACGTTTGCCATCTCCTGTTGATATATGTGGAAATTTTACTTGCATTTTTATTATATACTTATTATAGTATTCCTGTAATCTATAAGAAGTATTATAATACTTATATAACAAACATATATTCTAAAAGGAGGACGAATTGTTGCAAAATGAACCTATGTTTGAGGCGGGATGCCGGCAGGCAATAAATAAATTGCAGAGTTAGTGAAAAAAATGATGATAATCCTTGACTTATAGACAACTTGAAATTAAGATAAAGCCAAAGTCCAACTTGAGAGGGTATGTCATGCCACTGTAATTTCTGTAATTAATCATAGCTTCATTCAAGATAATATAGGGCAAGTGCAGCGGTATTTATGCACTGTCAGAGTTCTCTCTAGGGGAAGGCAGGACTATTTCCAGGGTTTATCTGTAGGGATGATATGGCGCAATCCCGTTTATTGGAGGTACGGTTTAAAAATAAAATACCGTAAATACAATAAATAATCGAAGCAGCCGGAAGGGGATATAGTCCTACTGCCGGTTTTCATGCGCTATAGAAAGTGGATGTAAAGGAAAGGATCTGGTAGATTTTATCGTGTATTTTGGAGTAGCAGATTTCTGCTGGTTTTGGGCAATCATCCGGTGGATGAGAAGGAATTAAAAGATATAAATGAAGAAGTAACCAGGATGGTATCCAACATAGATTTGTATGGTCAAGAATAATCATATGGATAAGTAGAAAAAGGATTATGTTTTATTGTCTACTATGCT
Source organism: uncultured Lachnospiraceae bacterium (assembly GCA_946558695.1). Classification (GTDB taxonomy): domain Bacteria; phylum Bacillota; class Clostridia; order Lachnospirales; family Lachnospiraceae; genus MD308. Next base: position 17,580 of record CAMNTQ010000052.1, read on the forward strand.
GTTAAATCCCTGTTTTGCAGGCTTTTGAAGCTTAATTCGGATCATGCTGAAAGAAACTGTCAGAAAGAAAATATCAGAAAGAAAAAGTATGGCCGGCAGGATATGTTTGTTTGGATAAGCTGGGGTATCATTTGGCACAAATCATCATAGTAGTGGAGATGGTGGTATATCATGAGTTTGACAGAAATATTTTATGAAGTATTGAATAAAGAGGATGGGGAGTCCCGAATAATAGAGGCTATGGAGGCTGCGAATAAGGCTTTTTCCCAAATATTAGTTCCTGATACAGAAGAGTAGGATACAACGGGAATGAAAAGTTTTTAATCGGTGATGCCTATTGGAACTTTGTTGCTCCGCGTGAGAAGCTCTTGAATACAATAGCCGCAAATTATGATGCGCCGGGTGAAAACACGGGTTTGAAAAAATTGCCGGATTTGGATATGACAAACGGAGCAGGTTTTTATCAGACAAGGGAAGAAAAAATTGAAGCATTGTTAAATATGCCGTCCCGCAAATTATCTGATGCCCAAAAGACATATTGGAGCAATATGAACCAATGTCATTTACTTAACTTCTAATAATAATGTGATCTGTTGTTTTCG
>CAMNTQ010000053.1 GCA_946558695.1 uncultured Lachnospiraceae bacterium
GTTATTTGCTTTGGAATGGGATTGACGCTTCGAGAGGGAAATCGAGAGTATTTCTACAAACAATTAGACCGGTCGTTTCCAAGGATAAAAGAAAAATACATTCGTACATACGGAAATCAGTATATGGCAGAGAGCGCCGGCAACAAGGATTTAATGCGGCTTTTTCATCAAAAATGCGAAGAAAACGGGATTGTGCATGACAACGGGCAAATATTTAATTATCTGCATTCCTTTGAAGAAAAGAACGATAATAAACAATTGAGTATTTGGGATATCTTTGGTTCTATGACCCCCAGTCTATAGAATCAAAGGGTTTGTCAAGTTAAATGTGTAAGTATTTTAGCGGCGGTCATAACGACCGCCGATTTTAACGTGAAACTTTGATTGTACAGGTGGCTTTCTTCCCGGATTTCATTTTAACTGTGATCCTAGCAGTCCCATTTTTCTTGGCCGTAATCTTTCCTTTCTTCGACACCGTAGCTACTTTTTTATTGCTTGACTTCCAACTCTTTACATAATCGCCTTTTGCATAAGTTATCTTCAGTGATTGCCTTTGAGATTTTTTCAAACGTATGGTCTTTTTGGAAAATTTTACAAATGGTTTTAATTTTGCAATGGATCTGGTTTGTTCTTTCTTACAGCTGCTGCAGGAACGTTTCTGCGTTCCTTTTTTTGAGATAGTCGCCTTTTTAGCCGTATACCACTTTCCCCATCCATGGATACCGGTAGCGGGAATGTCTTTTTCCTGATACGCATGACATAAAAAGCACTGCTGCCATGCATAACCATCTTTTATACATGTTGCACTGCTGCCTGTTTTCCATGCAGACCATTTGTGGATACCAGTAGCAGGGATCGTTTCTACATCCCAATTATCGCAGACAGAACAAATTCTTGTTCTCCATCCTTCACTGGTACATGTTGCTTCCCGCGATATCTTCCAGTCGGACCATTTGTGCGTACAGGAAGTGTCCGCGGCAGATACGGTCAGTGAAAAATAAAACAGGGCTGCAACAGCAAGCGATATTTTTACTATACTTTTTCTCACCTTTATTCCTGCCTTTCTTTTGTATCATTTTATTATACATCAAAATCCCTGAAAAAACAATTTAAAAAGACAAAGAAAAAACCACCGAAAATCCTTTGATTTCCGATGGTTTGCAAAATAAGTTCAATGCGGATGGTGGGACTTGAACCCACACGAGGTTGCCCCCGCAAGATTTTGAGTCTTGTGCGTCTGCCATTCCGCCACATCCGCTTAAGCTGAATTTTCCTCAAGCCGATGATTATTATAACACAATGTTTTTTAAAATACAACATTTTTTTGAGAGTACATTACAGTTTTTTAAACCATTTTCCGGCTGCTGACAAATCTGATGATTGAAATCCGCCTGTTCTTTTGCAGGAACTTTTTAGGAGAGAAGAGCTTTCGTTCTTATTGGAAAGGTTCCAGCAGACATAGCTGATCTTCTTTTTCTTTAGGAACTTTATCCATTTGTTCGCTTCGGTTTTGTTGATCTTCCCGCTGCCGGAGCTCTCACAGATGCCGAATTCGCTGACAAACACAGGAAGCCCCTTTTTTACCGCCTTTTCCACTTTTGAACGATAAGAAGATTTGTGGGTTGCCGCGTAAAAATGAAAGGTATACATCAAGTTCGAATATCCTGTGATGGGGCTTTTGGCGGCAGCATCTACGTCCTGTGACCATGTAGGAGTTCCGACGAGGATGATATTCTTTTTGTCATAAGTGCGGATTGTTTTGATCACTGATTTTGCATAGGCTTTGATGTCTTTCCATTTTACATTGCCGTTTGGCTCGTTGCAGATCTCATACAGGACGTTTTTATGATTTTTATACTTCTTCGCCATCTCTTTAAAAAAGGCGGCGGCCTGTGCTTTGTTTTTTTTAGGATTGCCGTCGCTTAAAATATGCCAGTCGATGATTACATACATGCCAAGATCCGTGGCGTATTTTACCCCTTTGTTGATTAGATTCTTCAAATCTTTCTTATTGCCGCCGGAGCAGTATCCGTTGTATTCTTCCGTGTACATGGCGAGACGGATACAGTTTACCCCCCAATTATCACGAAGTGTTCGAAAAGCCTTCGGGTTTACATATTTCGGAAACCAATTGATTCCGTGGGTGCTGACGCCTTTGAGGGTGACAGCCTTTCCCTTGCTGTTAACAAGAAAGGTTTTCTTTACTTTAAGCCGTCCGTTTTTGCCAAGAGGCGTCTGGGATTTTTTTATTCCGGCGTTTTTAGACGGAGCGGCAGTGACGGTTTCCGCTGGTATGGCGGCGGTAAGAGCCAGCGTTAGAAGAAGGCAGAAAAACTTTGCTGCATGTTTTTTAATCTGAACTTTCATAAATGATTCCCTTTTTAACTTTCTGATATTATATTCATCATCATACACTGGTTAGGGGCAGGAATCAATCTTTGTTTTCTGGTATTGAAGATTATTGAAGAATTCCGCATATACTAACGTCAAACGTCTGCAAAATGCAATGATTGATAAAGTTGAACCGCTAAAAAACACGATAAGAATTGCATAAAGCTTTTTTCGTTTCTTTTAGATAAACATCCGCAGCGAATTAGAAATAGTTAGAAATATGGCGGAATATCTTTTAAAATCTTCTGTTTTGGTGTATAGTAGAAGGTGATTTTTAGTTTGGAGTGGCTATATGAGTGAAAAGATTGTATTGATTGACGGACACAGCATATTGAACCGGGCATTCTACGGCTTGCCGGATCTGACGAATTCCGAAGGGCTTCATACGAATGCGGTCTATGGTTTTTTGAATATTATGTTTAAGATTTTGGAGGAAGAGAAGCCGGAGTATCTTACGGTTGCTTTTGACGTTCACGCGCCGACGTTCCGCCATGAGATGTATAAGGAATATAAAGGCACGAGAAAGCCTATGGCACAAGAGCTTCGGGAGCAGGTTCCGCTTATTAAGGAAGTGCTTCAGGCTATGGGCATTAAGACGATCGAGCAGGCGGGTCTTGAGGCGGACGATCTTCTGGGAACGCTTTCTAAGCGCAGCGAGGAACAGGGGATGGATGTGTGTGTGATATCCGGTGACAGAGATCTTTTACAGCTTGCGACAGAGCGTGTGAAGATACGGATTCCGAAGACGAAGCAGGGGCGCACGGAAGTGGAGGATTACTACGCCGCGGATGTGAAAGAGCGGTATCAGGTTACGCCCCGGGAATTTATAGAACTTAAGGCGCTGATGGGAGATACTGCCGATAATATTCCGGGAGTTCCGGGCATCGGAGAGAAGACGGCGACAAAGATCATCACAGAGTATCATTCCATTGAGAATGCCCGCGGGCATGCGGACGAACTGAAGCCGCCTCGGGCATCGAAGGCGCTTAAGGAACATTGGAATCTGGCGGTGATGAGCAAGGAGCTGGCAACCATTGCATGCGATGCGGATTTTGCTTATGATTTTTCAGAGGCAAAGCTTGGGAATATTTATACGGAAGAAGCATACGCATATTTTCAGAGGCTGCAGTTTAAGAATCTCCTTGGGCGGTTTGAAGTGACGGCGCCCCCCAATTCGGCGGAGGAGTTCTTTCGGGTTATCACAGAGCGAAGGGAAGCGGAGTCGGTTTTTGAGCGGGCAAAGAGAGAAAAAGCGGCCGGAGCCGTCATCTTTAAGGATATGGAACATGTGCTTCCCTTGTTCGCAGGAAGCGCGGATCTGGGCGGAGCCGGCCTTTGCTTTTCAGAGCAGGATATTTACTGTATCCGCTGTGCGGATGGCATAGAAAAGGACTGGCTTTTGAGCGAATTGTCGGCGGTCTGTGACAGTGTGGACAGATTTGCGGTGTTTGATCTGAAGACTTCTCTCGCGTACTTAAATGTGCAAAGGAGAGAACACTGCTTTGACGTGCTGGTGGCGGCTTATCTTCTGAATCCGCTGAACAGCGGTTATACTTACGAGGATGTGGCAAGGGAGCAGCTTGACATTGTAATAGAAGAAAAGGCGAAGCAGCATGTGAAGATATGCTATGAGGCGTATACGGCGTTTGCCGCTGCCGATAAGCTTGAGAGAAAGCTTTCTGAATCAGGAATGGATCAGTTGTTTTCTGAAATAGAGATGCCGTTGGTGTTCACGCTCTATGAAATGGAAAAGAACGGTGTAAAAGCAGAGGCGGAGGCGCTGAAAGTGTACGGCGGCCAGCTTTACGGAAGGATTACCGAGCTTGAGAAGGAAATCTGTGAAGATGCCGGAGAGAATTTTAACATTAATTCACCGAAGCAGTTAGGAGTGATCCTGTTTGAAAAGATGGGAATTAAAGGCGGTAAGAAGACAAAGACCGGGTATTCCACTGCTGCGGATGTGCTTGAAAAATTGGCGCCGAATTACCCGATTGTTGATAAGATACTGGAGTACCGGCAGCTTACAAAGCTGAAATCCACTTACGCTGACGGGCTAGTGAATTTTATCGGTGACGACGGCAGAATTCATGGGAAATTCAACCAGACCATTACCGCCACGGGGAGAATCAGCAGCACGGAGCCGAACTTACAGAACATTCCGATCCGCATGGAGCTTGGAAGGCTGATACGGAAGGTATTTGTGCCGGAGGACGGCTATGTGTTTGTAGATGCGGATTATTCCCAGATCGAACTTCGGGTGCTTGCCCACTGTTCCGGGGATGAAAAGCTGATACAGGCTTATAAAGAACAGGCGGATATCCACAGGATCACGGCATCGCAGGTATTTCACACCCCCTTTGAGGAGGTGACAAGCTTGCAGAGGCGCAATGCGAAGGCGGTTAATTTCGGTATTGTGTATGGAATCAGTTCCTTTGGACTGAGCCGGGATCTGAGCATTTCCAAAAAAGAAGCGGCCCAGTATATCGAAGACTATTTCCATACGTATCCGGGCATCAAAACATTTCTTGACGAGTCGGTGAAAAATGCGAAAGATAAGGGCTATGCCGTGACGCTGTTCGGAAGGCGCCGTCCGGTTCCGGAGCTTTCTTCCAGTAATTTTATGCAACGCTCTTTCGGGGAGAGAGTGGCGATGAATTCTCCGATTCAGGGAACGGCGGCGGACATTATGAAGATTGCCATGATCGGCGTGGAGCGGCGTCTTTTGGAGGAAGGTTTAAAGTCAAGGCTGGTGCTTCAGGTTCACGATGAGCTTTTGGTGGAGGCATGGAAGCCGGAACTTGATACGGTGAAAAAGATACTGAAAGAAGAGATGGAACAGGCGGCTAAGTTGTCGGTTCCCCTTGAGATAGACATGCATACAGGTATAAACTGGTATGAAGCAAAGTAGCAGGAGACACAATGGATGAAACGGATGCTATGTTAGGAGGAGTAAGATGAAGATTATTGGAATTACCGGAGGAGTCGGCGCTGGAAAGACACAGATTCTTGAATATCTGAATAACAAATACGGGGCAACCATCTGCCAGACGGATAAGGTTGCAAAAAAGCTTCAAAAAAAGGGCGGCGCCTGCTATGAGACAATCATATCCCATTTTGGGGAGGAGATTCTGGATGAGAAGGGGGAACTGAACCGAAGCCTCCTGGCTGACATTGTGTTTCAAGATCAAAAGGAGCGGGAGATTCTCAATGCCATCGTCCATCCGGCGGTTAAGGAGGAAGTCCGAAAGAAAATCGCGCAGGAGGAACGGCGGCATACGAATCTTTTCATCATTGAGTCGGCTCTTCTGATTGAAGACAATTATGACGGGATCTGTGATGAGCTGTGGTACATTTACGTGAAAGACGATATCCGCAAAAAGCGTCTGGTCTTTTCCAGAGGCTATGACGCCAAAAAGGTGGATGACATTATCGCCGCGCAGCTTCCGAAGGATGAATTCTTAAGATACTGCGACAGAGTGATCGACAACAGCGGCGTCTTTGCGGAGACGATGATGCAGCTTGACCGCATCATAAAAGATATATAGACAGGCAGGATTACATATATGAGATTATGCAGTATAGCAAGCGGGAGCAGCGGGAATTGTATCTATGTGGGAGATGACAGTACGCATCTGCTTGTAGACACCGGAATCAGTAAAAAGAGAGTGGAACAGGGACTTTTGGAGCTTGACGTGAAGGGCGAAGAGCTTGACGGAATCCTGATCACGCATGAACATATCGACCATATTCAGGGGCTTGGAGTGTTTTGCCGCCGATATGGGGTTCCTGTATATGCGACGAAAGGAACGATAGAAGGTATTAAAAAATGCAATTCCCTTGGGAAGCTTCCCGAGGGGATTCTTCATGAAATCAACGTAAACGAAAGGTTTCGGCTGGGCAGTCTTGATATCTGCCCCTTTGCCATCTCCCATGATGCAAGGGAGCCGTCGGGGTTTAGGATCGAGGGCGGTGAGAGTTCTGTTGCGGTGGCGACGGATCTGGGAACTTATGACGCATACATTGTTGAGAATCTGAAAAATCTCGATGCCATTGTGCTGGAAGCCAACCATGACATCCATATGCTGGAAGTGGGGCCGTATCCCTATCCGCTGAAGCAGCGGGTGATGGGAGCGATGGGACATTTGTCAAATGAATTGTCAGGAAGGCTTCTTTGTGATATACTTCATGATGGATTGAAGGCCGTAGTGTTGGGGCACTTAAGCAAGGAGAATAATTATGCCGAGCTTGCTTATGAGACGGTGAAGCTGGAGGTCAGTCTGGGGGATAATCCCTACAGAGGAGAGGACATTCCTATTATTGTTGCGAAAAGAGATACGGTTTCGGACATTATTACGCTGTGAAACAAGGAGGATGAAGATGAAAAAATGTATCATTACAGTAGTAGGTAAAGACAAGGTTGGAATTATAGCGAAAGTATGCGTCTACCTTGCGGAAGCGAATATTAATATTCTGGATATTTCTCAGACGATCGTGGACGGGTACTTTAATATGATGGCTATCGTAGATACGACAGATACGACAAAAGAAATCGCGGTTGTTGCAAGCGACCTTGCCGATCTCGGGAAGACGATCGGGGTAAATATTCAGTGCCAGAGAGAAGAGATCTTTGAGAAGATGCACAGATTATAAAGCAAAGAGAGGCAGGGTATCTATGATTAACCAATTTGAAGTAATAGAGACACAGCAGATGATAAGCGAGGAGAATCTTGACGTCCGGACCATTACGCTGGGTATCAGTCTTCTGGATTGTATGGATACTGATCTGGAAAAACTGAACGAAAAGGTATATAACAAGATAACGAGACTTGCCGAGAATCTGGTAGAGACGGGAGAGAAGATCGAGCTGGAATTCGGAATTCCGATCGTGAATAAGCGAATCTCCATTACTCCTGTCAGTATGATCGGCGGGGCGGCATGTACTTGTTCTGAGGATTATGTCACGATCGCCAAAACGCTTGATCGGGCGGCGAAAAAGGTAGGAGTGAATTTTATCGGCGGATATTCCGCTCTGGTATCAAAAGCTATGACAAAGAGCGATGAGCTGCTGATCCGCTCGATTCCGAAAGCCCTTGCAAGTACAGAGCGTGTATGCAGTTCTGTCAATGTAGGTTCTACCAGAACCGGGATCAATATGGATGCGGTACGCCTTTGCGGCGAGATCGTAAAGCAGACGGCTGAAGAGACGAAGGACAGTGATTCTATCGGATGTGCGAAGCTTGTTGTGTTTTGCAATGCGCCGGACGACAACCCGTTCATGGCAGGCGCGTTTCTTGGCGTTACCGAAGGCGACGCAGTGATCAATGTAGGCGTCAGCGGTCCGGGAGTGGTAAAGCATGCACTTGAGCAGGTGCGCGGGCAGGGCTTTGAAAAACTCTGTGAGACCATTAAGAAAACGGCTTTCAAAGTGACGAGAGTCGGACAGCTTGTGGCAGGAGAAGCGTCAAAAAGGATGAAGATTCCTTTTGGGATCGTGGATCTATCCCTTGCTCCGACGCCGGCGGTCGGCGACAGTGTTGCGGAGATTCTCGAAGAGATCGGTCTGGAGAGAGTCGGCGCGCCGGGAACGACGGCAGCGCTTGCCATGCTCAACGATCAGGTAAAAAAAGGAGGGGTTATGGCTTCCTCCTATGTGGGCGGCTTAAGCGGCGCATTTATTCCGGTCAGCGAGGATCAGGGGATGATCGATGCAGTGAATGCGGGGTCCCTTACGTTAGAAAAATTAGAGGCTATGACCTGTGTCTGCTCCGTGGGGCTTGATATGATCGCCATACCGGGAAAGACGAAGGCTTCTACCATCTCCGGAATTATCGCGGACGAGATGGCCATCGGCATGGTGAACCAGAAGACGACGGCAGTCCGGCTCATTCCGGTAATCGGCAAGGACGTAGGCGATACGGCAGAGTTTGGCGGGCTCCTTGGGTATGCGCCGATCATGCCGGTCAATGAGTTCGGCTGCAGTAAATTTATCGAAAGAAAAGGAAGAATCCCCGCGCCGATACACAGCTTTAAAAACTAAAGTGTTTTCAGAACAGAGATATCATGATAAAAGAGAGGTTGAATGAATGGGAAAAATTGCAATTGTGACAGACAGTAACAGCGGAATCACGCAGCGTCAGGCCAGAGTGATGGGAATTTACGTACTGCCGATGCCGTTTTATATTAATGGAGATATGTATTATGAAGATATTACCCTTACACAAGAGGAGTTTTATCAAAGACTGGCGGAAGAGGCGGATATTTCTACCTCGCAGCCGTCCCCTGCGGATGTGATGGAGATGTGGGATGATATTCTGAAGGAATATGAGGAGATTATTCATATCCCTATGTCCAGCGGACTGAGCAGTTCCTGTGAAACGGCGATTGCTCTTGCGCAGGATTATGACGGAAGAGTCCATGTGGTGGACAATCAGAGGATATCCATCACCCAGCGGCAGTCGGTTCTTGATGCTCTTTGGATGGCAGAGCAGGGCATGAGCGCGAAGGAGATCGTTGACGTGCTTATGAGAGAAAAGCTTGAAGCGAGTATCTATATTACGGTAGATACGCTGAAGTATCTGAAAAAGGGCGGGCGCGTGACGGCGGCCGGCGCGGCGCTTGGTACGGTTCTCAATATCAAACCGGTGCTTCAGATTCAAGGTGAGAAGCTGGATGCGTTCGCTAAAGTGAGAGGATTTAAAGCGGCGAAAAAGAAGATGCTGGATGCCATAGAGAAGGATATCACAAAGCGTTTTGCAGGGAAAAAGATCTATCTTATGGCGGCTTATACATGCGCAGAGGAAGAAGCGGAAGAATGGAAAAAAGAGATTGAGGCGAGATTCCCAGGATATGAGATTCATATGGATCCGCTTTCCTTGAGCGTATCCTGTCATATCGGGCCGGGGTCTATGGCAGTTGCATGCTGCAAAGTGATTGATGAAAGTTTAAGTTCTCAGGCGTGATCGGGGAATGAGAGATTAGATTCAGGGGAAATACATCATGAAAAAGACGTTTTATTACAGACTGATACTGCTCTGCGTCACAGCCGTACTTCTGGCGCTGTTTCATACGGCGCCGTGCAAGGTATATGCAAAGGATGCCGGCGCGAAGAAAGAGGGTGCGGTAATCAGGATCGGGAATCACAAAAGGAACGTAGAGACTTTAAAGGGATCCTTCGTGAAAAAGAAAGGGAACCATTATTTTAAAAACCAGAAAGGCAAGCTGATAAAGAGCCGGTTTTTCGCGAAGGGGGGAAATATCTACTACTCAGACAGTAAAGGAGTTATTTCCTTCGGGTGGAGAAGGATAAAAGGGCATTATTATTTCTTCGATCGTAAGTCCGGTAAGATGATTTATAATGGCAAAGCTGACAATATCAATATAACAAAAGAAGGGACTGCCAAAGAGACCAAGCAGAATGTGGCCAGAATCAAAGCTTATCTGGAAGCGCAGAAGGTGGTGCAGGCGGTTTCAAAGCCTTCTGACAGCAGGTCAAAGAAGCTTTACAAATCCTACCTTTGGATGAAAAAGTTCCCGTACAGACAATACCGGTCGATGCGGACGGCAAAGAAAAAATATCCCAATGACTGGGACGTAGTCTTTGCGAATGATATTTTTAAAAAACATAAGGGATGCTGCGCGTCAGAATCCTGTGCGTTCGCGTATATAGCTAAGACGTGCGGATACGAGAAGGTGACGATCTGTTCAGACGGCAAAGGACTCGAGCATGTGTGGGTAGATATTGACGGCAGGCTGTATGATCCGTTATTTGCGGAATCCAGAGGCTTTAAGAAAAATTATAATGCGAAATATACAGATTACCGGAAACATCCGAGAAGTAAAAAGAGGCTTTGAGCTCGCTGCTGCGGTTATTACAGGAATCTCTGACGGGCTGACAGAAGAGCAGACAGATGATCTGCTTTCGCAGTATGCCAGACTGAATCAGGTCTACGAGCCGTTTGAGTCAAAATATCTGCCATGCTGTGAGATAGCCTCCTGCAAGTTATTCGGAACAGAGCGGGAAGGGGAATACCTGTATGTCTATGCAGATATTCTGGATGAAACATATGTATTATTTGAGGGAAAGGCATATTCCCAATCGGGAAGCCATATGCCGGTAAAGCTTAAGGTAAAGGAAGAGGGCGGCGGTCTGAAGCTGATAGAGGCGCAGTATCCGGAGGACGGCGATGCTTACTGGGAGTCTATAAAAGAGATGTTTCCTGTGAAATATCTCTGGCAGTATGAGTATTATTATCATGGCAATTACGAGCGGCTTTATACTGAGCTGGAAGACGCTCAGGAAGAGAAGCTTAAAAAGTTGTGGGGAGATAACGCGGCGCTTGAGCGGGACAATAGGCTGGACATTGAAGAAGACGGCAGTTATCGGCTCTGGAGCGCCGGGGATGGATCTGCGGAGGAATTTGAGGCTATCGTTATAAAAGAAGGGCGTTTTGCAGAAGACGTCCGTCCTTAAGAGATATCATAGCTGCGCCTGCTCGTCAAAACAAAATCCAATATCTTTTTCGTGCGATCTCCTTATCTGATAACGACAACCTGCTGTGTATATTCATTTATAAACGGTTCTTTATATTTTTCCGTAACGATCCTTTCATAAAGATTCGCCGCAAAGACGTCCCCGGCAATCATCCGCTGCCCGGTCTCTGACAGGGAAGCGGCATGGGACAGTTTTGTAATCAGCGGCGTATCGCTGTATTTTTTAATAAGGGAAAGTATCTTCTGAGCGTCCTTCCGAAATCCCAGAACTCTTGCATACTGGCAGTAACCGGCGTTTTTATAACTTTCCATATGCTCCTTTTTAATATCAAGAAGGACATGAAAAAGACACCGGCTGATGCGGGCGTAAGTAGTATCCTTTGTCTTTAAAAGATTACAGAACTGGTCGATCGTGATCAGATCGCTGGAATGGCGCAGGATCCGGTTGGCCAGTTCTTCGCTGATGTCCAGATATTCGGCTAGAGAGTCCTTTGTCTCGGTGAGCAGCTTGTATCCAAGCAAAGCGGAAAAATTATTGGAGTAAATCGGATAGCGGATCTGGTAGGCGTCCTCCAAAAAATGAATGCACTCCTTTGGAACTTCACGTTCCAGCCGGAACAGAACTTCAGAAAGACTTGGTTCGTCAAACATGCCGGCGCTTTTTTGTTCATTGTCTTCCAAGTGAAGAGAATGCCCCGCATGTGCCAGAAGCTTTCGGATGGCGGAAGCAGAACTGTAGCCGGAGCGCAGGGAATCATCGTGGTATCCGGATACGATCCGCTTGATCGTGTACGCCTTCATGCTGCTGTTCGATCGGTAAAGAGCCTTGATATATTCGATGCCCAGTATATTGTTAGGCTGCTCTAACACCTTTCTGAGTGTTTCATCATGAAAATATTCCAAAAGCGCCCATTGTCTGGCAAGGGGAAAGGAGATGCCCTGCGCCAGATATCTTTTTAGGAGTTTTTTGTATTCTTCCGGTTCATGAAGAGCCGCGAGGGCTATCTTTTCCAGAGTATCATAGTCTCCGCATTCGCTCCCGAAACAGATGGAATCGATACAGCCCAGATGCTCCAGCAGAGAGACTGCCCCGGCAGCAAAATATTCCGCGCTTCCCGTAGAAAAGCAGACCGGAAGCTCCAGAACGAGGGGAACGCCGGCCTCTAAGGCAACTTCCGCACGGATATGCTTCGGCATGATGGCAGGGGCGCCTCTCTGAACGAAGTCGCCGCTCATTACTACGATTACGGCATCAGCTCCGGTAATCTCCTTTGCTTTTCTTATATGATATAAATGTCCATTGTGAAATGGATTGTATTCTGTAATTAACCCGACAATTTTCATAGGAATTCTCCTTGTATATTTCTTTAAAATTGATTATACTATATCTTGACAGGGTTCGCAAATCATATACTCCCCGCGGCAGACGGTGAAAGAGAGTCCGGTAATGTTCGCACAGATCTGTGTATTTACTGAGCAGATTGTGTAGAAGTGATTCGAGACAGAATGTCTGGGCGGGGTTTTTTATATGGTCAGTTTTTTTTAGATATGCACTGGAAATAAATGACGGCGAACCCGGCCATAGTTGCATCAATACGCAGGGAAGGAGGGGGAAGCTTGAATAAAAACCATGAGCTTAGAGAGGTCAATGCCGAAGAATGGGGTGACGCAGTCGCCCGGAGCGAGTTCGACCATGATTATGAAGAGCGCGAAGAGCTGACCATCGAACGGATTCAGGAGATGTTAGACGCACGCCGGTTCAAAGAGCTGAAGGAAGAACTGGAAAATAATATGTACCCCGTTGACCTTGCAGATATCTTAGAGGATGTGAATGAGAAGCAGCTTGTGCTGATTTTCCGGCTTCTCGTGAAGGAAGAGGCGGCGGAGACATTTTCCTATATGAACAGTGATCTTCGCGAGGTGCTGATCGGCGCGCTTACGGACTCCGAGCTTGAGGAAGTCATGGAGGAGATGTACCTTGACGATACGGTTGACGTGCTGGAGGAGATGCCGGCCAATGTAGTGGATCGTCTTCTTCTTGTGACCAACGAAGAAAAGAGACGTCAGATCAACCAGCTGCTGCAGTATCCGGAGGACAGCGCGGGAAGCGTCATGAACGTGGATTACATCGCTCTTAACAAAGAGATGACGGTGGAAGACGCCATATTAAAGATCCGTCAGGTCGGGTTAAACCGCGAGACCATCTATACCTGTTATGTGACGGAGAAGCGGCATCTGATCGGCGCAGTGGATATCAAAGACCTCCTGACGACGGGAGAGTCCCGGCTGATCGAAGAGATCATGGATACGAATATGCTTTACGCCCAGACGACGGATGATCAGGAAGAGGTGGCGAGGACCATTATGAAATACGGTCTGATCGCCCTGCCGATCGTGGATCATGAACACTGTATGGTGGGGATCGTTACGGTAGACGATGCGATGATCGTCCTTCAGGAAGAGGAAACGGAAGATATCAGCCGTATGGCGGGTGTCAATCCCAATGATGAGTCGTATTTCGGAACGACCGTATTTGAACATGTAAAGAGCCGTATCCCGTGGCTTTTGTTTCTGATGCTATCCGCTACCGTGACACAGATGATCATGAACAGCTATGAGGCGGCGATTGCAGTGATGCCGCAGCTCACTGGTTTTGTCCCCATGCTGACCGGTACGGGAGGAAACTGCGGTTCCCAGAGTTCTACCCTTGTGATCCGCGGTCTTGCGGTGGGAGAGATCGAGTTTGGCGATCTCTTAAAAGTTATTTGGAAGGAAATCCGTGTTGCAGTATGCGTCAGTGTGATACTGGCAGTTGTTAACGGCACCCGTATCCTTTTGATGGGACAGGGGGATGTGATGCTGGCGTTTACCATAGGCGTAACCATGGCCTGCACCGTGTTAATCGCGAAGGTAGTAGGCTGTACATTACCGCTGATCGCCAAGATGATAGGGCTTGATCCGGCGATCATGGCGACGCCGCTGATCTCTACGTTGGTGGATATCAGTACGATCAGTGTATACTTTGCGATTATCAGCGCCGTGTTCCATCTGCAGTAAATAAAATGCGGGAATTTTTTTACATTCAAGAAAGAGCGGAGTAATGGAAAATATAAATAGTCTTTTCAAATGTATTGAAAAATAGACACAAAGAAACCTTGTCCGCAGGGTTTCTTTGTATTATAATAGAAATTAATTGAGAATAAATGGAAAGGAGTCTATATATCATGGGATTTATAGATGAAATCAAAGCAAAAGCAAAGACATGCAAACAGACAATCGTTCTTCCGGAGACAGAGGATATCAGAACCTATGAGGCGGCAGAGGCTGTTTTAAAAGAAGGGACCGCGAACCTGATCCTTGTAGGCAGTGAGGAAGAGATCGCGAAGAACAAAGGGGATTTTGATATCAGCGGCGCAACGGTCGTTGATCCGGCGAAGAATCCGAAGACGGAAGAGTACATCGCAAAGCTTGTTGAGCTTCGCCAGAAGAAGGGTATGACCGAAGAGCAGGCAAGAGAACTTCTTCTTAATAACTACTTGTACTACGGCGTTATGATGGTTAAGATGAAGGATGCCGACGGCATGGTAAGCGGTGCATGCCATTCTACAGCAGATACCTTAAGGCCATGCCTGCAGATCCTTAAGACGAAACCGGGCACAAAGCTGGTATCTGCGTTCTTCGTAATGGTAGTTCCGGATTGCGATATGGGTGCTGACGGAACATTTATCTTTGCGGATTCCGGTCTTGAGCAGAATCCGGACCCGGAGAAGCTTGCGGCGATCGCGCTTTCTTCCGCAGATTCCTTTAAAGCGCTGACAGGAAAAGAGCCGGTAGTGGCTATGCTTTCCCATTCTACAAAGGGAAGCGCGAAGCATGCCGATGTGGACAAGGTTCTCGAGGCTACACGTATCGCGAAAGAGAATGCGCCGGAAGGTCTGCTGCTTGACGGAGAGTTTCAGCTTGACGCGGCCATCGTACCGGAGATCGGCCAGTCCAAGGCGCCGGGAAGCCCGGTGGCAGGCAAGGCAAATGTACTGGTATTCCCGGATCTCGACGCGGGAAATATCGGATACAAGCTTGTTCAGAGACTTGCGAAAGCAGAAGCTTACGGACCTCTGACACAGGGAATCGCGGCTCCGGTCAATGATCTTTCCCGCGGATGCAGCGCAGCAGATATCGAAGGGGTAGTAGCGATCACAGCCGTACAGTGCATGGCAGCTAACTAATTGAAAAGAGAGGTATAGGAACATGAATGTATTAGTAATCAACTGTGGAAGTTCATCTTTGAAATTCCAGCTTATCAACTCAGAGTCAGAAAAGGTTCTGGCAAAGGGTCTGTGCGAGAGAATCGGCATTGACGGACGTCTTACGTATCAGCCGGAAGGTGGGGACAAGGCTGTATCCGATAAGGCTATGCCGACACATACAGAGGCGATCCAGTTTGTAATCGACGCCCTGACAGATGCAGAGACGGGCGTTGTCAAAAATTTAAGTGAGATTGGCGCCGTAGGACACCGCGTGGTACACGGCGGAGAGAAATTTGCAAGCTCCGTAGTAATTACAGAGGAAGTAAAAGCGGCGATTGAAGATTGCAATGACCTTGCGCCGCTTCACAATCCTGCGAACCTGATCGGAATCAATGCCTGTGAGAAATTAATGCCCGGTACGCCGATGGTAGCGGTATTCGACACGGCATTCCACCAGACGATGCCTGAAAAGGCATATATGTACGGACTTCCGTATGAATATTATGACAAATATAAAGTAAGACGTTACGGTTTCCACGGCACAAGCCACAGCTTTGTGTCCAAAAGAGCGGCAGAGCTTGCGGGCAAGCCGTATGACGCGATGAAGACAATCGTATGTCATCTTGGAAACGGCGCCAGCATCTGTGCCGTTGAAAACGGAAAATCCGTAGATACTTCCATGGGGCTGACACCTTTAGAGGGGCTTGTGATGGGAACACGTTCCGGCGATATCGACCCGGCGATCTTAGAGTTCATCGCTAAGAAAGAGAATCTTGATATTGCGGGACTGATGAATATGCTGAACAAAAAATCCGGCGTACAGGGACTTTCCGACGGACTCTCCAGTGACTTCCGCGATCTGGAAGAGGGAGCGAACAATGGAAATAAATGCGCAGCGATCGCACTTTCTGTATTCTGCTACCGCGTAGCAAAATATGTGGGAAGCTATGTTGCAGCTATGAACGGTGTGGATTTGATCGCATTTACGGCGGGGATCGGAGAGAATTCCGGTACGGTGCGAAAAGGGGTATGCGAGTATCTTGGCTATCTTGGAATCGCTGTCAATGAGGAAGCGAACAGTAGGAGAGGCGAGGAGATCGCGATCTCTACTCCGGATTCCAAAGTTACCGTGATGGTAATCCCGACAAATGAAGAACTTGCGATTGCACGTGAAACCGTTGCTTTGGTATAAAAATAGGATAAAAACCTGCTGCTTTTTGCGGCAGGTTTTTTTGTGCATATTACACAGAAATTTTACTGATTTTGAGACTTGTTACATAGAAATATCAAATAAATGCGTATGTTGATTAGGAATATCAATTTCAGGACGAGCCATGCTGTGTAACAGCCATGAACAATGAGTTCATCGAAAAGAACCCGGTGCACGCAAAATATGTAGTAAAGGCGATCAAACGTGCGGGAGAGTTCAATCGTCTGCATTCCGAGGAAGCAGTCCAGGCAATGTATGATACGGATAAAATGACAGGGGAAAAGGCTGACCAGCAGGTATTCTGGGATTCCCTTCACTTTGGTCTTTCCGATGCATTCACCGAGAAAGCGCTTCGCGAGATCGCAGAGGATTATATCCGCCTTGGAATCATTACTGCAAAAGATATGACGGTCGATAAAGTTATGGAGATGGCATGGACGCCGCTCTGTCCGGATTCAGAGATCGAAGGTTTAACTGTCGGAGATCCGGTAGAGACGGAGAATGCGGGCGTTCCTGTCAAACAGAACGAAAAACCGGCGAAAGATGAGAAGTTTGGACTTTCCAAGTAGGGAGGAACTACACTGTAAATATGCACTCTTATTTACAATGACAGGAACGGGGACGATTCACAAAATCGTCCCCGTTTGTATGAGAATGATAAGTCTCAGATTAAATTTCCATATAGATGGACGTTTCGGCGGAATTTTAGCAAAATAGGTGAATTGAAAAAGTAAATTCCACTTTGTAAGATTAAATTCCGCTTTGAAAAA
>CAMNTQ010000054.1 GCA_946558695.1 uncultured Lachnospiraceae bacterium
ATGCCATCCGCCAAAAATAGCCGAACCGCAATTTCACGGCTCAGCTATATTGTATAACACCCTGTTTAACATCTTATAAAGTGCGTCTGTCTCCTTTTTTGTCATTCCAAGAGCCAGCATTTTATCAAGCTTCTTCCTCTCCATCTCCATGCGCTTCTGTATATCATAAGCTTTTTCCGTCAAATAGATATTCTTGCACCGCCTATCCTTCCCGCTGGGAACCGAAAGGATGAATCCTTTCTCATCCAGCCGCTTTAAAAGCCCCGTAACAGTCGGATTCTTAAGGTTCAGCGCCCGCTCGATATCCCTCTGGTTGACCTCGTCCTTGCTGCTCTGCAGAAGGAAATCCAGCACCTCACACTGAGAGGACGTAATCCCAAGCCTCTTAAGCCGGTTGTTAAACTCCTTTTCATACACAGTATTGATCTGTTTGAACAAAAAACCTATGGTCTTTCTCTCCCGCATGGAATCCAATCCTTTCTATGCCGCTTTTGCCCCGCGCATCATCGCAAATACATTCGCCTTTGTAAGCACTTTCGCCACTGTGTAGAACAGCGCGGTCTCAATCGGCAGCATGACCGCCTGCTTCAATATTCTCACCGGGAGCAAGGCAAGATATGCATCTCCGTAGAGCAATGTCAGCCAGTATGTATTGAGAAGAATATTGACAAGCACCATAACAAGGAAATTAGCAAACACTACTCTCTTCACCGTCAAAGGCTTCTTATACAGGACGATCCCGTAGATGATGCCTCCGCAGATGCCGCTGATGGTAAACCCCGGAAAAAACGGTCCTGTCGGCTTCACAAGATATTTCAAAAGATCCGCCAGTCCTCCCATAATCCCTCCAACAGCAGGCCCGAACAGCATACCTGTCGTCTCATTTGCGATATACGCAAATCCGATCTTAATATAGTCCGTAAGCTGCAGGGTATAAAACCCCAGTACAACCGCGATTGCCAGCAGCATAGCTGCAACCGCCAGAGTCCTTAAGTCCTTAAGTTCCTGAATGGAATCAGCAAACAATGCTTTTATTCCTTTCATAAAAAAACACCTCCTTTGCAGTAGTCCTTACTACGCATAAGCAGGTATCTCTAACTGTTTATGTGTAGCAGCGGGATGCGGAATGTATACCGCGGCCGAAACCTTCGTCCGGCTGGCAACTCCCCGTCCATCCGGCACTTGACGCATACATTCCTACTCTGCTTTCTTTTTTATTTTTTACAAAAAGATAATAGCATACATTGCCTGAAAGGTCAATCAAATACCTTCCGGATTTCCAGGCATGGCCTTAAGCTCCTTCACGGCAAGTCCAATCGCAACCACTGCCGCCGCTCCGTCTGCGATCGGCCCGGCATACATCACGCCGTCAATCCCCATAAAGATTGGAAAAATAAGGATCAGCGGAAGAAGGAATATCACCTGCCTCGTCAGCGACACTACGATGCCAAGCTTCGCCTTTCCGATGGAGGTAAAGAATCCCGAACACATAGGCTGTATCCCGTTTATAAATGTCAGAAGCATAAATATCTTAAAATACCGCTCCGCAAACTGGAAATACTCTTCTGTTCCCGTCCCGAATATACATACAATCTGTCTCGGGAAAATCTGGAAGCACAGAAAAAATATAATTCCCACAGTCAGGGATATCTGAAATGCCTTCTTATATGCCTTTCGCACTCTGTCATAATTTTTCGCACCGTAATTGAATCCCCACAGCGGCTGACACCCCTGAGAAGTCCCGATGCAGATCGACATAAATACCATATTCACCTTCGAGATCACACCTACGCAGGCAAGAGGAATATCCGTTCCATATACGGAAGAAGCTCCGTAACGCCTCAGCGTATTATTCATGGTAATCTGAACTGCCGCCATAGCAATCTGGTTGACGCAGGCTGCCATGCCAAGAGATACGATCGCGCTCAGATACTCCGCCCGCGGCTTTAACATCCCCGCTTCCAACTCCAGATGACGGAACTTAGAAAAATACACGATCACAAGAATCCCCGAGACCACCTGCCCGATTACTGTCGCCCATGCCGCCCCTCTGATTCCCCAATGAAACACAAAGATAAACGTAGGATCTAAGACCGTATTGATTACCGCCCCCGTCAGCATGCACGCCATAGAATAGGTCGGACTCCTGTCCGCGCGGATCAAATGATTCCCTCCGGTGGTCAATACTAAAAACGGGATTCCGTATGCTGTAATCCCAAGATAGTCCTGTGCAAAGGGCAGAATATCCGGAGTTACTCCGAAAATATAAAGCAGTGGATTTAGGAACAAAAGCACCGCCGCCGCTATGACAATGCCGCAGATTACAAGCATGGAAAGCCCTGTCCCCGCGATCCGGTTCGCCCTGTCCTGATTCCCGGCTCCCGACTCCAGATTAAAGTTGGACGAACTGCCGATTCCAAGCAAAAGCGCCGTCGCCGTACAGATGATCGACACCGGAAACGCAATATTCGTCGCAGCATTTCCAAGCATCCCCACGCCCTGCCCGATAAAAATCTGATCCACAATATTGTAAAGGGAGCTTACAAGCATACTGATGATCGCAGGTATAGCAAATTTAGCAATCAATTTTCCCACCTTTTCATATGCCAGAGGATTCCCTTTTGATTCCGCCGAAGGCTTCATGGCGCTCACCGCCTTATATTCTGTCTCCTGTCTCATTTCCCGATTCTCCTTGTTCGCAGATCCCTTACTATTTCAATCTATTTTTCTGTAAGCTGACAGCACAATGATTTGGTATAATGAATAGTTATTTTATATGCTGCACTAATTCAGACCTGTCTATAATTATGTAAGTAAAAAGACTTTCCGATTACTCGAAAAGCCTCTTTCATAGAGCGACAGACGGGGTTCGAACCCGCGACCCCGACCTTGGCAAGGTCGTACTCTACCAACTGAGCCACTGTCGCATTCCTTATTTGTGTTCCTCAGAACAATAAATAATATACTACACAGTTTCTCATTTGTCAATAGATTTTTTCAATTTTTTTCAATACTTTTTTTATGTAATTGTGATAGTTTTCAGCGCTCTTTCGACGTGTATTCATGAATGATCGGCGGAATCTGCGACATCATATTATCAATATCTTCAAACATGGCGCTCTTTGTCGTACCCAGACTTCCCGCCCGCTCAATATGCTGAATCACATCCTGATACCGATCCTTTATCTGATCGAAGAATCCGCACAACTGATCAAGAGCAATCCTTGATTCATCAATCACACCGGAAATCTCCATATGTACAGATGTTGCACCTTCCGCAGACTGAGTGATCTCATCAAACATATCATACGTCTCATTTACTTTGCCAATACTCTCTCCTAGCGCCTTCTGAGATGTCACGATACTGTTGTTAAGCTGGTCCGCGCCATTCTCTACCTCATTAATCCCGGAATCTACCTCCTCGGTCAGATTCTTGATCTCATCCGCAAGCTTCTTTACTTCTACCGCCACAACTGCAAAGCCTTTTCCCTGCTCTCCGGCGCGCGCCGCCTCAACAGACGCATTCAGCGCCAGAATATTCGTCTGTTCCGCAATCTTAATAATCTTGCTGGTACATCTCTTAATCTTCACTACCGCCTCCTGCAAAGAGCCGAAAGTACTCCCCATCTCGTCAAAATAAGCCTCCACCTGCTGCGAACTGTTCTTAAGCTCCTCGACTCCGTTCTGCGCGTGGTCCACTGATTTGGAGATCGTCTCCTTCACTGTCGAAAATCCTCCCGACACCTGCTCAATCCCTGCAAAATGATCGCCGAAATCCTCCAGCTGTTGATGAAAACCCTCCGTCTCATCAAGTACATCTCTGAAAGAGCTGCCAATCTTACTCAGTTCTCTTAAAGAATCCACTTCTTTCTGCACAAGCTCCGTATGATAATCCTTCAGGCTGTCCATTACATGTAATACCGGACGCAGGCTTTTTTCTTCTCCGGGCTTTTCTATTGTTACTTCCCGCTTATCTTTATTCCAAAATGACATATTTCTACCACCTTTACTCAAATACTACGCAAGTCATAGACTGATTCACAAATCGATTATTGTAATGCTCTCCATATCCCACAAATCCCGCATGGTTCCCCAGCGCGCTCATATCGTCCAGATATTCCTGCATATAATTATTCTGAGTAAATAAAAGATACCGGAATAGGCAATTTACGGAAAACACTGCCGAAATCCTTTGGAAATCATTCTGTATCTGCTGAATCGTCTGTCTTACCACTGCCTTGTAATCTCCAAGCTCGAGCATCACAAGAACATCCGAATCATTCACCTGCCTGAAACAAGTCAGTGCATCGCCTTTCACTTCTTTGATTGATATGATACAAATATCATCCCCATTAATCTTCCCAAATGGATTCTTAAAGGTCTGAGTTGTAATATCCTGTTCTGACACCTTCAGGATATCCTGATATACCTGTTTCGCCGGACGGTCATTGAGCGCGCCGATGACGTAATTGGCCTTTTCTGTCCGCGAAGCAATAAACTGATAATTCTCCAGCCGATGATAAATGTTCTCTTTATATGCCTTCACTTTACCGCTCAGATTCTTCACCAGCCCGTATACTACCGCATCCTCATACACTTTGCCATTGGCCGATACTTTCCCTGCATCTCCTGTTCCGCCTACCAGCGAAATTTTCTTGTGCTTCAATACTGTATTGATAGTAGTCAGCACACACGCATCATTCCCGGTGCAAAAATCAATGCACACCGTATCGTTCTGCGAAGCGCCGACCGACTGTACATCCTGCTTAAGTCTCTCAATATACTTAACCGGCATAACAGATACCTGCTCCAGTACGTTCGCCGCGGCCTGAACGCCATTCAGAAAAGCAATTACACCAACTCCATGTTCCACTATCTTCGTGTCATAGCTCATACCGATGCAGCCAATACTCGGCACTCCCGGGAAAATCCTCTCCAATTCCTTCACATGCACTTCAAACTGATCTTTATTAGAAAGCAGCATAATAAATTGCGGTCTGTCCAACCCGCGGACCGCCTCCTGCAATTCCCCGCGCAGACTCATTCCAAAAAATTGTTTCATCATGAGACCTCTCTTTCTTTATTATTTCCACAAACAGCAAACCAAACGGACATGCCTGTGGCAAAGCATCAAGTCCGAATATAGATAGACTCTTTCGCCGCCTTAAGATGTAAAATATAAAAATCCCACTGTCATATAATGGAAAGCCACAAATCTAATTTATTATATAATACAGGAACATAGAACGTCAATTATAATTTATCAGTTTCAAAATATAAACACCAGTAAAGACGGGTATTAATTTCTCATCAATACCCGCCTTTACACAGAACTTTCAATCATTCATTTTACCTCTTTCGTCTCTGGTGCAAGTCCTCTTAAATCACTTCAAGCACTTACCCGATTTTTTAATAACTTCAAACTTTTGGTGGTCTGTACCTGCCTTTCATAAATTTTTCTAATTCCTGATACTTTGCGCGCTTTTTCAGGAATCCCTTCTCAACACCTGTGCCGACTGAAATAACAACTTCTTACTTACAGCTCGCGTCTGTCTTGTAAGTCGCTTTTGTTATTTGTTAAACATAGATTATCACATAGTTCCTGATTTGTCAATATATTTTTTCATTTTTTTGTCAATTACTTTTAATTGTTATATACAGGAAGAATATTCAGTCTTATTTCTTTCCAATCAGGAATTGCATCAAAACTTCCACTCATCAATGAGTAACCGTAATTATCGTGCCTGCGTTTCCTGTATCCATGCCTGAGCTCTCTGCTCGATCTGCCTTGCCGTTCTTTCCTGCTCCTCGGTAATCTGCCTTCCTCTTTTCCGCTGCTCGTCGCCAAGCTTTTCTGCCCTCTTTTGCTCTGTCGTCTCAGCCGGCCTTATTCTTTCCTCCTCCCCTTTTGCTATCTGTCTTGCTGCCGCTTCCTTCTCTTCGGTAATTCTTCTCCCTCTTTCACGCTGTTCTTCGCCAAGGCGGGCCGCCCTTTCATGCTCGAGCGCCTCGCGCGCTCTTAACTCTGCCTGCTGCGCCGCCTGCCGATCTGCTCCTGTTTGCCGGCCGGACTGCCGGTCCGCATCCGTCTCCTGACCTGCCTGCTGTTCTTCCCCGTCTCCTTCTGCCGCCGCTCCCCTGATACAGAAGAGCAGCGCAGTACAAATACAAATCAGTGACATTTTCACAGTAAACTTAAGAAATCCTTTTCTCATATCATCATTCCCATCACATACAAGTCGTAATAAGTTCCATCAAGCAAGGTTGAATTTTTCCGGCAGCCTTCTATGATAAACCCGAATTTCATATACAGCTCCACCGCCTTTACATTATCTGCGCGGGTATCCAGACTGATTCTCGTTGTAACGCCGTTTCCTTTTGCCCATTCGATCAATTGTCTGATCAATTCCGTGCCGATTCCCTGTCCCTGATACTTCTTAGCAACCACGATTCCCAGCTCACCGTCGTGCCGTGCCTTGATTTTGGAGGATGAATGGATCGTCGCGATTCCCGCAATCTCCTCATTATCCATGGCAAGCAGCATGATGCTTGCTTTTTTATCCTTCAGTGAACCGATCTCCTCTCTCTGTTCCTTAACGCTCATCGGATATTCATCCTTTTCAAAGCTTAAGTAACTCGTCTCCCCGCCTACGTAATTGTAAAAATCGACGATTCTTTCTGCGTCGCTTTCCTCTGCCCTGCGATACGTAACTTCTGCCATAATCTTACCTCTCTTTTCTCATCATATAATAACTGAAGCTAAAACTTTGCGTTTTCCTGCTTCGCCCCCTTTAAATATTACTATTTTCATCCGATAATATCAACCTGTTTTCAGCAAGAAATCCACCCGAATCTGCCACAGCGGCGAAATTGCCGCAATCCCGGATAAGATTGCGGCAATTATTTACGTCATATCATCTCTGAGCGCATCAATGATATTTTCCTTCTTTATCTTACTGACCGAATACATCATCGTGATAAACACGATAAAGAACACTCCAAATATGCTGATCCCGATACTTGCCCAAGGGATGACAAAATCGATGTTTTCCGCCCCGAACTGCATAACCTGATAGATTCCTCCCGCCGCTAAGAGCGATACAGGAATTCCCCACATAAGAGCGCGGAGTCCGTAAAGGACGCACTCGAAGTTCATCATCTTCTGGAACGATCTCTCTGACATCCCCACGGACCGCAGCATGGCAAGCTCGCGCCGCCTCAGCTTAATGTTGGTAGATATCGTGTTAAACACATTGGCAACCGCAATCAAAGAGATTATGGCAATAAAAACATAGCAGAATACATTTGCTATAAAGATCATATTATTGTTCTGCTCTGCCATACGATCCATATTAACAAGCAAGTAGCTGTAATTCATTCCGGAATCCGCCATCATTGTCCTGATGTTGTTTTCTGTTTTCGATGGTTTCCCGGAATTCATTGACAGCCCCCTGACCGCTATATGCGTATCCGGCGTGATCAGCTTATCCATCACAGAGTAAGGCGCCAGCACGGAAAATACATAGGGCGCTTCTCCCCCGGCAGCCTCACTCTTTAACGCAGGCAGGGTATCCGGCATGATCATCTCCGCAAACTGGAGGCTGACCTTCGATTCTCCGGCTTCTTTTGCGCCGGTCTCAGACGCATGTTCTGCCGGCAGTGTTATCGTGATATCTTCTTTTTGATTCCGAAACATATCCGGGAATTCCTTCACTTCCCTCAAACGATTTGTTTCTTCAAAAACCTTTGCCGCCGCTAAAAGCCTTACATTGTTCCCGCCGGTTTTTTCTGTATTCTTCGCTTCCTTCGCAAGTTTTTCATAAGCATCGTCATCTATGATCTGAAGCAGCAATGATAAATCCGCTTCTTTTTTTCCTTTCGGAATCTTCATGGCTTTTTTTAATTCATCCGTCATCTGATCTGTCTGCACCGAGGCATGGCAGTTGACGGACATCTGATAAAAAATATCTGTTACACCTTCTGTCGTCCTCATCTGATCCCGTATTTGAAACAATTCTTCATCCGACATGTCATTTGAGGAAAACGCCACGTTGTGGGTGGTGAACACAACCGCTGCCTCCGATGCCTGTTTAAGCTCTATCACAAAGCTGTTCGTGGCAATGAAAATCACGATACTTAAAGCCAGCGAAAGAATGATACTTCTGTACCGTCTTTTGTTCCGCTTGAAGTTTTTCATAGCAAGCATGCCCGGAAGGCCGAAAAAACGCCCTGTAAGCCTTCCAGTCCTTACATCTTTCCCTTCTGTCTTTATTTCATTCGTCTGGCGGATGCACTCCATGACCGGCATCCTCGCCGCCTTTCTGGCAGGAAGATAAGCGGATATCAAAATCGTCACGAAACTGATAAAAACCGCCGCCAGAACCGCAGGCAGAGACAGGACCATTTTCAAGGATACCCCGCTGTAAAGCATCTCTTCAAAATTTTCCGCCACTGCACAGAGTACTGCCTTCGTGCCTGCAATTCCCAAAAGGATACCTGCCGGAATTCCGGCCGCCCCGATACACGCCCCCTCAAATAACACGGAATTTTGAAGCTGCTTTTTCGTAGCCCCCGCCGACATAAGTATTCCAAACTGACGGGTCCGCTCATTCAGCGAGATATTGAATGCGTTGCGGATCAAAAATACGGAACTGACTATGATAATGGCAACTGCGATACCGCCGACCATATATAAAAGCAGATTAAACACATCGCTTCCCGAAGTTCCAATAAAACGCAGCACATTATCATTCAGAACATATGCTTCTCCCCTTGATCTGCTTTCTGCATAAGCTTTCACCCTGCGGGGATTTTTAAGACTTAAAAACACATTGGCGCTGTCTGCCTCTTCCCCTTTTTTGCTTCTTGTGATCAGTGTGTATCCCGGATCGTCAGAATCCGCATAGGGAGGCTTCTGGCAGATTCCTACGACCGTATAAGTTTTCTTGTCCCGTGTCCTTAGCTTTTCCTCTCCGTCCAGATACGGATCCGACTGCGTCAGCTTCCTGCCGCCCCTTACACGGTCTCCCACAGAAAGCGCAAGCGTATCGCCTTCCGACAGGTTCACTCCCCCTCTGGTCAGCACTCCGCCGGATACTAAGACCTCGCTGTCATTTTCAGGAAGACGTCCGATTGTTAACTGAACGGGAAGCATATCAAAATCTCCTTCGTCGTACCCGACGATATACACATAGGGGCTGTCAGGCGTCTTGAGACCGTCAAGCTTTGCATAGCCAAGATTCTCCGTCACGGCCGCCTGATCTGCTTCCCCGTCTTCCATCCGCTCCTTCGCAAAGGAAGAAGACACGCCCTCAAACGCCACATGCCAGCTTCCAGTCTTCGTTTCCGCCCCGTGCACCATATAGCTTAATAAAGACACTCCAAACGTAGTCCCTGCACTGACAAGAGCGGCGGAAAGTATGACTCCGACGATGGTCACAAGTGTCCGGGATTTGCTCTTTCTCAGCCCCTCAAACGCAACTTTGTTAAAAATATTCATGAGCGCACCACCCTTTCATCCCGCACAACTCTTCCGTCGGAAATTCCGATGATGCGGTCCGCCTGCAAAGCGATGCTCTCATCGTGGGTAACAAGTAAAAGCGTCTGTCCGTAAATACGGTTGCTTTCCTTTAAAAGTTTTATGATCTCATGTCCATTCTTACTGTCAAGGCTCCCTGTCGGTTCATCCGCCAGCATGACCTGAGGCGCGTTCATCAGCGCCCGCCCGATGGCGACCCTCTGCTGCTGCCCTCCGGAAAGCTGGTTGGGCAGATGATTTCTTCTTTCCTCAATCCCTAAAAGGTGTAATAGCTCAGAAAGCCTCTTCTGGTTTACCTTCCTTTTATCCATAAGGATGGGAAGCGTAATATTCTCTACTACATTTAAAGTCGGGATCAGATTGTGGAACTGGTAGATCAGCCCCACCTGCCGTCTCCTGAAAACCGCCAGCTTATCGCTGTTCTGAGCATACACATCCTGTCCGTTCAGATAGATCTTACCGCTCGTCGGTACATCCACACAGCCGATGGCATGGAGCAGGGTAGATTTCCCGGAACCTGATGTTCCGATGATCGCCGTAAACTCCCCTCTTTTAATGTCAAGTGAAACGTGATCCAAGGCAACAACCTGATTTTCACCCTCGCCGTAGACCTTGCACAGATCATGAATTTTTAAAAATCCCATAATTTATGCCTCTCTTTCTAAAGTCATTTGTTCCAGAACTGACTCTATCATAAACAATTCCGCTTACATTTCCGTGACATTAAAGTGACGGATCCGTCACTTGGGAAATCTTATAACAAACAATGCCCCGCCCTTTGGATGATTTCTTGCAGTGATCGTCCCTCCCTGTCTGGTAATGATCGTCCGGCAGAGGGCAAGTCCGATACCGTAACCTGCCGTCTTTGTATCCTTCCCCCTGTAAAATCTCTCAAATACCTTTGACATCTCCTCCTCTTTAAATCCCTTCCCGCTGTCATGTACCGTAATTTCTGTATAAAGTACCGTATCCTGACATGAAATGTGAATCCATCCCCTGTCTTTCGCGCTTTCCATACAATTCTTGATCACATTCCGGATTCCCTCCGAAAGCCACTCAAAATCTCCCTCGATATAAATTTCATCAGGAAGCTCTGTCTCAAGCGCAATCTCATGTATCTCCATGGGGATCAGCAGGGGACGCCAGGCTGCTTCGATCAGGCTCTTCACTTCCACCTTTTCTTTCCGAAAGATAATAATTCCCGCATCTAAGCGGGACAGCTTAAGAAGTGAGGTAAGCAGTGTATCCATCTGGGAAAATAACTGCTCTGTCTCCCGAAGAAGTTCTCTTCTTTCCTCCTCTTTTGGTTGATCCTCCAACAGTGACAGAATCAGATTTGCAGAAGTAAGGGGCGTCCGGAGCTGATGCGCAATGTCCGCCAAAGATTCCGCAAGCCGCTCCTTTTCTCTCTTAAGCGCGCTGTTCTGCTCCCGGATCCGAAGTGTCATCTTCGTGATCTCACTCTTTAAGATCGAAAGCTCCCCTTCCTCTGAATCGGCAATAAAAATCCTCTCCGAGTCGTGAAGTATCTGATCGATCTCTTCTGAAATCTGCGCGATTTTTTGATACCTGTCTCTTGTAAACAGGAAAAAAAGAATCCCGTACATGCATGCAGAAAAGGCGGCAAGAATTCCTGCCGCCGGATTGAACTTGTATCCTGTAAATATAGTGCCTGCCGTTATCACCAAAAAGCATAGAACGAACTGTCTGATCTCTTTATTCCGAAACATCCCCATGCTGCACCCCCAATCGGTATCCCATCCCCCGCACTGTCAGAATGAGCTTCGGTTCTGCCGGGTTATCCTCTATCTTCTCCCGCAGACGCTTGATATATACCGTCAGCGTGTTGTTCGTCACAAACTCTCCCGCCGCATCCCACAGCTCATTCAAAAGCCTGTCTCTTGTGATAATACTTTTCGGGTTACTGACAAACACAAGCAAAAGGCGGTACTCTAAGGCAGAGAGGAAGACTTCACGGCCATTTTTCTTCACGATTCCGCCCGCCATGTCTACCTGCAGGCCGCCGGTCTCAAAATCAGAAGATGTCCGCCCGTATTTCCGCAAAGCTGTCTTAATGCGCGCAACCAGCTCTCTGGGTCGGAACGGCTTGGTGATATAATCATCCGCGCCCATATTGAGTCCTGTGACCACGCTTGACTCATCTCCGGACGCCGTCAGAAAGATGACCGGAATATCCTGCTGCGCTTTGATCTCCGTACAGACTGTAAATCCATTGCCATCCGGCAGGGATATATCAACCAACGCCAGATCAAACCTGTGCTCCGAAAGAGCTTCCGCCGCAGCGTTTCTTGTAGCGGCATGAGTGACCGTAAATCCCTCTCCCCGCAAAAGCAGCGACAAATTCTTTGCAATGGCACTGTCATCCTCTACTAAAAATATCTGCTTCATATTATCACCATACTCTCAGTATATCTGCTTCATAGCCTGTCATTATTTCTTTCGCATCAGCGTTCCCGCACTAATACACTTCTCTGTGTACCTTCTTCCACAGCTCTTTTGTCACCTCTCTTCGCTCTGGTATATTTTCCGGCATTCCAAGTGACAATGTGGCCTCAAGCCTGTAGTTTTCTGGAAAACAAAGCAGTTCCCTCAAATATTCCTCCGTGCTGTCTTCGCTAGAGGATTTTCTAAGCCGCCCTTGTATCCAGCAGCTCCCCACGCCAAGACTGCTTGCCATCAAGTGCATATTGGCCATCACAATGGAACAATCCTCTGTCCATACGTCCGTCTTTGTCTCATCCGCAATCACTACAACCGCCGCATTGGCACCTTCCAGCATCTTCGCTCCATGGTCACGGCTGTCCGCCATTTTACGAAGCGTCTCCTGATTTCTGACTACAATCATCTCCCACGGTCTGACCGCACGTCCGGAAGCGGATAAAAGCCCCGCCTCCAGAATCTTATCTAAATGTTCCTCGCTAATATCTTCAGAAGTATAGGAGCGCACGCTCCGTCTTTTCCTCATCAATTCTAATAAATCCATAGCTTCACCCCGCCTTTGCCATTTGTTCTTGCCGTTCTGCTCCTTATTTTTCTGCTGTAATCTCAAGCCCCAGCTCCTTAAGCTGCTTTTCATCAACAGCCGTCGGCGCTTCTGTCATAAGGTCGGATGCATCCTTGATCTTCGGAAATGCGATGACATCCCGGATGCTGTCCGCCTTTGCCATAAGCATGATGATCCGGTCAAGACCGTAAGCAAGTCCTGCATGGGGCGGCACGCCGTACTTGAATGCCGTCAGGAGGAATCCGAACTGCTCGCTCGCCTGCTCCGGCGTGAATCCAAGAACTTCGAACATCTTGCTCTGAATCTCCGGGTTGAAGATACGCACGCTGCCGCCGCCGATCTCATTTCCATTCAGGACGATGTCATATGCTTTCGCCCGCACTCTTCCCGGATCGCTGTCAATGTATGGAAGGTCTTCTTCCATCGGCATGGTAAATGGATGGTGCATCGCCACAAAGCGATCTTCCTCCTCGCTCCACTCAAGCAGCGGGAATTCTGTCACCCACAAAAACTTATATTCATCTTTATCAAGCAGCTCCATCTGCTTTGCCAGCTCCAGACGGAGCGCCCCAAGCGCTGCCCACACAATCTTGTTCTTATCAGCAGCAAAAAGAAGCAGGTCGCCGTTTTCTCCGCCCATAGCCGTAATCAGATTTTTTATCTCTTCCTCGGTCATGAATTTGGCAAAGGAAGATTTCACCGCGCCGTCCTCTTGAATGGCCAGATAAGCAAGCCCCTTCGCGCCGTAATCTTTGGCAAAGCTTACTAACTTATCGATCTTTTTACGCGGCATCGCGCCCTGTCCTTTTGCGTTGATGCCCCGGACAGTTCCGCCGTTTTCAATGGCTCCCTTGAACACTGCAAATTCACAGTCCGACACCACTTCTGTCACATCTGTAAGCTCCATGCCAAAGCGGGTATCCGGTTTATCGGAACCGTAGCGGTCCATGGCTTCCCGCCACGTCATCCTTGGGATCGGAAGCGGCACGTCCACGCCAAGCACTTCAGAAAACATCTCTTTCATCAGTCTTTCATTCACATCAATAACATCATCCACATCTACAAAAGACAGCTCCATGTCAATCTGGGTAAATTCCGGCTGACGGTCCGCACGCAAATCTTCATCACGGAAACATTTCGCGAGCTGAAAATACCGATCGCATCCAGAGCACATCAAAAGCTGCTTAAAAAGCTGCGGCGACTGGGGCAGCGCGTAAAAATGCCCCTGATGGATCCGGCTCGGCACAAGGTAATCTCTCGCCCCTTCCGGCGTACTGCCGATCAGAACCGGCGTCTCGATCTCAAGAAATCCTTCCTTTGCAAGAAACTGGCGGATCAGAGTCGCCGCCTTGCTCCTCATCATCAGGTTCCGCTGCATATCCGGTCTTCTAAGATCAAGATATCTATATTTCAGACGGATCTCTTCCTTCGTCTTGGAATTCTCCTCAATCGGGAACGGCGGCGTCTCAGACTCCGCAAGAATCCGAAGTTCGGAAGGGATCACTTCGATCTCACCGGTTGAAAGGTTCTCATTCACCGCGCCGGAACGCTTCTTTACCTCTCCGACTACCGCCACAACAAACTCCGCCCGAAGTCTGGCCGCCTTCTCAAGCAGCGCTTCCTCTGACTTTCCTTCTTCAAATACCACCTGTATGATACCAGAACGGTCACGCACATCTACAAACACCAGTCCGCCCTTGTTCCTGTTCTTCTGCACCCATCCCATGATGGTAACCGTCTCGCCCACATTCGCTGCTGTAAGCTCCGCGCATCTGTGAGTCCGCTTTAACCCCTTTATCGCCTCTGCCATATCTTTTTCTCCTTTATCTCATTTTCTGTTTTTCGCCTTTTCTTAATTAATCATGTCTGCTTTTTTGAAACGCAAGCGCGGTGACGCAGGATTATATTTTCGTCTGAGCGCCCCCATAATCAATCTAATCCGCGTAACACTCCTGCATCTTTTCATATCCGTCTGCCGTAAGCTGCTCTTTCTGGAACTTTTTATTTTTCTTCATATTCACGATCAGCACCTGTTTTCCGTCTTCCCTGTCCTTTTTCGCCATCTCAAGAACCTCTAAGATTCTTTCCTTCGGTAACTTTTTATCCAGCAAGTATGCTTTTTTCACACCCTTTTTCGGCACCTCGTAACCATTTTCCAAAAGCAGCATGACGATACGCTCGAACCCGATGGAAAATCCGCAGGCAGGCGTATCCTGTCCGGTAAATCTTCCGATCATCTTGTCGTACCGTCCGCCCCCTGCTACAGAGCCGCCGAAGTCATTCATTGTCACCTCAAAGATCGTTCCGGTATAATAGGACTGTCCTCTTACCAATGTAGGCGCGAAGCGGATGCTGAACTCACAGTCCTTTGCCGCTTCCACGCTGGAAATGATCATCTCCATTCCTTTCGCCGTCTCATCGCTCAAAGTTTCTCCAAGCTTCTCCTTCAGGTATCGGATTCCGGTCACGTCCTCTGATACCTCGTCAAAAAGCTTCAGATATGCCTCTACATTTTCCTTCTCATACCCAAGACTGACTAGCTCCTCTGCCACCTTATCAGCGCCGATCTTGTCCATCTTATCAAGGATAATGAATACATCGTCATAATCTTCTTCCTTAAATCCGCAGAAAGCCGCCATCGCCTTTAAGATATTGCGGTCATTAATATTCACCGTAAAGTTTTTAAAATTCAGCTTTCCAAGCATGGATGTGGTCGCAAGAATCAGCTCGATCTCCGCCAGATTCCCTGCCTCCCCCAGTATGTCGATATCACACTGCATGAACTGACGGAACCGCCCTTTTTGCGGGCGGTCCGCCCTCCATACATTTCCAATCTGCATAGCTTTAAAGGGAGAAGGGAGTTCGCTGATATGGTTGGCGTAATATCTGGCAAGAGGAACTGTCAGATCATAGCGGAGACCGCCGTCCACCAAGTCCCCTTCCTCCTTTGCCTCGCTAAGCTTTAATTTCTCGCCCCGCTTTAGGATTTTGAAAATCAACTTTTCATTATCCCCGCCCTGCCTGCTGCACAAGTTTTCGATATGCTCCACACACGGAGTCTCCATAGACACAAACCCAAAGGTCTTATAGGTTTCCTTTATCAGATGGATGACATAATCCCTGATCTCCATCTCTCCCGGCATCATGTCCTTCATGCCTGTCACTGGTTTTTTCTTTAACGCCATAACCATTCTCCTTTTCGCTCTAGTTTGAATTCATTGAGTACCTCCCGGATTTTCTTTACCAACGGGATTTTGCGAGTACCTGCTTTTTATCTTCGGCGATGCGCCTTAATCGCGAGTCTTATACAATAAGTTGACTCCCTCTTTAATTGTTTCCGTTATCGTCTGCTGATGCTTTCTGGAATACTCTTTCAGCCTGCTATGCTCTTCATCAGACATTCTTACCGTTACAATTCTATCCTTAATTATATCCGACTTCGGACGCCCCATCTTGCCCATAAGCAATTCCTCCCTTACATCTACAAGCCATTATATTTTCTGTAATACGAAATGTCAAGAACTTTTCTTAACTACTCTTTTCTTACTTTCTGAAAATATATTTAACTGACAAGAAGCAATAATTTTTTTCTCTTCTATGCCGCAGTCGACCCTGAGCAATATCTGAAAGATATTATGAAGCAGGACTAATTTTCCAGTGCGAGGTCGCTCTTGCATTGCGGCCTCATATTTTGAAATGGTTCTTGACAAACGCGTCTACACAGTGTAGTCTATATATAAGGCTACACTATGTAGACAGGAGGCTGTACTTATGGCAGAAATTCAATTAGGGGCTGTGGAGGCTCGTTTTGCGGACATCATCTGGGAAAGGGAGCCAGTGACATCCACCGAACTTATAAAACTGGCTGCGGCAAAACTCACCTGGAAACGGACAACAACACATACGGTACTGCGCCGGCTCTGCGACAAGGGCCTGTTTCAAAACAATAACGGCGTGGTAACTTCTCTTTTGTCCCGGCAGGAGTTCTATGCCCGCCATAGCAAAAAGTATGTGGATGAGACCTTTGC
>CAMNTQ010000055.1 GCA_946558695.1 uncultured Lachnospiraceae bacterium
GACTTGCAAGATTAAATTCCATAGAGGGGTGGAATTTAAATTTACAATTGAGATTTTAGCAAAATATCACAAAATATAGTAAATAATCAGTTGACAAACCACATTTACATGATATAATAATCTAGGTGTGAATAGGGGTGATTCTATGATATTAAACCTATCCGGCGTCTTGTCCGAGCAGCATGAGCCTTTGGATGCGGTTGTTCCCTGTGAGATGGAAGAGTTCAGGATCAGGAAAGATTCTTATCCGGTTCTTTCCAAAGAGCAAGCTTTCATCCATGTGAAATATGCAGGAGAACATAAGCTTCGTATCAGGGGGACATGCAGACTGGTGATCGGGGTTCCGTGCGACAGGTGTCTTACGGCGGTGCCGACGGAATTTGAACTTGATTTTGAAAGAGAAGCAGAGAGCCGGACTGCTGAGGCGGCCGCAGACGAGACAGATGAATTAGATGAGAACAGCTATATTGACGGATATCATCTTGACGTAGACAGATTACTCTATAATGAGATATTAGTAGGATGGCCGATGAAAGTTCTATGCAGTGAATCCTGCAGGGGGATTTGCAATGTATGTGGTCAGAACCTGAATGAGGGTACCTGTGACTGCGAAGATACAGGTATTGACCCTAGAATGTCAGTTATCCGCGATGTATTTAAGAATTTTAAGGAGGTGTAACCTATGTCAATTTGTCCAAAGAACAAAACTTCTAAAGCCAGAAGGGATAAGAGAAGAGCAAACTGGAAGATGAGTGCTCCGAATCTTGTTAAGTGCAGCAAATGCGGCGAATTAATGATGCCTCACAGAGTCTGCAAGGCTTGCGGCAGCTACAACAAAAAAGAAATCATTCCGCAGGACTAATCGAAAAGAGACAACAGACAGAGAACCATTTATCAAAAGATGGTTCTCTGTTTTTATTACTTTTTTTCGTGTAAAAAAGGATTGAAAAAGAGAGAAGTTTCGAGTATAATGAAAAAGAATGGAGATTACCAAAAAGGAACTGTTTGAAGACGAATATGTCATATATTTTCAGACAATTTCTAAAATAATAAAAAGAGAGGGGTAAATTCATGGGAAAGTCAATTAAAAGATCTGTATGGATAAGAGTGATCGTGATTTTGATCGTCGTTGTTATCAGTGCAGTATTTACGGTTAATGGAGTAAAAAAGATCAGAACGGCAAGCCGCGATACTGCAAACGCGAACAAGATCAATGCATTAGCGCTTGCAGGTGAGAAAGCGCATTTCAGCTGGATTGAAAATTTAAGTTCAGCAATCAATCTTGGTACGGAATTTACCGGCAGTACGGATTATACAGCCTGTGATTTGGGCAAATGGCTCTATGGCGATCATTCGGGTATTGAGAATCAAGAGATTCTTTCTTTGATTGATCAGATGATTCCGATCCATGAAGCGATTCATAAGTCGGCGGATGAGATTCTTGGAATCAATGAGACAGATCATCAGAGCGCTCAGGAGATGTATCTGAATGAGACAAAGGTGAATGTCAGCAATCTTGTTGCCATTCTGGATCAGGTGATCGAACTCAGCGAGGCGGATACAAAGACATATGAGACGACTCTTCAGCGTGCGATCACAGCGACAACTGCCGTTACGGTTGTTTCCTTTATTATTAATATGATTGCGTGCCTGTCGCTTGTTACGTATGTAATGTCGAAGATCGTGCGTCCGATTCAGGTCATTACCGCTAACAGCCAGCTGCTTTCTCAGGGTAAGCTTGACTTTGAAATTGATGTACCGAATAAAGATGAGATCGGTATACTGGCTAACAGTCTGAATCAGGCGGCAAAGACACTTTCGATGTACATATCGGATATCTCTGTGAATTTGAATGCGATTGCCCGCGGAGATTTGACGACAGAAGCGGCAGATTTCGAGTATGTGGGAGATTTTGTGGAGATTCGTACTTCTACCGATGTGATTTTAAAGCAGCTGAATGAGACAATGGCACAGATTCAGACGGTAGCGGTTCAGGTTGGAAACGGAGCGGATCAGGTTTCCAGCGGAGCGCAGGCATTGGCGCAAGGCGCGACGGAGCAGGCGAACGAGATCGATAATCTGGTAAATACAGTGAATCTGGTATCGGAACAGATCAATGACAACGCACGAAGCGCGAATGAGACCAGCGCGCAGGTAAGTCATGTGGGCGAGCAGATCGAGCAGTGCAACCAGCAGATGCAGGAGATGTCCCATGCGATGGATAACATCAGCAGCTGCTCTAATGAGATTGGGCACATTATCAAGACGATCGAAGATATTGCATTCCAGACGAATATCCTTGCTTTAAATGCAGCGGTTGAGGCCGCACGTGCCGGCACTGCCGGAAAAGGTTTTGCGGTTGTCGCTGATGAAGTCCGCAACCTTGCTGCCAAGAGCGGCGAGGCGGCTAAGAGTACCTCCAAGCTGATTGAGGAAACTTTGCATGCGGTTGATAATGGGGTACAATTGACGGAATCTACACAGGAGGCGCTTAGTGAAGTCGTTGTGGGCGCTCACGGAGTTGTGGAGCAGGTGACAGAGATCTCCAAAGCTTCTGTGAAGCAGGCTGACTCCATCGGAGGAATCAGCGAGGGTATTTCACAGATTTCCAGCGTTGTTCAGACGAACTCTGCAAGTTCGGAAGAAAGCGCTGCCGCAAGTGAAGAGCTTTCCAGCCAGTCACAGGTACTGCGTGATCTGTTATCGAAATTTAAGCTTAAAAATATGGGATTTTAGGCAGATATCAACATAATAAGAGATAAGAAAACGAAAGGCTTGTATTCTTCTCGGAGAATGCAAGCCTTTCATAATATTGTTACAGTTCCCTATATTTTTTCTAATAGATATTGATTTTTGCAGTGAGGTTTAGTAGAATGAACCTAGCAACGTAGGAGGGATAGAGATGACAGAGATAACGAACATAGCGCTGGATGCTATGGGAGGGGACAATGCTCCGGGAGAGATTGTAAAAGGGGCGGTGGAAGCTGTTGAGAAGGAACCGTCAATGAAGGTGTTCCTGATAGGGGTGCAGGAAGCGATTGAAAAAGAGCTGATTAAGTACCAGTATAGCAAGTCACAGATAGAGGTTGTACATGCATCCGAAGTCATTGAAACTGCTGAGCCGCCTGTGAATGCGATCCGTAAGAAGAAGGATTCTTCTATGGTTGTAGGTATGAAGATGGTGAAGAGCGCCAAGGCGGATGCGTTTGTGTCTGCGGGTAGTTCGGGAGCAATTCTGGTCGGAGGGCAGGTGATCGTTGGCAGAATCAAAGGAGTGGAGCGTCCGCCTCTTGCGCCGCTGATTCCTACGGAAAAAGGAGTTACGCTTCTGATTGACTGCGGAGCGAATGTGGATGCCAGAGCGTCACATCTTGTACAGTTCGCTAAGATGGGTTCTATCTATATGGAGAATGTCCTTGGTATTCAGAATCCAAAAGTAGGGATTGTGAATATCGGCGCAGAAGAGGATAAAGGCAACGCATTAGTAAAAGAGACATTTCCTCTTTTGAAGGAGGAGAAAGGTCTGAACTTTATCGGCAGCGTAGAGGCAAGAGAGATTCCTCACGGACAGGCAGATGTGGTTGTATGTGAGGCATTTGCCGGGAATATTATCCTGAAGCTCTATGAAGGCGTAGGCGCCGTACTCGTCAGCAAGATTAAGGAAGGCATGATGGGAAGCTTAAGAAGCAAGCTTGGCGCGCTGCTTGTGAAGCCTGCATTGAAGCAGACACTGAAGCAGTTTGACGCCAGTGAATACGGAGGCGCGCCGCTTCTTGGACTGAACGGGCTTGTGGTGAAGACTCATGGCAGTTCTAAGTCGAAGGAGGTATGCAATACTCTTTTACAGTGTGTGACTTTTAAACAGCAAAAAATCAATGAAAAGATCAAAGAATGTATTCAGACGGATGAAAGGTCCGCTGATCATAATTAGGAAAAGGAGAAAAAAGATATGGAATTTGAAAAATTACAGGATATTATTGCGGATGTAATGAACATTGAGGACAAAGATATTATTACGATGGATTCTACATTTGTAGATGATCTGGGAGCAGATTCCCTTGATATTTTTCAGATTATTATGGGCATAGAAGAGACCTTTGACATTGAGATTGATAATGAAGAGGCAGAAAAGATCGCTACTGTAGGGGACGCTGCAGAGCAGATTCGTAATGCGACAAATGATTAGGCATGGTTTTGGTGTGAAAAAGCCCTGACGGGCTTTTTCCTTTTGGAAGATTTATTTACTTTAGTTTTCCCAAATATACAGAAAGGATTAGAATGAACAGAGAGTTAAAAGAATTAGAAAAAAAAATAGGGTATCGGTTTCAGAAATTTGCGCTGTTAAAGAAGGCAATGGTTCACAGTTCCTATGCAAATGAGATGCATCTGCCGAAATACAATTGTAATGAGAGATTGGAATTTCTCGGCGATGCGGTGCTTGAATTGATTTCAAGCGAGTTTCTCTTTTTTGATGAGAGCAGGATGCAGGAGGGTGATCTGACAAAGCTTAGAGCGAGTATGGTCTGCGAGCCGGCCTTAGCTTTCTGTGCCCGTCAGCTTAATCTGGGCGAATATCTTCTTCTTGGGAAAGGCGAGGAGGCTACTGGGGGGCGGAAGAGGGAATCTGTTGTGTCGGATGCCATGGAAGCGCTGATCGGGGCTATTTATATTGACGGTGGTTTTGCTAGTGCAAAAGAGTTTATTTTGAAGTTTGTGCTGAATGACTTAGATAACCGTCAGCTCTTTTATGATAGCAAAACTATCTTACAGGAAACTGTTCAGGCTAATTTTAAAGAAGGGCTTCAGTACCGTCTGATCGACGAGAAGGGGCCTGACCATAATAAGTCTTTTTCTTCGGCTGTTTATATCGGAGAGAAACGTTACGGTACGGGCGAAGGGAAGACGAAGAAGGCGGCTGAACAGGAGGCTGCATACCAGAGCATACTGATGCTCAGGGAAAAGAATATAAAGTAGGTGCAGGATGTATTTAAAATGTATAGAGGTGCAGGGGTTTAAATCCTTTGCGCATAAATTAAGATTTGACTTCCATAATGGGATTACCGGAATCGTGGGACCGAACGGCAGCGGCAAGAGTAATGTTGCCGATGCGGTGCGCTGGGTGCTGGGAGAACAGCGGGTCAAGCAGCTTCGGGGCGGAAGTATGCAGGATGTCATATTTTCAGGTACGGAAAACAGGCGTCCTTTAAGTTATGCTTCCGTTGCGATCACACTTGATAATTCCGATCATCAGCTTCCGATTGAATACGAGGAAGTGACTGTGGCGCGTAAACTATACCGTTCCGGCGAGAGTGAATACCTGATCAACGGGAGCGTATGCAGACTGAAGGATGTCAATGAACTGTTCTATGATACAGGTATCGGAAAAGAGGGATATTCCATCATCGGGCAGGGACAGATCGATCGGATCTTAAGCGGAAAGCCCGAAGAACGGCGGGAGCTTTTTGATGAGGCAGCGGGAATCGTAAAGTTTAAACGCAGGAAGAATGTGTCTGTTAAAAAACTTGAGGAAGAGCGGCAGAATCTTCTGCGTGTGAATGATATCCTCGCGGAGCTTTTTAAGCAGCTCGGCCCTCTTGAGAGGCAGTCGGAGAAAGCACGGGAATTTTTAAAGAAAAAAGAAGAACTGAAGAATTATGATATCAATATGTTCCTGTTAGAGACAGCGCGCATACAAGAGCATATTACTTCTCTGGAAGCAAAGATCAAGGATACTGCCGAGGAGCTTACGAGTGCCAGTGAGCAGTATGAGGGTATGAAGCAGGAATACGAGTCCGTAGAAGAACAGGTTGACAGGATCGACGAATCTATCGAACGGGCAAAGGGACAGCTGAATGAGACGACGATGCTTAAGCAGCAGTTGGAGAGTCAGATTGCTCTTTTAAAGGAGCAGATTCACAGCGCAAGGATGAATGACGAGCACTACGAGCAGCGGTCGGAGACGATCGAATCGGAGATTGCGGAGCGTAAAGAGAAGCTTGAAGAGTTTGAGCGGGAGCAGACTGCGATCCACGGACAGCTCGGGGAGCGAAGAACTCTGGAGAACAGCGCCAGAGAAGAGCTGATTGCCGTTCAGACGCGCATCGCTACATTTACCGCGGACATTGAGAAGAAGAAGGCTGATATCATGGAACTTCTTAACAGCCGTGCATCTACGAAGGCAAAGATACAGAAGTACGATACCATGTTAGAGCAGATACAGGTGCGCAGAGCCCAGCTTAACCAGCGGATATCAGAGGCCGAGGCAGAAGCGGACGGCCAGGAAAAGCTTCTTTTAGGATATGAGGAAGAATTAGAAGCCGTATCCGGCGAAATCATTGTCCTCGCAGAACAAAACAGCCAGTATGAGGAAAAGATTGAAGAGATTCAGAAGGTTCTTTCCCGCCAGACCGAGCAGTTTCGCATCGGACAGACTGCTTATCACAGGGAGGAGTCAAGGCTTGAATCTTTAAAAAATATTACAGAGCGTTATGACGGCTACGGCAACAGTATCCGAAAAGTCATGGACAGGCGTGATAAGGAGAAGGGACTTCTTGGGGTTGTAGCCGATATCATAAAGGTGGAAAAGGATTATGAGGTCGCTGTAGAGACGGCTCTGGGGGGAAATATCCAGAATATCGTTACGGCAGACGAGGATACGGCAAAGCGTATGATCGGATTTCTAAAGCAGAATAAATTCGGGCGGGCTACGTTCCTTCCGCTCACTGCTCTTAAGACTTACGGCACAATCAGCCGGCCGGAGGCGCTTAAGGAAGAAGGCGTCATCGGCACCGCCGATAAGCTGGTGAAGGCGGAGAGCAGGTACGGGGAGCTTGTATCCTATTTGCTTGGACGTACCCTTGTGGTGGACCATATCGACCACGGTATTGCCATTGCCAGAAAATACAGACAGTCCATCCGAATCGTAACTTTAGAGGGAGAGCTGATCAATCCGGGCGGTTCTATGACCGGAGGCGCGTTTAAAAATTCCAGTAATCTTTTAAGCAGGCGCCGGGAAATTGAAGAGTTTGAAAAGACGGTCCGGCAGTTAAAGCGTGAGATGGATGAACTTGAGACGGAGTCTGAGAAGCTTCGCAGCGAGCGTTCGGGATATTATGACCAGATAGAGATTGTGAAAGAGAAGCTTCAGAAGGCCTACGTCGTTCAGAATACGGCGAAGATGAATATGGAGCAGGCGAAAGCTAAGATTCGGGCGGCAAGAAATATGTCAAGCGATATCCGCGAAGAAGGACAGCAGCTTGAGCGGCAGATTACAGATATTATAGACAATCAGGAATCGATCAGTGTGGAGCTGGATACGTCAGAGCAGTTGGAGACAGAATTATCTCAGAAAGTGGAGGACGAGCAGTCTCTGCTTGACAGTGAGCGTAAGGCCGAGGCGGCGAAGCAGAAAGAGGCGGAGGAACTCCATCTTGCCTGCGCGGGGCTTGAGCAGAAATATGAGTTTACCTCTCAGAATGTGACGCGTATCCGCGAGGAGCTAGACAAATTCCATGAAGAGTTGAAGGAACTTGAGGAGAATAAAGGCGGCACTTCCAAGGAGATACAGGAGAAGGAAGAAAAGATTGCAGGTCTTAGAAAGACGATCGAAGATTCCGGGGAGCTTTTCACAGAGATCGGCGAGGAAATCGAGAAATTCAAGACGCAACGCGAAGATCTGAACCAGAAGCACAAAGTATTTTTACAGAGGAGAGAAGATCTGTCCAAACATATGTCAGAGCTTGATAAAGAAGTGTTCCGTTTGGAGAGCCAGAAAGAGAATTATGAGGAGGCTTCCGAAAAGCAGATTAACTATATGTGGGAAGAATATGAGCTTACGTATAACCGGGCGCTTAAACTGCGCAATGAGAATCTGACAGATCTTTCCCAGATGAAAAAGCGGATTCAGGAAATCAAGAATGAGATCAAAGGACTCGGGGATGTGAATGTCAATGCCATTGAGGATTTTAAAAATGTATCTGAGCGTTATGAGTTCCTTAAGGGACAGCACGATGATCTGATAGAGGCAGAGGAAACATTGGAAAAGATCATAGAAGAGCTTGATATAGCCATGAGAAAGCAGTTTGCGGAGCAGTTTGAACGCATCTCCAAAGAGTTTGACAC
Organism: uncultured Lachnospiraceae bacterium; assembly: GCA_946558695.1. Lineage (GTDB taxonomy): Bacteria > Bacillota > Clostridia > Lachnospirales > Lachnospiraceae > MD308. The sequence continues at coordinate 8,122 of CAMNTQ010000055.1, forward strand.
CGTGTTCAAGGAACTGTTCGGAGGCGGAAAAGGAACATTACAGCTTATGGAGGATGAGGATATCTTAGAGGCGGGAATTCGTATCATCGCCCAGCCGCCGGGAAAGAAACTTCAGAATATGATGCAGCTTTCCGGGGGAGAGAAGGCGCTTACAGCGATTGCTCTTCTTTTTGCGATCCAGAATTTAAAGCCTTCCCCGTTCTGTCTTCTTGATGAGATTGAAGCAGCGCTTGATGATAATAACGTGATCCGGTTTGCAAAATACCTGCACAAACTGACGAAGAGTACGCAGTTTATCGTCATTACCCACAGGCGCGGGACTATGACTGCGGCAGACCGTCTGTACGGAATCACCATGCAGGAAAAGGGTGTGTCAACATTGGTTTCCGTGAGTCTGTTGGAAGATGAGCTTGATAAGTAAAAGGATAGAGGAGGCGCATTATGGCTGAAGAAGGATTTTTGAAACGTTTGATTTCTGGTCTTACGAAGACGAGAGATAATATTGTGAACAGCATGGACAGTATTTTTTCCGGTTTTTCCAGTATCGATGAAGATTTTTACGAGGAGATCGAGGAAGTTCTGATCATGGGAGATTTGGGAGTTCAGGCGACCTATGATATTTTAGATGATCTGAAAAGGAAAGTGAAGGAGCGCCATATCAAACAGCCGGCCGATTGCAGAGAGCTTTTGATCGAGAGTATTAGAGAGCAGATGGAGGTTGGAGAGACGGCATACGAGTTCGAGGAAAAGACTTCGGTCGTTATGGTGATCGGTGTAAACGGCGTAGGGAAGACGACAACCATTGGCAAGCTTGCGGGTAAGCTCCGCGCGATGGATAAAAAGGTGATCATGGCGGCGGCGGATACGTTCCGCGCGGCGGCAGGAGAGCAGCTGAAAGAATGGGCGAACCGCGCCCAGACAGATTTGATCGGCGGACAGGAGGGTTCCGATCCGGCGTCTGTTGTCTACGATGCGGTGGCGGCGGCGAAGGCAAGACATGCGGATGTACTTTTGTGTGATACGGCGGGACGTCTTCACAATAAGAAAAATCTTATGGAAGAGCTTCGTAAGATGAACCGGATTATTGACCGGGAATTCCCGGAGGCTTTCCGCGAGACATTGGTTGTTCTGGACGCGACGACGGGTCAGAATGCGCTGCAGCAAGCAAAGGAATTCTGCGAGGTGACGGATATTACGGGAATTGTTCTGACCAAGATGGATGGAACGGCAAAAGGCGGGATTGCCGTTGCAATCCATAAAGAACTCGGAATTCCGGTGAAATATATCGGTGTGGGAGAAACGATTGACGATCTGCAGAAATTCGACGCAGATGATTTTGTAAAAGCATTGTTTACGGTAGACAAGAGAGATTCTGATAAGGAGGAATTATAAATGCAGGAACTGACATTAGAGAAGTTTGAAGAAGCCAGTGAAGTTGTGAAAAAAGTCACGCTGCCGACGAAACTGGTATACAGTGAAAATTTAAGCAGCCTGACCGGAGGAAAGGTGTATTTAAAGCCTGAGAATATGCAGTGTACGGGTGCTTATAAGGTGCGCGGCGCCTATTATAAGATCAGTACCATGACAAAAGAGGAGCGCGAGAGAGGCCTCATTACAGCCTCTGCAGGAAATCACGCTCAGGGGGTTGCGTTCGCAGCGCAAAAATTCGGCTGTAAGGCAACGATTGTCATGCCTACAGTGACACCGCTTATTAAAGTAAACCGCACAAAAAATTATGGGGCGGAAGTGATACTTTACGGAGATGTATTTGACGATTCTTATGCATATGCGGTAAAATTGGCTGAGGAGACCGGCAAGACACTGGTGCATCCTTTTGATGATCTGGACGTTGCCACAGGACAGGGAAGTATTGCCATGGAGATCATTCAGGAGCTGCCGACGGTGGATTACATTCTTGTGCCGATCGGCGGCGGCGGCTTGATAACAGGCGTCGCAACACTGGCCAAAATGCTGAATCCGAAGATTCAGATCATCGGAGTGGAGCCGAAATCGGCAGCGAGTATGTCTGCGGCGTTAGAGGCTGGAGAGCCGGTAACACTTCCAAGCGCCAATACGATCGCAGACGGGACGGCAGTCAAGCGGGTAGGAGAAAACATTTTCCCATATTGTAAGGAGAATATTGATCAGATTCTTACAGTGGAGGATGATGAATTGATCGGCGCCTTTCTTGATATGGTGGAAAACCACAAGATGATTGTGGAAAACTCTGGTCTTTTAACAATCGCAGCGTTAAAACAGATGGATCTGACCCGCAAAAAGGCAGTGGCGATTCTCAGCGGCGGTAATATGGACGTTATCACCATGTCTTCGATCGTGCAGCACGGCTTGATCCAAAGGGACAGGATTTTTTCTGTGTCAGTGCTTCTTCCGGATAAAGCCGGAGAGCTTGTGCGTGTGGCAACTACCATTGCCAATGCGAACGGCAATGTGATTAAATTAGAGCATAACCAGTTTGTAAGCACGAACCGGAATGCGGCCGTGGAACTTCGTATTACCATGGAGGCATTCGGTACGGAGCATAAGAATGATATCCTGATGGCACTGGAAAATGACGGATTCCGTCCAAGAGAGATTGGGGCGAAGCTGTACTAAGCTGTTATCAGCAGTGGGAAAGTAACCGGCAATATGGCATGATTAGAAAATATTGGAGGATAGAACAATGGATAAGATAAAAATGACGGCTCCTATTGTGGAGATGGATGGAGACGAAATGACCCGGATTCTCTGGAAGATGATCAAAGAGAATCTTTTAGAGCCGTTTCTTGAGCTGAATACAGAGTATTACGATCTGGGGCTTGAGCACCGCAATGAGACGAACGATCAGGTCACGATCGACTCGGCAAATGCAGTGAAAAAACATAAGGTTGCGGTAAAGTGCGCTACCATTACGCCGAATGCAGCCCGTATGACGGAGTATGACCTGAAAGAAATGTGGAAAAGTCCGAACGGGACCATCCGCGCGATTCTGGATGGAACCGTATTCCGCGCGCCGATCGTTGTAAAGGGAATTGAGCCGTGTGTGAAAAACTGGAAGAAGCCGATCACGATCGCAAGGCATGCTTACGGCGATGTATACAAAAACAGTGAGATGAAGATTCCGGGAGCCGGGAAGGCAGAGCTTGTCTATACAGATCAGGATGGAAAGGAGACAAGAGAGCTGATCCATGAGTTTAAGGGCGAAGGGATCATACAAGGAATGCATAATATTAACCAGTCGATCGCAAGCTTTGCAAGGAGCTGTTTTAACTATGCTTTAGACACAAAACAGGATCTTTGGTTTGCAACAAAGGATACCATTTCCAAAAAGTATGACCACACCTTCAAAGATATTTTTCAGGAAATCTATGACGCAGAATATGACGAGAAATTTAAAGCGGCGGGAATTGTGTATTTCTATACGCTGATCGATGATGCGGTTGCCCGTGTGATGAAGTCCGAGGGCGGTTATATCTGGGCTTGTAAAAATTATGACGGGGATGTAATGAGCGATATGGTATCTTCTGCATTTGGCTCTCTTGCTATGATGACATCTGTTCTCGTGTCACCGGAAGGCTATTATGAGTATGAAGCGGCGCATGGTACAGTTCAGCGTCATTATTATAAGCATCTGAAGGGAGAGGAGACTTCCACGAACTCTGTGGCAACAATTTTTGCGTGGACAGGCGCTCTTAGAAAGCGCGGGGAGTTAGACAGTAACGAAGAACTTATGGAGTTTGCGGACAGGCTTGAGAAAGCAACGATTGACACGATTGAGGAAGGTAAGATGACAAAGGATCTTGCACTGATTACAACGATCAAGAATCCGGCGGTTTTAAACAGTGAAGACTTTATACGGGCAATCGCTGAAAGATTATAAGGAAGGGATTCTGTATGAATATACTGATGATTAACGGTACGATGAGAAAAAGCTCAACGTACCGGATTGCGAAGATGTTTGTGGAGAGAGTTACCTTGTCTAAAGATACGGTAAATGAATTGTTCCTGCCGAAGGATATGCCGGAATTCTGCCGCGGATGCGGGCTGTGCATCACGCGGGACGCCAAAAAATGTCCGGATTATTTTATATATTTAAGACGCATTACAAGGCTTATTGATGAGGCAGATCTCCTTGTATTCGCAACGCCCACTTATGTTTACCATACAACAGGCCAAGTAAAGGCTCTTCTTGACCATTATGGATACCGTTGGATGGTACACCGGCCAGAGCGTTCTATGTTCCAGAAGCAGGCGGTGTGCTTTGCGACGGCGGCGGGCGGCGGTATGAAAAGCGCGCTGAAGGATATTACGGACAGCCTGAAATGGTGGGGCGTCGGACGGATTTATACATATGGGGTTGCAGTCAGAAGCATGGATTGGGATGAAGTCGATAAATCAATTAAAGATAAAATCGACAGTAACGTGGATTGGCTTATGACAAAGATTGTTCATGAGCGGGAACACGTAACGCCGTCGCTTTATACGAGAGTTCTTTTTTATGTCATGCGGTATATGCACAGCCGGACATTTATGCAGCAGGTCGATACGGATTACTGGCAGGAGATGGGATGGCTTGGGGAAAAGCGTCCGTGGATAGCAGAAAAGCAAAACCCAGTAGAGCAGGCGGAAGCAGAAAATACAGAAAAAAATGAAGCGTTTCTTAAGAGGCCGGAAGCGGAATTGTTTGAATCTCCAAAGACAGCAGAAGTACCGGAAAATGCAGAAGCGACAGAAGATGCGGGCACGGATGCCATGGCAGGAAATATGAAAAGGAATAAGTGATATGGAAGTAGAAAAATATGTGGACAATGATCTTTTAAGTAGATTTGAGTTTTATAATTATGGTCATGCTTTAGAGATACTCCATGATGCATTTCCGATAGAGTGGGAGGAGTTGCAAGAGTGCTTGCGGAAATTGAAGCTTACTTTGGCCGATATAAAAAAATCTGGCGGCAATGAATCTCCAATACCAAAAAAGTTTGATGATGTATTATATCCGTATGGTTGGAGAGAGATTAGAATAAGCGGTGATCTGATTGTAAAAAAATATCCAAGGCAAACAGCACAGCGGAGGGGACGCTTCGCAGACGAACCGTATGATGTTGAAACAATCGAAGGATATATTGATGGTCATAATATAGACTTTTTGAAAAATAGAGTTGCTTTTGATCTGGAGTGGAATAGTAAAGATCAAACATTTGACCGTGATTTGCTGGCAATGCGAACGTATTTTGATTGTGGACTAATCGATGTGGGAGTTATTGTAACTAGAACAGAATCTCTTAATGATATCTTTAAACTAGAAAAAGACAATAATGGTCAGCCATTAATGAAAAAGTATGGTGCGAGTACTACGTGGATGGGGAAATTGCGTTATCGGCTTGATTCCCGCCGCAATGGCGGGTGTCCCATTTTAGCAGTAGGGATAGGAAAGGAATGTGTTGAAGAATATGGCAGATTTAACAAGTACTATACAAAATTTAATGAAATTTACGAGCGGGAAGAAGTATAATACAATTTATGCGGATCCGCCGTGGCAATTTCAGAACAGAAAGGGAAAAGTTTCTCCGGAACATAAACGTTTAACTCGATACGAGACAATGACGATTGCAGATATTAAAGCATTGCCGGTTGCAGATATTACAGGAGAAAAAGCGCACTTGTATTTGTGGATTCCAAATGCGCTGCTTCCAGACGGCTTAGAAGTAATGGACGCGTGGGGGTTTGAATATAAAGGGAATATTGTGTGGGAAAAGGTGCGAAAAGACGGAGGTCCTGACGGCAGGGGGGTTGGATTTTATTTTAGGAATGTTACGGAATTGATTTTATTCGGCATTAAGAAAAAAAGCGCGCCTAATAGAACGTTGCAGCCGGCGCGTTCGCAGGTTAATATTATCCGGGCTATGAAACGGGAACATAGCCGCAAACCAGATGAAATTATTCCTATCATTGAGGAATGCAGCCAGGGGCCTCGAATTGAACTGTTTGCAAGAGGAGTTCGAGAAGGTTGGGATATGTGGGGAAATCAGGCAACCGAAGATTATGAACCCACATGGGATACCTATTCTAATCACACAGTAGCACATGCAAAATAGTTTAGAGTCAAAAGACTTCCGTTATTCTGTGCAGGTTGAGTATCAGCCTTAGAGCTAAGAATATCGGAAGCCTCTTTTTTGCTGACCTGTTATTATAGCAGTATTATTCTGCTAATTCCTCCCACCTGACATACAATTTTTCCAGTTCCGCTGCGATCAGCGCTTTTTCCCCGGCCAGCTCCTGACATTTGACTGAATTCGTATATACTTCTTCAAGCCCCATCAGCTCATCAATTTTGGCGTCTCTGTCTTCCAGCTCGGCGATACGCTTTTCCGTCTTTGCGAGATCATTCTGACGTTTGCGTTTGCGCGCCTGCGCTTCCTTTTGCTCCTGCCAGCTTAGCCTGCCGTCCGAACCGCCGGAATTGTTAGCTTTATTGAATGTGACGTTCTCGTCAACTTCCTGACAGGAGTAGGCAGCGGTCAGCTCGTCCCGCTTTTCAAGATAGTAGTCATAATTTCCGATATAGTTGATAAAAGTCTGATTCACAAGATCCAGAATCCTTGTTGCTGTCTGGTTGATAAAGTAACGGTCATGGGATACGTAAAGCACCGTTCCGGTGTAATCATTAAGCGCCTTCTCTAAAATCTCTTTTGAAACAATATCCAGATGATTGGTCGGCTCGTCGAGGATGAGAAAATTTGCCTCCGAGAGCATAAGCTTTGCCAAAGATACCCGCCCCCGCTCACCGCCGCTTAAATCCCCGATCAATTTGAATGCGTCATCCCCCGTAAAGAGGAATGCTGCTAGCATATTCCGTATTTCCGTGTTGGTAAGAGAAGGATAATCATCTGAAATCTCCTCAAAGATCGTCTTATCCATATGAAGGACATGGTGTTCCTGATCATAATATCCGATCTGTACATTTGTCCCAAGCGTAAACGACCCCTCATCCGCAGCAATCACGTTATTTAAAATCTTAAGAAGAGTCGTTTTTCCCGTACCATTATCTCCGATCACTGCCACGTGCTCCCCCCGTTTCATCTCAAAATTTACATCCGAAAAAAGGATATGGGGCGGGAATGCCTTGCCAAGATGCTCGACAGAAAGAACATCATTGCCGCTTGTGCGGGAAGGGGTAAGGGTTAGGTGTATCTCGGTATGAAGGTTCACCGGCTTGTCTACGGGCGTTATTTTTTCCAGCATTTTCTCACGGCTCTCTGCCCGCTTGATGGACTTTTCACGGTTAAAGGAGCGGAGCTTTTCTATGACGGCTTCCTGATGTTTGATTTCCTGCTGCTGGTTTAAATATTCTTTCAGCTGTGCATCGCGGATCATCTTTTTCTTCTCGGCGTACTGGGTATAGTTGCCGGAATATGTCATAAGATTCCCATTTTCAATCTCTATGATCTTTGTGGCAATCCGGTTTAAAAAATACCGGTCGTGGGAGACGATAAGGACAGCTCCCGGATAATTCAAAAGGTAGTTCTCCAGCCATGCGATGGAACCTAAGTCCAAATGGTTGGTCGGCTCGTCAAGCAGAAGAATGTCCGGTCTTGTAAGAAGGAGCTTTCCAAGGGATACCCGGGTTTTCTGCCCTCCGGAGAGCGCTCCTGTCTGCTTTGAAAACTCATCCTCAGAAAATCCGAGACCTTTCAATACTCCGACGATCTCGCTCTCATATGCGTAGCCGTTGGCGCGCTCGAATTCCGCCGTCAGGCGGTTGTAGGCTTCCATATGGCTTTCTAGGCGCTCGGCGGACAAGTGCTTCATCTCCATCTCCATTTGACGGAGACGGCTTTCAGTCTCTATGATCTTCGCTTTGGCAGTCCTTACTTCCTCGTAGATAGAATTTTCCCCCGCCATATCTTGATGCTGGGAAAGGTAACCCAGAGATTTACCCTTAGTCAGAGTGATGGTTCCGGCATCTAAGGGCAGTTCGCCTACGATCATCTTTAATATAGTGGACTTTCCCGCACCGTTTATGCCTACAAGAGCCGCTTTTTCGTGGTCTTCTATATGAAATGAGCCGTCGGCGACAATTTTTTCTTCACCGAATGCTTTGCTGATTTTGTGACATGCTAATATCATAATATCCTCCCGTTAAACTCCCAGAAATTTAAGCATTACTTCTACATTATAGCGAAAATGAAAGAAAACACAACCAAAAAGTTTGACTTTGCTATGACAATTTACTATAATATTTTTATGAAAGAAATGGAAGGTGAACATCAGTGGAAG
>CAMNTQ010000056.1 GCA_946558695.1 uncultured Lachnospiraceae bacterium
CGACTTGCAAGATTAAATTCCATAGAGGGGTGGAATTTAAATTTACAATTGAGAATTTTACAGATACAGTGATCTCGTATAGAAAAAAGAGCGGGAAGGGAGTGCATTCACAATCAGAATGTGATACAATGGAAAAAGTTTACGAGTACAACAGATAGATAAAGGGGTGCGAAGGCGCGATGATGAATCAGGATTGGGAAAAGTTCGCGGACAGCATAAAAGATACGGTGCAGAGCGCGATAGATGCTCAGGATTTTGAAAAATTGAGTCAGACAGTTTCGGATACAGTAAACCGTGCGATGGACAGTATTTCTGACGGTATTAAGCATGCAGGGGGACCTGTTGTCCGGAGTGTTGAAAAGAGCGGACCGAAAGTCCCTCATGTATACCGCAGGACAACCTCTGTGAAGGTGTGGGGATACGTATTTCTGGCGGCAGGAGGAAGCCTTGGACTGTTGTTTTTTCTTTTGATGGCATTTGGAATCGCGGGGACGGTGCTGGGAGCAGGTCCGGTACTGGGAATTGGCAGTGGGGGAGCGGGAATTAAGCTGTCGCTTGGAATATTCGGAGGCTTAGGCGTTGTTGGAGGGTTATTTGCGTGGAAGGGCTTTCGCAGGCTCAAGAGGGAGGAACGCTTCAGGATCTATGTACGTACCATCGGTACACGGGAATACTGCAATATAAAAGAATTGTCGGATAAAGCGGGCAGGAAGGCTTCTGCGGTGGTTCGGGATTTAAGATATATGATAAGAAAGAACTGGTTTTCAGAAGGATATCTTGTAGGAAACCAGACATGTCTGATCGTTACAAATTCCATGTATGAGCAGTACTGCGGATTGGAAAATAAAAGGATACAAAATGAGCGGGAAGAAAAAGAGAAAAGGCAGTTAGAGCAAAAACGTAAGCGGGAAGAGAAAAAGAAAAAGCAGGAAGAAAAGGAAGGGCTTGATCCGCAGATCAGTAAGATCATTGAAGAAGGCGACCGCTATATCCGCAGGATCCATAAGTGCGGCGAGGAAATTTCAGGACAGGAGATTTCCGCAAAGATATCCCGCATGGAGCTGCTGATCGATAAAATATTTGACAGAGTGGAGCGGAATCCAGAATCGGTAGGGGATATCAGAAGATTGATGGATTATTATCTTCCTACGACGGTGAAACTTTTAGAGGCTTATCAGGAGCTTGACAGGCAGCCGGTACAGGGTGAGAATATCCTGTCCTCCAAGGCGGAGATCGAAGGGACATTGGATACTTTGAACACGGCGTTTGAAAAGCTTTTGGATGATTTGTTCCAAGATACGGCATGGGATGTCTCTTCGGACATCTCTGTGCTGCGGACGATGCTTGCGCAGGAAGGACTTGCAGAAGATGGGTGGAAGAGATAAAGGAGAGAGAGCAGGATGAATGAATTAAAAGAATTTGAAACAGTGCCGAAGCTTACGTTAGAGCCTTTTAAGGAGGAGAAGGCGGCGATGCCGGAAAAACCGCAGGAGACATGGGATGACAGTGTGCTGTCAGAGGAGGAAAAGAGGCAGGTGGAAGCATTTGCCGAGCAGATCGATCTGACTGATTCTTCGGTTATACTGCAGTACGGCGCGGGGACGCAGAAAAAGATGGCGGATTTTTCGGAATCTGCACTGGAAAATGTTAAGACAAAAGATCTGGGCGAAGTCGGAGAGCTGCTTTCGGGAGTGGTGAAGGAGCTTAAGGATTTTGATGAAGAGGAAGAGAAAGGGTTCTTCGGTATTTTCAAGAAAACATCGAATAAGATGCAGGCCATGAAAGCGAAATATGCCAAGGCTGAGACAAATATCAACCAGATATGCAGAGTGCTTGAAAATCACCAGGTCCAGCTTCTGAAAGATATCGCGCTGCTGGATAAGATGTATGAGCTGAACTTGACTTATTTTAAGGAATTGTCCATGTACATTCTGGCGGGCAAGAAAAAGCTTCAGGAGACAAGGAGCGTCAGGCTTCAGGAACTTCTTTTAAAAGCGCAGAGGACCAATCTTGCGGAGGATGCGCAGGCAGCGAAGGATATGGACGCTATGTGCAGCCGTTTTGAGAAGAAAATCCATGACTTGGAACTTACAAGAACCATTTCCCTGCAGACGGCTCCTCAGATTCGGATGGTTCAGAGCAATGATACGCTGATGGCGGAAAAGATCCAGTCTACCATTGTCAATACGATCCCGCTCTGGAAGAGTCAGATGGTGCTTGCACTGGGTGTGGAACATTCCGCAAGAGCGGCAGAGGTTCAGAGGGAAGTGACGGATATGACCAATGAACTTCTTAAAAAGAACGCGAAGAAGCTTCAGATGGCGGCGGTAGAATCCGCAAGGGAGTCAGAACGGGGAATTGTGGAGATCGAGACACTAAAGCATACCAATGAGACTTTGATCGCAACGCTCGATGAGGTTATGAAGATCCAGCAGGAGGGCAGACAGAAGCGCGCTGAGGCGGAACAGGAGATATACCGGATGGAGCAGGAATTAAAGGCAAAGCTTCTTAAGATATGATCCGGCTGCGGACAGAAAAAACCGCGCGGAAATAAAAGCGCAGATAAAATAAGCCCGTGCAGGCAATGCTGTTTAGATAGGGCATTGCTTACATGGGCTTACTGGCATAACAAAAATCAATGATTCGTTATACCGGATCGCGCATAGGATCAGTCTGGATAATTGAGCTGTTGTTCCGTGATGGAAAGCAGCACCTCGTCCAGATATTTTTTTGAGAGATACTTGGCCATCGGAAGGTTCATGTCCAGATAGTTTCCGCAGTCTTTAGCGGCTGCTCCGGGAACATCGCCTTCAAAATCAGCCATAAACTGATACATCTCAATCATGAGCGGGATGATGTCTTTTGAGGCGTATTCGCCGGAGAGGATAAGATAGAATCCGGTGCGGCAGCCCATCGGTCCGAAATAAATGGTTTTTTCTGCAAATTCCTTGTGGTTGCGCAGGAATGTGGCAGCCAAGTGTTCGATGGTATGTATCTCCGCAGTGTTCATGACAGGCTCGCAGTTAGGTTTCGTCATGCGAAGGTCGAAGGTTGTGACAGGGGTTCCTGCCACCTGATCTATCCGGGACACGTATACGCCCGGAACGAGCCGCAGATGATCCACGGTGAAGCTTGTGATTTTTTCCATGATTTTTCTCTCCTTTTTCCATGATAGTTTCAGTATAACATTTTTTTGCGGAAACAGAAACAGTATTTGAAAAAGTAGATGTCTTTTGTTATACTAATTGAGTGTTTTGAATTTATGAAATATATCCGGCTGTACAGCGGGATATGCTTCAGGCAGGAGGCGTAACAGATGAAATTATATATGGTGCGGCACGGTGAGACTGACTGGAACAAGGCAAGAAAGATTCAGGGGCAGGCGGATATTCCGCTCAACGCATTCGGCAGGCACCTTGCGATAGAGACAGGGAAGGGGCTGGCAGATATTCCTTTTGGACTGTGTATCAGCAGTCCTCTTTTAAGAGCAACAGAGACGGCCAAATTGATTCTTGGCGGCAGGAATGTTCCGGTGATTACGGATGAGCGTATCGAGGAGATGGCGTTTGGAGTCTGGGAAGGCAAATGCTGCTCTAAGGAGGGCTGGGATCTTCCGCAGGAGTTCCATGATTTTTTTGAGGCGCCGCAGCGTTACCGGGCGCCGGAGGGCGGCGAGGATTTCTACATGGTGAGAGAACGTCTTAAGGATTTTCTGAGTGAATTATATCGGAGGGAGGATCTGGATGACAAAAATATATTGATCACAACGCACGGAGCGGCGCTGTGCGGTATTTTAAATGTCATAAAAGACAAACCGGTATCGGAATACTGGGGCCGGGGCGTACATAAGAACTGCGCCGTCACAGAAGTGGAAGTGAGAGACGGCGTACCTGTGATCCTGTCAGAAAATTATGTTTACTATAAGGATGAAGTGAAAGCGTGGTAAATATCGAAAAAAGATAAGTAGATTTGGAGGATGAAAAGAGATGATCAATGACAAAAAGGTTTTATTCAGTGGGATGCAGGCAACCGGTAATCTGACTCTTGGAAATTATCTGGGAGCGCTGAAAAACTGGGTGACATTAAGCGATGAATACGAGTGTTTTTACAGTGTGGTGGATATGCATTCGATCACGGTCAGGCAGGATCCATCGACTCTTAGAAAAAGAGCAAGAGCGCTTCTTACTCTTTATATCGCGGCAGGTCTTGATCCGGAAAAGAACTGTATCTATTATCAGTCTCATGTGTCCGGACATGCGGAGCTTGCGTGGATTTTAAATTGTTTTACCTATATGGGAGAGTTGAACCGCATGACTCAGTTTAAGGATAAGTCTGCAAAACATGCGGATAATATCAATGCGGGACTTTTTACTTATCCGGTGCTTATGGCGGCAGATATTCTGCTTTATCAGGCGGATGTAGTTCCGGTCGGCGTTGACCAGATGCAGCATCTGGAGATTACAAGGGATATTGCGGAGCGTTTCAATCACATATATGGAGATGTGTTTACGGTGCCGGAGGCTTATATAGGCAAGGTGGGAGCGAAGATCATGAGCCTTCAGGAACCGTCGAAGAAGATGTCAAAGTCGGATGAGAACCCGAATGCAAGCATCTATCTGATGGATGATCCGGATACGATCATGAGGAAATGCAAGCGCGCCGTTACGGACTCCGAGGCGCAGATACTCTACAGAGACGAGCAGCCGGGAGTGAAGAACTTGATTGATATCTACAGTGCAAGTACGGGAAAAATGCCGGAAGAAATTGTAAAGGAGTTTGACGGGAAAGGCTACGGAGAATTTAAGACGGCGGTAGGCGAAGCGGTTGTCTCCGTATTGAAGCCGCTTCAGGACGAGGTGGCGAGGCTTGGAAAGGATAAAGCCTACATTGACGGCGTGATCAAGAAAAATGCGGAAAAGGCAGACTATTTTGCTAGGAAGACCTTGCGTAAGGTACAGAAGAAAGTGGGATTCCCGGAGAGGATACGGTAATGAGCCAGATTCAGACAGCAGGACAGCAAAGATATTACGACTTTATAGATGACAGGGCGAAGAAGGTGCGTACGGGCATGATCGTATGGGCCAGTCTTCTCTGCCTTGCGCTTATCAGCTTATTTCATAACATCGTGATTGCTGTTATATTGGCGTTGGTGGGATCAGCTCTCGCCGTTTCCAATGTGCGGTCACAGAAAGAGCTTAAGGGGAAGCTTGACTTCATATCCGACAAAGAAGAATTTTTCCGTCAGCTGACTGCTTCGGATGTGCAGACCGCGCAGGAAGGCCATGTATTAGTTGCAAAAGACTATGTACTTACCTATAAAACCGATGTACATATTTACTGCATACCTGATATGGAAAAAGTAGAAGTAGGCATTCAGGGAAATATGAAAAAATACCTTTTTCTGACGGACAGTCAGGGAAGACGCCATGAGATTATGTCTTGTGCGAGGACGGCAGAAGATTCGGCGGAATTTGATCAGATCTATGCCGCATTAAAGGGACGTATTGAATAGGCGGAATGACGTCGGTCAGGAAAAAGGACTATGGACAGAGTAGAGAGGTACAAAGAGGGATGACAGAGAAAAAGGAGCGGATTTATTATTGGGATAACCTGAAAGGGCTTTTGATTCTGCTGGTGGTTCTGGGACATTATGTAGAGTATGCCATGCCGTTAATGCCAACGCTTTCACGTGTGTGGACGGCAATCTATAGTTTTCATATGCCGGCTTTTGTTTTGGTCAGCGGATATTTTCTGGGTAAATCCAAAAGAAATCCGGTGGAACGGATTCCCAAGGTGTTGGGACTGTATGTGCTGATGCAGGTGCTGTATGCGATAAGACCATTCTTCTATGGAAAAGGAGTAAAAGTGGAGCTGGCGTTCCCGAAATATGGATGCTGGTTCTTGCTTTTTCTTGCTTACGGATATGTTCTGGCATATTTTTTGAAAATAGAGAAGAAGCAATGGATCTTTGCCGGAACTCTGGCCGCTGCGCTTTTGATCGGATTTGATACATCCGTAGGGCGGGAATGGGGGATCGGTCAAAGTTTTTATTTCATGCCGTATTTGATAGGCGGCGCCTGCTTTGATGTGGATAAGGTAATCGAATGGTCAAAAAAACATCTTTGGATCGGAATTTCTGGGTTTCTGTTACTTCAGACTGGAATGTTTTTCGCACAAAATTTTGTTTGGTTTCATCGGAAGATTTTCCGGGGAATAGAAAATTTTGGGGAGTTAGCTGATAATCCCGTGGCAGGAGCCGCGGGCAGAGCGGGAGGATACATGATCGCTGTTTTGCTGGTGATTTTTCTGCTGGGCTTTATTCCGAGAAAAAAGACGATCCTGTCGGCAGTCGGAAGACATACCTTGATCATCTATCTGACTCACACCTTCATGATCAAGAATCTATTGCCGGAGCTAGAACGTTTTACTGTTCTAAGCTGCGCGGCGCGTCTTGGGATACTTACCGTTTTGATTGCCGCGGCGTGTATAGTATTTTGCTTAGCAGCGGACTATTGCGGAAAGACTGCGTATGATAAGCGTATGAGAAAATAGAAAATAATCTGCAGACAGATGCCCCCGGGATCATGTGGAAAATCCCGGGGGCGTCCTGTTCTATGGCCGTTTTTTTAATCATCTTCTTCTTTCTGGATCGTATAGGTCTGCCGCTTCCTTGCCATCTCATCGCTCTCCAGATATTCGTCGTAAGTAGTGATCTTATCGATCAGCCTGCCGCCCGGCACGATCTCCATGATCCGGTTGGCGGTCGTCTGTACGATCTGGTGGTCTCTGGAACTGAAAAGCAGTACGCCGGGGAATTTTGTCATCCCGTTATTGAGCGCTGTGATGGATTCCATATCCAGATGGTTCGTAGGCTCGTTTAAGATTAGTATATTGGAGCCGGAGATCATCATCTTGGACAGCATACAGCGTACCTTCTCGCCGCCTGACAGTACGCTTACCCGCTTCACGCCGTCGTCGCCGCCAAAAAGCATTCTCCCAAGAAATCCCCGTACATAGGTGACGTCCTTTTCTTCAGAATATTGGGTCAGCCACTCTACGATCGTGTAGTCATTGTCGAACTCATCGCCGAAATCCAGCGGGAAATAAGACTGAGAGGTAGTGATTCCCCACTTATATACGCCTTCGTCCGGCTCCATCTCGCCCATGAGGATTTGGAACAGCGTGGTCTTAGCAAGCTCATTGCTTCCCACGAAAGCAACTTTATCGTCGTGATTCAGCGTGAAGGAAATATTGTCTAAAACCTTTTCGCCGTCAATGGTCTTGCTCAAGCCTTCTACGGTCAGTACATCATTGCCGATCTCGCGGTTGGGACGGAAATCAATGTAAGGGTACTTCCGGCTGGAAGGCTGGATCTCGTCCAGCTGGATTTTCTCAAGGGCGCGCTTTCTTGAAGTCGCCTGCTTGGATTTGGAGGCATTGGCGCTGAACCGGGAAATGAATTCCTGAAGCTCTTTGATCTTTTCTTCCTTCTTTTTATTGGCTTCCTTCATCTGACGGATGAGGAGCTGGCTGGATTCATACCAGAAATCATAGTTCCCGGCATAGAGCTTGATCTTTCCATAATCAATATCTGCAATCTGCGTACAGACTTTATTCAGAAAATAACGGTCATGGGATACGACGATGACTGTGTTGTCGAAATTGATCAAAAATTCTTCCAGCCATGCGATGGCGTCTAAGTCTAAGTGGTTCGTCGGCTCGTCGAGAAGCAGAATGTCAGGATTGCCGAAAAGCGCCTGCGCGAGCAGCACTTTTACTTTTTTCGGACCGTCCAGATTCTTCATGAGTTCATAGTGAAGTTCGGTCTCGATTCCAAGTCCGTTCAGGAGGGATGCGGCATCTGATTCAGCCTCCCATCCGTTCATGGCGGCAAATTCAGCCTCGAGCTCGCTTGCCTTGATTCCATCTTCATCGGTGAAATCTTCCTTTGCATAGATGGCCTCTTTTTCCTGCATGATCTGATACAGGCGGGCGTTTCCCATCATAACCGTATCAAGGGCAGGGAATTCGTCATATTTAAAATGATCCTGCTGTAAAAAGGAGAGACGTTCTCCCGGCGTTACAAAAACCTCGCCTTTGGAGGGCTCAAGCTGACCGGAGAGAATTTTTAAAAATGTGGATTTTCCTGCGCCGTTGGCGCCGATCAGGCCGTAGCAGTTTCCTTCCGTGAACTTGATGTTCACATCTTCAAACAGCGCCTTTTTCCCTACGCGAAGTGTAATATTACTTGTACTGATCATTCTTTTACTCCTTTATAATAATGATTGGACTATTTAAGCTTCCTGTGGTATGATATTGATATTATGTTAAAAAACATTTTACATGCAAGGCTTATCTTACCAAATATATACGCAAATGGCAAGAGAGATTTCTTTATTTTAAGCAAGGAGAGTGCAGATATATGACAGCAGGAACAATTTGTTTAGAAGGCGGCGCTACGAGGGGCGTCTTCACTTCGGGGGCGCTTGATTTTCTGATGGAGAAGGAGTTGTATCTGTCCCATGTGATCGGAGTGTCGGCTGGTTCGTGCAACGGCGTGGATTATGTGTCGAGACAGCCGGGAAGAACGAGGGACTGTATGATTCACAAGGAGAAGGAGTACGACTATTACAGCGGGGTCAGAAAACTTATCCGCAAGAAAAGTTTACTTGATATGGATCTGATCTTTGATAAATATCCGAACGACTTGTTTCCTTTTGATTATGACACGTATTTTGCATCAGAGATGGAGTGCGAGATCGTGGTGACGAACTGTGTGACGGGCAAGGCGGAGTATATGACGGAGAGAAAGGACAGGGAGCGGCTGATGCGCCTTTGCAGAGCGTCGAGCAGTATGCCTCTTGTGGCTCCGATGGTGAATATCGACGGGACGCCTTATCTGGACGGCGGTCTGGCGGATTCGATCCCGATAGACAGAGCGCTTGGGCTTGGCAATGAGAAGATCGTCCTCATACTGACAAGAAATCCGGGGTATAAAAAGAAGATGACCACAAGAGCGGCGGCGAATCTTTACCGGAAGGCATACCAGAGATATCCGAAGTTGGCCAGAGCGGCGATTCGCCGTAATTTTGAATATAACAGGACGATGCTTAAGATAAATGAGTTGGAGAAAGCGGAAAAGATCTTTGTGCTCCGCCCGACGATTCCTACGGTGTCAAGACTGGAGAGGAAGTACGATACCCTTATGCAGTTCTATGAGCATGGGTATGAATCAATGGAAGAAAGATATGATAAGCTGTGTGCATATCTGGAAAAGTAAGATAATACAGGAGGTAAGTTATTTTGGAAACACAGGGAAAGAGAAGTAATTTTACGGGTTCGGTCGGATTCGTGCTGGCGGCTGCGGGGAGCGCGGTCGGACTGGGGAACATCTGGAGGTTCCCGTACTTGGCGGCAAAGGGGGGCGGCGGATTATTTATCTGTCTTTATATCATTTTGGCGCTGACGTTCGGGTTTACGCTTTTGACGACGGAGATCGCCATCGGAAGGAAGACGGCGCAGGGACCGCTTACGGCGTACGGCAAGATTCATAAAAACTGGCGTTTTATCGGATTTTTTGCATGGCTGGTGCCGATCATTATCCTGCCCTACTATTGTACGATCGGCGGATGGGTATTGAAGTATTTTGCGGAATTCGTGATTGGAAACGGAACCGACACGGCGGCGGACGGCTATTTCACCGGATATATCACAAGCCAGTGGGCGCCGATCATCTGGATGTTCATCTTCCTCGCGGCAGTGGCGTTTGTTGTATATAACGGTGTCAATAAGGGAATTGAGAATTACAGCAAGGTGCTGATGCCGATTCTGTTTGTTCTTGTGATCGGAATCGGGTTCTTTTCACTGACCTTGACCCACACGGACGCAGAAGGCGTGACAAGAACAGGTCTTCAGGGACTTCGGATCTATCTGATCCCGGATTTTACAGGTCTTACAGTTAAGAAATTTTTCATGATACTGATGGACGCCATGGGGCAGCTGTTCTTCTCCATCAGTGTGGCGATGGGAATTATGGTAGCATACGGTTCTTACGCAAAAAAAGATACGAACCTTATGAAATCCATCAATCAGATTGAGTTTTTTGACACTTTGGTAGCGCTGCTTGCAGGGCTTATGATTATCCCGGCGGTCTTTACATTTATGGGACTGGAAGGGATGTCGGCGGGGCCGGGACTGATGTTCGTATCTTTGCCGAAGGTGTTTCAGGCGATGGGAGGAGCAGGTCGGTTTATCGGAATCCTGTTTTTCCTGATGGTGATCTTCGCGGCGGTTACTTCGGCAGTATCTGTCATGGAGGCGATCGTATCCAGTATTATGGATAAATTCAAGTTTTCAAGAAGAAAGAGTACAACGATCGTAACGATCTACTCCCTTGTATTCGGACTGCTTGTATGTCTCGGATACAATAAGATCTACTTTGAATTCGAGCTTCCGAACGGAACGGTCGGTCAGGTGCTTGATATTATGGATTATCTCAGCAATAATATCTTTATGCCGTTAGTTGCGCTCTGTACCTGTATCCTGATCGGATGGGTTGCCGGACCAAAGACAGTCATTGACGAAGTGACGATCGGAGGGTATAAGTTCGGAAGAAAAGGACTTTATATTGCGATGATCAAATTTGTTGCGCCGATTCTTCTGTTCGTACTGCTTGTACAGTCGTTTGGGGTATTTTAAGCGGGCGCTGCAAAGGAAGTTTTGCCGGCGAAAGAGCTGTGACGATCATGTGATTATAAAAACGGTCAGATACAAGAAAGATTTGTATCTGGCCGCTTTTGCATCTGTCTGCTCACAGGCGTATCGTTTTTTGCCGCTGTATCTTTGATCAATATTCAATTTCCTGCAGATACAGGCCCTTTGGATCACATGGCGCGCTTGGAGGCAGTTCGCCTTCGAAGATATCTTCAATCTCATCAATATCCCGCATTCTTAATCCGATTTCTATTAGTGTACCGATGATGATCCTTGCCATATTGTGAAGAAAATCATCGGCGCTGATTATAATCTGCATCTCTTCCTTGTCACTGTATATTTCGATCTCATACACTTTCCGGACAGTTGATTTTGCCTTTTTTACCGTAGAAAAGTTCTTAAAATCGTGTACGCCGGTGAGGGAAAGAGCTGCTTTTTGCATCAACTGTTTATCTGGAATCCGAAAACAGTGATAAGTGTGTTTGCGGTCAAATACACTTGGAACATCCGAGACAGTCATCCGGTAGACATATGTTTTTGATGTGGCGTTCAGCTGGGCGTGAAATCGTTCCGGTACTTCGCGCACATCTGTGATCGCAATATCCATCGGGAGGTAACGGTTCAGGTAATGCTTGATATCCTGTACATTTGCATTGTTCGCCATCTTAAAATTAGCAATCTGTGCGTATGCATGTACTCCGACTTCCGTCCGGCAGCCGCAGTAAAATTCTTCGATCTCTTCGCCGGTCATCTTCTTTAGGACTTCCCGGATTTTGTTAGAAATGGTATTGCCGGATTCGTTCTTTCCAAGGCGCGCCCAGCCCTGATAACGGCTTCCGTCGTACTCTATTGTAAGCTTAATGTTTCTCATATGGATCTCCTTATCTGTTTCAGGCAAAATAGCGTTTTGATAAGTATAGCAAATCTTATTTCGGAAGAAAAGAGGGGATTGGCGAAGTTTTATCCTTTTTTCATATATGAGGTCACCATTTTGATCATGCTTTCGATCTGTTCCTGTTCTTCTTTCGGCTTGCCGTCCTTTACAATGCTGACGATCAGGGATACTTCATCTGGCGTAAACTGGATTCCCTTTTTGTTGGCGTTGGTGATCAGCGCCATCATCACGGGGGCCAGCGATTTTCCTGATTTTCCTTCTGTCTGTTTTGCCGCCGCTTTGATCAGCTCAAGCTTCAGCGGATCTATATGTTCCATTGCCGGATGGTTTAACCATTCATTCATAGTCGTCTTCTCCTTTCTGGGTGTTAGAATCTGCGTGATTTACGACGTTGCTAAAGATGTCATTGTACCGGTCAAACATACTCTGCTGTTCCGGATCCATCATTCCTTTCACAAAGTCAAAGGGTGAGGGTTCCTGACCGGGATTATCAGAAGAGTCTTTCGTGTCCGCCTGCATCTGTTTCATCATTTCCATCATATTCATCATGCCCTCCATTTGTTCCATCATTTCCTGTTCTTTCGGGTTCATGTAGGGCTTCAAGTCGTTCAGTATGGCGTCGGAGGATATGTTTTTTCGGCCGTTGCCGAAGCCGTAGAAAGCCTCCATTGTTCTTTGCAGTTCAAAAAATTTTACAAGAACGGCCAGAGTTCGCTGCGCGGAGGCGGGCATATATGGAAGAAGGAGCTTTAGTGTATACAGAGTCGGAGGAGTGACAAGCTCATCGAGCGGTGTCATGGGTTTCGGCGGAAATTTTTCCATAGCGCCTCCTGTTTCGTAACGTTGTAAATATATATGATACTGCATGGGGAAATATGCGTCAGCCGGAAGACAGAACCCCTATGCGAAAGATCTTCCTCAAGTGCATATGCCGGGCCGTAAAAAAGGGGCGCCCGGTGTATCTTCCGGGAGCCCCCATTCTTATCTTAACAAGTATTCAAATTCTGAAATCCGGGATTAGCATCCGCAGCCGTTGCCGCATCCGCCGCAGCAGAAGAGCAGAAGGATGATCCACAGACAACTGTCGTTGCCGCCGCATCCGCCGCCGAACATGCCGCCGCCATTGCCGCATCCGCCGCAGCAGAAGAGCAGAAGGATGATCCACAGACAGCTATTGTTGCCAAAACCGCATCCGCAATTGTTGTATCTTGCAGTTTCTTCGCATCCGCATCCACAATTTAATTCACTCATACTAAAAATCCTCCATAAAGGTTATTTACAGTACATAATATGCGCAGAGCGAAGATGTGTGAAAAGAAACGAATCTAATATTTCAAAAGTTTTTTGACAGAACGCTGATAGTGGAGCGCTTTATTCTGCATGCGGAGCTTTTCAAGTCTTCCGAACTCCTTTTTCTGGTACTCGTCATACATGGTGACGAGATACGCGGCTGTATAGTTACGGTTTTTAAACCATGTGAACAGCAGCCAGTTCATGATATCCGGATGCCAGTATCGTTCCGGTATCTGCGATTCTCTCAGCACAAGGATGTGTCTGATGGCCTGCATGGCAAGCTGTCCAAGCCTCGCCGCCTGATTCTTGATCCGGTAGAGTTCGTCGCTCTCTGTAATGATATCATACAGATCGTTGGATGCTTTCCAATATGTAACAAATGTAGGTTCTTCCATTTCCGGCCCGTCGGCATCGGCGTGAAGGTCGAAGGTCTGCATGACGGCTTTTCTTCCGGCGGTCTGGCGGTCATAATCCGCCCGCTTAACCGGGTCTGACAAGACGTTGTATGCTTCTAAGATTGCCTGCATCTGTTCCGTAGTATCAATGCCGTCCTTCAGATTGGCATCGGGATGGTATTTTTTTGCAAGTGCATTTTTCGCCGCCGTAATGTCCTCCAAAGAAGCTTTGGAGGAAACCCCTAATATCTCGTAATAATTCTGGTTCTCCATACTATCCTCCCCTTATTGTATATGGAAATCGAACAAGTTTATCTTACGATATATTGAATAAGAAATCAATCCTTTTTCCAATTTTTGAGATGTAAAGAAAAAATACTTGACACCCACGGTGTTTTGGTATAAGATATCACAGGTGAGTGACATGAATGAAATTTTAGAACAGGCATTACTTTATGATTTTTACGGTGAACTTCTGAACGATCATCAGAAAGAGATCTATGAGCAATTTGTTCTCTGCGATCTGTCGCTGGGGGAGATTGCCGGGGAAGCTGGCATCAGCCGGCAGGGGGTGCACGATCTTGTGAAGCGGTGCAGCCAGACGCTGAAGGGATACGAAGACAAGCTTCACCTTGTGGCAAGATTTATGTCTGTAAAAGATAAAGTGAATGAAATGAACAGACTGTTGGACGGATATGAGTCGGAGAGTATGACCGAGCTTGTGGAGAGTATCCGCAGAATATCCGATGAGATCATAGAGGAGTTGTAGTATGGCATTTGACAGCTTGACCGAAAAACTTCAGAATGTATTTAAGAATTTAAGAAGCAAGGGACGTCTTACGGAGGCAGATGTAAAGGAAGCGTTAAAGGAGATTAAAAGAGCGCTTTTAGCGGCGGACGTTAACTTTAAGGTCGTAAAGGATTTTATTAAAAATGTTCAGGAGCGGGCTGTCGGGCAGGATGTGATGAACGGCCTGAATCCCGGTCAGATGGTAATCAAGATCGTGAATGAGGAACTGGTAGCGCTTATGGGTTCCGAGACTACGGAGATTAAACTTCAGCCGGGAAGCGCTGTGACAGTGATTTTGATGGCGGGGCTTCAGGGCGCGGGCAAGACGACCACAACTGCGAAGCTTGCGGGAAAGTACAAGCAAAAGGGGAAGAAG
Source organism: uncultured Lachnospiraceae bacterium (assembly GCA_946558695.1). GTDB lineage: Bacteria > Bacillota > Clostridia > Lachnospirales > Lachnospiraceae > MD308. The sequence goes on from CAMNTQ010000056.1 coordinate 14,463, forward strand.
CCTTTGCTTGTGGCTTGTGACGTGTATCGTCCGGCTGCGATCAAGCAGCTGCAGGTGAACGGCGAGAAGCAGGGCGTGGAGGTATTTTCCATGGGAGAGAACCACAAGCCTGCCGATATCGCGAAAGCGTCGTTGGAACATGCCCGGAAGAACGGCCATAATATCGTGATTCTGGACACTGCCGGACGGCTTCATATTGATGAAGATATGATGGCGGAGCTTCAGGAGATCAAGGAGACGGCGGATGTCCATCAGACGATTCTTGTCATTGACGCCATGACCGGACAGGACGCCGTCAATGTAGCGAAGGAATTCAATGAGAAGGTGGGGATCGACGGAGTGATCGTCACGAAGCTTGACGGCGATACCAGAGGCGGCGCGGCGCTGTCTGTAAAGGCGGTGACCGGGAAACCGATTCTGTATGCAGGTATGGGAGAGAAACTTTCTGATCTGGAGCAGTTCTATCCCGACCGAATGGCATCCCGTATACTTGGCATGGGCGACGTACTTACTCTGATTGAGAAGGCGGAAGCAGAGATTGATGAAGAACAGGCCAAAAAGATGGCCGGGAAGTTAAAGAAAGCCCAGTTTGATTTTGAAGATTACTTAGAGAGTATCGCCCAGATGAAAAAAATGGGCGGGCTTAGCAGTATCCTCGGCATGCTGCCCGGTATGGGCGCTATGGGAGGAATGCCCGGTATGGGTAAGATGAAGGCGCCCAATGAAGATGAGACGGCGCAGGCGGAGAAGAAGATGGCGCAGATGGAAGCGATCATCTATTCTATGACAGTGGAGGAGCGCCGGAACCCGGATCTCTTAAATCCGTCGAGAAAGCACAGGATCGCCAGAGGCGCGGGTGTGGATATCAGCGAAGTGAACCGTATGGTGAAGCAGTTCGGCGAGATGAAAAAGATGATGAAGATGGTAGGGAAGGGCGGCAGGAAAGGGAAGTTTCGGATGCATTTCTAATGAAGAGAGAGATACGCAGACCGGTTTTGCAGTATTTTTATGGTTATACCGCATAATAAAAAGATGCGTTATATACAATATATTTTTGAAAAATTCATGGAGGTGAAAAAATGGCAGTAAAAATCAGATTAAGAAGAATGGGACAGAAAAAGGCTCCTTTCT
>CAMNTQ010000057.1 GCA_946558695.1 uncultured Lachnospiraceae bacterium
AATAAAATCCAATGTACTCTGAGAGTGTAAGTATAAATTTAAGCGTCAGAGCTGTTACTAATAAAAATTATTTGACTAATTTATAGATGTGTGATATGATTTTTAACGGTTTAAGAATAAGTTGTCTCATTTTTGTCCGATAGTACTATGGGAATATAAGAGTTTATGCGATGTATCGAGTTTGGATAATATGACTTTTAATAAAGTTGTCCCGGGTTCGAACCCTGGCATACTCAGTAGAGATGATTTCCGAGAATTTTGTGTTTACAGGATTTTCGGGTTCTTACATTATATATAGAATATGCGGATGTGGCGGAATTGGCAGACGCGCTAGACTTAGGATCTAGTGGGCTTCCCGTGCAGGTTCAAGTCCTGTCATCCGCATTGAATCAGAATCCCGGAGTCCTTTAGAATAAGGACTTGCGGGATTTTTTCTTGTTGTGAATTCAAAAATGGGGCAGAAATGGGGCAAGCTATAAAATAGATACTTCTTTTATCTTCTGGTTGTCCTTTTCACGCATCTTCTTCGTTACATGAAAATAGATATTCATTGTGACCCGGCTGTCACTGTGGCCAAGTCTTCTCGATATGACATCCAGGGGAACGCCCTGTTCTGCCATAAGAGCAACGTGGGTGTGTCTCATGAAATGTGTTGTCACAGTCTTGCCAAATAGCTGTCTTGCATTCTCCTGTAGATATTTGTTATAAGAGTAGTAATTCAGGTAATCGCCGTTCACATCACACATGAAGAGTTCAGACCGGTGACCGCAGTAAAATCGTTCCTTGTCCATATACCGCTTGATTTGTTTGCACAGGGTAAAGAGTTCATCTTGCATGTATACTTTCCGATTAGAAGTTGAGGTCTTCGGTGTTCCGACAACATGGTTCACCGGATCGTATGTCTTGCTGACACGGATGTACCGGTTGGTGAAGTCGATATCAGATGTATTGAGCGCGATCGCTTCGCCTGCACGCAGGCCGGAGAGGGCTGAGAACTCTGTGAGCATCCGCCATTTATCGACCTTCATGTTTTTCAGCAGGATCTTCAACTCATCACTTTCAAGATATTTTTCTTCAAGTTTCTGGACCTTTTCATCATCTTTGAATTTCTTGATCTTATCAAGCCAGCGGATATCGGCGATATAATCATTCTGATATCCCCAGCGCATCAGGGCTTTCAGACGGGTAATACGCTCGTTGGTAGTTCCTGGCTTCTCGTTTTCTGCAGCGAGCTTTTCTCGGACATATCCGGCTGTGATCTTATCCACCAGGATATCCCGACCGAGGATCCGCATCAGAGAATCCATGGCAAAATAGTTCCGCTGGTATGTAGACTTGGTTACGGTGGCTTTCTGGTCTGTGCGATAGAGTTCGACAAGCTCAGAGAGCCGCAGAGCGTCTTTTTTGATGGTAGCCGTAATAGAGGACAGCTTCGCGTCTATCTTGTCATTTAGGGCTGCCTGCGCAAGTTTCCGGGTACTTGCAGTATCCTTGTCCATGGTGACAGATACTTTATGACTCTTTTCAGTCATGGGGTTTTCGTAGCGTTCAACGAAGCGGACTTTTCCGTTAGGTAATATTTCACTCCACATAATCTCTTCCTCCTAAAAAGGGTATAAAAAATAACCCTCGTAAATTGTGGAGGATTATGGTATAATCTACTTGCTTAGGGTAGAATGTACCGCAATCCTCTGGTTTGCGAGCTACATCTATGTGAAACCGTTCCTGTTGGCGCAGGGGCGGTTTTCATTTATTGTAGAAAATCAGCAAATACAATATTTAGACTGTCAAGTATCCCAGACGGAACAGCTTCCTTGAAGGAATAAGAACTTGATTCACCGGTTTCAAAATTGTAGACTGTCGTGCTGAAAATCCTTGGATTCACAATCCAGTATTCACGGACACCTGCATTTTGATAGAGCATCAATTTTTTTAAATAATCACGGCTTTGGGTGCTTGGTGATATAATTTCAATAATCCAGTCGGGCGCGCCTTCACATCCGCGGTTTGAAAGTTTCCCTTTATCGCAGATTACACTAATATCAGGTTCAACCCATGTTTCATCATCTTTATTCAGATTAACTGCAAACGGGGCAGCATAAACTTCACAGTTTCCATGTTTAGATTGTATGTGGTTCAGTATGATGTTTGCCGTTAAAATTGACAATTTTTGGTGAATCCGGTTCGGCGGAGCCATGGCATATAGTTTTCCGTCGATCAGCTCTGCGCGCTGGCCTTCCGGAAGGTTCCAGTAGTCTTCTGATGTGTAAATTCGTTCCTGTGGCATTGGCATGTGGTCACGTCCTTTCCTGTTTGATTTGCTTACATTGAAAAATTGATATAAACGCCGAAGCGGTTATCACTCATACTTTCCTACCACTTTCCCCATACAGACAATATTGTCATATTTAGAGATTATGTTATTCGGTGAGTCCGGATTCCGTGAAATGAGTTCCGTCTTGCCATATTCTTTGATGTAGGCATCATTATTTATGATAAAAATCCCCACATCCCCGTGGTTTAGTTCTAGTTATTGAAATGTGTAAATATCATAAACATTTCCCATCAAACCACTAAGAATCTCTACGGTTCCGTCTAAATGTTTCAGGTGCATAAGATCGTAGACATATCCTGGTGTAACAATTTTATCTCCCACTTTTAAATTCGGATATTCATCGTTTTTATACATAAAATATATTGATCCGCTTTCACCTTGTAACTGTGCAACCGTATCATAATAGTAATCCTGGTGTTCATACGTAACTGTAGATTTCATTATTTCCATACCCTGTTCAAATTCTTCCAAAGATAATATTGTGCTAATCTCACCTTGAACTATAAGCGATCTGGAAATATGTTCATAATCAGAAAGGATGGCGTCAATATTATTTTCATAAACAATTTCAATGTTTTGGGGAGATTCTATAGTTGCATTCGTTAAACAACCATAAGAGTTTGCGTTTTCTGAAAATATTCCGCTTACTACAATATTATCACCGTCATTTATGAATAAGCTTTCATTTAGAGAATCCTCATTGAAAAAACAACTAATAGAATACTTCCCATCAGTGGATTCTAAGAGAAAACCCTTCATGGAATTCATTTTTTTCCCTCGTAGTCGGATTGCTTTTTTAAATGGAAGCCCAGTTTCTTCTGAGCATTTTTTATAAATTGAATAGCCTTTATCGCTGTATAATTCATCATCAGTTAAGTATTCGGATTCTTTTTCAAAAAGAACATTAGTTTTTTCATATAAAGCACCAAAATCATCTATATTATATTCTTCAATGTCTTTGTCCTTTTTTTGTGTTCCGGTTTCTTCGCTAGTACATGCAGTTAAATTCATAGAGAATATACATAATAGTAAAATCATTAATAGTTTCTTTTTCATAAATTTTCCTTTCTTTCTTTTTTGTACGACCTCACATTGAGAAATCTATTTAAACGCTGAAGCAATCATATATTATTTAAGTCTTAATCTGATCAATTTTTCTGAGTAACCAGTAATTTTTGATAAATGCTCAGTAGTATTTTTCCAGTTTTCCAGAATAATTTCATTTGGTACTAACAATTCAATAGCGAATTTGTCAGCTTCCGTTTCATACGGCGTAGTCTTCAAGTATGTTCTGGTATCCATGAAGACAGTATTTTCTCCACGATGCATGAGCATATGCCCTAACTCATGTGCACAGACAAATTTTTGTTCGTGCTCTGGTAAGTGCTCATCTACGTATATAATGTTATTTCTTTGAAAGTATTGATAAAAGCCGCGTACATCAATAAGCGGAGCAAATACCAGTATAGTGTTCATCCCCTGTATGATTTCAAAAGGGTTTCTACTCTGGTATTTCTTAGCAAGTGAATTTGCTAATTTTCTAATATCATTCATAACATCAATCCTTTTTGTACTTTTTGGGAGTGTACTTCTCTTTATTCTTCTTTTTAGCCATCTCCATCCCGATCTGCATGGCTGAGAGGATGGAATCTATAGCCTCTGGGCTGACAGGCTGGCCGTCGAACATAAGCCCGTCTTGCTTAAGGAGTTGTTCTGTGCTGGACAGAATTTCTTTGATGTCTTTTTCGTCCCGGGGTTTTAGCTGGGGTTCTTTGCTATCAGTGTCTTTACCATTCATTAAATATTCTAAGGTTACTCCGAAGTAATCAGCTATTTTCTGTAATTTATCAGCTTTTGGGACATATCGTCCTGCTTTCCAATTACTAATAGTTGCAGTAGTTATTCCGGTATCTTTACACACTCTATATGGAGTTACCCCATGTTCATTACATAATGTTTCAAAAATCTTGTACATATAGCACCTCAAAAATAAGTTTGAAAAATAAGCTAAAGTATATTGACAAACTTTGAAATCAATGCTATATTATGGTCATAGCTTTGATAACAAAGCTAAATCATGATTATTAGCTTTGGTTTCTTTTATAACTTTGATTTGACAATTCAATTATATTAGAAACCTTAGCTAATGTCAATATAATTTTGTTATGGAGGTGAAAAAATGTACAGCAAGTACACAACGCTTAGAGATAAAGCAGGTGTAACTGATTACGGTGTATCGAAGGAAACAGGTATTTCAACAGCAACTTTAACTAATTGGAAGTATGGAAGATATAATCCAAAAGTTGATAAGCTCAAAATATTGGCTGATTACTTCGGTGTATCTATCGAGTATTTTCTTAGTGAAGAAAAGGAGGTGGTTTAGATAAGCATAACACAGTGGGTGTACCAAAGTTTGGACAGTCAAGAAAAAAGAAGGAGGTGGGTGTGAGAGAATGAAGCTTACATTGGAAGAATGGATTACCCTACAGAAGTCCAGAGTTGAAGTATGTAAGGGGAAAGAAGAGATTATACCTAAGGCAATCTTCGTAGGAACATTAAAAAATGATGGAATCATAGAATCCAAGATGAAGCTGGTATCAAAATCTGAATGGGAAGAGTTCCGGAATATTTGGAAACGGATGAGCAGACAGAACAACATTATTTGCAAAGAGTGCCTACCCGGTCATCCGCCCGAATTCTTTTTGTTTGTTGAGTAGTAAGAGTTAAGTGGTAGAGTTATTTTTGATTAATGAGTTCATTATATGCTGTTTCAATCATGACGTCCCAGGATTCAAAACTAGATTGGGATCGGATAGCAGAGTCAAAATCATGGCTATCCTGTAATCTATTCAAGTCATCCTGTGATTTCATATCACAATGAATGGCCTCACAAAAATCTGTAAAATTTTTGTGGTTTGTATATGCTTTCATGAAGGAATCCGGGAAAACTTCAAATACACTTGCAGATGATGTATATTCAAGACGTTTTTCAATATCGCCAGTGTATTTGCCGACAGTTAGTCGTATTGGATTCATGTGGTTTCTCCTTTCTTTCGTACTCGGACATGGCAGTGTCCTGTAATTACAGTATAGGAGAACTGGAAGAGATTTACAAGTAGAAGAGCAGGAGGTGGCGTGAGATGGGACAAGATATGTATGAGATAACCGAATATGAGAAGCAGTACGTCAATCAAGATGATGCCCTAGTGGTAGTGTCTTTTCAACTACCACGCCACGATTGGAATTTATTAGGAACTTCAACTGAGTGGTGTCAGTTTGAAAAATTGCTTCGGGAAACTCGAAGTAAACATACCCAGAAGTGCCACCGAGAGAAGGGAGGCTAATGGGAAGCGCAAGGCTCTTGTATTCATGATGTGAAGTAACGATTTTGCCAGTTCGGAACGTTTCATTTAGGACAGTAATAGAAGGTTCGACGCAAGAGTTTTAAAAAGTATAGAAAAGCATGAGTAAGGAGCTTGTGATCAGTGAAGGAGGTGAGATAGATGGCAGTAGCCAACAAAAAGTACCGGAATAAAGCAGATGTTGCCCGGATTTTCGGAGTTTCGACTCCAACGGTATACCGGAGGGTTGAGGGCATTAAAAAGGAAATTGGGAAGAGATACAATCAATACGCCTTATTAGAGAACCTTGTCAGTCTTGCGGTGTATGCAGACTATGAGAAATATCATAAGAGATTGGCAAATAAGAATCTTCGGAAGATAGTGCCGCCGTTTGATATGGATGAGGCGATGATGTATTTGGAAGAGGTGGAAAGGAGGGTATGCGCAGAGATATGAAGTTGAAGAATTTCAAGAGAAGGAAGAGATTATGTCCGATCCTGCGGAAGGCAGCAATTCATATCATCCGGATTGGGATGCTCTGGGCAGTATGGATGTCCTTAAGTATCTTGTTTGGGATGTCTCCGGCCCGGCATGCGGGATGGGTACTGGCAGGCGTAGTCACTGTAACGATAGGCTATGTGATCGGGCGCACTGCCAGGTATCTTGAGAAGCGGGGCATGTTCTTCCGTAAAATCATAAAAAAGAGCGCTTGTAAAAGGCGGTAACCTTAAGCGCTCATGAGAGTATCTACCGCTATTATAGCGGAAAAAGTGGAGGTTGTAAATGATAAATGTAGAAGATTTTGGAACGTCCCTCAAGATTGATGGAATCCCAGAACAGATAGCTATGGAGCTTACAGTTGCCGCAAGGGGAGTAAGAGAGGTTTTTTGTGAGAACTTGGGAGAAGAGCAGGGGAATGAGTTTTTTGAATTCATCCTCGACACTGTAAAGAAAACAGATGCGGAGGTAAGTGAGGAAGCTGAACGTTTGAAGAAGAAAAATCCAGAGTTTGCGGAGGAAATCGAGCATTCACCAGTGGCGCAAGAGTTAAGGAAGTGTTTGGGTGAAGCATAGAAGATTGTGAAGGAGGATAACAGGAAATGGATGAAGCAAAAATTACGCAGATTCAGAACGAAAACAACCGTCTGCGGGAAGAAAATAAAATGTTGCATGAGAGAAATCAGTGGTTGGAGAAATATTTGGGATTTAACCGCGAATACATCGATATGGCTGCGAGGCTGAAAGCAATCGAATATATTGTCAGAACTTCGAGCAGTTACATTGACGTGGAAAGTCTAGCTATTGTCCTGGGTATTCCTGTTCCGAAGGAGGATGACGACTGATGTACGGATATATCTGCCCTGACTGCGGGGATCACTTGGATCCCGGTGAGCGGTGTGGATGCCGGGATGAAGCGGAAGGGCGTAAGGAAATCAAAGAGGAACCGCCCAGGCATTGCGATAGATGCGGGTGTGAATTGTATCCAGATAACCGTCTTGCAACTATGGACGGGGAGGTCATATGCAGGGATTGTCTGAATGATGAGATGGGAGGACATTATGACATCTGAGGAACGGGAATATTTTACATCCAGAAAGAGCCTTCGTGAGAGGCTTAGAGATAATTATAGAGAATACGAGGAGGAATTGATACATGAACAATACAGTAGCAGTAATCACACAGGAAAGTGCGAAGATATCCTGTAACTTCGATCAGGTGGAGCAGGCGATCAAGGGAACGCTTGCAGAGTTTGAGGGTGTTGTTTTTACTGAAGACAGTAAGACATATGCAAAGAAGCAGGTAGCAAGCCTTCGGAAACAGAAAAAGGAGTTTCAAGAGAATCTTCGAGATGCAAAGAATGAGTATATGGCGCCATGGAACGAGTTTGAGACACAGGCTAAAAACCTGATTGCTTTGTATGATAAGCCGATTAACTCTATCAATGGCCAGGTGCAGGCATTTGAAGAGAAGCGTGTAAGGGAGAAGAAAGCAGAGATTGAAGCCGCGTACAATGAACTGGTACCGGATGACCTGCAGGACTACATACCTCTTGAATGCATCTATGGCGCGAAATGGGACAACGCCACGACGAATATGAAGACAGTCAGGAAAGAGATTTCTGAGATCGTTACGAAGACGCAAGGTGAGATCTCTGTGATCTCTTCCATGGATTCGGACAAGGTGCAGGAAGCGTTGCATCTGTATATGTCAAACCGGAATCTTGCCGCTGCCGTGAAATATATCAATGATTATGAGGTAAGGAAGAAGGAGATCCTGGCTCAGCAGGAAAGGCGGGAAGCAGAGAGGGCGGAAGCGCTGCGAAGAGAAGAGATCGAGAAGATCCGCCGGGAAGAGAGGGCGCGGATCGCTGAGGAAGAGCGGATCAGGAAGGAAGCGAAGAGAGAGGCGGTCGAAGAGATCAAGACAGTGGATGAAGTTGCTGCAGCGCCGCTTACTGAGAAACAGTCTATGAAGGTTGTATATGTGGTTGTTGGAACGATGGAAGAACTTCAGGAGGTCGAAATGGCATTCAATAGTTGGGGACTCTATTACGAAAGGAAAGATGTGTGATGGCGATCCATGAGAAGTTATTGAAGATCCAGTCAGCTATAAGTGTACCGAAGAACCAGCATAATAAGTTTGGCAATTATGATTACCGGAGCTGTGAGGATATCTTATCTGCATTGAAGCCGCTTTTGGCGCAGAATAAATGTACGGTGACGGTCAATGATGATCTGGTATTGATCGGGGATCGGTATTATATCAAGTCAACTGCGACACTGATCGACTGTGAGAGTGGGGAATCCATTTCCAATGGATCCTATGCAAGGGAGGAGGAGTCCAAGAAGGGTATGGACTCCTCACAGATCACGGGAACCGCTTCGTCTTATGCCCGGAAGTATGCGTTGAATGGCTTGCTTCTTCTGGATGATGTGAAGGATGCGGATACGAATGAGAATCAGCAGCAGGGCCAAAATACGAAGGCTAATAAGAATCAGCAGCAGGGTCAGAATGCAGGAGCGAATAAGGGGCAGCAACAGAGCCAGAATACAGCGGGATCCAATAAAGGTTCGCAAAACAGTACGCAGAAGAAGATGATTGATAACAGGGCGGTGGAAACACTTAGAAAACGGTTTCAGGATAACGGGGTTGACGAAGCAAAAGTGTGCAGTGCGTATAAGGTTTCAGATTTGTCTAAGCTGTCGGTATCTCAGTATGAAAATATTACCCAGCATTTTGAACAGGTGAAGGAGAAGTGTGCGGCCTAATGAAGTTTACCGGGAAATTGAAACAGCCGATCATTGATTTTATGACCCATAGACTGACAATCCTGTTTGAACCGAATGAAGACTTTGGACAGGCGTATGAGGAGTTGAAGGATTGCGATAAGCTAAGTCTGGAGATCAAGCCGTATAGGCGTAAGAGAAGTCTGGATGCCAATGCGTATTACTGGGCGCTTCTCACGAAGTTGGCGAAGATTTTGAGGATTTCCAATGCAGAGCTTCACAACATTCTGCTATCGAAGTATGGATTTATGGAGATCGTGGACGGGAGAACGATCAAAGTTGTTCTGCCAGATACAGATGAAGCGAATAGGAGAGTTGTGGAATCCCAGGTGTACCATTTAAGACCAACATCGGATGCGCGGATGGGAAATGATGGAATGATGTACCGGACTTATATCATGCTCCGGGGAAGCAGTACCTATGATACGGCGGAAATGTCCAGGCTGATTGACGGTCTTGTGGGGGATTGCAGGGATGCGGGGATGGCGGACGCAGAGATTGCTTCGCCGGAAGAGCGGAGGATCCTGAAGGAGAAGTTTGGGATAAATTTTTAGAAGGAAGGATTGATCTGGGCATCGGTAAGGATGCTCTTCATCAATAGTATCGAGGAAAGGAAGGATAGGATATGAGACACATGAATCTTGAAACACTGGCGAATGGTGCGTTCAGTGTGCAGGTAAACCGGGCACTAAAGGAAGTGGCGGAGAATATTCAGGATCCGAACACGGATGCTTCGGCAACACGGAAGATCACGGTGGCGATCACGTTCAAGCCGAACAAAGATTGGGATTTTGTTGCAACGAGCGTGCAGGCGAAGACGGCTTTAGCTCCTGCGGTTGGTACGGTTACCGCCCTCAGTATGGGAAAGGATCTCCGTACAGGAGAGGTGGATGTTGCCGAGGTTACGACGGGTCAGATTCCTGGGCAGATGTCTATAGAGGACGCACAGGCAGCGCAGGTATCTGCAGATGGCCGGCCGTTTGATGCGGATACGGGCGAGATCCTGGAGCCTGCAGGTGAGAAGCCTTCAGGAGAGAGAATTGTTGATATGAGAAGAAAAGCATAGCATAGGAGGAGAAGAAAGATGATGGAAGGATTAAGGGAAGCATTACAGTACGTTGTAGGATTGAAGGTTGATGGGATGGATCCCAAGATCGTAGAGATCGATGGGAAGACATATTGTGATAAGGATCTGAGACGCTACCATTCTTTTGATATGGCGGATGAGATCAGGGCGAATACATTGACGGCAGTCGTGGACTATATCAAAGGGAAGTCCGAGGAACTGAGGGAGACCATGCTCCTGCATGTGGTGAGCCCGACTGAGGTGAGGTTGTATTCTGGCCTGATCGACGAAAGGGACCGGGAGTATCTGTTGAAATCTTCTGCAATTGTGAATGAATTCCAGTTTGATCATTACTATGACCAGGAAAGATTCTTGATCGAGCTGCAGTCGAATTTTATTCCAACGGAAGATCTGGAGAGCATTATGAAGGTTGCCGGGACTATCCAGGCAGGGACTACGGCAAATTATAAGGATGACGGGATTAGCCAGAAGACGACGATTAAGAGCGGTATCGCGAATAATACGGATGTGATCGTTCCGAACCCTGTAAGGCTCAGACCATACAGGACATTTGGAGAGATCGAGCAACCTGAGAGCGCTTATGTATTCCGGATCAAGGACAGTGAGAGGGGCCCGGCGTTTAAATTGGTGGAAGCGGATGGCGGACTTTGGAAGAATGCGGCCATGAAGCGGATCAAGGGATATCTGGAATCTGGGCTTGCTGAAGAACTGGAGAGATACCACATTACAGTAATTGCATAATATAGGCATCTTCTCTTTTGAGGGATTGTATCACGAGGTAACTATTGATTATGATTCATCCGCACAAGTGTCACTTACATGATATGTAGCGCGTTTACTGGCTTGCTGGCAGAGTGCGGACTGCCAGCGGAAAGGAGAGGCCGTGGAGTATTTACTGACAATTCCAGGCACTCTGAACAATCTCAACGATTATATCTCGGCAGAGCGCACGAACCGGCATAAGGGAGCGAAGATGAAGGCAAGCAACGGGGATATCGTTGCGGTGGCAATCAGGCAGTGCATGAGGGGCGTGAAGATTGAGAAGCCGGTGTTTATGGAGTATCTGTGGGTAGAGCCGAATAGGCGCCGGGATAAGGATAATATAAGCTCTTTTGGGCGTAAAGTGATCCAGGATGCGCTTGTGCAGTACGGCGTGCTGAAGGATGATGGATGATGGATGGAAGTATGTTGTCGGGTTTTCTGACAAGTTTGATGTGGATAAGAAGAATCCACGGATCGAAGTTTTGATAAGAGAGGCGGACGGATAATATGGCACGTCCTAAACAGGACGGATTGCTCTATTTTTCATTTGATACGGATTTCTTTTATGCGGATAAGCGGATCAAACGGCTTCATTCCAGATATGGGAGTGACGGGATGTTGTTTTATATTTATCTGCTGACGGAGATCTATCGGAACGGATATTACATAAGGTGGGATGCGGAGAGTATGGATGATGCCATGGATGATCTGCATCTTACGGAAGGGTTTATTGAGCAGGTAATGACATTCTTGGTTAGCCGGTCCCTACTCGTAAAGAGAACACTTACTAATCCGGACACTATCATTACCACACAAAAAGAAGGGGATAGCAGACCACAATGCGAGTTAGCCGATGGCGGCAACGGACAGGAGAGGGCAGAGGTTATCACCTCACCGGGAATACAGAAGCGATACCAGGAGGCGAAGAAAGGCTATAAAAGACGGATTGAAGTTGACTCAGAAATCTGGCTTTTGAACAAAGAAGAAACCGCGTCTTGTATTAAGGTTACGCATAACGTTAGTTTTTCCGAGAAAAACCTGGATAATTCCGAGAAAAACATGAGTAAATCCAAGAAAAACACCGCAAAGGAAAGTAAAGTAAAGAAAAGTAAAGAAAAGGAAATTCCGAGGGTAGAACGTTTTGATGAGTTTTGGTCTGTCTTTCCCAATAAGCAGAGACGGTATCTGGCAGAGATGGCTTACGGTGAGTTGGTTCTGTCTGGAAGTGTTACGGAGGATCAATTGGTGTTGGCAGCGGCAAATTATGCGGTGTATATAAAAGATTCTGGAGACAAGATGTTCCTGCCAAACAATTTCTTGGAGAAGTATATATTTGAGGACTATCTGGAAGGAAAGCATTCAGAAGCGCCGAAGGCAGGAGTGCAGGATCCAGATCGGAAACCAGAACCAGAAGAGGAGCTGATCGGTGAGGATGAGGAATGGTGGAGGTATGGTCCGAATGGCTGGGAGGAGTAGGCATGTATGAATTTAAAGAGCAGGATGCGTATGATTTTGCGAGGCACATCCATGCGCAGACGAGAGAGCATAACGGTGAGTTATCTTTCCGGCTGTGCCCTTACTGTAATCCGAAGCCTTCCAGAGGTAACCTCAATACTTTCTCGATCAATCTGAAGACGGGACAGTTTAAATGTCTCCGGTCATCCTGTGGAGTCTCCGGGAACATGCTAACGCTTTCCAAGGATTTTGATTTCTCTCTTGGGAGTGAGGTAGATGAGTATTACCGTCCAAGGCGGCAGTTTCGGAAGATGAAGACGCCGGCGAAGCCGATCGAGCCGAAGCCGGAGGCGGTCAGATACCTGACTGGGAGAGGGATCTCTGAGGAGGTTATTAAGAGGTATCAGATCACGGTGCAGACGGAACATCCGAACATACTGGTTTTTCCATTCCTGGATGAGGCCGGGCGGATGCAGTTTGTGAAGTACCGGAAGACAGATTTTGACCGGGAGAAGGATAAAAACAAGGAATGGTGTGAGGCGAACTGTAAGCCGATCCTGTTTGGAATGGCGCAGTGTAATGACAGGTTTGACCGGCTGGTGATCACGGAGGGGCAGATCGACAGTCTGTCGGTGGCGGTGGCCGGGATTGAAAATGCGGTATCCGTGCCGACAGGGGCGAAGGGATTTACCTGGGTTCCGTATTGCTGGGACTGGATCAACCGGTTTGAAGAGGTTGTCGTCTTCGGGGATCATGAAAAGGGCAGGATTACCTTGCTTGATGAGTTGTCATCCCGGCTTAGATGTACGGTGAAGCATATACGGGAAGAGGATTACCGGGGATGTAAGGATGCCAATGAGATCCTGCAGAAGTATGGGGCGGGGCAGATCCGGACGTGTGTGGAGAATGCGGTGGTGGTCCCGATCCGGAGTGTGATCGACCTTTCGGAGGTGGAGAATGTGGATATCTTTAAGCTTCCGAAGCTGCAGACGGGAATCCGGCAGTTGGACCGGCTGTTATATGGCGGATTGCCTTTTGGCGGTGTGGTTCTGGTATCTGGGAAGCCGGGGGAAGGGAAGTCGACGCTTGCGAGTCAGATCTTGGATCATGCGATGTATCAGGGGCATAAGTGTTTTGCGTACAGCGGGGAACTGCCGAACTACCTTTTCCGGTCGTGGATTGACTTCCAGCTTGCCGGACGGAACCGTATCACGGAATATGAGAATAAGTGGGGGGATCGGAATTATGCCGTGTCTGATACGAACAGGGAACTGATCGCGGACTGGTACCGTGGGAAGTGTTTCCTGTATGATAACAGGATCGTGGAGGGGGATGAGAAGGAAAGCCTGCTTAAGATCGTGGAGAATGTGATCATGCAGTATGGCACGAAGGTGGTCTTGCTTGATAACCTGATGACGGCGCTGGATCTGGAAGGCGGGAATGCGTTTGACAAGTATGACAGGCAAAGCCTTTTTGTGAAGAAGCTGGCGCGGATCGCATTGAAGTATAATGTGCTGATCCTTCTGGTAGCGCATAAGAGGAAGAATAATTTTACTGCCAATGAGAATGATGAGATCAGTGGAAGCGGGGATATCTCAAACCTTGCGACGATCACGATTGCTTATGAGAAGGGCAAGGACCTGCAGCCGGGGCAGAGGTTATTGAAGGTCTCGAAAAACCGTTTGTTTGGGAAGACGGAGACGAATGGGTTTGTCCTGGATTATGATGAAAAGTCGAAGCGGATCTATGGATATGGGGATGACCTGGATTTTGATTATGGCTGGGATAAGGCGAGTGACGGATGGATCAACTGGGATTCGGAAACGCCGTTCCAGTAAAAGGAGATTTTCGTGGATAAGAGGATAGAGGAAAAGCATAAGGAGATCGTGCGGATCCAGAATGCGGTATGGGGGCTGTATCGGGAGTTCCTGGCGGATCAGGATATGGGGAAGTATAACCGTAGAAAAGATGAATTGGTGAAGGAATACCTGGATCAAGGGGATCGGCTTTTGTTTGAATTCTGCCGGAATCTACTGATTGACTGGTCGCCTGTGATGAATAGTTTTGCTGTGGATTTCGGGATTCAGGAGGGCAGGAGTGATGGATAGGAGAACGGGCAGGAGTGTGTTTGACCCATACTACTCACGGATTCAGGAGCTTTTATTCTCCGGTATGTCTATAAAGGCGACGTATGATTATGTGGAGAAGTATTTTGGTCTGAATTGCGAATACAAAGTGTTTTGGGGATATGTGAAGCGGCGGAAGCTGGATTGGTTTATGCCGGGGAAGGTGTGAGGGAAGGTGAGGGATTATGGTGAGATATACGGAATATCATGCCGGTGTTCCGGTGATCAGGGATAAGGAGTTGTTGCCAGGGGCGATGAAAAGGCTGGCGGTGTTGGAGGATCATCTGGAAGGGGTCATGGAGAAAATGTGTGATGAGTATTGCCAATATCCATGCAAATGTCCGAACCAGGAAACACTGGATAATATTTGCAGAGAGTGTGAGCTGGCAAAAATGTTTGAGGCGTTGAAGTGAAAATGGAGAAGTGTAAACTGAATTGTGTTTTGAAATATCCGGGGAGTAAGTGGAGGATCGTGGATAAGCTTGTAGAACTGATTCCACCGCATCATACATATCTGGAGCCGTATTTTGGAAGCGGGGCAGTATTTTTCCGGAAAATGCCATCGGATATAGAGACAATCAATGATCTGGATTGGGATGTGGTAAATCTTTTTCGGTGTATTCAGGATGATTCTGAAAAGCTGGCACGATTGATTATGACAACGCCATATAGCAGGCAGATGTATGATGATTCATTCAAGAGTGATCCAATTGCGGAAATGATGCTGGGCGCTGATCGGTTCCATAAGGCGTGTCAGTTCCTTGTCCGATGCTGGCAAGGGCATGGATTCCGGATGAATGGTTATAAGGTCGGCTGGAAGAATGATGTACAGGGAAGAGAGCGGATGTATGCGCTGTGGAACTGGTACCGTCTGCCAGATTGGGTGATTGAGATCGCGGAATGGCTGCGAAGGGTACAGATCGAATGTTCCCCGGCGATAGAGCTGATGGAAAGATATGACTATGAGAATG
>CAMNTQ010000058.1 GCA_946558695.1 uncultured Lachnospiraceae bacterium
ATTTTCCCTTATAATTTGAAAAATGGATGATAAAGTCTTCATGAAACAACCCTAGAATATGATCCATTATTCTTGACAGCCGCGTGTAAATAAAGGTAAGATATAGGTGAAACAAAACGGTTCACAGAATAAAAGGAGAAAAGGATGAGAGTAAAAAAGAAGATTGGATTGCTGGCGGGGACGGCGGTTTTCAAGGTGCCTTCCAAAAAGCTTAAGGCTTATCAGAAGCTGCTTAAAAAGAAAGGATAGGCTTCTGCCGTAAAGATTAAAAGGTAACAGGCCGGCCAGAAGATATTTTAAGAAGGAACGGAATTTATGAAACAGAAAGTGCAGGAATATTTTATCTATTTTATGTTGTATTCAATGATCGGATGGCTCTATGAGGTCTTTTTGGAAGTCGCAGTGTACCGGTGGGGATTTTCAAACAGGGGGGTATTGTTTGGGCCTTACTGTGTGATTTATGGGACAGGCGCTTTGATCCTGCTGTATTCTCTGGGAAAGCTGATGGAAAAACGGGTCTATATAGGGAAGACGCCGGTGACGCCGGTGCTGGTGTTTTTTGGGATCATCGCGATCACGACCGCAGTGGAACTGATCGGGAGCTATATTATGGAGGCTCTGACAGGAGGATGGGCGTGGGATTACCGCAGATTTGCTTTTAATTTTGAAGGGCGGATCGCCCTGAATCCAAGTGTAAGGTTTGGAATCGGAGGCATGATCTTTTTGTACGTTTTTCAGCCCTTATTCGTCAAGATGACAAAGCGTATGTCTCCAGCGGTGCTTCGCGCAGTCTCTGGGGTACTTGCGGCGATTTTGGCGGCGGATGCGGCTGTACTGGCAGTGAAAAGTTTTCTGTGACGGATTTTAGGTGACGGATTTCAGGCAAGAAAGTTCTTGCGCTCTGAACAATAGTATGTTATTTTTGATTTATCAAGTCTGCCGGCATTCTTGCCGGCAGAATCAATCTTAAGATATGGGCGGCTTAAGGAGCTGTCTGATCTTCACGCTTTGATCAAAGCATGATTCCGACATACGGAGAAAAAAGGGAAGGGGGCTTGTGGATGATGGCTGAAATGGTTTTCATCTGTTTATGAAATTTTGCTCTTGACAATTAAAAATATTTATAATACTATAATAATCATACGACGAACATTCGTTCGGAATCAAGAAGGAGAATGAATTATGGCAGGTAATGAAAATAAGCAGAAGGCATTAGAAGCGGCAATTGCAAAGTTAGAGAAAGATTTCGGAAAAGGTACGGTTATGAAGCTTGGGGATCCGGCGGCGCAGGTTGTAGTCGAGACGGTACCCACAGGGTGTTTGAGTCTTGATATCGCGCTGGGTATGGGCGGAGTGCCCAAAGGGAGAGTGGTGGAAGTCTACGGACCGGAATCCAGCGGTAAGACAACGGTGGCTCTCCACATGATCTCGGAGGTACAAAAAAGAGGCGGGATTGCCGGATTCATTGATGCGGAGCATGCGCTTGACCCGGTATATGCCGGAAATATCGGCGTTGATATCAATGAATTATACATATCGCAGCCGGACAGCGGAGATCAGGCATTAGAGATTGCGGAGACGATGGTTCGCTCCGGGGCTATGGATATCGTCGTGATAGACTCTGTAGCCGCACTAGTACCCCGCCAGGAGATCGAGGGGGATATGGGAGATTCCCATGTAGGACTGCAGGCAAGACTGATGTCTCAGGCGCTTCGGAAATTGACTCCTGTAATCAGCAAGTCTAACTGTATCGTGATTTTTATCAACCAGCTTCGCGAGAAGGTAGGCGTCATGTTCGGCAATCCTGAGACGACGACGGGAGGCAGGGCGCTTAAATTCTACGCGTCTGTCCGCATGGATGTAAGAAGGATCGAGACGTTAAAGCAGGGCGGAGAGATGACTGGAAACCGTACGAGGATCAAGATCGTAAAGAATAAGATCGCACCGCCGTTTAAGGAGGCGGAGTTTGATATCATGTTCGGAAAAGGGATCTCAAAGGAAGGAGATATTCTTGATCTGGCAGTAGGACTTAATCTTGTGAATAAAAGCGGTGCATGGTTTGCCTATAACGGCGATAAGATCGGCCAGGGACGAGAGAATGCGAAGACGTATCTGGCGGAGCATCCGGAGATCATGAGCGAGCTTGACAAAAAGATCCGTGAGCATTATCAGTTTGACGGCTCGAAGGAAGACGGCACTGATATAGAGGATGAAACAAAGGCAAAAGCCATGAAGGCGGCGGAAGGCGCGAAGGAGCCGGCCAAGGCCGCGAGAAAACGGACGGCGAAAGAAGATTAGAGATCGGAGAAATCAGATGGTTGTCACGAATATAGAAGCTGTGACGAATGCAAAGTATAAAGTCTATATCGAAGGAAAATATGCATTCATCCTGTATAAAAAGGAACTCTCCCGCTATCATATTACAGTTGGATGCGAGTTGGAGGACACGGTTTATTTAAAGATACGTACGGAGATTGTGGGCAAACGGGCAAAACTTCGCGCCATGCACCTTCTGAACGATATGGGGAGAACGCAGGCGCAGCTTTGTCAGAAGCTTGAGCAGGACGGCTATAAAGAAGATGTGATTGAGGAAGCGCTTTCCTATGTGAAATCCTTTGGTTATGTCGATGATGAGAACTATGCAAGGGTTTTTATGGAAGGCAGAAAGAATAAAAAAAGCAGAAAAGAGATGTTTGCCGCCCTTGTGCAAAGAGGGGTTGATAAAGAAGTGATCGAGCGAGTCTTTGAGGAATATTATGAAGAAGACGATGCAAGGAGTGCAATTGAAAATATTTTAAAAAAGAAGCATTATGATCCCGAAAAGAGCGGCAGAAAAGAGAAGGAGAAGATTTTTGGTTATCTGACGCGAAAAGGTTTTCGGTGCGAGGATATATTTAGCGTTGCTGAAAAGCTTGACATCTTTGAAAAAACAGTATAGAATTTAACTGTTGTATTTGTACAATGAAAACTAAATAAGGAGGTGCTCCTGTGCTAAGTAATGGGTTCATTATTGCAATTGCAATAGTGCTTATCATAGCAGCGGCAGTAATCAGTCATTTTGTTACCGTATCCCGTCTGAAGAACAATGCTGAGTCGAAGATCGGCAATGCGGAGACAAAAGCCCGCGAGATCATAGATGATGCGGTCAAGACGGCTGAGGCGAAGAAGAAGGAGTCTCTCTTGGAAATTAAAGAGGAATCTATCAAGAATAAGAATGAGCTTGAAAAAGAGACCAAGGAACGCAGAGCGGAATTGCAGCGCTATGAGAAGCGTGTCCTTTCCAAAGAAGAGGCTTTAGACAAGAAGTCCGACGCCATTGAGAAGCGTGAGGCAGGATTTGCAGCAAAGGAAGAACAGCTCAAACACCGTGAAGCAAAGGTGGAAGAGATGGGCAGGCAAAGAGTACAGGAACTAGAAAGAATCTCAGGACTTACCTCCGAACAGGCAAAAGAATATTTGTTGAAAACTGTTGAAGATGATGTAAAACATGACACCGCAAAACTGGTAAAGGAACTGGAAGCGCAGGCGAAGGAAGAGGCGGAGAAGCGCGCGAAAGAGTGCGTCGTAACTGCGATACAAAGATGTGCGGCTGATCACGTGGCAGAGACTACGATTTCAGTTGTACAGCTTCCGAGTGACGAGATGAAAGGCCGTATTATCGGAAGAGAGGGCCGTAATATCCGTACACTGGAGACGATGACCGGCGTAGAACTGATCATTGACGATACTCCGGAAGCAGTTGTGTTATCAGGCTTCGATCCGATCCGGCGCGAGGTTGCCAGAATCGCTCTTGAAAAGCTCATTGTTGACGGGCGTATCCACCCGGCAAGAATCGAGGAGATGGTCGAGAAGGCGCAGAGGGAAGTAGAAGCGATGATCCGCGAGGAAGGCGAGTCGGCTGCTTTAGAAGCAGGTGTTCATGGAATCCATCCGGAGCTTATTAAGCTTCTCGGAAGAATGAAGTTCCGTACAAGCTATGGACAGAATGCGCTGAAGCATTCTATGGAAGTGTCCCAGCTTGCAGGACTTCTTGCCGGCGAGATCGGGCTTGACGTCAGAATCGCGAAAAGAGCCGGTCTTCTGCATGATATCGGGAAATCCATCGATCATGATGTGGAAGGTTCCCATATTCAGATTGGCGTAGACCTTTGTAGAAAATATAAGGAATCTGCGACAGTCATAAATGCAGTGGAAGCGCATCACGGCGATGTAGAACCGGAGACTTTGATCGCGTGCGTTGTACAGGCGGCAGATACGATTTCTGCGGCAAGACCGGGCGCGAGAAGGGAGACATTAGAAACATATACAAACAGATTAAAACAATTAGAAGATATCACCAACCAGTTTAAGGGAGTTGATAAATCTTTTGCAATTCAGGCAGGTAGAGAGATTCGTGTTATGGTAGTTCCAGAGCAGGTATCTGATGCAGACATGGTATTGATGGCGAGGGATATTGCGAAACAGATTGAGTACGAGTTAGAATATCCTGGTCAGATTAAAGTCAATGTAATCCGTGAATCGCGGGTGACAGATTTTGCTAAATAGCGTAATGTAATAGAAATCTAAGCTTTAAAACCAAGGAAAGTCATAAAATAGTAATATTTTAGGCTTTCCTTATTTTTATATTAACAGGAGGAAAAGAATATGGGTGAAGAGGTAAAAAGAATCAGAAGAGATCTGGTTCATAAGGGAGCGATCATTGATGTATATACGGATCATATGGAGTTTTCCAACGGTCATCATGCAGATTGGGATTTTATTCATCATGACGGGGCGGCGGCAGTAGTGCCGGTTCTTCCCGATGGCAGAATACTGATGGTTCGGCAGTTCCGCAATGCGTTAGGAAGAGAAACACTTGAGATTCCTGCCGGAAAACTGGACGAGCCCTGCGAGCCGTGGATTGAGTGTGCAAGGCGAGAACTGGAGGAAGAGACAGGCTACAAGTCTGATGAGCTTAACTGGTTGATTACTCTTTGCACGACGGTGGCATATTGTGATGAAAAGATTGGAGTCTATGTGGCAAGAAACTTGAAATCGTCCAAGCAGAATCTTGACGAGGATGAATTTGTGGATGTGAAGGCATATACTTTGGACGAATTGAAGGAAAAGATCTATGCCGGCGAAATTCAGGACTCTAAGACGATAGCGGCGCTTCTGGCTTATGAAGTAAAATATCTGCGCTCTTAGTACAAAAGATTTTCGAATATATTGCTTACGACCGGACATATAATGGAGTATCTTGACTAGGGAGGGAACGTCAGTGAGGATACAGGAAAACGGGAAGCATTTTGCTCTGTATTATATGTTAGGTTTTTGTGCGGGGATTTTGTATGCGAATTTATTTGCAAAGGATTATATCATCAGTATGGGGATTCTCAGTGAATATTTTCTGAACCAATACAGTGCAGATGATATTCAGATAGCGGAATACCTCTGGTATGTGGCAAGAATCCGGCTGACTCCGGTGTTTATCTTAGGGGCGCTTGGATGTACGAAACTTAAGAAAGGCGCGGCGGCGGCATTTATCTTGTGGACAGGCTTCTCAAGCGGCCTGCTATTTTCTTCGGCAGTCATTAAGATGGGAGTGAAGGGTATCATCCTGTGTCTGATCGCGCTCGTTCCCCAGTTTTTGTTCTATATCGCGGGATATCTTGCTTTGCTTTGGTATCTTTACACCTATCCGCAGATCCGGTGGAATCTGACGAAGACAGTGATCTTTCTCCTTCTTATGGCAGTGGGGATTCTTCTTGAGTGTTATGTCAATCCGGTTATCATGCAGATGTTTATCCGGACGCTTTAATGATGAGCATTCTGGGAGCGCAGATAATGGCTTAAGTACAGGATGCACAGTGAGAAGGCGGCGAGCTGGCTGGCCAGCAGTCCCAGCAGGTATCCTTCGATTCCGAAAGAGGGGATGCAGTAAAAGACACTGATGATCCGGATCAGAAGGCTGAAGGTATTGATGAAGAAGGAGAGCGTCGTCTTTCCGATCCCGTTGATAATGCTGATGAGTGTTGTGTTGGCGTATAAAAACGGGCACATCCACGCCAGTGTCACGATATAATCTCCGGCAGAGCGGCTCTTAAAGATAAAAAAGCCGATCCATTGTCCGCCAAGAAGCAGAAAAATGCAGCAGAGGCTTCCAAGCAGCACACAGCAGCAGACGCTTTTCTGGATGATGTTTCTCATCTGCTGTCTGCGGTTTAGAGTCTGGGCTTCCGCCACTGTCGGGAGAAGCATGGTGGAAACGGAATTTGTGATAGCGGAAGGAAACAGCACGCAGGGGAGGGCCATGCCGGTCAATACCCCGTAGGTGCTTAGTGATTGGGAAACCGTCATCCCGTGTAATTGCAGTTTTAAAGGGATGGAAACTGCTTCGATGCTCTGGAGCAGATTCAAAAGTACCCGGCTTGCAGTCAGCGGGGCGGAGAGCAGAAGGAGTTCTCCGGCATAGGATATATATTCCGGGAGTTTTGTGATTCGTTTTGTAAGACTTTGGCAATACGGAGTCTTTTTTGCGATCATTTTCAGGCAGAACATGGAAGAGGCAATCTCCCCGGCGATTAGACCGCCTACAGCGATGGAGATACCGAATTTGGTTCCGTTCTTTATCCCGGCAAGATAGAAAAGATATACGGACAGAATTCGGACGAGCTGTTCGATCAGTTGGGAGAAGGCTGGGATTTTCGTTTCCTTCAGCCCCAGATAATAGCCGACGATGCAGCTGTGGATGGAGGCAAAGGGGAAGGAATAGGAAAGTATGATCAGGAAACTGCTGCAGCGTTCCTCCTGTAAAAACTGCGCGGCGATAAGTTCTGCGTAATTCTGCAGCAGCAGCATGACTATGACAGACAGGCTGACAGAAATCGCCATGCCGGTAAAAAGAAGTGTTCTGGCTTCTTTTTTTTTGCCTACGGAAACACGTTTTGCCACACATCTGGCGAGGGCGGTCTCGATTCCGGCGGAAGTAAGTGAAAAACAAAGCGCGTAGACAGGGAAAATAAGCTGATACAGTCCGACGCCTTCTTCGCCGAAGGTGTGGCTTAAGAAAATCCGGTAAAAGAATCCCATGAATCTGGTCGCGAAACCTGTGATGGTCAAAATAAGCGTTCCTTTTAAAATTGTACGTTTGACAGACATGATCAATGCTCCTTGAGCTTATTATTACAGCATATTCCAAGTGGATTCAAACTATGCGCATGCAAAATGTTGTGCGGAAAATGTACCTGCACCATTTTTTAGAAAGGCTTGACAGATACACTTGATGGTGGTATTCTACTGATGTAAATAAATCCGAGTAAATTAGTAGGGATTAAAAGAAGGTGATAGATTGAAGCTTTCGACAAAAGGAAGATATGGACTGAGGGCAATGATCGACCTTGCCAGATACAGCGGACAGGAGCCGGTCACGATCGGCAGCATTGCCGCGCGTCAGAATATCTCGGAGCGTTATCTGGAACAGATCGTGGCGCTCCTTAAGAAAGGCGGGCTTGTGAAAAGTATCCGGGGCGCCTCGGGCGGCTACGTACTCGCAAAAGAGATGAATGAAATTTCGGTGGGGGATATTCTGCGTGTGCTGGAGGGGAGTCTTGAGCCGGTAAAATGCGCCGCATTTGATTCGGAGGACGGTTGTGTGGCCTCCGGCGGCTGCGTGACGAAATACGTATGGCAGAAGATTAATGAGAGTATTGCCCGGACAGTCGATGAGATGAATCTTGAGGAATTGGTACGGGAGAGCCAGCGCATCAATCCGGAAGGCGACTATACGAATCATATGTGCGGCTAAATTGAATCTGATCAGAAAGACAAGAGGAGCGGAGGTACGAAGATGGACAGATTGATATATCTTGATAATGCGGCGACCACGAAGACGGCGCCGGAGGTTGTGGAGGCGATGCTTCCATATTTTACAGAGAATTACGGGAATCCTTCCAGCGTGTACGGATTTGCCGCTAAGAATAAAGAGGCGGTTGCGAAGCAGCGAGAAGCGATCGCAGAGATCCTTGGCGTGCAGGCGAAAGAGATCTACTTTACAGCAGGAGGCTCTGAGGCGGACAATTGGGCGCTTAAGGCTGCGGTAGAGTGCTGTGCGTCAAAGGGAAATCATATCATCACCACGAAGATTGAGCATCACGCGATCCTGCATACGGCACAGTATCTGGAAAAGAGAGGATTTGAGGTGACTTATCTGGATGTGGATGAGAATGGCGTTGTCAAGCTGGATGAGCTTAAGGCGGCAATCCGCCCGACTACGATACTGATCTCCGTTATGTTTGCGAATAACGAGATTGGAACGATTCAGCCAATCAGAGAGATCGGGGAGATAGCGAAGGAACACGGGATTTTATTTCACACAGATGCAGTGCAGGCATTCGGACAGATTCCGATTTCTGCGGATGAGTGCCACATTGACATGCTAAGCGCCAGCGGCCATAAGTTTAACGGGCCGAAGGGAATCGGATTTTTATATATCCGTACGGGTGTGAAGATCCGTTCCTTTGTGCATGGCGGCGCACAGGAGAGGAAGCGCCGGGCAGGTACGGAGAATGTGCCGGGGATCATCGGGATCGGAACGGCGGCCAAGCGTGCCGCTGACACGATGCATGAGCGAATCCAAAAGGAAACGAAGCTTCGGGACTACCTAATCGGGCGTGTGCTTGAGGAGATTCCGTACACGAAGTTAAATGGACATCCGGAAACGAGACTTCCGAATAATGCCAATTTTAGTTTTCGTTTTGTGGAAGGCGAGTCGCTTCTGATCATGCTTGATATGAAAGGGATCTGCGCTTCCAGCGGTTCGGCGTGTACGTCAGGTTCGCTGGATCCGTCCCATGTGCTTTTAGCGATCGGACTGCCTCATGAGATCGCCCACGGCTCTTTAAGGCTGACGATCAGTGAGGAGACGACGAAAGAAGAGATTGAC
Source organism: uncultured Lachnospiraceae bacterium (assembly GCA_946558695.1). Lineage (GTDB taxonomy): Bacteria > Bacillota > Clostridia > Lachnospirales > Lachnospiraceae > MD308. The sequence goes on from CAMNTQ010000058.1 coordinate 8,924, forward strand.
TATACAGTAGACTGTCTGAGAGAGATTGTAAAGCGTCTCAGGGAGATGTCACCGCTTTATGAAGATTTTGTGAAAAAGAATCACGGTTAGGAGGAAGATACGATGTATTCAGAAAAAGTAATGGATCATTTTCAAAATCCAAGAAATGTAGGAGAGATAGAAGACGCCAGCGGAGTGGGGACTGTGGGCAATGCAAAATGCGGAGATATTATGCGGATCTATCTTGACATTGATGAAAATAAGATGATCAGGGATGTAAAGTTCAAAACGTTCGGCTGCGGAGCTGCGGTTGCCACAAGCAGCATGGCGACGGAGCTTGTGAAAGGAAAATCTATTGAGGAGGCCATGCAGGTGACGAACCGTGCGGTGATGGAAGCGCTGGACGGACTGCCGCCGGTAAAGGTACACTGTTCTCTGCTGGCGGAGGAGGCCATCCATGCGGCGCTTTGGGATTATGCCGAAAAACATGACATCCAGATCGAAGGTTTAAAGAAACCGAAGTCCGATATCCATGAGGGCGAGGAAGAGGAAGAAGAAGAGTATTAAAATGTCGGGATCAATGCTGCACGGAAACGGTATTTTTAAGGGACGGGATATATGGAAAAGAAAAAAGTGGTCGTAGGCATGTCAGGGGGAGTGGACTCTTCCGTTGCGGCATGGCTTTTAAAGGAACAAGGGTATGACGTTATCGGAGTGACGATGCAGATCTGGCAGCATGAAGATAACATTTCTATGGAGGAAAACGGAGGATGCTGCGGATGGAGCGCCGTGGAGGATGCGCGCCGGGTGGCGGCAAAGCTTGGGATTCCCTACTACGTCATGAATTTTAAACGGGAGTTCAAAAAAAATGTCATCGACTATTTCGTGGATGAATATATTCATGGAAGAACTCCGAATCCCTGCATCGCGTGCAACCGCTATGTAAAATGGGAATCACTTCTTAAAAGGAGTCTTGAGATCGGCGCGGACTATATTGCCACAGGACATTATGCGCGGATCAAGGAGATGGAGAACGGGCGGTTAACGCTCCGCACTTCAGCGACAAGTTCAAAGGACCAGACGTATGCTCTTTATAATCTGACGCAGGAACAGCTTAGGAGGACGATGATGCCGGTGGGGAATTTCCATAAAGATGAGATCCGCGCCATGGCGGATCTTGTGGGGCTTCAGATTGCAAAGAAACCCGACAGTCAGGACATCTGTTTTGTGCCGGACGGAGACTATGCGTCTTTTATTGAAGAAGCGACGGGTAAAAAATCCGTACCCGGGAATTTCGTCGCATCCGACGGAAAGGTGCTTGGACGGCATAAAGGAATCATCCACTACACGGTAGGCCAGCGGAAAGGTTTAGGTATCGCCCTTGGTTATCCGGTGTTCGTGCTGGAGATCCGTCCGGATAGGAATGAAGTGGTTCTTGGCAGCAATGAAGAATCTTTGTCCTGTTATGTCCGGGCAAACAGACTTAGTTTCATGTCGGTTCCGAAGCTTGCCGGTGAGAAGCGCGTGTGGGCAAAAATACGATACAATCACAGAGGCGCGTGGTGTACCGTGCGGATGACAGGGGAGGATGAACTTCTCTGCGAGTTTGAAGAGCCGCAGCGCGCCATTACGCCGGGACAGGCGGTGGTACTCTATGATAACGAATATGTCCTCGGAGGGGGAATCATCATCGGTGATAAATAAAGAATAAGAAAGTTGGAGGCAGGAAGACAGTATGATAAAAGCAGACGTACACATGCATACGGATTTTTCCCACGATTCTGAGAGTACGCCGGAGCAGATGGCGGAAGGCGCCATAGCAAAGGGGCTTAAGGTAATCTGTTTTACCGATCATTACGATAAGGACAATATGGACTGGGGGCCGGAGGATATCTTTGAGCCGGAAGCGTATTTTGAAAAGATGACGGAAGTACGGGAAAAATATAAGGATAGAATACGCATCCGGATCGGGGTGGAGCTGGGGCTTCAGCCCCATCTTGGCGGCTACTATGAGGAATTTGTAAAAAAATATCCCTTTGATTTTGTGATCGGTTCCGTGCATTCGGCAGAGAGATCAGATATCGCCCAGAAAAGGATATTTGCGGGAAGAACGGATGAAGAGACGTACCGGATCATTTTTCGGGAAATGGCGGAGGATGTGAAGGCTTTTCATGGTTTTGACGTATTCGGACATGTGGATTATGTGGCAAGGTACGGAAGGAATCATGAAAAGGAGTATTCCTATCAGAAATTCGCGGACGAGATTGATACGCTTCTTCGGCTTTTGATTGAAAAGGGATGCGGAATCGAACTGAATATGTCGGGGTTAAAGTATGGTCTGCCGTTTGCCCATCCGCATACGGATGTCCTGAAAAGATACCGGGAACTTGGGGGCGAGTTGATCACTGTCGGCGCCGACGGGCACAGGCCGGATCATATCGCCTATGATTTCCATAGGGTAAAGGAGATACTTGAAAGCTGCGGATTTAGGTATTATGCAGAGTTTAAAGAGCGAAGGCCAACGTTTTTAAAGGTTTGAGTCTGTTCTCCCTGTGCCATTCAGGCGGTACGGAGAGTATACCGGAGGAAAAGAAGGAATGAGAAGATACGGTAGAATAAAAAGAATATTAGTAGGGTTATTGGCAGTAACCATTGTTTTGTGTACGATTCCGGTACAAGATGCGGATGCCGCCCAAAGAGGGTGGAGAAAGAAGAACGGCGAAAAATATTATATCTTGTCTAACGGAAAAAAAGCGGTTGGAAGCTGCCGGATCAAAGGAAAGTATTATGTCTTTGACAGAAAAGGAAGGCTGCTTGCGCCAAAGAAAAAATCTCTGGCAGATATAGGAAGTAAGACATATTATGTCAGTCCTGCGGGAGCAGCAGTCAGCGGATGGCAGATTATTGATAAGAAGCTATACAATGTGAAACAGACGGGCGAGATTAGGAAAAATGTGAAATATAAAGGTATTGTGTTCACGGATACCGGGGCGGCCAAGCAATGTCCGGATACGGTTACGATGATACGGACTGTGAAAATAGTTAATTCTGTGACGAAGCCAGGGATGACCAAAAAGCAGAAGCTTAGAGCATGCTGGAAATATATGGTCAGCAGGAAGAGGTTCCAATATGTCTCAAAATACCCGGATTTGAATCAGAAAGGATGGCAGAGGATCACGGCAGAAGATATGCTGCGGACGAAGAAAGGAAATTGTTATAGCTTTTCCTGTGCATTTGCAGCTATGGCGAATGTGATCGGGTATGACGCATACATAATCTGCGGACGTATAAACGGCAGGCGCGACAGAGCAAGGGACGGACTTACCCGCCATGCATGGGTAGCGATCGATGGGAAATATTATGATCCGGAGGCTCATTTTGCAGGTTGGGGAAAAAATATTTACGGAAAGAAAAGATATCCGGTACGAAGATACACGATACAAAGAAAAGTAAAGTATTGGAAGTAGTAGTTTTACGAAGCGTCGGCACGGGTATTTTTGTCAAGAGAGAGTATGTACAGATTTTTAAAAATCCTATGTGCAAGCTGCTGAAATTACCGGTTCAGGCCAGAACTACAGTAAAAATATAGAAAAGATACTTGAATTTTCGTACCATATTTAGTACAATAGCTAATAGTTGATGATTCTTTAACAATGATTGAAGAATTCATTAAAAAAGGCTGTGTAACCAGTTAATAAAACTTTTAGGAGGAATTTAATCATGGCAGTAAAAGTAGCGATCAATGGATTCGGACGTATTGGACGTCTTGCATTCAGACAGATGTTCGGAGCAGAAGGGTACGAGGTAGTTGCAATCAACGATTTGACATCTCCAAAGATGCTTGCACACTTACTTAAGTATGATTCATCTCAGGGCAAATACGCTTTAGCTGACAAAGTAGAGTCTACAGAAGATTCTATTATCGTTGATGGAAAAGAGATTAAGATTTATGCAATGGCTAAAGCTGAGGAGCTTCCATGGGGAGAGATTGGCGTTGACGTAGTTCTTGAGTGTACAGGCTTCTATACATCCAAGGAGAAGGCTTCCGCTCACGTTAAGGCAGGAGCTAGAAAGGTAGTTATTTCCGCACCGGCTGGAAATGATCTTCCGACTATCGTTTACAATGTTAACCATGACACACTGAAAGCAGAAGATACCGTTATTTCTGCAGCTTCCTGTACAACAAACTGCTTAGCACCTATGGCTAAGGCTCTGAATGATCTTGCACCGATCAAATCCGGTATCATGTGCACCATCCACGCATACACAGGCGACCAGATGACACTGGACGGACCGCAGAGAAAAGGTGATTTAAGAAGATCTCGTGCAGCAGCAGTTAATATCGTTCCGAACAGCACAGGTGCAGCTAAGGCTATCGGTCTTGTTATTCCTGAACTGAATGGAAAACTTATCGGCGCTGCTCAGCGTGTTCCTACGCCGACAGGATCAACAACAATTCTTACAGCAGTTGTAGACGGAACTGTAACAGTTGACGAGATCAACGCAGCTATGAAAGCAGCGGCTACAGAGTCCTTCGGATACAACACAGATGAGATCGTATCCAGTGATATCGTAGGTATGAGATATGGTTCCTTATTTGATGCTACACAGACAATGGCTTGCCAGTTAGACAACGGAACAACAGAGGTTCAGGTTGTATCTTGGTATGACAATGAGAATTCATACACAAGCCAGATGGTAAGAACAATCAAATACTTCTCAGAACTTGCGTAGAGTACTTGATGAAACATTGAAAAGACTCAAAAAAGGGTCCGGTCTTTTGGACCGGACTTTTTTCACATGAAAACCTATTATTTACAGGAGGCTTATATTATGCTTAATAAAAAATCGGTTGACGATATTAATGTAAAAGGCTTAAAGGTTCTTTGCAGATGTGACTTCAACGTTCCGCTTATCGACGGTAAGATTACAGATGAGAACCGTCTTGTTGCGGCTCTTCCTACTATTAAGAAGCTGATCGCCGACGGCGGAAAGGTGATTCTCTGTTCCCACCTCGGAAAGCCGAAGGGAGAGCCGAAGCCGGAACTTTCTCTTGCGCCGGTGGCAGCGCGCCTTTCTGAACTTCTCGGACAGGAAGTAAAGTTTGCCGCTGATGCGACGGTTGTAGGAGAGAACGCTAAAGCTGCGGTTGCGGTTATGAATGACGGAGATGTTGTTCTTCTTGAGAATACTCGTTACAGAGCAGAGGAGACAAAGAACGGCGAGACGTTCAGCAAAGATCTCGCTTCTCTGTGCGATGTATTTGTAAATGATGCATTCGGTACGGCTCACCGTGCCCATTGCTCCAACGTAGGCGTTACACAGTTTGTAGATACGGCGGCAGTTGGATATCTGATGCAGAAAGAAATTGATTTCCTCGGAAATGCAGTAAATAATCCGGAGAGACCGTTCGTAGCGATTCTTGGCGGAGCGAAGGTATCCAGCAAGATTTCTGTCATTGAGAATCTGCTTGACAAAGTAGATACATTGATCATCGGCGGCGGAATGTCTTATACCTTCAGCAAGGCGCAGGGAGGAAGTGTAGGCGGTTCCCTTCTTGAGGCGGACTACTGCGAATATGCGCTTAATATGCTTAAGAAAGCAGAGGAGAAGGGTGTGAAGCTGCTTCTTCCGGTTGATACAGTGATCGCAGACGATTTCTCCAATGACGCAAATTCCAAAGTTGTAGCATCCGGCGAGATTCCGGACGGATGGCAGGGACTTGATATCGGACCGAAGACGGTCGCTATTTTCTGCGAGGCAGTAAAAGACGCTAAGACCGTTGTATGGAACGGGCCGATGGGCTGCTTCGAGATGCCGAAGTTCGCAACAGGCACAGAGGCAGTTGCAAAAGCGCTTGCTGATACAGAGGCAGTAACGATCATCGGCGGCGGCGACTCCGCAGCCGCAGTAAACCAGTTAGGATACGGCGATAAGATGACGCATATTTCAACAGGCGGCGGCGCTTCCCTCGAATTCTTAGAAGGCAAAGAACTGCCCGGCGTAGCAGCAGCTAACGATAAGTAAGCACTTAGGCTCGGTCTTTTCGAGCCTTAGTGCGAACTTACTTCACCGCACTTGGCGAATCCGAGCCGAAGGCGAAGGATGAGCTTAGTAAGGTGAAGTCTCTAGGCACGAAAGCAAGTAGAGAGGAAAAGTTAACTTACTTCACCGCACTTGGCGAATCCGAGCCGAAGGCGAAGGATGAGCTTAGTAAGGTGAAGTCTCTAGGCACGAAAGCAAGTAGAGAGGAAAAGTTAACTTACTTCACCGCACTTGGCGAATCCGAGCCGAAGGCGAAGGATGAGCTTAGTAAGGTGAAGTCTCTAGGCACGAAAGCAAGTAGA
>CAMNTQ010000059.1 GCA_946558695.1 uncultured Lachnospiraceae bacterium
GAATGCCGCAGTGGCGGAACTGGCAGACGCACAGGACTTAAAATCCTGCGGGACTAATCTCCCGTACCGGTTCGATTCCGGTCTGCGGCATTTAAAAACCGGCGTATTTACGCCGGTTTTTCTATTCTGTGTGATATTTCGTGTTGCATAGTTCAGAGAAAAGTTCATTTGCCTTCTGATTTATTTCCTTCATTGAATAATGCCCGAGTTCGTGGAAGCGTATCAGCTTCAGATTCCTTTGTTCTTATAACTTAATATCATATAGTAAATGCCATTACAGAGTAGAAAGGCCTTTAGAAGAATCTTCGGCACATTTTGGCTCTTCGATAGATGAAATGTTGGAATTACGTTATAGAAAAGAAGTGATGCTTCGCGAGGATGAAAGGTGTTTCATTTCCCAACAATTGGGGCAGTGGGATGAGAGATAAAAGACACTATGAACGAAATCGGGGACAGAATAGGATAACCTTCTTGTTAAACTGCTGATTTTGTTGTAAAAATAAAGTAACCTAATTGTAAAATTTTTATAAAAGGAGATTGATGAGATGGGTACAAAAAAGATGAAGAAGACTGCGGCAGTTATCATTGCAACAGCAACCGTATGTGGAATGACGGCGGGATGTACGCCGAAAGAAGAAAAAATTGAAGTGAATGCCTCCACTTCTCCATACGAAGATATGGTGGATTATTTTGAGCAGGAAGGATTCATTTTGGAGGATTGCGAACCGGTTGATATCAATGAAACAACAGGATATCTCACGGACAATACAAACGGAGAGTTTACTGAGACGAAAGTGGCGGATAAAGCATATGATTATGATGGACTCTGGCTGTTCTGGTGGGATCAGGAAAACAAGACGGATTTATATGGAAACTATGAGTCTATGGCTACTAACCAGGGAACGATAGTCCTTGCCGGAGGCGCCGCGGTTCTTGAGACGGAAGCGGCAAACGGAGCTTATGCGATTGCATTTTCAGAAGACTATGAAAAGAAACAGGACGCAGCCAAAGCGTTCGAAACGCTGGAAAACGAATAGCAGCTTCAATATAACTGTGAAAGTACAAAAGCAGATGCTCTGAAATTAAGAAAAGGCAGGGAAACAATATGGAACGGGTTTTTGGAAAAGACAGGGGCAGCATGGGAAGCTTCTTCCGCATGCTGCAGAAGGCAAGACTTCCTTATCTGTGGATTCTTGCATATATTGCCATTACAGCTCTTCTTACCAACGTAGGAATCAGCGTAACGGAATACACGGCCGAACTATTTGCCGGAAATGTGAATTTTGGTACCGTGGTTCTTCCGTTTTTGGCTTTTACATTACTATCCCAGCTGATCAGTTCGGTCAGTAAGATTATGAGTAACTTGTGTGTTGCGCGAATTGACCGTAATATCAGGAAAATGATCTGGAGTAAGACCGTCAGGCTGCCGCTTCGATATTACGAAAAAAATAAGCCCAAAGAAATGATTTCCCGTATTACAACGGATATCACGGCGATCAGTCAGCTAATCATGCAAGTATTTGTTTCTATTCTCACTTCTGCATACACGATGGTCATTACGCTGGGAAAAATCGGATCCTACGACCAGAAGCTGATGATTGCTCTGATCGCGGTTCTTCCGCTGAATTTAGTCATTGCATTCGTCATGGGAAAGATGAAGTTCGGAGTGTTGGATCTGGTAAATCAAAAAAATGCAGAGCTGACACAGACGATTGCAGAAAAAACCAATAATCTTCTTCTCATCAAATCTTACGGAAAAGAAGAAAAGGAGCTTCAGACAGGGCAGGAGAAGATGAAAGGATTCTATAAGAGTTCGATTCTGAACGCGTGGCTTGGATTCGCAACTCCGATGTATGCATTGGTGGGCGCTATGCAGTTTATTGTGATCGTGATGGTAGGCCGAAGCTTTTATTCATCCGGCGCGTTAACCCTTACCCAATGGATCGCCTATTATGGATTCGCGGTGAACATCGTTAATCAGCTCAGCGCGTACTGTGTATATTGGACAACCTTCAAGGGTTCCCAGGGAGCGACCAGAAGAGTAGCCCAGATTATGGAAGAAATGGAAGAAGATATAGAGAACGGCGAGCATGTGGAGCATCTTTGCGGTGATATTGAATTAAGAGAGGTTGATTTCTCTTATGAGGATAAACTCCTGTTCGACAAACTCAATCTGAAGATTCCGGCAGGACGCGTGACGGCGCTTATCGGACCGTCAGGGAGCGGAAAGACGACGCTTCTGAATCTGGTGGAGCGTATGTATCCGGTTTCGGGAGGTAAGATTTTATTTGGGGGCGAAGATACCGCGCGGTATTCGCTCAAGAGCTTCCGAAGCGAGATCTCATATGTAACACAGGAAAGTACATTGTTTGCAGGAACGATCCGCGACAATATCCTGTTCGGAATTAAGAGAGAAGTCACGGATGAAGAACTGGAAAAAGCATGTACGGACGCGGAAATTATGGACTTTATCAGGGAACAGCCGGAGGGATTCCTGGCGGATGTAGGCGAGCAGGGAGAGAAGCTTTCCGGCGGACAGAAACAGCGGATTGCTTTTGCGAGGGCGCTTCTAAAACAATCGGATTATCTGTTTATGGATGAGGCGACCGCGGCTATGGACATCCGGGGAAAAGATCAGGTATGGAAGAGTGTGAAACGGCATATGGAAGGTAAAACCGTGCTTATGGTTGCCCACGACAGACAGACCGTACAGAAAGCAGATTATATCATAGTAATGCATAATGGAAGGATTATCTGTCAGGGAGAACCGGCGGAAGTATATGCCAAGAATACATATTACCGAGAATTAATAGGAAGTGAGGGACAGGGCAGATGAAAAACAACAAACATGTAATATCGTTTTTTCTGAGCTTTTACAGAAGGCTTTCAATTCCCTGGTGGCTCTACCTGATCGCATTCGGAAGCGGCGTGGTTTATGCCGAGGTCGGAATGAGAGTATCGGAGTATCTGGTCCGTGTGAACAAGGGGGAACTATATAATTCTGTTATTTTAGGTTATGTCTTTTTTACGATTTTTAATGCATTGCTGGGATTTTTGCGGCCACTTGTGGAAGAGTATGCCAATCAAAAAGTGATCCTGCGGGTAAGGTTTTCGATGTGGAGGAAGATCCTGCATCTTCCGATGGATCAGTTCGGAAAGGAACAGCCGTCTTCGCTGGTGTCGGCCGTTACGAACGACGTAACTCAGGCGACTCTGGTGATCAGCGGAATATTCTCAGGAGCTGCGTCGCTATTCGGATTTGTACGCGCCTGTATGATCTTGTATCAATACAATTCGCCTCTCGCAGCATACCTTTTGCTCTGCATACCGGTTGCGGTGGCGATGTTTATCATCGTCGGCAAGCTGCAGTTTACCATAATGAAAAAGCGCTATGCGGCGTTGAATGAAATGACTACCTTTTTCTCCGAGCACCTGTCGGCCGGGAAATATGTAAAAGCGCAGGTAATGGAAGAGAAAGAGCTGGAAAGCGGATATGCGGCAATCGATTCACGGTATAAGGCAGATGTATACTATGCTTTCATGGAGCAGATTCAGGTTCTGACCAATTCCCTCTACTCCCTTCTTACGACTGTCGTAATGGCAGTGGGCGGATCCAGATTGATTAACGCCGGGAAAATGGAAGCGACAGGGATTAATATGTTCAGCACCTATATGACGCAGGTGAATCTCTATATGGCGGAGCTTTTGACGGTGTGGCAGAACGTGATGGGCTCGAAAGGCGCGCTCGTCCATGTCGGGGATATTCTTGATATGGAAGAGGAACATACGGAAAAAGGCAATTCCTGGACAGAATCCGAGAACAGAGATATTGTGTTCAAAAACGTGAACTTTGGATATGGGAGCGAAAAAGAAATCCTTCATGACTTTTCCGTTTGCATTCCGGGAGGAAAGACGACGGCGGTGATCGGTGATAACGGTTCCGGAAAATCTACGGTCATGAAACTGATACAGGGATTCTACCAGCCTGATTCGGGAGAAATATGGGTTGGAGGAAACAAGATAAGCGAAACGAGTCCCCGGGAATGTCATAAAAAATTTGGCTATGTACTTCAGAACAATCCGCTGATGTCAGGTACGATCCGGGATAATATTCTGTATGGCACAGAAGGAGAGACACCGGAGAAAGAGATGAAAAAAGCGGCAGGAGAAGCCAGGGCGGATTCTTTTATAGATGCGCTTCCCAACGGATATGATACGACTCTTGGAGAGGCGGGGAATCGTTTGTCAAGCGGTCAGAAACAGAGGATAGCCATCGCCAGGGCGTTGATTGCGAAGCCGGATTATCTGATACTCGACGAGGCGGGGGCGAGTCTGGATCATGACACATATATGAAGATCTATCATGGTATCAGGAAGAAGATGGAAGGCAATACTATTGTTTTCATCGCCCATGATATGCGCGAGATTGCAGAAGCAGACTATCTGGTTGTTATGCATCACGGACGTCTTGAAGCCTGCGGAACCCATGAAGAAGTATTTGCCGTAAGCAGGACTTATCAGGAATATCTGCAGTCTACTGAGGCATCTTAAAAGAAAGAAGGAATGATTATGAAGAAATTTACGATTGTGTCTTCCCTGCTTTTCGTGTTACTGTTTTGTGGGATGGTGGGATATGTGGCGTCGTCCGAAGACTTTACGCCTCCAAAGGAGGAGGAAGAAGAAGCGGCCGTGCCTGAAGAAGACAGGGAAGCGCCTGTCTGGAATAAGACGGTGGATGAACTCGTCTCATTTCTGGAGGGGAAGGGACTGATCCATGCAGACAGTAAAGTGACGCTCAGTGCGGAAGGTCTGTGTACACTTGCGCTAAAGTATGACGGAGCCGAAATATACTGGTGGGATCTGGAGAATCTGGATCCGGAATCTGGCGAGTATCAGGCATATGAGAGTCTCCGGACAAAAGGCGAGATCGATTTATATGGAGCCGGTACGATTATTATGCCGAAGAAAAACGGGCCTTTTGCACTTTTATTAACCTATTATGAAGGCGATGTGCAGGCGTTAGAAAAAGCGTTTGGAGAATTTGGTCAGGAGAATTGATTGATGAAAATGAAGCTTGTTCTGGTAGAAAATGATGAAACATTGTGTACAGAGCTGAAAGAATTACTGGCGTTTTATAATGTATTTGATATTGTGAAAACCTTTGAGGGAATCAATGAAGCCAATAAATATATTTGTCTGAATGAGGTGGATGCGGTATTTATCAATCTTAGAACAGGCAATCCCAGATTCAGCGGGGACGGGGCTTTTCTGGCGTATAATCTGTCCCAGATTAAGCCAGATGTTCTGGTGGCGTTGTATTCAGAAGAAAAACTGGAAGCGAGCCAGGTATTTAGCTGCGGCTGTGATGAGTACTTTTTGCTTCCGTTTGAAACTCATGTGCTTCAGCGGGTTGTCAGAAGGCTGCAGTATTTGTTTGAATTGCTGCAGTATAAACGGTTATCGGTGAACCGTTCGATTATGATCAAGACGAAGAACGGATATCAGCTGGTGGATATTGATAAGATTTTCTTTATTGAGCGAGTGGACAGAAAGAACAAGATGGTAATGGTGGACGGAAAGGAGATGATTCTTTCCGGATATTCCATGAATGAATTGGAACAGATTCTGGAAGGTTATAATTTTTACCGGTGCTATCAGTCTTTTATCGTGAATCTTTCCAAAGTATCTTATGTCCGGGCGGACAACGAAGCGAAAAATTTTGCTCTGATTTTCGACGGATATGCGGGTGAAGTTATGGTGAGCCGCGATAAATATACGGAAGTACTGCAGCTTCTGAAAAGTAAATATGCGAAGCTTACGCTTTAGGAGGAGAAAGATGAAGTCAAAAGTTTTATCGTTTGCCGAATATGATCAGGTGGATATCAGTATGTACAAGCAAATATTCACGCTTGATGAGAAGGCGTACAAGAAAGAAATGGATTTTATTAAGAACAAAAACAGCACATGGGAAGAAGCGGGGGAAGTTACGGACGGAGCGCTTATTGTATGCGACATGGAATCGGTAAATCCGTTTTTTAGCAGAGAGAACCTGAAAATCATGGTAGGACAGGGGTTCTTTCACAAGAAGCTGGAAGCGATGTGCGTCGGGCTGAAAAAAGGAGTGGCCGGTGTGCTGGACGTCGACGGGGAGAAAGTGACCGTAACGGTCCGTTCCATTCAGCAAAAAAAGATTCCTGTGATCACGGACGGGATGATAGAAGCTCTTGGAATTGAAGGAGTGAGCGATGTAGAACAATATGAGGCTCGTCTGATCCGGGAGCAGAAAAAAAAGATTGCGGAAAATGAGGGATACGAAGCCGTCCAATATGTGATGGACAAAGTATTTGAGGCCAGTACGTTCGATCTTAAGAAGGCTGACTGGAAAGAAATGACAGATCATGAAATTAAGAGATTGAAGGTAATCTCCAGAGAACAGGGGTTGAATCTGGAAACCATGACGCCAGAGGACTTTGAAGGGAAGATGCCGTTCTCAAGCTATCATGAATTATTCGCAAGCGTGCAGAACGATTCATGGGACAGGCTCTGCGGCTATCTTCTGGGGCGGGAATACGCAGAAAAAGACGGCGTCAGATATACGATGGAGCAATACCGGGACGATATGGAAGAGTACGTGAAATTCTGGCATGAAACGAAAGAAAATGCAGAAAAAATCAATACTTATGAATATTCGGAAATTATGTTTTATGTAAATTATTATTACAATAAGGTAAAAGAATACGTGACAGAGAATTTTTTTAAGGAGGAAAAGTAGATGGCAATTCAATATGCAGATGATGAGAGTTTTAAGGAGCAGATTAAGGAAGGGTTCGTGATCGTGGATTTCTTTTCCGCAACATGCGTACCGTGTAAAGCCTTTTCCCGTATTTTGGAAGAGTTAGACGCGGAGCTTCCGTTTATCAATATCGTGAAAGTGAACACCACAGATTATCCGAAGCTTGGCAAAGAGAATCGTATTTTTGCGGTTCCAACCGTTCAATTCTACAAAGACGGTGAAAAGAAGTTTGAGAACGTAGGCGTGATGGAAGTTGAGGAAATAAAAGAGAAGATTACAGAATTCATGTATTAAGAGGGAACGGATATGGAAATCGGGGAAAAAATCTATGGATTTGAAGTTAAAGAAAAGAAGTATGTGCGGGAGGTCGAAGGAGATGTTATTCAGATGGAGCACTTGTCAACCGGAGCGCAGGTCATCGTCATAGACAATCAGGACGTTAAAAAGAGCTTTCTGGTTGGATTTCGGACCATACCAAAGGACAGCACGGGAGTTTTCCATATTCTGGAGCATTCTGTGCTGAACGGTTCCCGCAGATATCCGGATAAAACTATGTTCGTCAATCTGATGAAACATTCCATGGCAGAATTCGTAAATGCAATTACATACCCGGATCATACGGTATATCCCTTTTGCACAGAGAATGAGAAGGATTTTATGAATCTGATGGACGTTTATCTAAACGCGGTATTTTGTCCGAATGTTCTTACGGATAAAGAGATCTTTGAACAGGAGGGCTGGCATTTTCAGTGCGAAGACGGAAAAGCTCCGGAGATTAACGGCGTTGTCTATAATGAGATGAAGGGAGTTTTCTCGTCCCTGGACAACATATTAGAGGATGAAATGTCTAAGGCAATGTTTCCGGAAACGGCTTATCGTTTTGTTTCAGGAGGATTTCCGGATACGATTCCCGCACTGTCTTATGAGGAATTTCTGGAATATTACAGGACATTTTATAATGCTTCCAACTGCTGTATTGTTCTATATGGGAGAATGAATACGGAACAATTGTTTGAGTATATTGACAAAGTTTATCTGGGAAAAATGAAACGCTCAGAACCTGCGAAGCCGGTTATGCTGCAGAAACCCGTAAAGGGAATCCGAAATAAGCTGTATGATAAGGAGAAGTTCGGCGATCAGGGTGTGTTTGCGTCATGCACCTATAGTCTAGGTGATTTTGACAACCGGGAACGTATGAATGCAGTCTATATTCTTATGCAGGCGATTATGGGGGAAGACGAGGCGCCGATGAAGAAAGGGCTTATTCAGAGCCTGGGAATCCCGGAGATTCAGTATTTTATCATGGATGGTATCAGACAGCCCTATCTTGCCGTTAAAATAAAGAATACAGACAAAGAAACTGCAGGACGGTTGAAAACGGTTATCACAGAACAGGCGGACAGACTTTGCAGAGAAGGAATCGGAGAAGAGGTATTGGTTTCGGCGATCAACCGTCTGGAATTTTGGATGAGGGAAAAAGGCGGGAGCCAGCCGGAGGGAATAGAATATGTACTGGATATTGCCGGCGGATGGGCGCAGGGAACCGGACCTTGCGAGATGATAGAATTTGAAGAAACATATATGAAGATGAGAACCCTTGTAAAGGAAGGATACTTTGAATCACTTCTGAGGGAAATCCTCCTGGAAAATGATTATGAGGCAGAGGTTTTCCTGGAACCTCTTGAAAAGGCCGAAGAGAAGGGGCAGGAAGAAGAGACAGAAGACCTGCCGGGTCTGTCTGCGGATGATCTGATTCCTAAGAAAGAGGCGCTCACAAGGATAGAGGAAGAATCCGGTATTACATATTTGAAGCAAGAGATCCCTTCAAAAGGGGTGGCATATCAAAGCTGCTATTTTGATATCAGTGATCTGGAGCCGGAGAAAGTCCCTTATGCGAAGCTGCTTTCGGAACTTTTGGGGGACCTTCCTACGAGAAAGCATAGCCTGGAAGAATTAGTGGTTGAAAAGAATATGTGGCTTGGAAATGTAAGGGCTTATCTGGAAGTGTACACCAAAGCAGATGACCTTCGGCATGTGGAACTCAAGTTTGTGATGGATATCAGCTGTCTGGAACAGAATCTCCTGAGAGCGGTAAAACTGGGGGAAGAGCTGCTGTATGATACCATTCTGGAGCATCCGGAGATTATTCTGAAAAGGATCAGGCAGAGCAGGATGGAACTGGAAAGGGGATTTGTTACCAGTGGGAACAGCTATGCGTCCGGACGTGCGGCCGCACACTATATGCCGGAAGGAGCGGCAAGGGAACGCTATAACGGAATTCACTATTATCAGTTCCTAGGAAAGCTTCTGAAGAACTTTGACGCAGACCAGGGGCAGATTATCCGGGAACTTAAGGAAATTCAGGAGAAGCTTTGCCGTAAATCTAATCTGGTGATGAGTTTTACAGGCACAGAGAAAGCTTACGGCGATTTCCGCCAGTTGATCGCAGTTTCCGGGTTCTGCGGCAGTGCAAGGGAAAGGGAACCCGGATGGTATCAGGATAAATTGTTTCCCGGGAAATCAGAGGCATTTATCATTCCGTCGGAGGTATCCTATGTTGCGCTTGGAGGAATCGGGGAATATACCGGTGAGGATTATCTTCTTGGCAGAATGGTGAGCTTCGATTATCTGTGGGCAAAGATCCGCGCTGAAGGAGGGGCTTACGGCTGCCAGATGTCTGTACTCCCAAATCAAAGCTGGACCATGAGCTCCTATCGAGATCCGAATGTAAAAAGGACGATAGAAGCCTTCCGCAGCACTTCAAGTTGGCTGAAAGATCTTGAATTAGGAGAGCAGGAGCTTCTGAATTATAAGATTGGCGCAGTTGCCGGATATGACAGGACTCCCAAAACATATGTACAGGCAAAACGAATGGATTCTTGGTATCTGAGGCAGGAAGAACCGCAGGTCAGGGCAAAGGTCAGAGAAGGGTTGTTAAAGGCGTCGGAAGAAGATTTGAAAAACAGGCGTCAGACGATGGAGAGCTTTGCCGGAGAGGGAACCGTCTGCGTTCTTGGAAACAGAGCTAAGATCGAAGAGGCGGCCGGTCAATTCGACAATGTAACGGTACTGATGGAGTAAATATAAGGAGAAATGATAAAGATGGAGAATAAGAATATCTGGCTGACATATAGTGCAAAGGAGAAAGAAGAACTTCATAAAATCTGTGAATTATATAAGTCCTGGCTGGATAAAGGGAAAACGGAAAGAGAATGTGTGGAACTGGCGGTAGAGCTGGCAGAAAAGGCGGGATATCATAATCTTGAGGAATATCTGTCAGAAGAGAGACAGATCCAGAAAGGGGAAAAAATTTATGCTGTCTGTATGAAAAAATGTATTGTGCTCTTTAGAATGGGAGCAGAGCCGATCTCGGCAGGCATGAATATTCTTGGCGCCCACATCGACTCTCCGAGAATTGATATAAAACAGAATCCGCTTTATGAAAAAGATGATTTTACATATCTGGACACACACTATTACGGGGGCATAAAAAAATACCAGTGGGTGACGCAGCCGTTAGCGCTTCATGGAGTGGTTGTCAAGAAAGACGGAAGCTGTGTGAATATCAGTATCGGCGAAAGAGAAGATGAACCAGTATTTGTCATTACGGATCTGCTGGTCCATCTGGCTTCAAAGCAACTGGAAAAGAAAGCGGGAGAAGTCATCGAAGGAGAAAAACTGGATATCCTGGTTGGAAATTGTCCGATTGAACGGGATGAGAACTTGAAAGAAGAAAAAGAAACGGTGAAAGCCAATGTCCTGAAAATCCTGGAGGAAACTTATGGGATTAGCGAAGAAGATTTTGCTTCTGCGGAACTGGAAATTGTACCGTCAGGAAAGGCGAGAGATATAGGATTTGACCGCAGTATGATACTGGCATACGGGCAGGACGACCGTATCTGTGCATTTACTTCTATCATGGCTATGTTGAGTGTAGAAGACAGCAGTCGTACGGCGTGCTGTCTGTTAGTGGACAAAGAGGAAATCGGAAGCGTCGGCGCGACAGGAATGCATTCCCGTTTTTTTGAAAATGTGGTAGCTGAGTTGATTGCTTTGACAGAAGGAGAGTCGGACATTAAGGTGAGAAGAGCGCTCGCAAATTCAAAAATGCTTTCTTCCGATGTGAGCGCGGCGTATGATCCGCAATTTGAAGAAGTGTTTGAAAAGCGCAGCGCGGCATATCTAACGAAGGGGCTTGCATTTAATAAATTTACAGGAAGCCACGGTAAAAGTGGGTCTAATGACGCGAACGCCGAATATCTGGGAGAAATACGCCGAATCATGGAAGAAGCCGGGGTGGCATACCAATTTGCGGAATTGGGTAAAGTAGATATCGGGGGAGGCGGTACGATCGCATATATTATGGCTAATTACGGCATGGATGTTGTTGATTCAGGCGTGGCGGTGCTGAATATGCACGCTCCATATGAAGTGAGCAGTAAATCAGATATTTATCAGGCGGTGAAAGGCTATAAAGCATTTTTGAAGTGGAGATGTGATAATGAAAAGAGAGGATAATATTTATCAGATATATGTGCAGATTCTGAAAGAAGAACTGGTTACAGCCATGGGATGCACGGAACCGATCGCGATTTCTTATGCGGCCGCAAAAGCAAGGGCGGTATTAGGGGAATTGCCGGAAAAGATTGTAGTAAAGGCAAGCGGAAGCATTATTAAAAACGTAAAAAGCGTTGTTGTTCCGAATACCGGAGGTTTAAGAGGAATAGAGGCCGCAGCCGCAGCCGGCGTTGTCTGCGGAAATGAGAACAAAAAACTAGAAGTTCTTTCGGAGATAGAGTCGGAGGACATAGAGCGTATTAAAGGTTATTTGGGACAGGCAGATATCAAAGTTGAATATCAGGAGACAGGGCGTACATTTGATTTGTCCGTATGTGTTTATAAGGAACATTCCCAGGCATGCGTCAGGATTACAGATTATCATACCAATATTGTTCAGATAGAAAAGAACTGGGAACTCATCCGTGACGATTTGAAAGATGAGAAAATAGAAAAAGCGAACAGGGACGTTCTTTCCATGGAGAATATATGGGAATTTGTCCGATGTGCAGATATTGAAGATGTGAAAGAAACCCTGGATAAACAGATAGAATGCAATATGAAGATTGCCAGGGAAGGTATACGCGGAAATTATGGGGCAAATATCGGAAGTATACTGCTTAAAATGGAAGGTGATTCTGTGCAAGTACGCGCAAAAGCGATGGCAGCAGCCGGTTCTGATGCAAGAATGAACGGCTGCGGATTGCCGGTCGTGATCAATTCAGGAAGCGGCAATCAAGGCATTACCTGTTCTGTTCCGGTATTGGTTTATGGAGAAAGTCTGAACTGTGATATCGAGAAGATCTATCGGGCATTATTGTTGTCAAATCTTACGGCTATTTATATAAAAGCAGGAATCGGGACATTATCTGCATATTGCGGGGCGGTCAGCGCAGGCGCCGCCGCAGGAGCGGGAATCGCTTATCTGCATGGAGGCGGATATGAGGAAATCAAGCATACGGTCGTGAATGCGCTTGCAATCGTATCTGGCATAGTCTGTGACGGCGCAAAAGCGTCTTGCGCAGCAAAAATCGCATCATCTGTAGAAGCAGGAATTGTCGGGTATTATATGTATCTGAATGAACAGGAATTCTGCGCGGGGGAAGGAATTGTGGCGGAAGGAATCGATCGGACGATTGAAAATATAGGAATACTCGGCAAGGAAGGAATGAAAGAAACGAATAAGAAGATTATAGAGATGATGATAAAATGAAAAAGAGCACCAGCGAAAAATTAATGAATTTATTGGGCGTTGCAGCCGGGAATGCAATATTGGCGCTTGCCGTGGTTGCTTTTATTGTTCCGGCAGGGATTCCGATGGGAGGAGCTACCGGCTTGGGAATTGCCGGGAATCATTTTTGGGGAATTCGGACTTCAATCATCGTCTTTAGCTTGAACAGTATATTGCTTATCATAGCATGGTTTATTCTGGGAAAAGGATTCGTTAAGAAAACTCTATTGAGTACATTTATCTATCCCTTATTTCTTGAACTGTTACAGAAAATTCCAGGAATCACAACTATGACAGACAATATACTGTTGTCTGCCATTTTTGGAGGACTTCTTGTAGGCGTTAGCATGGGGATTGTGGTAAGGGTCGGAGGATCGACGGGGGGAACGGATATTATTGCCCTGATAGCAAACAAAAAAACTTCCCTTTCAGTCGGCGTCACGGTGTATATGGTAGATTTTGTGGTTTTAGGCATACAGGCTTCTTTCTCTGATATGGAGCAAATACTTTATGGGATTATACTGACTCTTCTGGCAACGGTTGTGATTGATAAAGTTGTTCCGAATGGAAAGGTTTCTATGCAGGTGATGATTATTTCAAGAGAGTATAAAAAGATTCAGGGAAAAATATTGCAGGACATAGAAGCCGGAGTGACGCTTTTTCACATACAGACGGGATATAGCGGTGAAGAACAGAAAGGAGTTATGTGTGTGATTCCAAGACACAAACTATTTGCTTTGAAAGAGATGGTCTGTGAAACAGATCCGTTTGCGTTTCTTACCATTAATCAGATTAACGAGGTGAATGGTCAGGGATTTACCAGAGAACGTATTGCATATGAAGAACTCAAAAAGGAAAGAATATAAACTATTTATTGCGCCTGTCTTTTTCAAAAATATAATGTGGCCGCTTACGGTTTTGTATGGTGTTTTATACGGGAGGCGGCAGAATGGCTGCATATTGTTATCATCGGACGAGTACGGACGAGTACACGGGATCAACGATGAATGGTATCTGGCATGACTGCCCCGGATGAACCTTGACGGACTGATTGTGCGGATGTAAGAAAGGTGGCCAGGTATTTGTGAGCTGGACGCTCAGGGATGAAGGATGTTATGTACCGCTGCATTGGCATAAGGATATTGAATTGAACCTGATTTTGCTTGGAAATGCTGAATTCACTGTGAATGGAAAGAAGAACCGTGTAATGGCCGGAGAGTTGATGGTAATCAACAGTGGTGATATTCATATGGGAGCACCGCCGGCGGGAGTACCGGGATTTGAACCCAAAGTGGAGCTTATTACGATTGCTTCGGTTTGATCTGGGTTGTGATTCACAGATCAGAAAGGAACTCAGGGATAAGATTATTCAGATAGGGATATGCTTGAAACTGTGTTTGCTAAAAAAGGAATATGAAAATAAACCTCTGCATACATTGTAAAAACAATGAGTGCAGGGGTTTATAAATGAAGGATTATATCGAGGAAAGGGCAGTAGAGATTGCATATTATATCATTGAGAATAAGGCAACGGTGAGGCAGACGGCGAAAGCGTTTGGGGTTAGCAAGAGTACCATAGATATGGTTATAACAAAATAGAACGGTTGATATGGGGAATCAAATAGATATCATGAGCCAGCTCTGGGAATACGGAAGGTATTCTCAGAGCTGGCTTTGCTTATGAGCAATGGAAACGGATTGTGAAACAGCAAGAGATAGGGTATAATATGGAAAACAGCATTATAACGGAGGGATGATGAAGAAGAAACCATTACCGATAGGTGTTGATAAGTAAATCTATTTATTCGTCCAAGAAGATTTGGAAAGACACTGAATCTAAGTATGCTCCGTTATTTTTTGAGGATACAGGGGATGCGAAGAAAAATGAGGAGAATCAATCGCTCTTTCAAGGCTTAAAGATTATGGAACAAGGTGAAGAATATGTGGAACATATGGGAGAGTATCCGGTCATTAATCTGACGCTTAAATCAGCAAAGCAACCAACTTTTGAATCAGCATATGGTAAGATAAGGAATGCAATCGCAGACGAGTTCCAGAGACATCAGTATATATTGACGAGCGAGAAAATTAGTGGAGAGGATAAGAAACTGTTTGAGAAAATTGCCGACCGGAAGGCAGAATATGATGATTATTCCGGAGCGTTAGTATTTTTATGTAAATGCCTTTATCTGGCGACGGATAAAAAAACAGTTGTCTTGATAGATGAATATGATGTTCCGCTTGAGAACGCTTATTTTCGAGGATTCTATGAAGAAATGGTAAATTTTATCCGCTCATTGTTTGAGTCTGCGTTAAAGACAAACCAGCATTTTGGGTTTACGGAGGAAGAAGTTCACCGGATGATGTTTTATTAAGTGTGATTAAGTTTTTATATGATCTATATTCAGATGTAGGAGCATTTCCACATCCGT
>CAMNTQ010000060.1 GCA_946558695.1 uncultured Lachnospiraceae bacterium
AACTTCTGTAATTTTGAACCTACAAAACTTTAAACGGGACTCTTATATCTCCGTAATATGTCAGGCCTCCGATTTGCGCAGGGGAAGGCAGAAAAGCGGATGCGGACACCCACCTAGCTGTGGCTAGGAGTCAAAATACAGGAACCGGCATTTTGGGGAACGTACAAAAGAGAAAAGGCAGCCTTATATGGCTGTCTTTTTAATAGTCCGTGCAAGGTTTAACAGTATTTATCCCAAAAAGGGGTGTCGATTTGAAAAGAAGTAATAGAAGTATAAAGATGAAGAAGAAACAGAAAAAAAACAAAGAGAGGCTGCTTTATTATGGGATAGCGCTTTTGACGGCGGTCTTCGTTGTCGTCGGGCTTACGGCGGCCATAAAGGGAGTGGCAGAGGAAAGCGCGGAAGTGAGCAGCGTAAAAGAAGTAAAGCCAGAAGATGAAGAAAAAGCGGACAAAGTTAAGGCGGATCATGGAAAAACAGATGAAGAAAAAAACGAAGAAACAGATCCGGATGAAAAAATAAAAGCAGATAACCCAGACATTCGCGTCCTTGTTATGACGAACGGCTTTAGCGATATCACGCATTCGCAAGTCAGCCTTTCGTCCGAGTCAGGGATGATTGTTACATATGGAGAGAATAAAAAAGAATATAAAGAGGAAAAGTCATTGAAAATAGCTCCTGATCACGAGTGGTTTGATGAGGGGGCAGTGCGTGTCGGCGCGAAAAAGGGTAAGATTAAGATAGAAAGCATAAAGCGGGGCGATGGGCAGCCGTCCTATGACGGCGTGATTGAGCTTAGAAGCACGGCGGAGGGAATTGTAATCGTCAATGAGCTGCCGGTGGAAAGCTATCTCTGCGGAGTTGTTCCCAGCGAGATGCCGGCTTCCTATGAGCTGGAGGCACTGAAGGCGCAGGCGGTATGTGCCAGAAGCTATGCCTACAGGCAGATGGAAAAGTATGCGTATCCAGAGTATGAAGCGCATATTAATGACAGCACCAGTTATCAGGTTTATAATAATTCCAAACAGGCGAAAGCTTCTTCGAAAGCAGTAAAAGAGACGGCAGGCCAGACAGTCAGGTATAAGGGCGAGATAGTGTCTACATATTTCTATTCTACGTCCTGTGGCAAGACTACGACGATGGAGGCATGGGGGACAAAGCCGGGCAAGAAGAACGGATATCTGTATTCCGCAGAGGTAAAAGGCGAAAACGGCGATTATGAAAAGGATCTGCCGTGGTATCGCTGGTCTGTGACCGCGCCGGCAGAGACTTTGTCTGATCTGATCGGTCTGAACACAGGGAAAGATATCGGGAGGCTTGAAAGCATTGAGATCACGAAGCGCGGGCCGGGGGATGTGGCAATTGCCATGAAAGCTGTCGGAGATGAAGGAAGTGTCACAGTAAAAACGGAGAATAAGATAAGAAAAGCTTTGGGCGGAAGTGAGTATAAGATCAGGAGACAGGATGGCAGTGAGACGGACGGCAGAGATTTATTGCCCAGCGCTTTTTTTACAGTTGAAAAAAAGGGTGATAAATTTGTAATACAAGGCGGAGGGTTTGGACACGGCATAGGTATGAGCCAGACAGGAGCCAATGAGATGGCGAAGCAGGGGAAGAATTATAAGGAAATACTTGCACTGTTTTATAAAGATATCACGGTGGAATAATTTTTAACGGATGCATTTTATGTATTTTTAATATTTTTCATGAAATTGTTAGCACTCAATTAAAAAGAGTGCTAATTTTCTATTGACATTTATTTGCGGCGGTATTATTATATCATTTAGGCAAAAGGGAAAGCATCATTGTGATCAATTATTAAAAAGAATAAATACAATATGAAAGAAAGCAGGAGTGGTAATTATGGGAAAAAAAGGGAATTTATCAATCAGCAGTGAAAACATATTTCCGATTATTAAAAAGTGGGTGTATTCCGATCACGATATTTTTGTAAGAGAGATGGTATCGAACGGCTGTGATGCGATTACAAAGCTTAAAAAGCTGGATGTGATGGGCGAATACCAGATTCCGGACGATTATAAGGCGAAGATTCAGATTATTGTAAATCCGGAAGAGAAGACTTTGAAGTTCATCGATACCGGGCTTGGTATGACGGCAGAGGAAGTAGAAGAGTACATTACACAGATCGCATTTTCTGGAGCAACCGAATTTCTGGAGAAATATAAGGATAAGACAACGGAAGATGATATGATCGGACATTTCGGACTTGGATTCTATTCTGCATTTATGGTGGCGGACGAAGTGCAGATCGATACGCTTTCTTATAAAGAAGGTGCAACTGCGGTCCACTGGGTAAGCGACGGCGGCACCGAGTATGAGATGGAAGACGGCACAAAGGATACGGTCGGTTCCGAGATTACTCTTTATCTGAATGAGGACAGCCTTGAATTTGCCAATGAGTACCGCATGAGAGAAGTTATTGAGAAATACTGCTCCTTTATGCCGGTGGAGATCTTCCTTTCCAAAGCGAACGCAGAGACGGAATACGAGACGATAGATGAGGAAGATTTGAAGGATACTGATATTGTCGTTGAGCATATCCATGAAGAAGCTAAGATGGAAGAGAAGGAGAATGAAGACGGAACGAAGGAGATGGTAGAGGTATCTCCTGCCAAGGAAAAGGTTAAGATTGAAAAACGTCCTGTCTCCTTAAGCGACATTCATCCGCTGTGGACAAAGCATCCGAATGAATGCTCGGATGAGGATTATAAGGAGTTCTACCGCAAGGTATTCCTTGATTATAAAGAGCCGTTATTCTGGATTCATCTGAATATGGATTATCCGTTTAACCTGAAGGGGATCCTCTATTTTCCAAGGATCAATACGGAGTATGATTCGATTGAAGGAACGATTAAGCTGTATAATAATCAGGTATTTATTGCAGACAATATCAAAGAGGTCATCCCGGAATTCCTGATGGTGCTTAAGGGTGTGATCGACTGCCCGGACCTGCCGCTTAACGTATCAAGAAGCGCGCTGCAGAATGATGGATTTGTCAATAAGATCGCGGATTACATTGCGAAGAAGGTTGCGGATAAGCTTTCTGGAATGTGCAAGACGAAGAGAGAGGATTATGAGAAATACTGGGATGATATCAGCCCGTTTGTAAAATTCGGCTGTCTGAAGGATGAGAAGTTCTGTGATAAGATGAAGGATGCGATTCTCTTTAAGAATATTGACGGAAAATATCTGACACTTAAGGACTGTATCGAAGAAAACGGCGGTGAGTCAGAGAAGCCGGAGGATAAGAAAGAAGACACGGCACAGGAAAATGTTTCTGAAGACGGAACCGCTGAGGAAAATGCCGACAGCAAGGAAGAGAAGAAGACAACTATCTACTATGTGACAGATGAGATTCAGCAGAGCCAGTATATCAACATGTTCCGAAATCAGGGACAGGATGCGGTGATCTTAAGCCATAATATTGATTCACCGTTTATCACTCAGCTTGAGCAGCGCAATGAGAACATTCAGTTCCAGCGGATTGACGCGGATGTAACGGATAACGCAAAGGAAGAGGTTGCAGAGGCGGATAAAGAGACATTCCAAAAGACGACAGATAGTTTGACGGAAATTTTCCGAAAGGAACTGGGGAATGACAAACTGGAAGTAAAGGTTGAGAAACTCAAAGATGACAAGGTTGCATCCATGATCACTCTTTCGGAACAGAGCCGCCGTATGCAGGAGATGATGAAGATGTATGGTATGGGCGCTATGGGTATGGGAATGGATACGGGAAATGGCGGAACGCTGATTCTCAATGCGAATCATCCGCTTGTACAGTACGTGGCAGAGCATAAAGAGGATGACAAAGTATCTGCCATCTGCAAGCAGCTCTACGATCTTGCCATGATTGCGCATAAACCGTTGAACCCAGAAGAGATGACAGCATTTGTCCAGAGAAGCAATGAGATTATGCTGCTCCTTACAAAATAGAAAAGACGATTATAAAGATAAGGGAAAACCGGAATACAATGATCAGATGTGTTCCGGTTTTTGCCGGTCATACGGAAATATTTGGAAGAGAGTTTTTTGATGGACAAAATATGGCAAATCGGGTAGAATATAGGACATATAGGGGTGGATTATGGAAAAGTTAAGACGGATTTTTTTGAAAGTTTCACAAATACCGGATCAGGTTTCCAAAGTACATGTGGGTGCGTATGCTGCGCAGGCTGCATATTTTTTGATGCTCTGTATGATTCCGATCATCCTTCTTCTTTTGACGCTGGTGCAGTTTACGCCGGTGACGAAAGCGGACGTTATGACGGCGGTTATAAAGGTGTTTCCGTCGTCTGTAGATTCGATGATTACATCGATTGTCAATCAGGTGTATAATCAGTCTACCGGAATTATTCCTATTACGCTTATTGTAGCTTTATGGTCAGCGGGCAAGGGCGTGTTATCTATAACGACAGGGCTTAATAGTATCTATGGCTGTCCGGAGACACGTAATTACTTTTTTTTAAGGATAAGAGCAACTCTGTATACGGTCATGTTTGTCGTTGTTATCCTGCTTCTTCTGGTATTGTCGGTGTTTGGCAATTCGCTGAACCTGTTTATTCTTGAGCATCTCCCGTTTATGTCGAGAACGGCGGACTGGCTGATCGAGGCCAGAACTTTTATTTCTCCGGCGGTGCTGGTAGTGTTCTGTCTCCTGATCTATAAGTTTCTTCCGAACCGAAGGGACCGGCTTTTAAAGCAGCTTCCGGGGGCAGCATTTGCAGCGCTTGGCTGGATGGTCGTTTCATGGATTTTTTCTATATACTTGGATATTTTCAAAGGATTTTCCAGTATGTACGGAAGTCTTACGACCATTGTACTGATCATGCTGTGGATGTATTTTTGCATGTACAGTATCTTGCTCGGCGGAGAGTTGAATGTGCTGCTGTATGATGAACTGTTTGATGCAGAAGATACGAAAAAGATTAGAAAGTGATGAGGAAAGAGAATTGATAAAGATAGAAATACCTAATTATAAGACATTAGAACTGAAATATCTTGTTTTGGATTATAACGGAACGATCGCCCTGGACGGAGAGATACGTAAGACGGTGAAGGAGCGGCTGCTTAAGCTGTCTGAGAATCTGGAGATCTATGTGCTGACTGCGGACACCCACGGAACAGCGAAGCAGATGTGCGAAGGACTTCCTCTTAAGATTCAGACTTTTCCGACGGATGGGGCGCTGGATGAAAAACTGGCGGTCATCGAAGAACTTGGAGCTGATCTGTGTGCGGCGGTCGGGAACGGACGCAATGACAAGCTGATGTGCCGGGCAAGCGCGCTTGCAATCGCAGTGTTGGAGCAGGAAGGGATGTGCGGAAGACTTCTTGGAGAAGCAGACGTATGTACAAGAAATATTGAAGATGCGCTTGATCTACTGTTGAAACCGAAGAGGCTGATAGCTACGCTTCGGGGATAGAATGTTTCAGGCGGAATGATTTTTAAAGTTTTCACTCTTGACATTGTTCATTAGTGTGTTACAATGTTGAAGTATGAAAAAACAAAAGCGATGACCGTGTAAAGTAGAGAGTCATTTTCCATCAGAGAGGGGGAATCTCCGGCTGAAAGTTCCCTCGGGTTCGGATGGCAATCGAATTTCCCACGTAAGCTGCATTTTTGAAATGAAACCCAAAGGGCATCCGTAATATATGTCCGTGCGGGCAGATGGACTTACGTCCATCGATAGTAGGAAATGCCGTGCCTGCTCGTTACGCAGCAATGAGTGCCTGCATAGTTATCTCACAGTATATGCAGGAATCAGGGTGGTATCGCGGGTAGTCCTCGTCCCTACAGTCATAGGGACGGGGATTTTTTGGTGCAAATACATCTGCATTGATCAGTAAAATGGAAAGGAATAATGTGATGAAAGAAAGATTACAGAACATCAAAGACGAGGCGTTAAAAGCGATTGAGGCTGCTGATATGCCGGAGAAACTGAATGATGTGCGTGTAAGGTTCCTCGGAAAAAAGGGCGAGCTTACCGCAGTGTTAAAGGGAATGAAGGATGTGGCTGCCGAGGAGAGACCGAAGGTAGGGCAGATGGTGAATGAGACAAGGGCGGCCATCGAGTCGGTTCTTGAAGAGAGCAAAAAGAAGATGGAGCGTGCCATCCGGGAGGAAAAGCTGAGACAGGAAGTGATCGATGTTACATTGCCTT
The DNA here is from genome assembly GCA_946558695.1 of uncultured Lachnospiraceae bacterium. Classification (GTDB taxonomy): domain Bacteria; phylum Bacillota; class Clostridia; order Lachnospirales; family Lachnospiraceae; genus MD308. Next base: position 6,183 of record CAMNTQ010000060.1, read on the forward strand.
CCAAAAAAAATATGGTGGGGCACCGTCATCCGAATACGATTGCTTTAGAGGAAGTAGAGAGAATTTTCGTGGGTATGGGTTATGAAGTAGTAGAAGGACCGGAGGTAGAATATGATCTCTATAACTTTGAAAAGCTGAATATTCCTGCCGACCATCCGGCGAAGGATGAGCAGGATACCTTCTACATTAACAAAGACATTGTGCTGCGTACCCAGACATCCCCGGTACAGGCACGTGTTATGGAACAGGGCAATCTTCCGATCCGTATGATTGCGCCGGGAAGGGTATTTCGGTCTGATGAGGTAGATGCGACGCATTCTCCGTCATTCCATCAGATTGAAGGACTTGTAATCGATAAGAATATTTCCTTCTCAGACCTGAAGGGAACGCTGGAAGTATTCGCAAAAGAGTTATTCGGACCGGATACAAAGACGAAGTTTAGACCGCACCATTTTCCGTTTACAGAGCCAAGCGCGGAGGTGGATGTATCCTGTTTTAAATGCGGAGGAAAGGGCTGCCGTTTCTGTAAAGGCTCCGGCTGGATAGAGATACTTGGCTGTGGTATGGTGCATCCTCATGTGCTGGAGATGTGCGGAATCGATCCAAATGAGTATACTGGTTTCGCGTTCGGCGTAGGATTAGAGCGAATCGCATTGCTGAAATACGAGATCGATGATATGAGGCTGCTGTATGAAAATGACATCAGGTTCCTGAAACAGTGGTAAATATTTGGAATTTCATATATAGGAAGGAGTAAAAAATGAATACATCATTATCATGGATAAAAGCATATGTTCCGGATCTTAATGTGACTGCACAGGAGTATGCAGATGCGATGACTCTGTCGGGAACAAAGGTAGAAGGATATGAAAAATTAGATGCTGACCTTGACAAGATCGTTGTAGGTCAGATTGACAAGATTGAAAAGCATCCGGATGCGGATAAGCTGATCATCTGCCAAGTGAATGTAGGGACGGAGACGGTGCAGATTGTCACAGGCGCTCCGAATGTAAAGGAAGGCGACAAGGTTCCGGTCGTTCTGGACGGCGGGCGCGTAGCAGGAGGTCATGAACCGGGAAGCCGCGTGGAAGGCGGAGTGAAGATTAAAAAGGGCAAGCTTCGCGGAGTGGAAAGCTTCGGCATGATGTGCTCCATTGAAGAGCTTGGCTCCAACAAGGATATGTATCCGGAATCACCGGAATACGGAATCTACATTTTTGAAGATGATGTGAAGGTTGGCGAAAGTGCAATAGAGGCGCTCGGGCTTAACGATGTTGTATTTGAATACGAGGTGACATCCAACAGAGTGGATTGCTTCAGTGTAGTTGGAATTGCAAGGGAAGCGGCAGCGACCTTCCGGAAGGAATTCCATCCTCCGGTTGTAACCGAGACAGGCAATAACGAAGATGTGAACGACTATATTAAGGTCACGGTAAAGGATACAGAGCTTTGTCCGAGATACTGTGCGAGAGTGGTAAAAAATATTAAGATCGGACCTTCACCAAAGTGGATGCAGCGAAGACTTGCTTCCGTAGGAATCCGTCCCATCAACAATCTGGTTGATATCACAAACTATGTGATGGAGGAATACGGACAGCCCATGCATGCATATGATCTTGACACAATTGCAGGAAAAGAGATTATCGTCCGCAGAGCGGATAAAGATGAGAAATTTGTGACACTGGACGGACAGGAACGCCGGATGGATGATTCTGTGCTGATGATCTGCGACGGAGAAAAGTCGGTTGGTATCGCAGGTATCATGGGAGGCGAGAATTCCATGATCACGGACGACGTGCATACGATGCTTTTTGAGGCGGCATGTTTTGACGGAACGAATATCCGCAAATCGAGCAAAAAAGTAGGACTTCGTACGGACGCTTCTGGAAAGTTTGAGAAAGGGCTTGATCCGAACAATGCCAAAGCGGCAATCGACCGTGCCTGCCAGCTGGTAGAAGAGATGGGCGCCGGTGAAGTGGTAGGCGGTATCGCGGATGTGTACGGGAAGAAAAAAGAACCGGTGAGAGTTCCGTTTGACGCAGATCAGATCAATGCGCTTCTTGGAACGGATATTTCCAAAGAGGATATGCTTTCTTATTTTAAAATGATTGATCTTGAGTATGATGAAGCGTCCGATGAAGTCATTGCACCGACTTTCCGGCACGATCTGTTCCGTCTGGCGGATCTGGCAGAGGAGGTCGCAAGATTTTACGGATACGACAATATTCCGACTACGCTTCCGAAGGGAGAAGCTACCACCGGAAAGCTTTCCTTCAAATTAAGAATTGAGGAAGCGGCCCGTGATATTGCGGAATTCTGCGGTTTCAGCCAAGGCATGACGTATTCTTTTGAGAGCCCGAAGGTGTTTGAAAAATTGCTGCTTCCGGCGGATTCGCCTCTTCGCAGAGCCGTCGAGATCATGAACCCTTTAGGAGAGGATTACAGTATTATGCGTACGATTTCCCTGAACGGAATGCTGACGTCGCTGGCGACGAACTATAATCGGAGAAATAAGAATGTAAGGCTCTATGAACTGGGAAATATCTATCTTCCGAAGTCGCTTCCGCTTACCGGGCTTCCGGAGGAGAGAATGCAGTTTACACTGGGAATGTACGGAGAAGGCGATTTCTTTAGCATGAAAGGCGTGATTGAGGAATTCTTTGAGAAAGTAGGGCTGTGTAAGAAAGAGACTTATGATCCGAAGGCCAATAAACCATTTCTTCACCCGGGGCGTCAGGCAAATATCATCTATGACGGCAAGGTTATGGGATATCTTGGCGAAGTACATCCGGATGTGGCGGATATTTACGGAATCGGCGGGAAGGCTTACGTGGCGGTGATTGATATGCCGGAAATCGTGGAGCGTGCTACCTTTGACCGAAAATTTGTGGGGCTTGCAAAATTCCCGGCAGTGAACCGTGATATCAGTATGGTGATGCCGAAGGAAATACTGGCCGGACAGATCGAGGCGGTAATCGAGAAGAAGGGCGGAGCATATCTGGAAAGTTATTCTCTGTTTGACATCTACGAAGGCTCACAGATTAAGGAAGGTTATAAGTCCATTGCTTATTCGATTGTATTCCGGGCAAAGGATAAAACATTGTCAGATGCGGAAGTATCAGAAGCGATGGAACGGATCTTGAAAGCATTAGAAGCAATGGGAATTGAACTTCGCAAATAGGAAAAGAGGTTTTACACATGAATAAGAAGCAGATGATAGGCCTTGCGGTGGCAGCCGGATTGTTTATTTTGATTGGCGTAAGCAGCGTGCTTACAAACACTTTATCGGAAAAGGCGCTGGATGAAAGTGTTACGGAGATGCTGTCACTGACGAATGGAGTGGAATTTAACGCACCGAAGAAAGATTATATCGCAGTGGTCAATGTGGTGGGAATAATAGAAGAGCAGATCGAGACGGGAGCTTTTGATACGGCGCAAAGCTATCAGCATGTTACGACACTGGATTATATTGACAAGCTGATGGCGGATACGAATAACAAAGGGATGCTGCTCTACGTAGATTCTCCCGGCGGTGCGGTCTACGAGTCGGAAGAGTTGTATGATAAGCTTCAGGAATATAAGGAAAAGACCGGGCGGCCGATCTGGGATTATATGGCGCATTATGCAGCGTCGGGCGGATACATGGTATCTATGCCTGCAGATAAGATTTATGCAAACCCCAATACAACGACGGGTTCAATCGGAGTTATCATGTCTGGATTTGATTTAACAGGACTTTATGAAAAGCTTGGAATGCGCTATATCAGTATTACAAGCGGCAAGAATAAAGACAGCAGCAAGATGACGGATGAACAGATTGAAATTTATCAGTCTCAGGTAAATGAGTGTTATGAGGACTTTGTAGCAAAGGTATCAGAGGGAAGGGATATGTCTGCGGAGGCAGTGAAGGCTCTGGCGGACGGGCGGACTTATACTGCAAAGCAGGCGAAGGAGAATGGTCTTATCGACGAGATCAGCCTGTTTGACGATATGAAAGCGGATATGAGCCGCGAGCTTGGAATCAGTGAATTTTATCAGCCGAAATCAAAGGAGAATATCTTTGCCGATCTGTTTTCAAAAGCGTCTGAATTGGTTCCGAAATCAGAAGCACAGATACTAAAAGAGACCGCAGAGGAGAAAGAAAACGGGGTGTTGATGTATTATGCAGAACAGTTACGATAACAGCCGGACAGAGTATGAGTATGCGGGTTTTTGGGTTCGGCTTGCGGCTTATCTGATAGACAGTATGACCGTGTTTGCCGCGCTTTTGGTTGTGCGTCTTATCATGTCAGGTTTTATGGCGGCAGTTAAGGGGACGGTACTGGGAGGAAATATATTGTTCCAGTATAACCTGAAGGATATTGTACTGTATGCGGCAGAAGTATTATATTTTATTCTCTGCACTTATTATACAGGAACGACTCTCGGGAAAAAAGCAATGAATCTTCGTGTAATCCGTGCGGATGGGGAGGAGAAATTAGGGCTTTTTACAGTGGTATACCGCGAGACGGTCGGAAGGTTCCTTAACAGCGTGATTATGGGTGCCGGCTACCTTATGGTCGGCATAGATAAAGAGAAACGGGGAATCCATGACATTCTCTGCGATACAAGAGTCATCTATGCGAAGAAGATCAAAGTCTTTAAGATGGAGCAGGTATTTCTGCCTCTTGCAGAGCCGATGGGGAGAGTTCCGAAGCAGGAGATGAATTCAGAAAGCGAGATGCCGGTCAATCATTCTTCGATGCCGTGGGATGCTCCGTATGCGGGCAAGGAGAATAGTCAGGAATCACAGAAAGGAATTCATGATCAATGAAACGAACGGATTTTTATTATGAATTGCCGGAAGAGTTGATTGCGCAGGATCCGTTAGAGGATCGTTCCAGCTCCAGACTTCTTGTGCTTGACAGGAAGTCCGGGGCTGTTTCTCACCATGTATTCAGAGAAATTACAGAGTATCTTAAAGAGGGTGACTGCCTTGTTATCAATGATACAAAGGTGATTCCGGCCCGGCTTTTAGGTTCTAAGATTGGAACGGATGCCAAAATAGAAGTATTACTGTTGAAAAGAAAAGAAAATAACATATGGGAAACTCTTGTAAAACCGGGAAAAAAGATGAAGGCAGGAGCTAAGCTAAGCTTTGGAGACGGTTTGCTGACGGGAGAGGTAATAGATATCGTAGAAGAAGGAAACCGCCTGATCCGGTTTTCCTTCGAGGGAATCTTTGAAGAAATACTGGATCAGTTAGGCAAGATGCCGCTTCCACCTTACATCACTCACCAGCTTCAGGATAAGAACCGCTACCAGACTGTGTATGCGAAGCATAGCGGTTCTGCTGCTGCACCTACGGCGGGACTTCATTTTACACCGGAGCTTTTAAGGGCGATTGAGGAAAGAGGGATTGAGATTGCAAAGGTTACGCTGCATGTAGGATTGGGGACGTTCCGCCCGGTAAAGGTGGACGAGATCACGGATCATCATATGCATTCGGAGTTTTATCAAATTGACGAAGAGGCTGCGAAGAAGATTAACCGGGCAAAGGAAACCGGGAACAGGGTTATATGTGTGGGGACGACGAGCTGCCGCACTATCGAGTCTGCGGCGGATGAAAGCGGACATCTAAAGGCAAAGAGCGGGTGGACAGATATCTTTATCTATCCGGGATATGAGTTTCGAGCGCTTGACGGGCTGATCACCAATTTTCATCTGCCGGAGTCGACGCTTATTATGTTGGTGAGCGCGCTGGCAGGAAGAGAGAATGTGCTGGCGGCTTATGAAGAAGCGGTGAAGGAGAGATATCGGTTCTTTTCTTTCGGGGATGCGATGTTGGTGATTTGACGTAGGAATAATTCAAAAGAGTAGTATCTTGCTCTGTAATAACTTTGCAACAACTGTATTTTATGATATGGCTGTAAAGCGAAATCGGGAGCCGGCACTGAATGCCGCACCGTTATGAGAAAGGGGCAAAGATTATGAACGGAAAATGGAGAAGGTACAGAGTATTGTTGATCGCTGCCGGGATGGCAGTATGTATGACGGCAGGACTGGCGATGGGAATAGGCTGGTCAAGGAGCCGCACGGAAAAGATGGTTACGCAGGCTGCGGATAAAGAGTTTGCGGTCACCCAGCAGAAGGGAGAGGACGCGGAGGATGAACCCGCTCCGCTGTATTTTTCGGTAGACGCACAGCAAAAAATGCTGTATAAAGATGCGGTTGCTGATGAGGAGATTGTAAAAGAAGTTTGCAGTAAGTCTCATATCGACTTTGATACCGTTCGGATGAAAGACGTCACACGGGAAATGCGGGATTACGAGGAGGCATTGTGGCTTCGGAAAAACATGGGAGAGTGTGCTTTGCTTGACGAAGAAGCGGACGAAAAGAATGCGGTGCGCGAGATATCTTCTCTGGAGATCTATATCTGCGAGATCTACGCTTTTGGGGAGGGGAAGGCTGTGATTGAGAGTATGTGCAAGGAGTTTGGAATCAATCCCAAAGGTGCGGTCATCTCTGATCTGACACCAGAGCAGTTGGCGCAGATTGGCGAAGAGGCGTATATGACCTCCGATCATCCAAAGGAGTGACCGATCGTGGCAGATATATTGATCATTGAAGACGATAAAAAGATAAATGAGCTGATCCGCAGAACCCTGTCTATGACGGGACATCAGGGGCTTACGGCTTTTTCATGGCCGGGAGGCCCTTTTGTTGCTTGAACAGAAAAGAGCCGATCTGATTCTGCTGGATATCGGGCTCCCGGATATGGACGGGTTTTCGCTGATGCGGCGGCTGTCTGAAGATTACGGAGACATCCCTGTGATCTGTGTGACGGCGCGGGACGAAGTGACGGACAGGGTGAAGGGGCTTGTGGGAGGGGCAGAGGATTATATCGTAAAGCCCTTTGCCATGGAAGAACTTCTCGCCAGAGTCCAAGTAGTGCTGCGGCGTTTTCACAAGGAGCAGAATATCTATGTGATCCGGGATGTGGAAGTGAACCTGGCGGCTGGCACTGCGGCGAGAGACGGGAGGGCTGTGGAGCTTACGAACCGGGAGTTTGAACTTTTAAAGATTCTTTTGATCAACAAGAATATTGCTCTTTCACGGGAACGTCTGCTTGACCTTGCGTGGGGAATGGATTATTACGGGGATGACAGGACAGTGGATGTGCATATCCGAAGGCTTAGACAAAAATTAGGGCTGGAAAAGGATATTAAGACGATTTTCAAATACGGATATCGATTGGAGATATAGGATGCAGATCTGGAAGAAAAATTTTTTGACCATCTATGCATTATTCTTGGTTGTTATCTGCGGGGGACTTCTGCTGCTGGATGGCTATATTTCGCAGAATGAACTAAAGCAGTGGGTGGAGCATGGGAAAAGAAGCGAAAAAGGTTTACTTTACCTTGCGGCCGGACTTAAGGATGGAGAAGTCAGCCGCATGAGCATGAATCTGGAGGATGCGGCAAAAGGATATAAGAAATCAGGTGTGCAGGTCCGGATACGGATGAATTCATACGTTGTGACAGATTATTATCCGGAGGGGCTTGAGTGCGAAAAGACTGTGGATATTAAAAAGATGGAAGGCGGACGTTTTCTGATCATAAGAGAGAAGAAGGAAGTGGGTGGAGATGCCATAGAGGTAAACTATGCAGAAAGCCTTACGGAATTAACACGGCTTCAGACAAGAAGAATGTGGATCTTTTGTACTGCGGGCCTGCTGTTTTCGGCAGGCATCGGCATTTTCCTATATTATATGATGCGGCGGATCAACCGTCCGGTGAATCAGATCGCCCATGAGCTTCGGACGCCTCTTACGGGAATCCGGGGATATGCAGAATATCTTATGATGGGTAAGCTGACAAAAGAGGATTGCTTCTTTGCCGCAAAGCAGATTGTGGACAGTGCGAAGAATCTGGAAAGCATTACAGAAAAACTGCTGATTATGGGAAACGTGAGGGAAGGCGCGCTCCAGATTGATCGGATTGACGTAAGGAGACTTCTTAGAGGACTTGAAGATAAGTATCAGGATATAGAGACAGACTGCCGGAACAATTATCTGAATGGAGATGAGACGCTTGTAAAGTGTCTGTTAGAAAATCTGACCGCAAATGCAAAGAATGCCGGGTGTCGGGTGAGGATCACGGTAGATGAAAGGGAAATCCGTGTCTGGAATGACGGGGAACCGATGGACGAAAAACTTATAAAAGCAGTTAATAAAGGGCAGGAACTGACGGGCAGACGTGCGGGGAAACATGGCTATGGCATTCAGGTGTGCCGGGAGATTGCGGCGGTACATGGGTGGAAGATTCGCTATGTATCGACGGAAAAGGAAGGGACGGCGGCGATATGCAGATTCGGATAGATGTGCGGTTTGATTTGATGCTTTTTTGTGATATACTTTTAAAACAGAATAAAGGAATATGCCGGAATGGAAGGACAAAAAATGTGCAGTCAGAGCTTAAGACGGGGATACACCACCGGAACATGCGCCCAGGCGGCGACAAAGGCCGCAATGCTGCTGCTGTTTGGAATCAGTAATGCAGACGAGCTGACAGAAGTGCGGGTGGAGCTTCCGATA
>CAMNTQ010000061.1 GCA_946558695.1 uncultured Lachnospiraceae bacterium
CTTGGAATTATAAGGTTTGCAACAAAAAATATAGTGGTAGATTTGACACTACCAACAGAGGAGAAAAAGATGGAAAAATTAAAATTTACGATAAAACCATATTGGTCCGATAATACAGTGACTGCAGTGGATATTAATGCAAAGATAGCAGCAGAGACAATAAAGGGCAAGAAACCGGCATTGGACTTCTGCAGTGATGCATGGGAAAATCTCATACCATTTCCGGAGTATGAAGAACTTAAGGTCAGTGATGATATGGGTGAGATTCCGTTTGAAATCAGAGAATCTCCGTCAAACTGGGGCGGGATTAATTATAAAGGCCTATATTTTAAACGTGAAGTGAAAGGCCAGGTATGCTACAGCTACCGTATCTATCCTAGGATTCTTCCAGAAGGGTACCGGTCAAGTCCATATTATGATTTCCGCAATGAGCCGTACGGTCTCAATGGATCGGGGTGTTTTGCATTTATCCTGCCCTATACAACGGAAAACTTACTTTTTGACCTGCAATGGGATATGAGCGAAATGCCAAAAGATGCAAGGGCTATCTGGTCTTATGGGCGTGGAGATACAAAAAAGGAATTGACGCCATGGGACATCCGGTTTACATTTTTTGCCTGCGGGGTAATGGAGTGTGAAGAGGAAGGTGATTTTGGGATTTACTGGTTTGGAGAGCCAACCTTTAACGTTCGCAGTGTCACAAAGCGTTTGGCAAAGCTGTTTGAATATATGGCGGAGTTTTTCCAGGACAACGATTCGGAATATCGTATTATACTCCGCAGAGATCCATTTGAATACAGCGGAGGCGGTTCGGCGGCGGCACGTTCTTTTATATCCGGCTACAGTGCTTTGGGGACAGTAGATGTAGAAGAATGGTATGCAACGCTGGCGCATGAGATGGTTCATAATTGGCCGTTTTTTGACGATACGGTAACCGGAACCGGAACATGGTATTCGGAAGGGATTGCGGAGTATTATTCAACGGTGTTGCCGTATCGGGCAGGATTTTTGGACGCAGAATATACAGTCCGGCAGATGAACCGCAGAGGCAAAGAAAGGTATCTGGACAATATATACAGGGAAGTCCCCAATATGGAGATACCGGCGATTCAGTGGAAGGACAGAAGGGCTCAGACAGTGCCTTATGGAAGAGGCTTCGTATATCTCTCAAATGTAGAGGCGCAGCTTAATAGGGCGGGAAAAGGAAGCATTGATGAAATCACTGTCCTTTATACTATGCCGAAGAAGAGTCTTATGACAGAGATGGTCTGGACGGAATTTATCAGAGAACGTCTGGGAGAAGAAGGGCTTAAAGAATTCGAGGATATGAAAGCCGGAAAACTTGTGATACCGGATAAGGACGGCTTTGGAGAAGCATTTACTGTTGTAGAAGATGAAATTGAACTGGACGGAAGAAAAGAGAAAACTTATAGATGGATTCTGCGTTAGAGTGTGTTTAAAACAAGAAATGGAGGAAATATTGTGTCAAACAAAACGAAAAAGCTTTCGGGAAAAATACTTGCGAGTTATGCCCTTTATCAATTTGCATTTGATTCCATGTGGATGCTTAACAACTACTTTTTACTATTTTTTTACACAGATGTTATTAAAATTCCTGCGGCAGCGGCAACTGTGATCTTTATGATTGCCCGTGTTTGGGATACGATTAATGATCCTATGATGGGTGTGATCGTTGACAAAACCCGTTCAAAGGAAGGAAAATCACGATTTTGGCTTAAGCGCCTTTCTGTCCCATGCGGTGTATTTGTGTCGCTTTGTTATATCTGTCCGAGTTGGGCAACACCAGGACGTATCTTTTGGGCCGGCGTAGTCTATATTCTCTTGGGGATGGCGCAGACAGCTGTTGGTATTCCGACGGCTTCTCTGCAGATTAGTATCACACAGGATCGCAGTGAACGTGTTCGGCTTCAACAGACTGTCGCTATTCCAAGTGCGGTGTCAAATGCTTTAATTCCTGCCGTTACTATGCCGTTCGTGCGTAGCTTTGGTGAAAACCGTATGATGGTTGGGTTCTTTGTCCTTGCTGTTATGATTGGTATTCTTGTGACGGTCAGCAGCCTTATTATCTACCATAATACAAAAGGGCTGGATCCTGATACAAGCAAGGGTATTATTTCAACGACAGAAGATAAGAGCGGACAAAAAGCAGACAAGAGTATAGGCGCATTTCAGCTGATTAAGTCCGCGGCTCAGAATAAATATTGTATCCTTGTCGTTTTGATATGTCTGATGTACATGCTTCTTTCTGGTATTGTAGGCAGCTCTCTTGTCTTCTATGCAAGATATAATATGAAAAATGAAGGTTTAATGAGTATCTATTCAATCGGTACTGTTATCGGTATGTTGCTTGGCATTGCGACGATGCGTGTTCTTGCCAGACGATTTGGCAATGCAACAACGATTCGGATCGGTGCCATTCTATTCATCGTATCCAGCATTCCCAGAATTCTGTTTGGAGACAGTCATTTGATGATGTTTGCAGTATGCATGGTTGTTTTGGGAAGTGGATCCAGCTATATTATTAACATGCTCCATCAATGTAAATTGGACGCAGCAACATATGGTCAGCTTCAAGGCGATAATAATCCAAGCGTTGTTATTTCCCTCTATACTTTTGGCCAGAAGTTCGGTCAGGCAGTCAGTTCTGTTGTCGCTTCCGGACTGCTTGCTTTGTTTCATTATACTGGAGGGCAGGAACCAACTCCGGCTGTATTGAAGCTCTTTTATGCAGAGAGCGTCCTTTTCCCTGCCGTAGTTGCATTGGCAGTGCTTTTTGTGTCCTTCATCCTTTCCCGCATGGAAAAAGAGTTAGTGAATAAACTCACTGTAGCGAATACAGCACGCGCTTAAGTCTACATTTCGGTAGCCTATATTTGGGGGTACAGTGAAAAACAGGTGGAAATGCAAAATAGTTTACAAGTTACACAAGCTATCCCCTATTGTGGCAGAGGATAGCTTTTTCCTGCCTATTTACGGTTGTTGTGATTATCTATGTAAGTCGTTCATAACCTGTCCAGATATTTTAAAAATTCTTTTGTGGCTGCAGAAATTCTCTTTTTGTCCAACATGGCAAGACCAATTTTCCGATATGTTGGTATTTCCAGTCTTTTAATCTCGATATGGTAAGGAATCCTTTGGAGAACAAGATTTGGAAGAATACTGATACCAAGCCCCGCTTCAACCATGGACATAATGGCATAATCATCCCATGTTGTAAATCTTATATCTGGTTCCAGATGATTATTTCTGAAAATGTCGGAGACAACAATATTCTTATCCTTTTCTATAAAGCCCTGGCGCAGCTTAAGATTCCCTATGAGCGGGTAGAGACAGATGAAGCAGTTACTATGGATGACTGCGTATTGATTGACCAGAAACTAAATATGAAGATGGTAAAAACTTTATTTTTATGCAATCGTAAGAAAACGATTTTCTATCTATTTATTACTGCAGGGAGAAAGGTCTTTGACACTAAGCATTTCAGCAGTGCACTGGGGATTTCCAGAGTATCATTTGCTCCTGCAGAAATGATGGAGGAGATGCTGGGGAATAAGATTGGTGCGGCAACGGTATTTGGAACATTGCTGGATCAGGATAGGGATGTGCAGGTAATTATAGATAAAGAGGCGGCAGATGAAGAATTCTATGGATGCAGTGATGGAACAACAACCTGTTACATGAAAATTAGGACTGAGGATATCATTGAGAGATTTCTGTCGTTTGCAAAACATAAGCCGGTAATTGTTGATATATAATGATATTATTTATAAATAGGGTGCAAAAGGTATATTGTGAAAAAGCCATGCAGAATTTAGAGATCTGGCTTCATACCGGAAGTCTGACAATAAAAATACATCCTTTTTTGGCCTGGCTCTGTACAGAGACTTCTCCTCTGTGTAATTCTAATATTTTCTTTACAAGGGGCAGGCCAAGTCCGTTGCCTTCTATATTGTGTGATGTGTCGCCTTGATAGAATTTATCAAAGATAAATTTTATCGTCTTATCATCTATGCCTTCCCCCTGATCCTTTACAGTGAAAACTGCGTTTCCGATATTTAAACGCAGAGTTATAGTGATGCGTCCCTCGGCAGGGGAGAACTTGACTGCGTTGTCCAGCAGATTCATCCAGACTTGTTTCAGGAGCGGTTCGTTAGCCGTGATTATGACTTCTTCCATATCAATGTCAAAATTAATCTGTTTTTTCGACCATTTACTCTCCAGAAGCAGGATGGATTCCCGGATCTGTTCGCTTAAGGAATAGACGGTCTTGTCGGTCAGAAGGGTAAGGCTTTCCACCTTTGAGAGATTTAACACAGTTGCGGACAGATCGGAGAGCCGCCGGGATTCCTCTATGATAATGTCCAGATATTCCCGGCTCTGGCAACCGTCCGGCACCTGGCTTCGAAGCAGCCTTGCGAAGCCAAGGATAGAGACGATCGGCGTCTTAAATTCATGGGAAAAATTATTAATAAAATCAGAGCGGAACATCTCTGTTCCGGCCAGCTCAGCCGTCATCTGGTTAAAACATTCTGAAAGCTCCTGGAATTCCCTCGGATGCTCCAGATGGATCTTCACGTCATAATTCCCAACAGAAACTTCATGTATTGCCTGGATCAGCGTATGAAGAGGGCGCAGGGGAAGGCGGCTCATAAAAAGGGAAATGGCTGTGCCGATAATAATGCTGATGATTCCGCTCTGGAACAGGAAAGGTATTATGGACTGCTCTGGTCTGGCCGTGATCCATCCATGTTTTATGGCAAAGATTATAATAGCGTTGCTGGCAAACATGGTCAGAACCAGTAAGATAAAAACGAAACCTGTTGTTAATAAAGTGATCTTGATACGGACGCCCGCACGTTTTTTCATACCAATTCCTCCTCTACCTGCGCTTTATATCCAAGCCCCCTGATCGTGACGATCGAGAAATCAGTACAGGCTTCAAAGCGTTTTCTAAGACGGTTAATGTGGACGCTGACCGTAGCGTCCGTGGAATCGGAGGCAGGGCCCCAGATATCCTCCATAAGCTGTATTCGGGTAAATATTTTATTCGGATAGGACAGAAGCTTGTATAAGAGCTGAAATTCTTTCTGGGGAAGCAGTTGACAGATCTCTTTGTTTTTAACCGTCAGCGTATCATAATCTAAAATGGTTGAACCGACCGTAAGTCTGCGGTCGGAGATAATCTTAGCCCTTCTGAGCAAAGCTCTGATTCGTAGAAGCATAACGTCTTCGTCTACAGGCTTGGTCATATAGTCGTCGGTTCCTGACAGGAATCCCTTCTTTATATCTTCTGGAAGCTGCTTTGCAGAGAGCATCAGGATAGGGATATCATTGTTACAGTCCCGCAGAAGTTCTGTAAAAGCGCAGCCGTCCATACCTGGCATCATGATATCCAGTACAATCAGGTCAATCCTAGTATTCTCCATAATATCCAACGCTTGTTGGGCGCAGTCCGCACTGGAAATGGAATATCCGGCATCTGATAGAACAGCCCCCAGATAACGGCGTATATTCTTATCATCATCTACGATTAAGATCTGCAGCATAGAAATTCTCCTTCATTTTCTATTCGGGACATCACCGATTGTCCAGTAGAGAAATTGTAGCATAGAAAGTTAAACTGGAATTAAAAAATCAGGTTATTTCACATATTTTTCACATTTTGAAGCGGGGAGTTTAGATATAGTTTAACATGTGTTTTTAAAATGAAGACCGGAAAAAGGTATTTAATTGGAGATTGAAAGGAGAATTATAGATGGGAAATGATCAAATTGCAAGTCCTTCGCTGGATATCAGGAAGACAAAATTTACAATGCTGAAAGATCAGCAATGTTCCCTTAATATGCAGATCCGTCTGGCAATGCAGCTCCATGATATGCAGACGCAGGCGGATCTGGAGAAGAGATTAAAAGAAGTTTTGGAGCAATTGAATCATATTGGTCTTTGAGGTTCGATTGCTGCGGCCGCAGATATCGAAAATGTATTTAATGGGAAAGGAGAATTTGCTATGCGTATTTTAATTGCAGAGAATGAAGTACAGCTTGCCGAGGGACTGAAATATTTACTGGATACTATGATGCCGGGGGTTAACGGCATAAAGGTATTGGAGACGATCCGATCAGAGAGATCAGGCATTCCGGTCATGATGCTTACCGCGAAGGCTGAGATTGAAGAACGGGTGGCGGGCTTGGGGGCAGGAGCGGACGAGTGCCTGCCGAAGCCTTTTTCTACGAGAGAATTCATTGAAAGGGTGCGGGCCCTTGTCCGCAGAAATGACAATTATACGGACCGCATACTTTCCTTTGGAAATATACGTCTTGACTGAAAACCGAAATTATTTATGTAGGAGGGTTGCTATGATAACAGTTGAGCATCTGACGAAGTGCTACGGCGATTTTACGGCGGTGAGCGATCTGTCTTTTGAAATTGACGAGGGGCATGTATACGGATTTCTGGGGCCTAACGGAGCCGGGAAATCTACCACGATGAATATTATGACGGGCTGCCTGTCGGCGACGGAAGGCTGTGTACGGATCAACGGGCATGATATCTTTGAGGAGCCGGAGCAGGCGAAAAGAGCGATCGGATATCTGCCGGAACAGCCGCCGCTCTATATGAATGAAACGCCTGCGGAATATCTGAGATTTGTAGGCGAGGCGAAAGGTCTTAAGGGCCGGGAGCTTCAAAGACAGATTGAAGAGGTATTGAGGCAGGCTAAGATCGGGCATGTGAAGGACAGACTGATTTCTGCCTTGTCAAAAGGATACCGGCAGAGAGTGGGGATCGCGCAGGCGTTGCTTGGGAACCCTGAGGTGATTATACTTGATGAGCCTACAGTTGGGCTTGATCCGATTCAGATCATAGAGATCCGTGACCTGATCAGGCAGCTTGGAGAAAATCATACGGTGATATTAAGCTCCCATATCTTATCGGAGGTTCAGGCGATCTGCGAGAAGGTCCTGATTATCTCGCAGGGGAAGCTGGTTGCCTTTGACAGGCCGGAGAATTTGGAGAAGCTTCTGCTGGCATCGAACGGTATTTCCTTTACGGCGGAAGCTTCGGAGGAAGAGATCGGCGAAGTGCTCGGCGGTATCAGCCATATAGCGGAATGGGAGATTCAGGTACAGGAAGACGGAGGAACTAAGGTATTTGCAAGGACGGAGTCTGAGAATGTAAAAGATATCTGCAGAGAGCTCTTTTTTGCTTTTGCGGACAGGAAAAAGGCTATTTTAGAGATATCTTCCAGAAAGGCAAATTTAGAAGACGTATTTATTGAATTGACTGAAGGGGAAAGCGGGGTGACTGAAGAATGATCGCAGTACTTAAGCATGAACTGTCCGGGTATTTCCATTCGCTGACAGCGTATATTTTCTCGGCGTTTCTGTTGGCATTCGTGGGAATCGGGGCATTGATCTATAATATACAGTCGGCGGTAGCCAATTTTGAGTATGTATTAGGCTATGTATGCCTTGGCTTCGCGGTTATCATACCCATATTAACGATGCGTGTGATCGCGGAAGAGCGGAAACAGAAAACGGACCAGCTTCTATACTCGCTCCCCATACGGACGTCGCAGATCGTGATGGGGAAATACTTCGCGCTTCTTACCGTCTATCTGGTTCCGTTGTGCATAGTCGCCGTCTATCCGCTTATATTTGCGCAGTTCGGCGAGGTGTATCTGCCCACGTCCTATGGTTCGCTGTTTGCGTTTTTTATGATGGGAGCGGCAATGATCGCTGCGGGGACGTTTATTTCTTCTCTGACGGAGAATCAGGGATTTGCTGCCGGAATTGCCGTCCCTGTTATCCTGCTTAACTATTACAGTGTTACGCTGGCGGAATATGTATCGGCGACTGCATCCGGTTCTGCAGCCGCGCTTATTGTGACCGCGGTCTTGCTTGGATTTGTCATCCGTCATCTGACGAAGAACCAGAATCTTGCGTATGGGAT
The DNA here is from genome assembly GCA_946558695.1 of uncultured Lachnospiraceae bacterium. Taxonomy (GTDB): domain Bacteria; phylum Bacillota; class Clostridia; order Lachnospirales; family Lachnospiraceae; genus MD308. The sequence continues at coordinate 7,972 of CAMNTQ010000061.1, forward strand.
CAGTATTTTGATCATGCTTGCCGTTGTGATCATATATTTCGCGGACAGTTCCAGGTTTGAAGGGCTGGTGCCGGATATCATGACAAAATTATCTCTGTTCGAGAGGTTCTATACATTTGTAAACGGTGTATTTGACCTGACGGCGATCATCTATTACATAACTGTGATTATATTCTTTTTATTCCTTTCCGTACAGTCCCTTGAAAAAAGGAGGTACAACTAATGAAGCAAAAATATAATCAGATTGCGCTTAAGGGCGGTTCGTATTCTCTGGCAATGACAGGAATCGTATTGGCTATCCTTGTGGTCGTGAATATATTTGCATCCATACTTCCGGCTGCAATGACGCAGTATGAACATCAGCTCTGCGAAGCTCTATTCAATTACAAGCAATACGAAGGCCGTCGTAAATGCACTCAAAAAGGATGTGACGATCTACTGGATCGTTCAGGCTGACAAGGAAGATGATGTGATTGAGAATCTTCTGGAAAAATATGAAAGCCTGTCAGAGCATATTAAGATCGTGAAAAAGAATCCGGATGTGTATCCGACCTTTGCAGACCAGTATACTTCCGAGGAAGTGCCGAACAACAGCCTGATCGTGGAATGCGGCGAACGCAGCCGTTATATCAGTTACAGTGACATTTATCTGACAGAGGAAAATATGTCTTCATATTCTTATGATACATCCTTTGACGGAGAAGGTGCGATCACCTCGGCCATCGACTATGCGGTGAGCGAAGAACTGCCGAAGCTCTATATACTGGAAGGTCATGGAGAAGCGGAGCTGTCTTTGGTGTTCAGCGAGCAGATAGAAAGGGAGAATATAGAAACGGCTGCATTTTCACTTCTGAATGAAGATTCCGTACCGGAAGAGGCGGACTGTGTTCTGATCTATGGGCCTGCCAATGATATTTCCGCGGAAGAAAAAGATATATTATCGGAGTATGTGAAGGGCGGCGGTAAGCTTATGGTTCTGGCGGGGCCGTCAAAAGAAGGACAGCTTGAGAATCTTGGCAGTCTTCTGGAGGACTATAACGTGGAAGCGGCGGATGGGGTCGTGGTAGAGTCCGACCGTGAGCACTATGCATTCCAGGCGCCGTATATTCTGCTTCCTGATATTTGTGAAAGCGAGATTACCAGGCCGTTGATCGATGAGAATTATTACGCCGTCATGCCGATCGCACAGGGGTTAAAGGTGTCGGATACTTCCGGCGCGGTGACAGAGCTTCTGACGGCGTCGGAGACGTCGTACAGCAAGAAGGCGGGTTATGACATTTCTACCTATGAAAAGGAAGAAGGAGATATTGATGGGCCCTTTGCATTGGCTGTATCTGTAGACTGCGGAAATGAAGGGCAGATCGTATGGTTTGCATCCTCGAATCTGTTTGATGATACCTATAATTCCTATTCCTCCGGGGCCAATCTGAATCTGGGAATGAATGCCCTGTCATCTCTTATGGGAGAACGGGAGGCGGTATCGGTCCGCAGCAAATCGTTAAGTTATAATTATCTTACCATCAGCGAATCGACAGCCTCACTGCTCAAAGTGCTCATGATCGGAGGATTCCCTCTGGCATTTCTCGGAACAGGGATTTGTATAATGATAAGCAGAAGGAGGCGGCAGAATGAACAGGTCTAAAAGATTATACATGCTTCTTGGAGTATTGCTGATTTGCTGTGTGCTGACTCTGGGAGTCAGTAAATACGAAGAACGCAAGGAGAAGATCAGAAACAGCGATGAGATCATCATGGAACTTAAGAGCGAAGACGTAACCTCTGTTTCGTGGGAATGCGGATCGGGAACATTTGCTTTCCATAAGGATGAGACATGGCTGTATGACGAAGACGAGAATTTCCCGGTAAATGAGGAGAAGATCGGCGGGCTGTTGGAGAATTTTGAGTCTCTCGGCGTCTCGTTTATCATTGAAGATGCCGAAGACTTAAGCCAGTATGGTCTTGATGATCCTCTGTGCAAGATCAAGATCGCTGCGGGAGAGGAGAACTATGAGATATCTCTGGGCAATTACAGCGAAATGGATGAGGAACGGTATGTATCTGTGGGAGACGGCAATGTGTACCTGGTACAGGAGGATCCGCTGAATGCATTTGATATTGAGCTTAGCGAGATGATACAGCATGATGAGATACCAAAGTTTGATTCTGTTACAGAGATAGAGTTTGCTGGCAGCGAGAATTATAAAGCCGTATATAAAGAAGACAATAAGATTACTTATAGTGAGGAAGACGTATTTTTTGCGGAGGAAGACGGAGAAGAAATTCCGCTTGATACGGAAAATGTTGACAGATATATGGAGGTTATCAGCGAACTGAATCTGACCGATTATGTGTCCTATAATGTAACGGATGATGAACTTAAAGCTTACGGACTGGATAAACCGGATCTGGATGTGTCCTTTAAATACCGCGTGTCGGATGATGAGGGCGGGGAAGAGCAAGAAGGGACGGCCGTGCTTCATATTTCCCGCGGCCCAAAAGAGAAAGAGGAAGATACAGACCAGGAAGAAGAGATAACTGCATATGCCCGGATCGGTGAATCGAAGATCATATATAAGATCAGCGGATTGGATTATGAAGACCTGATGGAAGCATCCTGCAGCGATCTGCGTCACCAGGAGGTGATATGGGCGGATTTCGATGATATCATTAAGGCGGAGATAACCCTAGAAGACAAAGAGTACGAGCTGACAGTAAAAGAAGAGGGGAAGGAGAACGTCTGGTATTATCAGGAGAAAGAAATCAACACGGATGAACTGCGGGACGCCCTTAATTCTTTATCCGTGTCTGAATTTACAGAGAAGGTGCCGGCAGGGAAGGAGGAGATCAGTCTGACCCTGCAGATCGATAATGAGAATCAGCCGGAAGTTCGGATCGAACTGTACCGGTATGATGGGAATAACTGTCTTGCGGTCGTTGACGGGAATCCGCTGTCGCTGGTGAACAGAAGCTATGCCGTCGATCTTATCGAAGCTGTCAACGCGATTGTGCTGAATTAATATTATAGGTATAACGATCGGCGTTGTTGGAAATGAGAGGGGCATTTTTTGTTGACAAATACTGATCCTTTCGTGATAATGATATCAGACAGGAAATGTCCCCGGTACAGCCGGAAGTCTTTGGTTTGCTTAGGTAAGGCGGCAGCCGTAAGGAGCGCAGTATGTTAAAGATATATATTTGTGAAGATATAGAAGTACAAAGAAATAAAATACAGCAGGTTATCGAAAATATAGTTCTTATGGAAGAACTTGATATGGAACTTTGGTGTGTTTCTGAAGATCCGCATGTGATCCTCGAAAAAGTGAAGGAAACAGAAGATGTTGGAATATATTTTCTGGATATTGCCCTGGGTGCGGATATGACAGGATTGACCCTGGCGCAGGAAATCAGGAAATATGATCCAAGAGGATTTATTGTTTTTGTTACAACCCACTCGGAGATGAGTTACATGACGTTCATATACAAATTAGAGGCGTTGGACTTCATCTTGAAGGATGTACCGGAGGATCTTGAGAAAAGAATATACGAGTGTATTCTTGAGGCGAATCAACGATTCGCGTCCGCTAATAATAAAGTGCATGCGAATTTTTCTGTGAAAATAAATGAGAAGGTATTTACGGTAGATTATGACGATATTCTCTTTTTTGAGACGTCTCCGAATGTACACAAGATTATACTTCATTGCAGAAACCGTCAGATGGAATTTTTAGGGAAGATCAAAGAGATCGAAAGACAGGTGGACGGGCGTTTTTACCGCTGTCATCGCTCGTTTTTGGTGAACAAAGATAATATCAAAGAGATTGATTTTCAGAACCGGGTCATTCATATGGTCAATGGAGATGAATGCCTGATCTCTTCCCGCATGATGAGAGGATTAAAATAATACGCGGGGATGGATACAGGCATGCTTTCCTGAAGTGCATGTGTAAAAGCCTCAGCGCAGTCTATTTGCGCCTGTATTTTACACATGCACTTTTGAAAGCATGTTCATCAAAACACTAACTGACGATTACACCGTCCTCGTCCCACAGGGCATGCCAGTCTTTGGCGCCTTCCCATAAGAACACGTGGCCTTTGACAAGGCGGTTATTGCAGTCAAGCGCTGCTATAGCAGCCATCTCTTCTTGTGTCAGAGGGTCTTCTGTCATACATTTCAGATTTTCGTAATAGTGGTGTGTTGAGAACGGGATCGTGAGCTGTCCGTTCTGATGCGCCCATTTTAACGCAATGACCGCATGAAGTTTTAGTGTAGCGGAGTTTTTGATTTTTTATAGATGGCATATCGTTTCGTTCGGAAACAAATAGTTCTGTTTTACAGAGAGAGGCACGGGCTGTTGCGCCTGGAGCGGTTTCTGTAAAATCCCAGGGTTAGTTCAGTGACGGAGAAGCAATGGAGAGTCCGGTTTGCGGGCCGGTGGAAAGGACGTGATATAGATGAAGAAGGAAGTTCGGAAGATTAAGGTGTATGAGCAGAGCGGGCGTAATTATAAGCCGACGCCGACGATTATGTTGAAGGGGCTGTGGCTGGAAGAGCTGGGGTTCGGGGCGGGGACGCTTCTGCCAAGTGAGAAGGCGGCGGTGCTGGCGGAGCGGTATGAGAAGGTCAGCAGCCAGGGGCGGCGGAATGATATTCTGGCGGAAGAATATGATGTGACGATTCGGTCGAAGAATACGGGGCATATCTGGTATATCCATAACCCGGAGTATCCGGGGGAGGGGGAGTGTATTATTTTCCATAAGCACAGGGCTTCCCAGCCGTACCATCAGCATGGGAGGGCCAGGAGTCTGGGGCAGGCGGTGAAGAGTATCAAAGGGCATATTGATATATGTCGGAGTTTTCTTATGTAAGTACATTGTAGCTGTATATGTATTGATTTGTTTTTGGTAAGTTCTTAGAAAGTCCGTTCCATTGGCTGGCGATATGCTGTATAATAGAGTCTGTTATGGAAGACGATCCATCAGGGAGGCGGAAAAGTGATTTGTAAAATAAGAAAATGGGATTTGGCGGATGCGGCGGATTTGGCGGCGGCTCTTTCCAATAGAAAAGTACAGGATAATCTTAGAGATGGGTTGCCGTATCCTTATACGGAACAAGACGGAGTGGATTTTATTTCTGCTATGCTGTCTGCGGATGAAAATGAAACATTTGCTTTTGCCATAATTGCAGATGGACGGGTGGTGGGAAGTATCGGTGTTTTCCGCCAGGGGAATATCCACAGGCAGACAGCCGAGCTAGTACAGCGTTGCATTAATCTTCGAGTAATATGCACCTGCCTTTTGCGCCATCGCTTCGTTGTTGTCAGTCAACAATGCCACCGCATTGCCTCCTTCCTCCGCCTTGCGCTGACACAAAATTCAGTCACCTATCACTTCGAAATTAATACAATGCTGTACTAGGATATTATATTGCGGAAGGATACTGGGGAAAAGGGATTATGACAGAGGCTGTAAAACAGGTCTGTGGATATGTTTTTGAGAAAAGTGATATTCTCCGTATTTATGCAGAGCCATTTGCGTATAATATGGCATCCTGCCGTGTCCTGGAAAAAGCAGGTTTTCAGTATGAGGGGACGTTAAGAAATAATGCGGTAAAAAACGGGAAAGTGATCGATATGAAAATGTATTCTCTGTTGAAAGAGGAAATATAAATTCTGATCTTCCGGCCTGGAAGCGGTAAAGGAGATGGGCATATGAAAAAAATGTGTGAAGAAGCTGAAAAATAATGACAGAGCGATTTGGAAAAGATATGGTAATCGCGCTGGCGACAGCGGAAAAGGGAGTTCCTTATGTACGGTATGTAAATGCCTGTTATGAGAATGGAGCGTTTTATGTTATTACCTATGCGCTTTCAAATAAAATAAAACATTTAGAAAACAATCCTGTGATTGCAATAGCTGGTGAGTGGTTTACCGCACATGGCAGGGGGATAAATTTAGGTTATTTTGGAAAGGAAGAAAACCATAGGATTGCAAAGAGATTGAAAGAAGTGTTCTCTGAATGGATTGATAACGGGCATACTGATTTTGGGGATGAGAACACGGTTATTTTATGTGTGGAATTGACAGATGGGCTGCTGCTTTCACATGGGACAAGGTACGAGTTTTAGGCTTTCAATTTCCGGAGGGATTT
>CAMNTQ010000062.1 GCA_946558695.1 uncultured Lachnospiraceae bacterium
CTTTTTCAAAGCGGAATTTAATCTTACAAAGTGGAATTTACTTTTTCAATTCACCCTTTTTGCAATTCCGGTTTTTTCTAATCTGCTTTTTCCTTACTGTTGTCGGATTTATTCTCCACATATCCGCACTGCTCATTGCCGCAGCATAGTTTATTCCCTTTTTCCACCATATAACTTTTGCAGCGCGGACATTTTTTTTCAGACGGTTTTTGCCACGACATAAAACTACATTCCGGATTATCCTCACACCCGTAATATTTACGCCCTTTCTTTGTCTTTCTTAAGACAACATCCTTGCCGCACTCCGGACATTTCACGCCGATTTTCTCAAGATACGGCTTCGTGTTCCTGCATTCCGGAAAACCGGGACAGGCTAAGAATTTCCCGTGAGGTCCGTATTTGATCACCATATTGCGTCCGCACTGCTCACAGACCACATCCGTCACTTCATCTTCAATCTTGACCGTCTCAAGCTCCTCCTCGGCATGTTTTACTGCTTCTTCAATATCCGGATAGAAATTCTCGATAATCGTCTTCCATTTCACTTTGCCTTCCGCAACTCCGTCCAAAAGACTTTCCATATTGGCAGTAAAATTCACATCTACGATCGTCGGAAACGACTGCTTCATCATATTGTTCACAACTTCGCCGATCTCTGTCAGATACAGATTCTTATTCTCCTTTGCCACATACCTGCGATTGATGATCGTAGAAATCGTCGGGGCATAGGTACTCGGCCGTCCAATGCCAAGTTCCTCTAATGTCTTTACAAGGGCCGCCTCCGTATAATGAGCCGGCGGCTGCGTAAAATGCTGCTTACTCTCAAAACTCTCTTTCGTAAGAACAGAGTCTTTATCAAGCCCCTTTAACAGTACGCTGCTCTCTTCCTTTCCTTCCCCGGCCTCCGTATAGACTGTCCGGAAACCCTCGAAAGAGAGCTTGGAAGCCGCCACAGAAAACCGGTACTTTCCCGCGCTGATTTTTACAGACGTCGTCTCATATTTTGCGGGCTGCATCCTGCTGGCCACAAAACGCTTCCATATAAGCTGATACAGCCTGAACTGATCTCTAGTCAGGGAATCCTTCACCGCTGCAGGCGTTCTCGACACATCTGTCGGACGAATCGCCTCATGCGCATCCTGAATCTTCTTCCCATCTGTTCCCTTTGATTTTCCTTCTGCCGCGAACTGCTCGCCATAGTGCTCTTTAATATACTCGCACACATTCCTGTCCGCTTCTTCCGATATCCTTGTGGAGTCCGTACGCAGATAAGTGATGAGACCAACCGTTCCGTTGCCCAGAAGATCAATTCCCTCATAAAGCTGCTGTGCGATCCGCATTGTCTTAGCCGTAGCAAAATTGAGTCCTTTCGATGCTTCCTGCTGCAGAGTGCTCGTTGTAAAAGGTACCGGCGACTTTTTTGTCCGTTCGCCCTTTTTTACCTCTTCTACTGTGAACTGTGCAAGGTCAATTTCCTTTACGATCTGTTCCATCTCCTCTTTGGAACGGATCGTCACTTTCTGATCCTCTGTCCCGTAGAACTTTGCCGTCAAAGGCTTTCTCTCACCCTTCACCTTTAGACAGACGTCCAGCGTCCAGTATTCTTCCGGAATAAACAGGTTAATCTCTTCTTCCCGGTCTGCGATGATCCTTAAAGCAACCGACTGGACACGCCCCGCACTTAAGCCTCTCTTTACCTTTGCCCATAAAAGCGGACTGATCCGATAACCTACTACTCTGTCCAGCATACGTCTGGCTTGCTGGGCGTCGACCAGATCCATATCAATCTCTCTCGCATTTTTCAGCGAAGCTTTTACCGCGTTTTTTGTTATCTCATTGAAGCTGATGCGGTACATCTTCTTATCTTCCAGCTTCAGCGCCTTGGATAGATGCCATGAAATCGCTTCTCCCTCCCGGTCCGGGTCAGTTGCAAGATATATCTTATCTGCTTTTTTCACTTCCTTGCGCAGATTTGCAAGGATCTCCCCTTTTCCGCGGATCGTAATATATTTTGGTTCAAAATCATGCTCGACGTCAATCCCGAGCTGACTTTTAGGCAAATCCCTTACATGCCCGTTGGATGCGGTCACCACATAATTACTTCCCAAAAATTTTTTAATTGTCTTAACCTTGGCAGGCGACTCTACGATCACAAGATATCTAGCCATAAAATTACTTCCTCCACTGTGAATTTATTTAAATTCTCACATAATAGTTTTTAGAAATTTCTTTCGCCGTCCCCTGTAATTCCAGAGTGATCAGATGTTCCAGAACTTCCCTCGCCGAAAGTTGCGTTTCTTTCGATAAACGATCGATGTCTTTCGGTGTAAAACCGAGACAACTATACAATAAATTTTCTGTTGTTTCAAGCTTTTTTTTATTTTTGTTTATTATTTGAAAGTCTTTTAGATATTTGATATCCATTTCGTCTAACAAATCTTCCGGCGAGATCAATATCCCCGCCCCCTGCTGAATAAGCCGATGGCACCCTTGGCTTAAGGGACTTGCCGCCGGTCCCGGCAGCGCGTACACATCCTTCCCCTGCTCAAGCGCCATATCCGCAGTTATCAGAGAACCGCTCCGCTCCTTTGCCTCCATTACAAGCACCACGTCCGACAATGCGCTGATGATCCGGTTTCTCGCCGGAAAATATCCGGGAAGCGGCTTCGTGCCCGGTATCTGTTCAGAGATGATGCCTCCTTCCCTCTGCAGATCCATATAAAGCCCAAAATTTTCTCTCGGATAGCAGATATCCGCGCCGCATCCCAACACTCCATAGGTTCTCCCGTTCCCATTCAATGCGCCTCTCTGGCCAAAGCCATCGATCCCCCTTGCCATGCCGCTTATGATCTGCACTCCTGCTTTCGCCAGCTTCTCTCCATATTGTAACGCCATCTCTTCCCCATAATTCGTACACCTCCTTGCTCCCACAATCGCCGCGGAGGTCTTCTCCTCTTCTGGGAGCTTCCCTTTCACATAAAGAGCATAGGGCGGATTCGGAATCCTTTTCACCCTCTTCGGATACTTTTCCGAAAAATAAGGCACAAAAGAAATCCCCTGTTCTCCCATCCGAACATACTCTGCGCGAATATCCTTCTCTTTCGCCCCCGTAACTGCCCGTACTTCTTTTTCCTTTAGAATGCCCATTGCCCGCAGTTCTCTTTCTTCTATATTATAGATCTCTTCTGCGCTTTTGAATTTCTCCCGCAAACATCTTTTCTTTCCCGCAGATATCCCATACAGGGATGCCAGCCAGTATTCATACATCATATGCAGTTACCTCCCCCAATATTTCTTATCCACTGTCCGGTATCCTATTGCTTCCTTCAGATGCGGCATACCAATTTCTCCTGCGCCTTCCATATCCGCAATCGTCCTTGCCACCTTGAGAATCTTATGATAGGTTCTGGCTGTCAGGCTAAGCGCGGCAAATGCCTGTTTCATCAGCTCCTCTTCCCCGCTCCCTAAACGGCAGAATTTCTCGATCTGTCTGATGCCCAGCATAGAATTACACCAAACTCCCGTCCCCTCATACCTCTTTTGCTGAATAGTCCTCGCCGCTTCCACTCTCTTGCGTATATCGGCTGACGTCTCCTGGCTGCCGTTCTTTCGAATCTCTTCATATTGGATTCTCGGAGCTTCCACACAGATATCGATCCGGTCTAAAAACGGCTGGCTGACACGCGAAAGATACTGCTGAATCTGCCACGGCGTACAGCTGCACCGTGAAAAATCAGGAAAATTGCCGCAAGGACATGGGTTCATCGCGGCGGCAAGCATGAAATTAGATGGGAACACATAATTTCCATGCGCTCTGTTGATATGGATTTTCCGCTCCTCCAGAGGCTGTCTTAACACCTCCAGCACTGATTTTTTAAATTCCGCCAACTCATCCAAAAACAGCACGCCGCCATGAGCCAGACTGATCTCTCCCGGAGACGGTACGAGTCCTCCGCCGGCCAATGCAGACTTTGTCACCGTATGATGTACGCTCCTAAAAGGTCTGCCTGTAATGAGCGGACGTTCTTTATCCACCAGTCCAAGCACACTGTATATCTTCGTGATCTCCAGACTCTCATCATGGGAAGGAGAAGGCAGAATCGTCGGAATCCGCTGCGCGATCATGGACTTCCCGCTGCCCGGAGGCCCGATCAATAACAGATTATGTCCGCCTGACACTGCCACTTCCACAGCTCGCTTCACCGATTCCTGTCCCTGTATATCTGAAAAATCAACCGGATCTGCCAGCGGATTCGTATATCTTTCCCACTGGATGCCGCTCTCTGGAAGGATCCTTGTCTCTCCCCTCAGATATTCCACTGCCTGTCTTAGACTCTCAACTCCGATAATCTGTATTCCCTCTGTCAAAGCGCCCTCAGGGGCATTGCCTTTCGGAAGTATACATCGGCCGCACCCCATCTTTTTTGCCTCCGCAACGATCGGCAGTATTCCTTTCACTTCCCTGACTCTCCCGTCCAGACTCATCTCCCCGACCACAACTGTATTCTTAAGCCTCTCTGCCGTAAGTTCTCCTAATGCCGAAAGCAATGACAGCGCGATGGGAAGATCGAAGGACGCGCCCCTTTTTCTGACCATTGCCGGAGCCAGATTAATGATAATCTTCTTTGCCGGAATCTGTATTCCTGAATTATGAACGGCGGTTCTCACCCGTTCCGAAGCCTCCTTTACTTCCGCAGACAGATACCCTACCATATGGAATACCGGAAGTCCGTTGCTGATATCCGCCTCCACATGAACCGGTTCTACATGCAGCCCTTCAATGGCCGCAGACATTACTGTGCTGAATGACATCTGCACACCCCTTTCTTAGATTGTAATGATAGGCGATTGCGAAACTCTGGTGTTAACCCGAGTCATTGTGCAGCTTGTATATTTCAACACAGACACGCTTTCACTCCAAGTTTGCCGCAGCGGTACGTAAGCTTCCAAAATACGGCAGCTAAGTAGCGGAGTCAGACAAAGGTCTGCTTATGGAATATACAAGCCGCACAATATGGCACTGGCAAATTAGAGTTTCGCAATTGCCTAATTGTAATGATAAATTGTGATGATCGCGGCCGATACGGCCTTAGAAAAATTACCGGAAACCGATCGGGGGAAGCCGCCCCCTGTTTCCAGAAATGTGAGATCATTCTATCCGAATTACAGACAGATGTCAACCATATTTTTATAATACTGGCCCAAATACTGAAAAGGGGGTTTAACCCCCATCTCAAATCCTAAAAATATTCCCGCAGTTTTTCGATCGCACTTTTTTCGATTCTTGAAACATAAGAACGAGAAATGCCAAGTTGTTTTGCTATCTCCCGCTGTGTATATTCCTCCTCATCATACAGGCCATATCTCATCTTAAGAACCAGACGCTCTCTCGGGGACAGCTCCGACTCTACTTTCTGGTAGAGCATCTTAATATCATCCTTAAGCTCTGCCTTCCGATGGGCGTCATCTTCATCCGTCTCAATAATGTCAAATAACTGTATCTCGTTACCTTCCCTGTCCGTTCCGATCGGTTCATAGAGAGAGATTTCTCTGGAGGTTTTCTTTTTTGCCCTAAAATGCATCAGTATCTCGTTCTCGATACATCTTGCCGCATAGGTTCCAAGCCTTACACTCTTATCCGGGTTAAATGTGACGACCGCCTTGATCAGTCCGATCGTCCCGACCGATAAAAGGTCTTCGTTATCCTCCTCCAATGTCTGGTATTTTTTAACGATATGGGCCACAAGGCGCAGATTCCTTTCAATCAGAATATGCTTTGCCTCCAGGTCACCCTCCGTATATTTTTGCATGTAATAAGTTTCTTCAGCAGCGGTGAGAGGTTGGGGAAATGATTTCAAAAAAAGCACCTCTTGGCATACTTAATAATATTGTATGTGTGGGAGGGGCTTTTTGTGCTTTTCCATGTTTTTTAATTTAGCAGTGAAGCGCAGGCCGGCCTGCGCCGCCAGGTAATTTAAATATACTTGAAATGCAACGCTCCCTCTACACAGAGGATTCGCGGCGAAGGATGTCGTACACTTCTGCCTGTTCGGATAGTTCTACGTAAAGTACCTGCTTGGGATGGGGGGCGCTTTCTTGCTCGACTCCATCCTCATCGGTGATGCTGTTTACTGTTGTGAGAACATTGCGGCCGTCGGGCTTCATGATTTCAATCGTCTCACCGACAGAAAATTTGTTGCGCTGTTCTATACGGCATAACCTGTCCTTTACTTCACCGACGATCCCCAGATAAGTATATTCTTTTACATAAGTATTATTGTCGTAGATCTGACTTTCTTCACTCGGTTTTCCAAAATAAAAGCCTGTAGTGAACTGACGGTAAGTACAGTTCTTTATCTGATCTAAGTACCATGGCATATTTTTTTTGTATTTTTCCGGCGACTCAAGATAATCGTCGATCGCTTTGCGGTAGGTCCTTGCTACAGTTGCCACATAGAGAGCTGTTTTCATGCGGCCTTCTATCTTAAAGCTGTCAATTCCCGCCTTTATCATCTCCGGAATATATTCGATCATACACAGATCTTTTGAATTAAAGATGTATGTGCCGCGCTCGTTCTCATAGACCGGCATATATTCGCCGGGTCTCGTCTCTTCCACCACCGCATATTTCCAACGGCAGGGATGGGTGCATGCTCCGTGATTGGCATCCCTGCCGGTAAAGAAATTACTGAGAAGGCAGCGGCCGGAATAGGAGATACACATTGCTCCATGAATAAAGCTCTCGATCTCCATCTCTTCTGGAATATGTTCCCGGATTTCTCTAATTTCCTTTAACGACAGCTCCCTTGCAGAAACTACCCGCTTTGCGCCCTGCTCCCACCAGAACCGGTAGGTGCCGTAGTTCGTGTTGTTCGCCTGCGTGCTTATATGGCGGTCGATCTTAGGGCATATTTCCTTCGCAAGCATAAAAATCGCCGGATCTGCAATGATAAGCGCATCTGGTTTCAGCTCTTTTAATTCTTTCAGATATTCCTCTGCTTTCGGAAGGTCTTCATTATGCGCCAGTATGTTCACCGTGACATGCACTTTCACCCCTCTTTCATGTGCAAACGCAATTCCCGCCTTCATATCATCCAAAGAAAAATTCTTTGCCTTTGCACGGAGCCCGAAAGCCTCTCCCCCGATATATACCGCATCAGCGCCGAATATGACCGCTGTCTTTAATACTTCCAGACTGCTTGCCGGAATCAAAAGTTCCGGATGTCTTTTGTCTTTCATTTCTTTCACCGTTTCTTTCTTATCTTCTAACACTAAGTGCGATCCCATCCCCAAAAGGAAGGATCGAAGTCTGAAGTCTTTCATCATGCTTTAACTGATACAGATATTCCCGCATACGGCTGTGAATGGTACGGTTCCTTCTCTCTACCGCAAACCGGGACTTTATGATATCGCCATCCTGCAGCACGTTGTCAGACACCAGCACGCCTCCCGGCGCAAGAAGCCGTATGGCCTCCGGCATATACTGGATATACTGTCCTTTGGCGGCATCCATGAATATGAAGTCATAGGATTCCCGAAGAGTCTTCATGATCTTAAGCGCATCCCCTTCGAGGAGCGTGATCTGCTCCTTTCGTCCCGCCCGCCTAATATTTTCAAGGGCTATGGGAATACGTTTGTCATAATTTTCAATCGTTGTGATATGGCCGCCTTTTGGCATATACTCACTCATTAAAATCGCTGAAAATCCGACAGCCGCTCCTATCTCTAAGATACGAAGCGGCTTTTTCATCAGCAGGAGCACCTTTAAGAAGCTCTGTGTTTCCTTTCGGATGATGGGTACGTGCGACTCCAAAGCCTCCTGCTCTATTTTTTCAATCATATCACTCTCCGGAAGCTCCAGAGAGTGAAGATAGGTTATCGTTCTCTCATCTACAATCATCTTATACATCCATAATAATCGGCAGTATCATCGGTTTCCGCTTTGTCCGCCTCCAGATAAAATCATTCATCTTATCGCGGATCACCAGCTTGATCTTACTCCAGTCTGCGTTGCGCTGGTGCGTCAGGCAGTCTTCCACCGCATCCGTGAGGATCTGCCTTGCCTCTTCCATAAGTCCTTCCGACTCCCTTACATAGACAAAACCTCTCGATACAATGTCCGGCCCCGCAAGAAGCTGATTGCTTCCCCTCTCCAGTGTCAGCACGACGATCAGGATGCCGTCTTCCGCCAGATGCTGACGGTCTCTCAAGACGATATTCCCCACATCGCCTACGCCGAGTCCGTCTACAAGAATCTCCCCGGTATGAACTTTATCCACAATCTCCGCCTTTTCACTGTCAAGCTCTACCACATCGCCGGAATGGATCAGAAATACGTTCTCTTTCGGTATACCTAAACTTCTCGCAAGCGCTGCATTCGCATTCCTGTGCCGGAATTCACCGTGTACCGGAATCGCATATTTCGGCCGTACAAGAGAATAGATCAGCTTCAATTCTTCCTGGCATGCATGACCGGATACATGGGCGTCCTGAAAGATGACATTCGCACCTTTCTCCGATAGTTCGTTGATCACCTTCGATACCGATTTCTCGTTGCCGGGAATGGGATTCGAACTAAAGATCACGGTATCTCCCGGCATGATGGTCACCTTTTTATGCACATCCGCCGCCATACGGGAAAGCGCCGCCATAGATTCTCCCTGGCTTCCTGTCGTGATCAGTACCGTCTTCTCAGGCGGATAGTTCTTTAGCTGGTCTATCTCGATCAGAGTATTCGCCGGAACGCTTAAGTATCCCAATTCCTGAGCCACCTGAATGATGCTTACCATACTGCGCCCTTCCACGACTACCTTACGGTTATATTTACATGCGGAATTAATAATCTGCTGTACGCGGTCTACATTAGATGCAAATGTTGCAATGATGATCCTCGTATGCTGATACTCCGCAAATATATGGTCAAAGGTATGCCCTACCGTACGCTCAGACTGGGTAAAACCCGTCCGTTCTGCATTCGTGCTGTCGCTCATCAGCGCCAGCACGCCTTTCTTTCCAATCTCCGCAAAACGCTGCAAGTCAATGGCATCCCCGAACACCGGGGTATAGTCAACCTTAAAGTCTCCTGTATGGACAACGATCCCCGCCGGAGAATAGATGGCAAGGGCCGCCGCATCCTGTATACTATGGTTTGTCTTGATGAATTCAATCCGGAACTGTCCCAGATTAATCGACTGTCCGTGCTTTACGACTTTCCTTCTCGTACTGCGAAGGAGATTATGTTCCGTAAGCTTCTTTTCAATGATCCCCATTGTAAGCTTTGTCGCATAGATCGGCAGGTTCATCTCCCGAAGCACATAGGACAGAGCGCCGATATGATCTTCATGCCCATGGGTAATGACAAAACCTTTCACCTTCTGTATATTATCTTTCAGATACGTAATATCCGGAATCACCAAGTCGATTCCGAGCATATCATTCTCCGGAAATGCCAGACCGCAGTCCACCACAATAATACTGTCCTCGTATTCAAAGACAGTAATATTCATTCCAATCTTCTCTAATCCTCCGAGTGGAATGATCCGCAATTTTCCGTTGTTCTCTTTTTTCAAATTTCCACCTCCATATATTATTTTTCCGTCTTCTTAAGGCATTCTTCACATTGCCCGTAAAATTTCAGTTCGTGATCCATCACATGAAAACCCGCCTCTTTCTCAATATGGCGTTCCAATTCATCCAGCCAGTCATCCTTAAACGACTGCACCTTTCCGCATGTCCTGCATATCAAATGATGATGGTGATGCTTTCCCTCTGTGCTTATGCCTTCTCCGATTTCATAACGCACGCATCCATTATCCAGATTGATGCGGTCCACCAACTGCATTTCCAGCAATAGCTGTACTGTCCGGTAAATAGTCGCAAGCCCGATCTCCGGGTAATCCTCCTTTACCAGATCATAGATATCCTCTACCGTCATATGCCTGTCCTTATGACACGCGAGTACCTCTAACACAAGTAACCTCTGATTCGTTACTTTAAGTCCTTTTTCTTTCAGCATCTGCTTAAATTTTTCCTGACTGATAGACATAAAACACTACCTCTCAGAATCTTTTGCATACTATGGCATGTAAACATAGCTTTCAGGGTTCTATATCCACATCCTCCAATAGTTCCTCAAATACTTTTGAAATCACGCCAAGCTCATTATCATCGTCCACGATCTCGTAGACACTGTCCGTATCATCCGCAGGAGAGGTATCCCTCAAAATCAGGCACTGCGCATCTCCTTCTTCCGAATCCGTAACCAGAATATAGGAAACTCCGTTGATCTTCGTCTGCTCCAGCACAAAGAATTCCACTTCTGTCTTCATCTCTTCAGACATAAATTTGATCTTTTCCATTTTATCATCCCTCCAAGCCCGCTATAGCCAGCTTTAATCAGACGCCTGTCCATTCGGCATTGAATCCAGATATCCCTGCAATATAAAAACTGCCGCAATTTTATCAATGTATTTTTTGCGGTTCTCTCGCCTTATATGATTCTCAATTAATGTCCGCTCCGCTTCCACCGTAGTCAGACGCTCGTCCCACATCACGACTTCAAGGCCGGTCCGCTTCGTCAGCATCTCACCAAATTCCATTGTCTTTTTCGCCCGTTCTCCGATATCATTATTCATAAGCTTCGGGAAACCAAGTACGATCCGATCCACCTCATACTCCGAGATCAGCGCTTCAATACGCGCGCAGGTTTTCCTAAGCTTGTTCTCGTCCTTGCGGGTGATCGTCTCAATTCCCTGCGCCGTAATAAGCAGAGGGTCACTGATCGCAACTCCCACAGTCTTTGAACCATAATCCAGCCCCATAATTCTCATAGACATTATAACCAGCCATTATGCTCAATATACGTCTTGAGCATCTCTTCTACTAATTCGTCACGCTCCATCTTCATGATCAGGCTTCTTGCACTGTTATGGCTCGTAATATACGTCGGATCTCCTGACATAATATATCCGACGATCTGATTCACCGGATTATAGCCTTTTTCGCTCAGAGCTTTGTACACAATCTCAAGGATATCTTTTGCTTGAATTTGTGGACCGCTTTCTACCTGAAAAAATTGTGTGCTGCTTAAAGCTTTCATATACTCACGTCCTTCAAAAATACTTCTTTCTTATTCTAACCTAAAGCCATTCAAAATTCAATGCATTATTTGCAAATGGCTCTCAATTTCTACATTTACCATCTGATTCACTTGTTTTTGATTTAGTTTCTGTCTGATTTTGACATACTCCTTCGTATGCCCGATGCCGTAAAGCCCGTCTTCACATCTCTCTTCCTCTTCTATGAGAACTTCTTTCACGGTTCCTATGAGCGTATTTTCAAAGGCCTCCTGCTTTTTTCTGCTCAATTCGATGAGCTCCCTGCTTCTTTCATTTTTAATCTTCTCCGGAACCTGATGCTCCATCGCGGCAGCTTTCGTCCCTTCCCTTTTTGAATATTGAAAGACATGCGTCTCATAAAAATTCACTTTATCAATGAAGGCTCTTGACTTTTCAAACTCTTCCTCTGTCTCTCCCGGAAAGCCCACGATAATATCCGTCGTAAGCGCCGGATTTTTAAAATATTTTCTGAGGAGACAGCATTTTTCATAATATTCCTCGGATGTATACCGGCGGTTCATACGCTTTAACGTCTCGTCACATCCGCTCTGAAGAGATAAATGGAAATGAGGGCACATCTTTGGCAGACTGCCGAGCTTCTTAGCAAATTCCTCTGTAATGATCCTAGGTTCCAGAGAGCCAAGCCGGATTCTCTCAATCCCCTCCGTCTCATGAATGTGTAAAATAAGTGACAGAAGACTGTTCTCCTCCCCGTCAAGGTCCGCCCCGTAAGAACTCAGATGGATCCCCGTCAGCACCACTTCCTTATAGCCGTTCTCCGCCAGTTTTTCTACTTCACTGATCACACTCTGCGGACTTCTGCTGCGGACTCTTCCTCTGGCAAAGGGAATGATACAATAAGAGCAGAACTGGTTGCACCCATCCTGAATCTTAATATAAGCGCGGGTATGGCCTGCAGTCTGAGACAGACAAAGGTCTTCGTATTCTCTGACATGGCCGATATCAAGCCGCGCGTCCAGAACTTCCTTTTTCCTCTCTCTTTCATACTGCGCAAGGATCTCTACAATATCTTTTTTTCGGTTGTTTCCCACAACAATGTCAATCGCCTCGTCCGCCTGTCCTCCCTTTTCCTGCACATAGCAGCCTGCCGCCACTATGACTGCCTCCGGGTCCTTAAGTTTCGCCCGATGGAGCATCTGCCTTGATTTACGGTCCGCCATATTGGTTACCGTACAGGTATTCACGATATAGATATCCGCCTTCTCAGAAAACGGTACGATAGCATACCCGTTTTCCGTCAAAAGCTGCTGCATAGCTTCCATCTCATAGGCATTCACTTTACAGCCCAAATTGTGAAGCGCTACTTTTTTCATAGATAATTCCTTTCTATTTCAAACATTTCCTTGACTTTTCTAATATGTCCTTATAATATAATAGTGAATAAAAAGACAATAAGGAGGTACTTTATGAAAACCGTACAAATTTCTTTAAACTCTATCAATAAAGTGAAGTCATTCGTAAATGAAATCACAAAATTTGACAATGATTTCGACCTTGTATCCGGAAGATATGTTATCGACGCTAAATCAATCATGGGTATTTTCAGTCTGGATCTATCCAAACCGATCGATCTGAACATCCATGCCAGCGAGTCCGATATCGAAAACATCCTCAATATTTTGAAACCGTACCTTGTGTAATTTACACAAAAGTTCTATCTTTAAAAGTCAGTCAGACTCAGAAGCCGAGTCTGACTCTTTCATTTCCCGGACTATTTTATCTCGATCACTTCGGCTGTTTGAACCGCCTCATTGACAAGCGCATCGATCTTTTCAGCAAGCTTTTCCTCTGAACGTCTTATGACGTCAACATTCGGCTTTGTCACCGGATGCTTCGCCACAAAAATCGTGCAGCAGTCTTCAAAGGGCTGGATCGAGGTCTCATAGGTGTCGATCCTTTCTGCCACATCCACGATCTCCTGCTTGTCGAATCCGATCAGAGGACGGTACACCGGAAGCGTACACACATCATTAGTCGCCGCAAGGCTCTGCATCGTCTGACTCGCCACTTGGCCGATACTTTCACCTGTAATCAGGCCAAGACACCCATCTTTTTTTGCAAAATGCTCTGCAATCCGCATCATGTACCGGCGCATGATGATCGTCAGCTCGTCATGGGGGCACTGGTCATAGATATAAAGCTGAATATCCGTAAAATTCACCACATGAAGCCTGATCGGTCCGGAATACTCCGCCACTTTCCCGGCCAGCTCCACAACTTTTTGCTTTGCACGCTCGCTCGTATAGGGCGGGGCATGGAAATAAGTCGCCTCAATCCCGACCCCGCGCTTAGAAACCATATATCCGGCCACCGGACTGTCAATGCCGCCTGATAACAGAAGCATCGCTTTTCCGTTGGTGCCTACCGGCATTCCTCCGGCCCCCGGGATGATCTGCGAATACACATACACTTCTTCCCGTACCTCGATATTGACCACGACGTCCGGGCGGTGTACGTCTACCCGGATCTTCGGAAACGCTTCTAAGATCGCCTCTCCCAGATCCCGGCTGATCTCCATGGAATTCTTTGGATAAGTCTTCTTCGAACGTCTGGATTCTACCTTGAACGTAAAATTCTTATCCTCATACATCTCATCCATATAAGCTACAACATCTTTTTTCAACTCCTCGAAACCTCTATCTGAAAGCCTTACCACCGGACAGATTCCTACCAGCCCGAATACCTTCTTCAGATGCCCTACCGTATCCTCATAATCATATTCTCCGCCGCAGTCCACATAGATCCGCGCCTGTTTTTTAAAGACCTCGAATTCACCTTCCACCTCTTTCAGCGCGCGGCGCACCTGACGAACCAATGCATCCTCAAAAAGATAGCGGTTCTTTCCCTTGATCCCAATCTCTCCGTATTTTAACAAAAATG
>CAMNTQ010000063.1 GCA_946558695.1 uncultured Lachnospiraceae bacterium
AGGAGGAATGTTAAGATGGCAGCAAGATTATTTCATCAGGAAGATTGTAATTTATCCTTACTGGAGGGAAAGACAATCGCAATTATTGGTTACGGAAGTCAGGGACACGCACATGCTCTGAACTTAAAGGAGTCCGGATGCGACGTAATCATCGGCCTTTATGAAGGCAGCAAATCATGGGCAAAGGCTGAGGCACAGGGGCTTACTGTATACACAGCGGCAGAGGCAGCTAAAAAAGCCGATATTATCATGATTCTGATCAATGATGAAAAACAGGCGGCTATGTACAAGAAAGATATTGAGCCAAATCTTGAGGAAGGCAATATGCTGATGTTCGCTCATGGCTTTGCGATTCACTTTGGACAGATCGTACCGCCTGCAAATGTAGACGTTACGATGATCGCGCCGAAGGCTCCAGGGCATACGGTAAGAAGCGAGTATCAGGCAGGTAAGGGAACACCTTGTCTTGTGGCAGTAGAGCAGGATTATACAGGAAAAGCACTTGATAAAGCGCTTGCATACGCGCTTGGAATCGGCGGAGCAAGAGCAGGTGTTCTTGAGACGACTTTCAGAACAGAGACAGAGACAGACCTTTTTGGTGAGCAGGCGGTTCTTTGCGGCGGCGTATGCGCACTTATGCAGGCTGGTTTCGAGACACTTACAGAGGCTGGTTACGATCCGAGAAATGCATACTTTGAGTGTGTTCATGAGATGAAGCTGATCGTAGACCTTATCTATGAGTCAGGCTTCGCAGGAATGAGATATTCCATCTCCAACACGGCAGAGTACGGCGATTACATCACAGGACCGAAGATCATCACAGAGGATACAAAGAAAGCAATGAAGAAGATCCTTTCAGACATTCAGGATGGTTCCTTTGCAAAAGAGTTCCTTCTTGATATGTCGCCGGCAGGAGGACAGGCACACTTCAGAGCCATGAGAAAACTGGCGGCAGAACATCCGGCAGAGAAGGTAGGAAAAGAAGTAAGAAGTCTCTATAGCTGGAGCGATTCCGACAAACTGATCAACAATTAATCGATAGGCAGCGAACCGGTCAATAAAAAAGAAGTTGCAACGAAACATGCTTGCATGATTGAGTTGTAACTTCTTTTCTTATAAACTTATTAAGCAGATGAAAGATGTCGATATAATTATTAGAATATTGGGTATATTAGTGTGTTATGCCATTCAGTTTCGTGAAATAATCTGCTTGAAAGTGAATGGTACAGCGCATTAGTATACCGTATGGCAATCATGAAAGGAGAAAAAGGATATGAAAAAAGGTATCCAGAATTTAAAAATCAGCGTAAAGCTTTATATCCTTGTAGGCGTTGCGCTGGTTGGAATGCTCATCATCGGAGGAATGTCATTCTTCCTGATGAACAGGATGAATGACAGGACTACGGATATCTCGACGAGCTGGCTTCCGAGCGTGGATGTAGCAAGAGAGATGGACACAACGCTATCCAATGTCCGACTGAATGAACAGGCATATGTTACGGCAAATTCAGATGAGGTGGCGGAGCAGAGCCTTCAATATGTCGAGAAGGAAAAAGGAGATATGGAGTCCCTCTTGACAAGATATGGGAATATGATTGATGCAGAGGAGCAGGATTTTTATGAGAAGGCCACCGATTTTTGGACGCAGTACAAAAAGGCTGACGAGGACATATTAGAACTGGCAAAAGAGGGCAGAACGAATGAGGCAAGAACGATTCTGGACGGAGAGTGCGCAGAAGTTTACAGCGCCCTTCAGGGTACGTTTGGCGATATTATAGCTTATAACACAGAAGGAAGCGACAGGGTAGCTGCTGAGAGTGACACATATTATAAGATATCTGTCACAGCTATGGCTGTAATCATACTGATCATTATTATGATTGGAGTTTATTTCTCGTTCATAATCATACGGGGGATCAAATTCCCGATTTTTGAGATCGAAACTGCCGCTGTGAAGATGGCGCAGGGTGATCTGGATGCCGAGATTTCCTATGAATCCAAAGACGAGTTAGGCGTTCTTTCCAATCAGATGCGGGAGCTGATACGTAAGCTTCGGGTGATCATTGACGATGAGAATGAATTTCTGGCCAAGATGGCGTCTGGAGATTTTAATGTTGATTCCAAATGTGAAGACGAGTATATAGGCGGATTTCACCCGCTGCTGATCTCTTTTCAGGGGATCGCGAAGAAGCTCAATGATACGCTGATGCAGATCAGTGAAAGTGCAGAGCAGGTTGCCGGCGGTTCCGAACAGGTGTCGGACGGGGCGCAGGCGCTTTCGCAGGGCGCGACAGAGCAGGCAAGTTCTGTTCAGGAGCTGGCCGCTACTATTTCGGATATTTCCGGAAAGGTAAATGAAAATGCGGAAAATGCCGAGCAGGCAAGTGACATGGCTAATACGGTCGTCAGCGAGATGGATGCGAGCAATCAGAAGATGCAGGGCATGATTGAGGCTATGGATGAAATCAGCAAATGTTCTGATGAGATTGGAAAGGTTATCAAAACAATTGAAGATATTGCTTTCCAGACGAATATACTGGCACTGAACGCTGCGGTCGAGGCGGCGCGCGCAGGTTCCGCAGGAAAGGGCTTTGCGGTTGTCGCTGACGAAGTCCGCAATTTGGCGAGCAAGAGTGCGGAAGCCTCGCAGAATACGGCCGTACTGATTGAAAATACTCTGAAAGCAGTGAAGAACGGAACTGACATTGCCGACGAGACGGCGGAGTCTCTAAGGCAGGCGGTAGAAAGAGTCAACGAGGTGACCGGAATCGTAGGGCATATATCAGAAGCCAGCAAGGATCAGGCCGCGGCTGTGTCGCAGGTTACGACGGGTATTGACCAGATATCCAGTGTTGTACAGACGAACTCGGCGACTGCCGAGGAAAGCGCGGCGGCAAGCGAAGAGCTGTCCAGCCAGTCGCGTCTTATGAAAGAATTGGTGGGAAGATTTAAGCTTAGAAATGACAGGCTGTATTAATGCGCCGGTTTATCTTTCAAAATTGTAAGACTGCTGTAATCTTGCGCGATACAAAAATATAGAGAAAGCTGTTACAATTACCCTTAGCTGGCAGGAAGATTATTTCTGACAGCCAAGGGTAATTTTTGTTATGATATGATGATGCCAGTGACGCCCGTTTGGCAACGACCGAAGTGCTTAGTAAGATGGGGCTGTCGTCGGAGGCTGAGAGAGAAGGGTGTTTTGGATTACGAATAAAAGAAATTGAAATCTTAAAGAGGTCATATGAGAAACCACAATAACCAGTTGTACTCAAAAGAAAAATATCCTATAATAACTTTAAAGACAGGAGGTGCAGCCGATGAACGTAGTAAGAAAAGAAGAAAGCTATACAATAGAAGATATATATGCTTTGCCGGATGGAGAACGAGCGGAATTGATTGACGGACAGATTTATGATATGGCTCCACCAAACAGAAGACATCAGGATATCCTATTCTCATTATCACGGAAAATAGCGGATTATATTGATTCTAATAATAGGAAATGTAAGGTGTACTTAGCTCCTTTTGCAGTATTCCTGAATGAGGACGACCGCAACTATGTAGAGCCTGATATTTCTGTTATTTGTGATCAGTCTAAGCTTGCCGATGAGGGGTGTAACGGTGCGCCTGACTGGATTATTGAAATAGTTTCGCCAAGCAGCAGACAGATGGATTATTATAAAAAATTATTTAAGTATCGAACAGCGGGTGTCAGGGAATATTGGGTGGTTGATTCCGAGAGGCAGCTTGTGACGGTATATAATTTTGAAAAAGATAATATGGAAGAATATTCTTTCGGTGGGTATGTTCCTGTTGGAATATATGAAGATTTCTCAATAAAAGTATCAAACAAGACATTCGATTCCACTCGAAAATGAAAGTTCGATTTTTTCTGTGTGTTTTCGGACAGTCCATATGGCTGGATTATTCCGGACAGCAATAGTATAATAAGAGAAGTATATCGGGAAGATAAGAGGAAAGTTTACAATGTCCGGCAAGATAAGCAAAAAGAGAGTTTTTGATATTATACAGATTGGATATTACGGGGACTGGCAGAGCAAGGCGTTTGATATTATGGTGATCGTGATGATCCTGATGAATCTTTTCATCGCCATCTTCCAGACGTTTGACGGCTCCGCACCGTACCGGGAGCTTTTGAACACGGTGGAGTTTGTAACAGTAGCTGCGTTTGCGGTGGAGTATGTGCTGAGGCTTTGGACGGCGGAATACCTGTATCCGGAACTAGAAAGGAAGAGGGCAGTGCGCAGATACGTGCTGTCCTTTAACGGGGTTATAGAGCTTTTGGCGTTTTTGCCGTATTTCCTGCCTATCTTTTTCCCGGCGGGGGCTGTAGCGTTTCGGATGTTCCGGGTGGTGAGACTGCTGCGGCTTTTCCAGATCAATGCGTACTATGACGCGCTGAATGTGATCGGGGATGTCATTACAGGGAAGAAGGATCAGATTCTTTCTTCGGTGTTTATCATTATGGTACTGATGGTCGCATCGTCGCTTGTGATGTACAATCTTGAGCATCCGGTGCAGCCGGAGGTGTTCGAGAATGCCTTTTCCGGGTTCTGGTGGGCAGTGTCAACTCTTCTGACGGTTGGATACGGGGATATCTACCCGGTTACGATACCGGGGAGGATATTTGGAATTATCATTACTTTTCTCGGAGTGGGGATGGTGGCGATTCCTACGGGTATTTTGTCTGCCGGTTTTGTGGAGCATTATACGAGGATGAAGACCATGAAAGAGGCATCGGAAGAGAGTGATATCCGGTTTGTGCAGCTGCGGGTGGGGGAGAACCATCCGTGGATTGCTATGAAAGTGAAAGATCTGCCGCTGCCGCCGGGACTTTTGATCGCGGCTATCCAGCGGCGGGGAAGTGTGGTCGTCCCCAGAGGAAACACAGAGATTTTGCAGGGGGATTTTCTTGTTCTTGGAGCGGAAGGATACAAGCAGGATATCGGAATCAGATTGAAAGAGCTGGTGCTTAAGGATCAGAGTGCGTGGGTGGGTCTGCGCGTCAGTGAGCTTGATATCTCAAGAAAGACGATGATCGTCATGATAAGACGGGGGGATAAGATGCTGATTCCCAACGGGTCTACCATACTTCGCAGCGGCGATGTACTTTTGCTCTATACGAGGAAGAATATCCGGGACGCGATGGATGTGGAGGTGTAGTGTTATGAGAGAGTATCATACGTATTTTTTTGATCTGGACGGTACGATTACGGATTCTTCTTTGGGGATTACGAATTCGGTGATGTATGCGCTGAAAAAATTTGGGATTATAGAGGATGACAGGACAAAGCTGTATCAGTTTATCGGGCCGCCCCTTAACGTTTCTTTTCGGGAATATTATGGATTTTCAGAAGAGAAAGCATGGGAGGCGGTTACGTATTACCGGGAGTATTATCAGGACAAGGGAATTTTTGAGAACCGGGTGTATGACGGGTTTGAGGAGATGTTAAAAGTGCTTAAGGCGGCGGGAAAGAGACTTGTGGTGGCGACTTCCAAGCCGGAGCCTTATGCAAGAAAAATCATGGACTATTTTGGATTGACGGATTATTTTGATTATGTTGCCGGGATGGGACTTGACGGTAAGCGCGGGACGAAGACGGAAGTCATTCAGTATGCTCTTAAAGTCTGCGGGATAGAAGACAAGTCAGGGGTTTTGATGGTGGGCGACAGGAGGCATGATGTGATCGGCGCGAGGGAAGCGGGAATTGATTGCCTTGGAGTGCTGTATGGCTTCGGCAGCCGGAAGGAACTAGAGAGCGCCGGAGCAGATTATATTGTTGAGACAGTCGGGGATATAATTAATTTGGGTTACACTTGTTTTTAAGTCTGAGATTGTTAAGGCAGAAAAGAAAGAAGGTGAAGTATGGAAAGAAATCGGGACAGGAAGCTGCGGCGGGGGATCTATCTGCTGCTTGCGGTTCTGGCAATGTTTTTGCTGGTAGTTTCTCTGCTGCTTAGCAGCTTCCAGATTGCGGTATACGGGGATGCGAAGTACCGGTTTTATGAGAAAGAGTATATAAAATATGAGGTGACGGAATCGCTTAATATGGAGCTTTCCGACGTAATGTCTGTGACAGAGTACATGATGGATTATCTGATCGGACGGGAGGAGGTGCTTTCGATTGAGACAGAGGTAGAAGGAAAGAAACAGGATTTTTTCAACGAACAGGACAGGCTTCATATGGCGGATGTCAAGGGGCTTTTCCTTGGCGGACTAAGGCTAAGGAATGTGCTTTTACTGGCGGCGGTGCTTCTGATTGGACTATTGGCGGCATGCAAGGTGAATCTGGGGAAACTGCTGCCGAAAGCATATGGGACGGCGATGGCGGTCTTCGGCGCGGCGCTTGTATTCTTAGGGATAGCGGTTACGGTTGATTTTACAAGGTGTTTCCGGCTCTTCCATGAGATGTTTTTTACCAATGATCTGTGGATATTTGACGAAAGTACGGATTATATGATACGGATGCTGCCGGAGGGATTTTTCTCAGATATGGTGATCCGGATCGTGTCCGTGTTTATCACAAGTCTGGCGTTATTGGGCGCGGCGATCTGGCTTGTGCGTTTTCTTTACAGGAAGCGGGAAGATAAAATTTAGGATAAGCATATCACTGACGGGAAAAATGTGGTATGATACTAAGGTCAAAAGGTCATGCGGAGCAATCTGTAGTATCATAGAGGCAAAATATGATATTGTTATACGCGGCGAAGAGAAGTGTCAGTGCCGTTGCATGAAGGAGGAGAATGAATGAGTAATGTAAAACGAGTATTTGTAGAGAAGAAATCGGATTTTGCAGTGCAGGCGAAGGATCTGGAACATGAGATCAGAGGATATCTTGGAATCAAGGATATCGCTTCTGTCCGTGTGCTGATACGTTATGACGTGGAGAATGTCACGGACGAGACATTTGAGAAGGCATGCAATGGTATTTTTGCGGAACCGCCGGTGGACGTTTTGTACAGGGAGGAATTTCCGGCGGAGGAAGGAAGCAGTGTGTTCTCCGTAGAATATCTTCCGGGGCAGTTTGACCAGAGAGCGGATTCTGCGGTGCAGTGTATCCAGTTTATCAAAGAGGATGAGCAGCCGGTGATCAAGACGGCGGTAGTCTATGTGATAAAGGGAGAGGGAAGAGAGCTCTCTGACGCTGAACTTTGTGCGGTGAAGGCGCACTGTATCAATCCGGTGGATTCAAGGGAGACTGGTATGGAGAAGCCAAAGACTTTGGTGACGGTTTTTGATGAGCCGGAGGATGTCAGGATTTTTGACGGTTTTATAGATATGGCGGAGGAAGAGCTTCGGAATCTTTATGATTCTTTGGGACTGGCCATGACTTTTAAAGATTTTCTGCATATTCAGAATTATTTTAAAAATGAGGAGAGAAGAGATCCGTCTATGACGGAGATCCGCGTGCTTGACACGTACTGGTCTGATCATTGCCGCCATACTACATTTTCAACAGAACTTACGGATATTTCCTTTGGAGAGGGAGATTACCGGGCTCCGATCGAGGAGACTTATAAACAGTATCTTGCAGACCATAGTGAGATCTTTAAAGACAGGGAAGATAAGTTTATCTGTCTGATGGACCTTGCGCTGATGGCTATGCGCAAGCTTAAAAAAGAAGGGAAGCTTGCCGATCAGGAGGAGTCTGAGGAGATCAATGCCTGCAGTATCGTCGTTCCGGTCACAGTGGACGGTGCGGAGGAAGAGTGGCTTGTGAACTTTAAGAATGAGACGCACAACCATCCCACAGAGATTGAACCGTTCGGCGGGGCGGCAACCTGTCTTGGCGGAGCCATCCGCGATCCGCTGTCGGGGCGTACTTATGTATATCAGGCTATGCGCGTGACGGGAGCCGCTGATCCGACCGTATCTGTGAAGGATACGCTAAAGGGTAAGCTTCCGCAGAAGAAGCTTGTGCGTGAGGCGGCGCACGGATACAGCTCCTACGGAAATCAGATCGGGCTTGCTACCGGGGGCGTAAAGGAAATCTATCATCCCAACTATGTGGCAAAGCGTATGGAGATCGGCGCTGTGTTAGGGGCTGCTCCGAGACGTGCGGTGATCCGGGAGACGTCAGATCCGGGGGATATCATCATTCTTCTCGGCGGACGTACCGGGCGTGACGGCTGCGGCGGCGCAACCGGTTCTTCTAAGGTCCATACGACGGAGTCCATCGAGACCTGCGGCGCGGAAGTGCAGAAGGGGAATGCGCCTACAGAGCGCAAGATCCAGAGGATGTTCCGCAGAGAAGAGGTCAGCAGATTAATTAAAAAATGCAACGATTTTGGAGCCGGCGGCGTCTCTGTTGCGATCGGGGAGCTTGCAGACGGGCTTCGGGTTGATCTTGATAAAGTGCCGAAAAAATATGCAGGGCTTGACGGCACGGAGATTGCGATTTCCGAATCTCAGGAGCGTATGGCGGTCGTAGTAGATCCGAAAGACGTAGCGGAATTTATGAGTTATGCGAAAGAGGAGAATCTGGAAGCCGTAGAGGTGGCGGTTGTCACGAAAGAGCCGAGACTGGTTCTTTCATGGAGAGGAAAAGAGATCGTAAATTTATCAAGGGCATTTTTAGATACCAACGGCGCTCATCAGGAGACGGCTGTCGCAGTGGATATTCCGGACAGGAAGAACAGTATCCTTACGCGTGAGGAGATCGGGGATGTGAGAGAAAAGTGGCTTTCCGTCCTGTCAGATCTGAATGTGTGCTCCCAGAAGGGGCTGGTAGAGATGTTTGACGGCTCCATCGGCGCGGCTTCCGTGTTCATGCCTCACGGCGGAAAGTATCAGACTACGGAGACACAGGCGATGGTGGCAAAGCTTCCGGTTCTTAGAGGGGACTGCGATACGGTGACGATGATGAGCTATGGCTTTGATCCGTATCTGTCCACCTGGAGCCCTTATCACGGGGCGGTCTATGCGGTGACGGAATCCGTTGCCAAGATCGTGGCAAACGGCGGTGATTACAGAAAGATCCGATTCACGTTCCAAGAATATTTCCGCAGAATGACAGAGGAGCCGGAAAGATGGAGCCAGCCCTTCGCGGCGCTTCTGGGAGCATACAATGCACAGCTTGGCTTCGGGCTTCCTTCTATCGGAGGAAAGGACAGTATGTCGGGCACTTTTGAGGACATCGACGTGCCGCCGACGCTGGTTTCCTTTGCGGTAGATATCGCGAGAGAGAAGGATATTATCACGCCGGAGCTTAAAAAGGCGGGCAATAAGTTAGTGTGGCTTCGTATACCGACGGACGAATATGATATCCCGGTCTATGATAAGGTGATGGAGCAATACGGGAAATTTACAGAGGATATCCGCGCGGGCAGGATCGTATCCGCCTACGCGGCAGACCGCCACGGCGTGATCGCGGCAGTCAGCCGAATGGCTTTCGGTAACCGGATGGGCGTGAAGATTGAGCATAGTATGGACGCAAGAGATCTGTTCGCGCCGGCCTTCGGCGATATCATTGCGGAGGTTGTTGACGGAAAGGTCGGCGAACTTGCGATTTCCTACACTGTGATCGGCGAAGTGACGGCCGACGGAACGTTCTCCTACGGCAATGTGAATATTTCCGAAGCAGAGGCGGAGGAGACGTGGAAAGCGCCGTTAGAGAAAGTATTTAAGACCAATTCCGGCGCGGAAGGTCAGGATGAAAAGGTGGAGACCGGACTTTATCATGCATCGGATATCCATATCTGTACCCATAAGATCGCGCAGCCGACCGTATTTATTCCGGTATTTCCGGGAACGAACTGCGAGTACGACAGCACGAAAGCGTTTGAGCGGGCAGGTGCGAAGGTAGTGACGAAGGTATTCAAAAATCTAGATGCGGCGGACATTATTGATTCGGTCAATATATTTGAGAAGGCCATAGACGGGGCGCAGATCATTATGTTCCCGGGCGGATTCTCGGCGGGCGACGAGCCGGACGGGTCTGCGAAGTTTTTCGCGACTGCTTTCCAGAATGCAAAGATTAAGGAAGCGGTGGAGCGTCTTTTGAATGAGAGGGACGGGCTTGCGCTTGGTATCTGCAACGGTTTTCAGGCGTTAGTGAAACTTGGGCTTGTTCCGAACGGACAGATCACAGGGCAGGACGAGAAATCTCCGACGCTGACTTATAATACGATCGGACGGCATATTTCCAAGATGATCTATGTGAAGGTTGTTACGGATCAGTCTCCGTGGCTTAGGAAAGCTACGCTTGGCGGCGTGTACACGAATCCGGCCTCTCACGGGGAAGGACGCTTTGTGGCAGATAAAGAGTGGCTTGACAGGCTCTTTGCAAATGGACAGGTTGCGACACAGTATTGCGACATCGACGGAAATATCACGATGGACGAGGAGTGGAATGTCAACGGTTCTTACCTGGCGATCGAGGGTATTACAAGTCCGGACGGGCGTGTGCTTGGTAAGATGGCGCACTCTGAGAGACGTGCAAGATCTGTTGCCATGAATATTTACGGAGAGCAGGATATGAAGATTTTTGAGTCCGGCGTGGAATATTTCAGATAAGACATAAAATGAATGTTTTTTCTTCAATTGTTGCATAATGAAGAGAAGAAACTTGAAAAATTTGTTGTAAAATCTAAGACGAATGCAGGAAGTGTTAATGAAAATTGCAAAAAATACGCATTTTCAGAAAAAAATTCTTGTGTTCTGAGCTAAAATCCTTTAAAATGGTAAAGGACAAAAGCGCCGGAAAGCGGATGGACGTTGTCTGTCCGCTTTTTAAAAGCTTTGAGGAAATTAAGGAAATAAATTCTAGGAGGTAAAAGTATATGTCATATGTTGATGAAGTCTTGGAAAAAGTCGTAGCAAAAAACCCGGCGGAGCCGGAATTCCATCAGGCGGTGAAAGAAGTGTTGGAATCGCTCAGGGTAGTAGTAGAGGCCAATGAAGAGAAGTTTAGAAAAGATGCTCTTCTTGAGAGATTGGTAGAGCCGGAGAGACAGATCAAATTCCGTGTTCCGTGGGTAGATGACAAGGGGCAGGTTCAGGTGAACACCGGATACCGCGTGCAGTTTAACAGCGCCATCGGACCATATAAGGGAGGCCTGCGCCTTCATCCGTCTGTCAATCTTGGAATCATCAAGTTCCTTGGATTCGAGCAGGTTTTCAAAAACTCGCTGACGGGTCTTCCGATTGGTGGAGGCAAGGGCGGTTCCGACTTTGATCCAAAGGGCAAGTCAGACAGGGAGGTTATGGCATTCTGCCAGAGCTTTATGACAGAACTTTGTAAATATATCGGGGCTGATACCGATGTTCCTGCCGGAGATATCGGTACAGGCGCAAGAGAGATCGGCTATTTATTCGGACAGTATAAGAGGATCCGAGGACTGTATGAAGGCGTCCTCACGGGTAAGGGATTAAGCTACGGCGGTTCTCTGGCAAGAACAGAGGCTACCGGATACGGTCTTTTATATCTGACAGAGGAACTTCTTAAGATCAACGGCAAGGATATCAAGGGCAAGACGGCTGCAGTATCCGGTTCCGGCAATGTAGCGATCTATGCGACAGAGAAGGCGCAGCAGTTGGGCGCGAAGGTTGTAACAGTCAGTGATTCTACAGGATGGGTATATGATCCGGACGGAATTGACGTCGCTGCATTAAAGGAGATTAAGGAAGTAAAACGTGCAAGACTGACAGAGTATAAGAACTATCGTCCGAATTCAGAGTACCACGAGGGACGCGGCGTATGGTCTGTAAAGGTTGACATCGCGCTTCCATGCGCGACACAGAACGAGCTTCTGATCGAGGATGCAAAACAGTTGGTTGCCAACGGCTGCGCGATCGTTGCAGAGGGCGCTAATATGCCGACGACTCTGGAGGCTACTGAGTATCTGCAGGAGAACGGCGTATTATTCGCACCGGGCAAGGCTGCCAATGCGGGCGGCGTTGCGACATCCGCACTTGAGATGTCCCAGAACAGCGAGCGCTTAAGCTGGACATTTGAGGAAGTTGATGCAAAACTGAAAGGTATTATGGTAAATATCTGCCATAATATGGTTGACGCGGCAAAACGTTACGGCGCAGAGGGCAATTATGTTATGGGAGCGAACATCGCAGGCTTTGAGAAAGTTGTAGATGCTATGACCGCTCAGGGAATTGTATAGAGCGGGAAGGATCCTAAATTTTTGAACATGAAAATCCGCAGGCAGTGTGTATTTGTCTGCGGATTTTTTAATTGTTACAGAGTGTGCATTGAGTTTCAAAAATCAGAAATCAAAGGTATAACCGCACCGTCCGTTTTCCTTTGTGTGATAAAGGGCCGCATCCGCCCGGCCGAATAATTCGTCCTCGTATCCGTTCTGAGAAAATGCCGCTCCGATGCTGACGGAATATTTGGGGAAATCTTTTGGAGGGTGCTGCAGGGTACGGTTGATCCTGTCAATCTTGCGCCCGATGATCTCTTTGTGTTCCGGCGTCACATCCTGAAGAATCGCGGCAAATTCGTCGCCTCCCACACGGAATATATAATCGGCGGAACGGAAGCTTTCTTCCAGAAGAGACGCTGCCTTCTGGAGAGCCTGATCGCCGATCTCATGTCCATAAGTGTCATTGATGGACTTGAATTCATCCACATCGATCAAGAGCAGGGCAATTGGCTGGGAGAGCGTGCGCAGGTCGTCTTTGATCTGTTCAAACGCCTGACGGTTTAGCAATCCGGTCAGCGCATCGTGTTCCGCTTTCTGACGGAGCAGATTATGCTGTGCCTGCGACATCTCATACACATTATTGTAAGTGGCCGCAAGATATTTAAATTCATAGGCGCCGGTAATTTCAAGAAAGTTATTGTTTTTTATACAATTGATATAGATACGGATAGGCTTCAGGATCAGAACCGCGATCATAGCGTAGGCGAGAAAGACTAGTAGTACGATCAGTAAGGTGCAGATGCTTTGGCTTGTCAGTGCTTGTTCCATGGCGGCTT
The DNA here is from genome assembly GCA_946558695.1 of uncultured Lachnospiraceae bacterium. Classification (GTDB taxonomy): domain Bacteria; phylum Bacillota; class Clostridia; order Lachnospirales; family Lachnospiraceae; genus MD308. The sequence goes on from CAMNTQ010000063.1 coordinate 12,957, forward strand.
CGCTTTCTTCCTGTTTCATTTCACAGACTTTGATCGCGCTTTTCGTCACATTTGACAGCGTATCATCTATCTCTTGCTTTTTTGCCCGGTATTCATGGCCGAATAACAGTTCAGAGGCGGTATCCGCCATCTCCTGTGAGGTGTACGCAAGTTCCTCCCCGGGCAGCTTATAATCCCGGATCTCCGAAGAGAGTCTGGCGATGTCTGCATCCGCAGACAGGGCGGCAAGTTTCATGGCGTGAAGCTCCAGATCCATGAGTGCATTGGAAAGCCTCAGTGCGTCCTTTGAGAGCTGGAGAGTGACTTCGTCATCTCCTGACAGCTGCTTTTCAATCTCTAAGAGCGCCCGTTCCCTGCGCTGTGTGACGTCCGTCTCCATAAAATAGGCGTCGGCGTGCAGTTGCTCCTTTGTGATAATATAAAGGCGCGCCTGCTCTGTTAAATAGTCAGAGCCAAGAGATATATTCATGGCGTCTTTCTGTGTCAGGGTATATTTGTGCGACATGCGGGTAAGCTGACGGTATTGCTTTTTTACATTCATAATACTGTATCCGATCAGTATCGCGACCAAGGCTGTGCAGAGAGCGATCCAAAGACTGACGGTCTGGATTTTTAACCCCTTTAATGTAGTTGCTTTTGGATTTTCCTGATTTTTTTTATTCACTATTTTTTTCCTGCCTTTATTTACTATAATAAATATATCATTCACAGCCCGGTTTTACAATATTTACAGAGAAAACAGGCGAAAAAAGTAACAGTTCAGCTTCCCTATAGTCAAAAAGGAGAAATTAAAAAAGTTTATTAT
>CAMNTQ010000064.1 GCA_946558695.1 uncultured Lachnospiraceae bacterium
AAATGACTCCAACGGGAATCGAACCCGTGTTACCGCCGTGAAAGGGCGATGTCTTAACCGCTTGACCATGGAGCCATATAAATCCCGATCACAACGCTTCCGAAGTGACCGAAACTTATACTAACATATAGCGACTCTTTTTGCAAGTATTTTTCACTATATTTTTTACTTTTTTTCAATTTTCAATTTTTTTGCTCTCAGCTTCTTCCCAAAATATACCTTTCTTTTCCGCCGTATTTTTCTTTGCGCGCAAGAATCTCGAACCCTTCTGCCTGCACGTTCCGCAGACTATAGATATTGTCCGGAGATACTGTCGCCAGCACTATGCAGCCTGGCTTTTTATCCATCGCATGCTTTACGCAGCGGCGGATTAATTCGCGCTGCAATCCAAATCCGCGGTACTCCGAATCCACAATGATCGCATCTAAAACTGCGCAGCGATACACCTTCTCCTGCGTCCATCCCAAGTCCCATCCCAGATTGTCAGATGAATCTCCTAAAAATCCGATAGAGCCATACGCTGCCAGCTTATCCTTATCATATACGCCTAAAATAACATTTGGTTCTTTCATAAACCGTTTGTTCTCATCTCTGGAAGCAACTGCAAACCAATCCTTCTGCTCCATGTTTTTATAAATATTTTCCTGCAATAACATCACTTCATCCAGCTCCGTCTCTTTACATGGCCGTATTTCCAGATCATTTCTTCTCTTTTTTAATTCTTTTACCATCTTTGCCGCTATCCTTTTATTCCCTTCTTCTATCTCCTGATCTCTTCAATAATATCTCCTGCAGCAATCTTTCCCGCCGGAATCATTACCGCCAACACCGCAATCGCTACATTAAGTACCATGATCATCCCGAATACTCCAGCCGGAATTACAGCCGAAATGTGGAGGAACTGCACTACATGCACCATATAATAGTCCATCACTCTGCGAAACAGCAGATGATAGATCAGAAAGATAAATACATCTGCCAGAAGTCCGTACAAAATCCCCATGCGCAATATCATTTTGTAAAGTCCGGCATCTGTAATACCCATTGCCCTTATGATACCATATTCCCTCCGATGTGCAAAGACAGAATAATTCATGCTGTTCATAATATGAAACAGACTGATTACCAGCAATATGACTGCGATTCCTGAAAAAAACAACTGCCGCCGTTTAAGATAATTTTTCTGCGTCTCAATTGCCGCCGTATAGTCACGGAATACCGCTTTTGGGACATCCCTGACTGTTTTTAAAATCTTTCCGCCTATCTTTTCTGTATCGGCACCTGTAACCGGAGACGCATTGACGATACTGTATCCGGAAATACCGTAATTATCCTCAATCAGCCGATTTGTCATAATAAAACTCTGGCTATTGCTCCAATTATTCACATTGAGATAATTATCCTCCTTCGCAAGAGCCCTGCTTACAATAGCCGCAATTTCAAACTGCTTTTCTACATACTCTGTACTATCAGCGTCAAACTTCAGAACATCTGCCGGACAGTTTATCTCTTTCGGAACACGGAGCGTAACGGTATCCTTCGGATGCAGTCCATAGAAATTATAATTGCCCTGCCCGTCTTGATTGGCAACAGCGATGACCTGATTCCTTTTCTCAAGCTTATTCAGGTCAATCTCCCCCTCCAGCAGAAACTCCCGAAGCTCCTCTATCATACCAGTATCATATCCATAGACATCATACTTGATTCCATAAGTTCCATTTCCTTTATCAACACAAATGCCGCCGTATCGTTCCTGATAGTAGCTGTCCTTATTTTTCTCACGAAAATATTCATTCCACTCTAACTGCTCCTTTTTAATCACAAGCTCTCCCATAATGTATTTTGACGCATAGACTTCAGACAACTCCGCAATGTCCTTCATCTCTTCGATAACGGAGGCAGGAATGGTATCTGCCATCGAGTCCGATCTGACAGAAACCCGATACTCTGAACCAAGTCCGTCGTCAGATTTAAAAGCCATCTGCGCATGCACTTTCAGATTCTCTGTCATATAAGTAGTACACAGAAAGATACAACCTCCGATAGACAGAGAAAGTATAATGCCGATCACCTTTCTTTTGTCAGAAAACATAAACTTTCTCGTCACTATATTTGCAAGGTTACATCCTCTTTTACTATATACCGGTCTGCTTTGCTTCATAAATGCTGTGTCCCCGGCCATTGCCTGACTAAGCGTCTGTTTCCTTATGGTGCGTACCGTCAAAAATCCGACCACCGCCAAAGCGAAAAACAGGAAAACAAATCCGGCAGCTATCATTTCCCACGGCACATGAATCCCCGCATAATCTTCTGCATTTTGCACACGTTCCCCGTACGCTGCTCCGTTGATTTTACTTGTAAATATACCGTCAAGCTTCCGGCCGCAAAGCCGCAGTATGCTATTTCCAGCAATCAATCCTAATGGATACCCGGCCAAAAACAAAATCCATAATTCAAAGATCAGTGTGCCGCTAATGGTTCCTTCACTGATCCCCAGCGTCTGCAGCATGGCATATTCTGCCTTTCTTCTAGATACAGATATATTGAAAACGCTGTAGATAACAAACAGGCCAAACAACAAAAGCAATACCAGCATTCCATTAAATGCAAAGTTATACTCGCTCTGAAGCTTCAAAATAATGTAGGTAAAATTACCTCTCTCATCTGTCAGCGCAAATTTTATGATGTCTATAATGCTGTCGGGCCTTTCGCCGCTGAGATACATAGTGATATCCTCATTTGCTTCCACGGCATCGCCCGGAATATGATAGGCTCTCTGAAAGGCCTCCAACTGGACGTATAGCTTTTCATTTTCATCAAATTTAAAATACAAAATATTCTGTTCTGCAGCGCTGTCCTTGCCGAATTCTTCTCCGACAAACAGATTCATCTCATCTATGCCGGATGCCCATCTGCTTTTTACGATACCTGTGAGAACATAGATGTCCCCGCCCAAATTCAAAGTATCACCTATGCCGCCGGAAAATCCCAAATTTTCCAGCGTATAATTATCTGCCGCAATCTCGTTATCCTTTACCGGCTCCCTGCCCTCTATAAGTTGGCAATGCGTCATCCGCCGGCAGGATTCATCTGCATATAGAAAGCGAATCTCATAAGGCACTGTCAGCATGCCCTTCATCTGCGCCCTTCCGCACTGTTCAAGCCGATAACCCGATCCTTTTTCCTTCCGCTGTACTTTACCGCAAAGTTCCTTATATATGTCTTCAAAATCCGATTTATCTGAACCTGCATCCGAATTCACATCCGCGGTCACACGGTAATGCCAATCCCCGTACATGGTTCTGCTGTTTTCCAGATCATTTTGCCGGCTGCTGTACATAAGCGTGCTGATTCCGGATAACAGCACCGCTGTCAGAAAAATACTGGCAAAAATCGCAAAGGTCTGGCTTTTGTAGTATTTCATATATTGACACGCAAGCTTTAGCATGGAACCTCACCGCCTTCTCCCGAAAAGAAATGTTTTCTGACAAATCCCTTTCCCAAAACCCTTCCATCCTCAATATGGATGATCCGGTCGCATGTCTGCGCAATCGCTTCATTGTGCGTCACCATAAGAATCGTCTGACTGTACTTTTTACAGCTGGCTTTCAATAGCCCGATAACCTCTATAGTGGTAACAGAATCCAGATTGCCGGTAGGCTCGTCCGCCAGAAGGATCGCCGGTCTATTGGCAAGTGCTCTTGCAATAGCCGCTCTCTGCTGCTGCCCTCCGGAAAGCTCTGCCGGGTATTTTCTCCTTTTATCCCAGATGCCAAGCTCCCGAAGCAGTTCCTCAATATACTTATGATCCACATGCCTTCCCCTGTCAAATGTAACCGGAAGAGCAACATTGTCATATACATTTAAAACCGGCATCAGGCTGTAGCTCTGGAACACGAAGCCGATATTCCTGCGCCGGAATACCGTCAGTTCCTTTCTCGACAGCGAGTCGATTTCTTTCCCTTTTACAAGTATCCTCCCCTTCGTCGGAGTGTCAAGACCACCCGCAAGATTTAATAACGTAGACTTTCCGGACCCTGATGTTCCAACGATCGCGACAAACTCGCCCTCCTTTACCTGTATATTAATATCATGTAATGCTCTCACCTGATTTTCTTTTACACCATATATTTTTTCAATATGCTGCAACTCTAAAATATTCATCTGTCATCACTCCTATCGTCCATGCATACTACAGTTTTATGAGCCATGCTTAATTGCTGCCGCACGAACTGCACACCTCTTTTCGTATGATTTTATAAAAGAAGTATAACTATATGATCTTGCAATCACATTACAGATTAGCAATCAGTTCTTACAGTTTTGTAAGAACACAGAAAAACAGCTCCCTTCTCCGTACTCAGATTCCACTGTCATATACCCCTTCTCCTTTTCAAATATCAGACTGGACAGATACAGCCCGATTCCGCAGCCTTCTACATTTTCAGTCTCTCTCCCCCGATAAAAACGCCCAAATATATGAGGAATCTCTTCTTCCCGTATTCCGCAGCCATTATCTATGAACTGAATCTTTGTATATGTCTCATAAGAATGCACCCGAATCCGTATCGTCCCGCCAGTCTCCGTATATTTCACTGCGTTTTCCAGTATATTTACTAATCCTTCCGCCGTCCATTTTCTGTTGTGATACAGCCGCACATCTTCATAAGGCTCCGAGATGATATGTATCCCCTTTTTCTCAACCTTTTCATAGACTGCATCAATCGCTTCCAGAATCGTCTGCCGGATAGGCAGCTTGTGTGCCTCAAATACAATCACGTCCTGCTCAAGCTTTATCATCTTCATCAAGGAGTCAATGATCCAGCCGAGCCTTTCCAGCTGCTTTTTCAGCTTTCCGCTCACTTCCTTCCGCTTCTCAACACTGAGCTTTGGATCATCCAAAATATCCGTATAAATGGAAAGATTTGCAAGAGGCGTCTTAAGCTGATGCGTCATATTGGACACGATACTTTTTACCTGCTCCTTCTCCTCCCTTGCACTTTCCACCTGTCTTCCAAGCATCTGCTGGATTCGGCCGATTTTGCTGACTAATGCGGAAAATTCCCCCTCCTTTACCTCGGAGTCAATGAGTTCTTCCTGATTCAGCACACAATCCAACAGCTTATCAATATCGCGGTATATTCTTCTCTTTTTGTAGATTCCATATCCCACCGCCGCACAGGCAGCCGCCAAAATCAGCAAATACTTTTCCATCCTACTCTTCCTTCCAAATATATCCAATGCCCTGAACCGTCTTTATATATCCCGTCCCGCTCGTATCCTGCTCAAGCTTTTTGCGCAGCCTGCTGATATTCACAGAAACGGTATTGTTATCCACATATTTTCCGTCACTATCCCAGATCCTGTCAAGAATCTGCTCCTTTGACAACACATGATTCTTATTTTCAACAAGAAACTTAAGAAGACGATACTCCAGTTTGCTAAGGGCGATCTCTCTTCCGTCCCTGTAGACCTTACAGCCGTTTCTATCTATTGTAATGCTGCCCGAAACCAACTCATCCGTATCTGTCCTGCCATTTAAGATACGCTTCATCCTCGCCTTCAGCACTCCCAGCGAAAATGGCTTGGACAAATAATCATCCACCCCCAGCTCCAGCGCCCTGATCTCATCCATCTCCGTATCTCTGGCCGTAAGCATAATAACAGACACATGACTAAACCGCCGGACTTCCCTGCACAGCTCAAATCCTGTTCCGTCCGGAAGGTTGCAGTCCAAAAGAACCATATCATAGTCTCCCCGCCTTATCTCCAATATCCCTTCCTGCTTCGTACCTACATCCGCCACTTCATAACCGTCACTTTCAAAAGAGAACTTAAGCCCCTCCCTCAAATCCGTATCATCCTCAATGATCAAAATCTTTGCTTCCGCCATATATCATTCCTTCTTTATTCATCTGCTATCAATAGTATAATCGCATCCCTCCCCCTTTTTCAAGTCAAATACCCTGCGACAATCTGATCGTGTCCAATCTGCCGCCTGTATGCTGCATGATCCTTCTGTCTCAACTCACTTTCGGCCTGCTTCAGCCGGCTTTCCCGTCTTTCCGGTAAGCCGGCCGACATACGCGATATGCAGAATACTCTGCGCCGCAAGACCCGCTATCAACTCTTCTTCTGCCTTTCCCCCAGCAGTCCGTCATATTTTTTCCCCGTTATCCGAAAATAAATCTCATATCCCGCCGTCATAATAACAAAGATAATCAAAAAAATGCCCGCAAATATTAACCAGCTTCCAAATTCCCCTGCCGGAAACCACTGTCCTTTCCACGCAAACACAGACAGCACCGCCAGAAATATAACTGCAAACATAAGGAGTCTGGCCGGGTATGCCATAGTCTTAAACACCCATTCTGTAAACATAATCCCTTGCAGAAGAGAGCCTATGACCGACAGCAAAAAAAGCTGCGCTAGCGATGACAGAGGAATCCCTTCCCATCCCCGGAAACATGCAACTAACCAGAATATTATCACGCTGCCGGTAAACATCATACACACATAAGTCTTCCACTCTAAGACGCCTTTTAAAAATTTGTTCATCAAAAAACACCTCCTATAAACCAAGTTTTCTTTTCAATACAGGCACATATTGCCTCGACACATAAAGTTTCTCCCCATTTTTCATCTGAACAAGCATCCGTCCTCCAAAATCCGGTCTCAGCGATTGTATCTGGTTAAAATTAATGATCGTAGACTTGGATGCCCGAAAAAAATCGCTCCTACCAAGCCGCTCCTCCAGCTCATAGAGCTTCAGCGGCGTCTCATAGACGCCTTCCCCGCATCCCTGCGAACTGCTTCGGCTTGTATTATGGCAGCTTCTCTGGGTATAGAAAAATGTCCTCTTATCTACTGATTCCACGTACAGGATTTCAGAAATCTCTACAATATAGGTTCCTCCGCCGTTTACCCCCGTGATCTTTTTATCATATACCCTGAGCTTCGCCACCATATCCAATATCTCCTCGCTGACCTCAGGACAATATATCTCGATCCTGCTGTCAGGAAGTTCCTTATCTTCATGGATCAAAATCTCCACTGCCGCATCCCCTCTTTCCTCAAATTCAATTGCAAAGTATACTCTGTAAGCAAACTATAAAAGATGTTTTCTGAAAATACAATAGCTGCCATACCAAGTTGCTGGTATTGGCAGCTAAGCTGCATAATTATTTCTTTTATCCCTTTACGGATCCCCGCATCATCCCGGAAATCAAAAATCTCCTGAAAATCAGTGCTGTAACCGCCGGCGGAATAACGGCAATGATTCCTGCCGCTGCCGTAAGTCCGTATTGAACGGAATCCTTGGTCATAAATTCTGACACAACGATCGCCACAGGCTTTGTCTCCAGCGATGAGGCAAGTATAAGCGGAATCTGAAACTGACTCCATGTATTCAAAAACATAATCAGCGCTGCCGATAATATGATCGGATAAGAGGACGGCACTATAATCTGCAAAAAAGAGGACATCCTTCCGCATCCGTCAATCAGCGCTGCCTCCTCAAGTTCCTTCGGTATCGTTGAAAAATAATTAGAGATCAACCATGTCGCCATAGGAAGATAGGAACTTACATATACCATGCTCAGCCAAAATACGTCATCCAGCCATTGCCGTGCCACAAATAGGCGAAACAGCGGTATGATCGTCGCCATCACAGGGATAACCATCGTGATCAACAGCAGATTTTTGATAAGCTTCCTTCCCTTAAACTCCATGCGGCTTAAAGCATAAGCGCTCATCATCGCAATGGGGATTCCGATCAAAAGAGCTGCACCTACTGCCTTTAATGCATTTTTTATGCCGGTTATAAGAAGAGCTCCTCTCTGTGTCCCTTCTGTCAAAAGTTCTCGGTAATTGTCATAGATCACAACATCTGGAAGCAGCCCAGAGCTTTTTTCCATCATGGCATATTCCGGCGTCACCGATAATATAAAAGTCCATATAAAAGGTCCCAGCGTCAGCATCAGAAAAAGCATCAGTGCAGCCGCATAGCCGATCTTTTTCCAGATCTTCATCAGTACTCCACCTCCCTGTTAAGGCTTTTAAGATACCATACACCCAGAATACCCGCAAAAAACATAACCAGATACGTCACCGCACTTCCTTTTCCAAAGTCCAAAAAAGAAAATGTAGTAAGATAGCTTTCCACTAATATATTTTTCCCAAGATCACTGTACCCTGACAATGCGATGATCTCGTCAAATACATTGATCGCTGTGACGGAGGCAGATGTAATCCCGATTCCAAAAAACGGGAGCATCAGAGGCAGCGTGACAGTCCGAAAAATAGTCCTTGTATTTCCCCCGTCAATCCGGGCCGCCTCGTAAATGCCATCGGGGATCGACTGCCTGCCCGCCAGACATACCAGCGCCATAAAAGGGATACTTCTCCATGTCACAACAAGAGCCACAAGAAGAAGCAATGACCATCTGGAACCCAGCCACTCAACAGGCTGATTGATAACTCCCAGACCAAGAAGGACCTTATTCATAAATCCATACCCGGAAGAAAATACAAATTTCCATAATATTCCGTTTACATAGGGAGGGAGCGCCCACGGAAGAATCGCGATTGCCAGAAGGATTCCCGAACCTTTTACATTCACATTCAAAAATACAGAGATCAAAAAACCCAACACCGTTGTGAGAATCACCACCACTGCCAAAATAAACACTGTATTGCGGAAACTGTACCAAAAAGATTCCGACGTAAGAACCGCCGCATAATTTTTAACCCCGATAAACCGGATATCGTTCGGGGCCGTCAATTTCCATTTTTTCAGACTGTATGAAAATGTCGCTATAATCGGATAAAATACTAATACACCCATGATCAGTATCATGGGTGCAAGTAAAAGATAAGGTAATATCTTTTTTTTCATCATTCATTTCCTGCTTTTGTATTATTCTGCTTTTACAAGTTCGGCTACTTTCTTTTCCATCTCTGCATATGCCTCTTCTGCATTCATTTCTCCCAGCGCCATCTTATTGATCGCATTGTACATAGCATTGCTCATCTCTGCATAGTAAGACGGAACTCCGCCCGGGAACGGAGAAACAATCAGCTCTGCTTCTTCCATCATCGCTCCCGCATTCTGAATCGTACCATTGTCGATCAGTTTTTTCAATACAGAGTTCAGTGTCGGGATCGCAGTATTGCTTGCGTTCAACTTCTCCTGCATATCAGCAGATGTATACCACTCGATAAATTTCTTTGCCGCATCTTTATTCTCAGAAAACTTTGTAACGCCGAGACCTTCCGGAAGAGCCATCGTTACCGTTGCTTTTGCATCTTTACCCGGAACAAGGATCGGCTGAATTTGTCCGATCACGCTGCATTCTTCCTCATTGGTACTTTTAGATACAAAGGATGTCGGTCCTGTCAGGAAGTTTGCCGAACCTGATAAGATACGCTTATATGCATCCATACCGGAAGATGTCTTATCCGCTGGATCAACCAGTTCGTCTTTGATCAGTTTCTCTTCATACTGCAGAGCCGCCAGTACAGAATCTTTACTCAAGGTTCCGTCATCATTGAATACAACACCGTTCATCGTATATGCAAGCCACATCAAATACGTGGATGTCTTTTCCTCTGCATTTAACGGCAGTGCGAACGGATAATCGCAGACTCCTTTCTGTTTCAGTGTCTTGCAGTTCTCATATACCTCTTCCCATGTCTGCGGCTCATCCTTGATACCTGCATCCTCATACTGCTTTGTATTGTAATATGACAGACGGTAATCATTCGCATACGGAACCGCCAGCACTTTGCCGTCCTTTGTGAACGTCTCAAGCGTAGGCATATCTGCCTTTACTTCATCAGACACATCTAATGGCTCCAGCCAGTCCGCCGCATAAAACTCTCCTACCCAAGACCAGTCAACTTCAACAACGTCTGCCACAGCCTGTCCTCCTGCTGCCGCAGTTACCATCTTGTCACGAATGTCATCCCAGCCAACTTCATTGACCACAACCTCAATACCGGTCTCATCCTTAAATTCCGCGAGCTGTTCCTCCGTCGGAATCGCCCAGTCAGGAGCCATCAGCGTAATGCTTCCTCCCTCGCCGCTTTCCTCCGGCGCCGTCTCAGTATTTGGGGCATCTGTCGATGCGTCTGTCGCCTTGTCCTCTGATGCATTGCCGCCTGAACATCCGGCCGCCATAGATACTACCATAGAAATCCCCAAAAACATGCTTAATATTTTCTTTTTCATAACATACCTCCCTTGCATGACATAAAGTTTTATAAAATCATTATATCAATAGTCCGGACATGCCGCAAATTGTTATATCCAATGAATCACATACACTTATTTATATTATCTATATCATTCCGCCGTTAATTTTGCTGCTTTATTGACCGTCATAGATTCTGTGTAACGGAACTTTAAACATCGCTATTATTTTCATTTCGAGAAATTATTATTCTCATTTCACATGGTGTATTTCCTCTTTTACCGTTTTACAAGTGATTGGTAAATGCCTGTCTTTCTTTTTCTTTCCTTTTGTCAGATCATAACTTTCCCCGATCATCCTCTTGATGTCTTTATCCGGAACAGAGCCATCTAGGATAATAGAATTCCAATGTGTCTTATTCATGTGGTATGCCGGTACAACAGATGCAAAAGCCCTTCTCCAGAATTCCCGCCATTCCGGGTCACATTTTACGTTTATCCATACATATCCGCCTTTATCATAAATAAGTGCAAATGTTTTTTTATTTTCCTTGTGGCGCATGACACACCAGTTATCATCATGAAAAGGATAATCTTCATATATCTCTTTAAATGAATGGCAATATTGTATTGCTTCCTGTCTCGTCCGCATTATTTCCTCTTTTCTTTAAATTTCTTCAAAGGTCATTTGAATAGATACTTTTCCGTTTTTCTGCACATAGTCCCATAAGGCATTGTATTTACTCATTCTTTTCTCCTCCTTTAAGTTAGTATCTTATTATAGACCGCCCGAATCATAAATGCAATTTTCTATCAGCCTTTTTCATAAATTTTTGTTTTGCAAGATTTTTTGTTTTCCGTAAACTGAAATTACGGATGAAAAAAATAGTCAGGTATGCTAAAATAAAATTACTGAACATAGTGGAATTGACGGAGGAACAAAAAATGTTAATCAGAAAGTACAGAGAAAGCGACCTGACAGATATGATAAAAATCTGGAATAACATAATTGAAGAAGGTATTTCATTTCCATATGAAGAAACACTTGATCAATCAAGTGCAGCGGATTTTTTTAGTTCACAAAGCTATTCTGGCGTCGCTGAAGAAAATGGAACTATTGTTGGTCTGTATACATTGCATCCCAATAATATAGGTCGATGCGGACATATCTGCAATGCAAGTTACGTAGTAAGTCCAGAATGCAGAGGAAGACATATCGGAGAACAGTTAGTAAAAGATTGTTTGGAAAATGCGAAACGGCTTGGATTCAGAGTGATTCAATTTAATGCAGTTGTTGAAAGCAATATTCATGCAAGACACTTGTATGAGCGATTGGGTTTTATACAGCTTGGAACGATACCGAATGGTTTCCGGATGAAGGACGGCCATTACGAAAATATTTGTCCATATTATCGGGAACTGTAAAGTTTCTGTAAGAGCCTTCGCAGCTAAATTGGATTTTCCCCTAAAAATAATGTTAAAATGACTCATATAACCATAAACAGCGTTCCCGCACCAATTAAAATGCATCCAATCAGTGACTTTACAGTAAACTCTTCATGAAGAAAAATAAATGCCAGCAAAAGGGTAAGCACAACACTCAGCTTATCAATCGGCACTACTTTAGAGGCTTCCCCCATCTGCAGTGCCCGGTAATAACAAAGCCATGATATCCCTGTTGCCAACCCCGAAAAGATCAGAAAAACCCAGCTTTTTTTACTGATCTCCGTTACCCCGCCCTGCGTTTTAGTCAAAAATACCATTCCCCATGACATGATAACAACTACAACCGTCCGTATTGCTGTGGCAAGGTTTGAATTAACTCCCTCTATACCGATTTTAGCCAGTATAGATGTTAATGCGGCAAACAACGCGGACAACATTGCAAATAAAAACCACATATACATCTACCCCCAATCCTGCGTATCCTTCTCCATTTCTTTCTCAAGCAACGTATTATACAATATAATATTGTCAACCATTTGCTGCATTCTGTCACTTCCCATCATCCGGTACACAGTGTTTATACCGTCTAAGCTGCGCTTTTACCTTTGTCACTAACTCTAACGGGCGGAACGGTTTCGTGATATAGTCGTCAGCTCCTAATGTTAATCCTGTGAGCTTATCTGTTTCTTCTTCTTTTGCGGTCAGCATAATAATCGGGAAATTGTATTTCTCCCGAATCTTCTGGCAGAGAGTAAATCCATTTATTTCAGGCATCATAATGTCCAATATAGCGAGATCTGGCTGTATCTCGCCCATATGTGCAAGAACATCATTTGGACAATAAAACTCCAGCACTTCGTAGTTTTCATTTCTTAAATAAAATATTATTGTATTTTACAGACAGTATTATCAATCCCTAATTCTCTTTCCACGAGATCATTCCCTTGCACTTCATCTTTAGAAGTATATTGTCAACAATATTTCGTAAAATCAATGGTAAGGGACTTCATCTTTAGAAAGTTGTCGGTAAGATATTAAAGTCTATTGGAATAAGGAAAACAACTCCAAAAACCTAATGGGTCAAAGAATTATGGAACTGCGGACGGAAAGGAAGCTGTCACAGAAAGCCCTTACCGAGTAATTCTGCCTTGCCGGATATGAGTTCAGCGACCTGACCGTTTTACGGATTGAAAAAGGGACAGGGTCCGTCCCGGATTATGAAGTGGTGGCTCTGGAAGAGTTCTTCCATGTATCCTGCGAATATCTCTTAGGTGTACAGGACAAAAAATAAGCGGCAATCTGTTTTCGCATCACAGACTGCTGCTTCAATGCGAGGGCTTTCGCTTATCATCTGCAACATTCTCTGGCAGACATCTTCCTCATCCTCCGAAAAAGCTAATATCATTACTTTACCCATTCTATATCCTCGCATTTCACTACAACCCATTTCCTTTAAATTCCTACTTTTGTAATATTTCAATTATTACACTTGTGGGATTTAAAGCCAAGAGAAATTTATCGAAAAATTGACATTTCCTCATTTTCACATTATAATGTATATTACAATCGTAAGATTTAAGGAGGGGATTACAGATGAAAACATTGCCGCAAATTTCAGAAGCTGAATTTGAAGTGATGAAAGTCATATGGAAACACGCACCGATCAGTACCAATGAAATTACCGAAAAATTAACACAGACTACAAAATGGAGTCCTAAGACAATACAGACCTTGATAAAGCGGCTTGTAACCAAAGGGGCGCTTTCCTATGAAA
>CAMNTQ010000065.1 GCA_946558695.1 uncultured Lachnospiraceae bacterium
ATACAATATAGCTGAGCCGTGAAATTGCGGTTCGGCTATTTTTGGCGGATGGCATGCGAACTTGAATATATTTTTTGAAAAACAGGGAAAGGATAGTAAAAGAAGGATTGTGTTTTTTGAGCAAAATGGTATACCGTAAATACAAATGATAATCACAATCCAATATTACAATAGAAGCAGAGGGCGGCAGTATGACAGCGGAGATCGTAACTTACATGACATTAGACCAGAATAATGGCAAGCGTATGCAGTTTGAGCTTGTGGCGCAGTGCGCCCCGTTTCTTAAGGGAATGCGAAAGGCCAGTATCCTGAATGTTGAGAAGGAGTGGGTGCGGGAGCTTTACCGTCTGATCGGACCGACGGATATTTCGTGCAGGATTCTTGCTGTAAGGGGGAACCGGTGTCTTGCGCTGTTTTACAGAAAAGAGGGACTGAGGGAAGCGCTTCTGAAGCAGGGCGTCCGCCAGTTTCTTTTGGAATATGGCTATGAGGATGAGAATCTTGACCAGGATATCACAAGGCTTTCTGTGAGGATGAATCGGTATTTCAGGGATGAGATCGCATTTCCGCACGAAATCGGTGTGTTCTTAGATTATCCGCTGGAGGATGTGAAGGCGTTTATCCGGAATAACGGGAAAGGGAGCCTGTTTACCGGATACTGGAAGGTGTACCACAACCCAAAACAGGCGAAGCTTACATTTCTTGCCTACGATAAGGCTAGGGACAGTGCGGTGAATGAGTTCCTGATCGGGAAGGCTGTCAGTGAGATTGCGAAAAATTGTGTAAATGCACAAAAAATAGGAATGACATCTTGAAGTGTGCTATAATGTGTTATGTGATTTGGCGGAGGATTTGATAATCAATTATAGCAGGCAATGCAGCTTAAGTAATTGTACAATTTAGATTTCAGGCAGGTAAGGAGGATATTGTCATATGAGTTACGCAGATCAGATTTTTATTGATATGTGCCGGGATATTATTGATCATGGTACGGATACGAGGGGGGAAAAGGTGCGTCCGGTGTGGGAGGACGGCGCTCCGGCCTATACGGTTAAGAGGTTCGGGGTAGTGAACCGCTATGACTTAAGCAGGGAATTTCCGGCGCTGACATTAAGAAAGACGCCGATTAAGAGCTGCACGGACGAGCTTTTATGGATCTGGCAGAAGAAGTCGAACAATGTAAATGACCTTCACAGCCATATCTGGGACAGCTGGGCGGATGAGACAGGCTCTATCGGAAAAGCTTACGGCTATCAGATGGGTGTGAAGCATCAATATAAAGAAGGAATGTTCGATCAGGTGGACCGGGTGATCTATGATCTGAAACACAATCCTTACAGCCGGCGGATTATGACGAATCTATATGTCCATGAGGATCTCCATGAGATGAATCTGTACCCGTGCGCCTACAGCATGACATTCAATGTGACAAAAAAGAAAGGGCATGAGAAACTTACGCTGAATGGAATCTTAAACCAGCGGTCCAATGACGTCTTAACGGCAAATAGCTGGAATGTATGCCAGTATTCCGTACTTCTTCACATGCTTGCACAGGTATGTGATATGGAAGTGGGAGAGTTTATACATGTGATCGCGGATGCCCACATCTATGACAGACATATTCCTCTTATAGAAGAGCTTATAAGCCGAAAGCCGCTTCCGGCGCCGAAGTTCTGGCTGAATCCTGAGGTGAAAGATTTTTATGATTTTACAAGAGAGGACGTAAAACTTCTCGATTATGAAAGCCATGAGCAGATCCGGAATATTCCGGTGGCGATTTAAAGAATTGTCGCGGAGGAAAGGAAGCGTTTGTTTCGGAACAGTTCTTAGAAAATACGGGAGGGATCAGAAGATATGAATGTAATCGTTGCAGTAGATAAAAACTGGGCAATCGGGAAGGATAACCGGATGATGTGGAGCATTCCGGCGGATATGAAATTCTTCCGGGAGACGACAAAGGGAAATATCGTCATTATGGGGCGGAAGACGCTGGAGAGTTTCCCGCAGGGGCAGCCTTTAAAGAACCGGGTGAATATTGTGATCACAAGGAAGAAGGATTATAAAGTAAAAGGCGCGGTGATCGTACACAGCGTGGAGGAAGCGGTAAAAGAGGCAAAAAAGTACGAAGGAGAGTTGTTTGTGATCGGCGGCGAGAGTATTTACCGCGCGATGCTTGCATACTGCGATACGGCATATGTTACGAAGATCGATCACGCCTTTGACGCAGATACGTATTTCCCGAATCTGGATGAGGACAAGGAGTGGCAGATGACAAAGATCAGCGAGGAACAGACTTGTTTTGATCTGGAATATTATTTTACGGTTTATGAGAGGGTAAGATGAAGATATTAAGCATTACGGCGCAGAAGCCAAACAGTACCGGGAGCGGCGTTTATCTGACAGAGCTTGTGAAGGAATATGCGGCCCGGGGATATGAGCAGGCGGTAGTTGCGGGAGTGTATGAGGACGATGAGGTGGAGCTGCCGGATGGCGTGGGATTTTATCCGGTGTATTTCAGTGAAGAGAGGAACAGAGCTGCCTGTGAAGAAAAGAAATCGGGAATGGCAGAGGATGAGGCAGAAAAGCTTTGGTTTCCGATTGCGGGAATGTCGGACGAGATGCCTTATAAAAGTACGAGATATGGTGATATGACTCCGGATATGGCAAAGGAGTTTAAGAAAGCTTTTTTAACAACGGTTGAAAGAGCGGTAAGACGGCTTAAGCCAGATGTGATTTTCTGCCATCATCTGTATCTTCTGACCGCGGCGGTGCGGGAAGCATTTCCAGAGCACACGGTATACGGGTTCTGTCACAATACGGATCTCAGGCAGATGCAAAAGACGGACCTTGAGCGGGCGTTTATCAAGGAGCAGATCCGAAAGCTTGACCGGATCTTTGTGCCTCAGAGGGCGCAGGAGCAAGGGGTAAAGGAAATCTATGACGCTGATCCTGAAAAGATCACGAGAGTCGGGATGGGATATAACAGCAAGATTTTCCATATAACAGGCGGAAAGAAAAAAGACGGTGTTGTAAGAATCGTATTTGCCGGAAAGATTGCAGAGAAGAAAGGTGTGAGCAGCCTTCTTCGGGCGCTTAGTACTCTGGATTATGATAAGGGGAAGCTAAAGATATATCTGGCAGGAAGCACGGGGAATCAGGAGGAATATGAAGAGATTTTAAGTCTTGCAAAGGAGTGTCCTTACGAGGCCGTATTTCTTGGAAGACTGTCGCAGCCAGAGCTTTCGAGAATCTATAATGACTGCGATATCTTTGCGCTGCCGTCCTTTTTTGAGGGAATTCCTCTGACGGTGATCGAGGCTCTAGCCTGCGGGGACCGGGTGGTCATGACAGATCTGCCGGGAATCCGTGAATGGCTTTTGGAGACGGCGCCGGGAGCAGACATTCGATATGTGCCGCTGCCTGCTATGAAGAATACGGACGAGCCAATCGAAGCAGAACTGCCGGAGTTTGAAAAGAGACTTGCGGGGGCGCTTATGGAAAGCATTGTTAAGGGATCAGGCGGGACAGCAGATGTCAGTGGCATATCATGGGAGAGGATAGCAAAAGAAGTGATAAAAAAATAGAATATTTGGGACGTTTCTCACTTTCCGACCGTCTAATAGATAGAACCTACAAGATAAGTTTCTAACGTACGTACGAATTTTCAGGGGAAAGGTGGTATCCATTATGGACAGGTTGATTGAAAAAGCCAGAAGTGGAGAACCGGAAGCTTTTACAGAGCTTATGCAGATGCATATGCAGACGATGTACAAAGTGGCAAGATCTATACTCCGGTCTGATGAGGATGTTGCGGATGCAGTGCAGGATACGATCCTGTGCTGCTGGGAGAAGATCAGGCAGCTGAGGGAAGGAAAGTATTTTAAGACATGGATGATCCGGATACTGATCAATAAGTGCAACGATATCTTAAGGGTGAAGCAGCGGTATGCGCCGGAGGAAGGACGGCCGGAGCCGGCGGCTTTTGACAGACATTTTGATAATATCGAATGGAAGGAAGCGCTTAAGACGATTGATGAAAAGTACCGTCTGGTCATTATGCTCTATTATGTGGAGGGTTTTAAGACCAGCGAGATCAGCCAGATCTTAGACATGTCGGAATCGACGGTGCGCACAAGGCTTTCGAGAGGAAGAGAAAAAATCGCTGTGATCTATCAGACGGGGAAAGAAAGGAGAGCGCTGTGATGAGTGAGAAGACGGCATTAGATATATTAAAGGAAGAGATTGTGATCCCGGAAAATGTGCAGGGCAAAGCAGAGGCGGCATTTGCAAAAATCCGCGCAGAAGGCAGGAAACCCCATTCCCCCAGTCTGCTCAAGGGAGACAAGGTCATTGGACTGAAGCGAAGAGGCGGTAAGGGCAGAAGGCTTGCGGCAGCGGCAGCAGCTGCGGTACTGGTATTCAGCACGATCACCGCAGGCGCGGCATACCTGAAATGGAGTAAGGGGCTTGAGAGAGATCTTGCAGTTACAAAAGATCAAAAGGAGCAGGCGGAGAGCACCGGACTTGCAGGATTCCCGAATCTGACGGCTAAAAATCAGGGAATTACGATGACCGCACAGCAGAGTATCATTGATAATTATTATGGCTATCTGTCGTTTAAAGTAGAAGGTTATCAGGCTGGCAAAGGGAAAGAACCGGGATTTAATGGTCTTTCCATCAAGGTGGACGGCAAGGACATATCTTATACGCATGAAGTTGACGGTGAAGCGGTTGTCGATAAAGACGGGAGCTTTGAATATCGGGTAGAGTTATATGCTGATGAAGGAAAAGGCTCTATGATAGATAAGGAGATCAAAGTGGAATTTTCTGATCTTGGCGTTATCCGGAAAAAGGCAGGCATGTCTGAGAATGTGGTAAAAGGAAACTGGGCATTCAAATGGAAGCTGACCGGGAGTGATGCGATCTACACGGCTAAAATAAATGAAAAGCTTGGAGAGTCGGGAGCAACGGTAACCGGAGCAGAGGTTTCGCCGATTTCTATAAAGGCATCCTATGACTTCCCGGCCAGAATTGTAAAAGAAGAGGCTGTAGATGAAACTGCAGGGATAGAATATGAGGCGGAAATGCTGGCGGAACCGCCGCTGCTTGTCGGCGTCAGGCTTAAGGACGGAACGCTTATTATGGATACACAGGGCGGGACTCTGGGTTATACGGACGGCGGAAAGGTAAAGTATGAGGAACGCTTTGGAATGGGAAGAATACTTGACGTTGATCAGGTAGAGAGCCTGTTGTTTGTAAAGAAGGTGCCGGAGGAAGAAAGAGAGCTTGCGGAAGATGACTTGTATATCGTAAATATCCGTTAGATTTACAAAAAATAACCTGTTGACAACCCATGCCTTTATCCACTATAATTAAATACAATTATCAGACAAATGCTATGACAGGGAGGAGTAGATAGATTCCTGAAGCAAAGAGAGGAGACGGCGGGTGTAAGTCTCCGTGAAGGATTTAAGGAAGTAGCCCTCGAGCAGTGGACCGAACGCACGGTATTCGGCAGGATGTATCTTTATATGTGCTGTATCAGGTGTCAGTAGATTTCAACGCAGTCTCAGCGTTAACGGAGAGCGGTATCGGAGAAAAGCATAAGGGCAGGATTTGTTGCCCTGTATCAGAGGTTTCTCCCGTACCGGCGGAGTGCAGGGAATTTCCCTGAATTTAGGTGGTAACACGGATGATTTATTCGCCCTAAGCGTTTTGCTTAGGGCGTTTTGGTTGGAGAAGGAGGTTATAGAATATGAAAAAAATCAGCGGGAACAAATTACTGGTAAAGGCTCTTCGGGAGGAGGGAGTGGACACGATCTTCGGCTATCCGGGAGCGTGTACCATTGATATCAGTGACGAGCTTTATAAACAGGACTTTACAAGGGTGATTCTGCCAAGGCAGGAAGTAGCCCTCGTCCATGAGGCGGATGCCTATGCGCGCTCCACGGGAAAGACAGGCGTGTGTCTTGTGACCAGCGGTCCGGGAGCGACCAATCTTGTGACGGGACTTGCAACAGCTTATTATGACAGCGTTCCCTTAGTGTGTTTTACCGGGCAGGTGGCGAGACATCTGATTGGGAATGATGCCTTTCAGG
Organism: uncultured Lachnospiraceae bacterium; assembly: GCA_946558695.1. Classification (GTDB taxonomy): domain Bacteria; phylum Bacillota; class Clostridia; order Lachnospirales; family Lachnospiraceae; genus MD308. The sequence continues at coordinate 6,099 of CAMNTQ010000065.1, forward strand.
AGGTAGATATCGTAGGAATTACGAGAAGCATTACAAAATACGGCGTAGTGGTGAAAAAGAGAGAGGACTTGGGAAGGGTTGTGAAAGAGGCCTTCTATATCGCCAGAACAGGAAGGCCGGGACCGGTGCTGATCGATCTTCCAAAGGATGTGATGGCGGAGCTTGGAAGCCCGGAATATCCGTCAGAGGTAAATATCCGCGGCTACAAGCCCAGCACAGGCGTACATATCGGGCAGCTCAAGCGTGCGATCAAGATGCTTGGGAAGGCGAAGAGGCCGCTGTTTCTTGCAGGAGGCGGAGTGATTATCTCAGGCGCGAGAAAGGAATTTACTGAACTTGCAGAAAGGACAAAGGTTCCGGTAGTTACGACGGTGATGGGGCGGGGAGCCATATCGACCAATCATCCGCTCTACATCGGTAATCTTGGGATGCACGGCGCTTATGCTTCCAATATGGCGGTCAATGAGTGTGACCTTCTGTTTTCCATCGGGACAAGATTCAATGACAGGATCACAGGAAAGCTCCACTCTTTTGCACCGAAGGCAAAGATCGTCCATATTGATATCGATACGGCGGCGATCTCCAAGAATGTTCAGGTAGATGTTCCCATCGTTGCGGATGCAAAGGAGGCCGTTGAAAAGCTGCTGGAGTATGTAGACAACTGTGATACGGAAAAATGGATGGACCAGATCGGGGCATGGAAAGCAGAGCATCCGCTTGTGATGAAGGAAAAGCCGATCATGACGCCGCAGGATGTCATCGGAGCGATCAACCGCCTGTTTGACGAGGCGATTATTATTACAGATGTTGGACAGCATCAGATGTTTACCGCGCAGTTTGCTGAGATTACGGAGAAAAAGCGCCTGATTATGTCGGGAGGGCTTGGAACGATGGGCTACGGTCTGCCGGGAGCCATCGGCGCAAAGCTTGGAAATCCTGATAAGCCTGTCATCTCCATATCCGGCGACGGCGGTATGCAGATGAATATTCAGGAACTTGCCACGGCGGTTCTTGAGGAGCTTCCGATTATTTCCTGTATTTTCAATAATAATAATCTGGGAATGGTGCGTCAGTGGCAGAAGCTGTTCTACGGAAAGCGTTATTCTATGACTTGCCTGCGTTCCGGCGCGGCATGCAGGGGGAAGTGCGGGGAGGTTCCATGTCCGCCCTATACGCCGGACTTCATCAAACTTGCAGAAAGTTACGGGGCAAAGGGAATCCATGTCACAAAGAAGGAAGAAATAGAGCCTGCATTTTCGGAGGCGATGAAGAGTGTGAAGACACCATATATCTTAGAGTTTGACATCGATCCGGAGGATTTGGTGTATCCGATGCTTAAGCCCGGCGGAACGCTGGAAGATATGATCATGGATTGTTAAGGAGGGAATGGAAATGAATGGAAATGGAATGAAAAAACGCTGGCTTTCGCTGTATGTAGAGAATCAGGACGGCGTCCTGTCAAAGATATCCGGACTGTTTTCCGGAAAATCCTATAATATCGACAGTCTGACTGTCGGGACAACAGAAGATCCAACAATCTCAAGAATGACCATAGCGACCGTCAGTGATGATGAGACCTTTGAACAGATCAAGAAACAATTAAACCGTTTGGTGGAGGTCGTTAAAGTAATCGACTTTACGAATATTTTCGTGCGGATGAAGGAGATTATGTACATCAAGGTGAAAAAATGTACGCCGGAAGATAAGGTAGAGTGTTTTCAGATTGCGGAGACATTTAAGGCAAAGGTGATCGATTACGGAAAAGACAGTCTGCTTTTGGAATTCGTGCAGACTGCTACGAAAAACGATGCCGTCGTGAAGCTTATGAAAGAGGAATTCAGGACGATCGAAGTGGTAAGAGGGGGAAGCGTCGGAATCGAATCCATCAGTATGATGGAGAGATAAAGAGGAATATTTGGCAATGCTGATGATGTACCTGAATCTGGTGGATACGCCGGAGGAAAAAAGTAAATTCAAACAGCTGTATGATAAATATCGTAATTTAATGTTCTTCTGTGCCAAAGAGATACTTAAGGATGACGGTCTGGCGGAGGATGCGGTTCAGGAGGCTTTGATCAAGCTTACAAAATATTTAAAAAAAATTAATGAAGTAGAGTGTCACAAAACGAAACATTTCATCGTTATTATTGTTGAGAGCGCAAGTAAAGATATCTACCGCAGGGAAAAAAGGCAGAAGAGCATCTCGTGGGAAGAGATCGGGGAAAACTATGATTTCCCGCAGGCGGAGAGAGTGGAAGCCGTATCGGAACTTACAGATGTGGAGAGGGCGATCATGGAGCTGCCCGGTGAATACCGGAAGATCTTCCGCATGAAATATGTGTGGGGATATTCCAATCAAGAGATCGGGGAGCTTTTAGGGATACGCCAGAGTGCGCTCAGACAGCGGATTGCAAGAGGAAAGAAGATCTTGCAGGATATCCTTGATGAAATGGAGGTGGATACCCATGGGTAAGATACGGGTGGATGATGAATTCCTTTACAGGCATATGCCGGGGCTGGAAGAAAAACTTGTGAGGGCATATCCGGATGACAGTGAGCTTGCGCATGAGTTCTCTGAAAGCTTTGAAAAAGCGATGGAGAAATATTTAAAGCGTGTGCGGCAGAAAGAAAAGTATGGTGTTCCTATAAGGAACGGCTCCCGGATCGCGGCGGCATTTGCGCTTATCATTACAAGCGCCGTAGTGGTGTCATTCCGTACAGATGCCTTGAGCATGGAGCGGATCAGGATGAAGCTCTATGAATATACGCAGGTAGTACGTGAGAAAGAGACGGAGAAGAGATATTATGCGACAAAAGAAAAGATTGGAGAATTCGTGCCGCTTTACCCGGCTTATATACCGGACGGATATAAGCTCATGATTCAGGATGAGGATGAGACGTTTTTATTTTTAAGTTATGAAAGATCGGAGTATGACGGCCTCATCATCGATCAGGAGCAGGTAAAGGATGGTATGGCAGTCGGAGAGGATAATGAGTATGTAAGGGAAGAAAAAACTAAGATTCTGGGATATGAAGGGAAAATCTGTTATAAGGAAAACGGCGTCATACATATCTGGTGGGAATCAGAGGACACACTTTACTGTGTGGGCGCGGACTCCCTTGACAAAGAAGAATTGTTAAAGATATGTGAGTCATTGAAGCCGAAAAAGTAAGTAAAAAGAACATTTACAGTGGGGATGGACTGTAAATGTTCTTTTTTTGGTGTTTGAAAAACTTTTTTGTATAAATTTCTGATTTCATGTCACAATTCACGATTTCCATGCGTTATAGAGTGCAGAGACATAAATGAAAGGAGACAGAAAGAGATGAAAAAGCAAAAGAAAAGGATCTTAAGGGGGATTGGAAGAATGGGAGCTGCCCTGTGCATGTCAGCGGCCATATGTATGACCGGTTATGCGGGAGAGGCAAAAGCCGGGAATATAGAAGCAGAGAGTACAGAAGCCCCGCCTTTGGCTGTTGATTATGAAGGATCAGAAATCATGCCTATGACCATTGATGCTGGCAAAACAGTTTCCCTTAATGTTACGTCAGGAACTGCGGCGGCATCTATAAGGGTAAAAGGGACGTCAGGCGAAGTGACAAAGATCAGCATTACTATGTATCTGCAGAAGAAGTCGGCAAACGGTTCTTATGCGGCGGTGAAAACGTGGTCAGGAAGCGTGAAGGGAAATTACTATAATTTTAAACACACATACAAGGTTGGAAAAGGTACATACCGCGTAAAAGCAAAGATTACATGTTATAAAGGGAGTAAATCAGAAACAACAACAAAATACAGCAGCGCGAAGATATACAGATAACAGGTGATTGCGAAATTCAGATGTTCACCGGGGAGTCATTGTACAGCTTGTATATTCCAATACAGACACGCTCCCGTTTCAAGTTTATCGCAGCGGTACATAAGCTGCCAAAATACGGCAGCTAAGTACCGACGATAAACTAAGGTCTGTTTATGGAATATACAAGTTGCACAATTCGGCACCGGCAAATCAGAGTTTTACAATTATCTAAATACAGATATAGAAAAAAGGAGTATAAGGATGAGTAAGGGAAAGATACAAAAGAGATGGAAACAGATCACCGCGGCGGTACTGGTGATTGCATTTACGGCAACTTCGATTCCATATGAAGGGTATACCGCAAAAGCACAGGAACCGCAGACAGAACAGACGGCGGATGCGGATATTCAGACCGAAGTGGATACGGTCAAGGAGACAGAATATACGGAAGGGACGGAACAGACGTCCGGTGAGGAGCAGCAGCCGGAAGGCGGGGGAGATCCTCTGGCAGATACTTACGAAGTGTCCGAAGAAGATGCCAGATTCGGAGAGAATACGGAGACTTCCACGACCTTTGATGTGGGGGATAATAAAAAGATGACCGTATTCTATCAAGAGGCGGTGCGTTATAAGGACGAGGACGGGAAGCTTACGGATTATGATCCGTCGCTTACCGAGGTAACCGATGTAAAGAGCGGCAACGATCAGAATCTTGATGGGTATGCCTACGAGAATACAGAAGGGGATAAGAAACAGTATTTCCCGGAAGCTTTGACAGGGGAGACGCCGCTGCTCCTTGAAAATGAAGGCTACGGGATATCCATGCATCCGGATGAGGAGCTTGGCAGTGTTAAGGTAGAGGATGAGGAATATACCAACGGCTATGAGGACACGGCAGAAGTGCCGCTTAAGGCAGTGTATGATTCCGCAACAGAACCAGTGTCTTATGAATATACCTCCATGCCCTCCGGCGTGAAGGAGGAGATCGTGCTGAAGGAGCTCCCCAAAGAGAATACGTTCACTTACGACCTCCGGCTTTCCGGCATGACTGCCAGAAAGAACCAGCTTGACGAGGGTATCACTTTATATGACGGCAGTACGGAGGAGATCGTCGGAAACATCATGCCGCCCAACATGAACGACGCTTCAGGAGAAGCGTACAGAGAGGCGCTGACCTGCGAGATCGCGGCGGATGAAGAGGAAGAGGGGCTTTACCATGTTACGGTGACGGCGGATCAGGATTACCTTAGGGCGCCGGAGCGGGCGTATCCGGTGACGATTGATCCTACCGTCTCATGGATCGGCAAGGCAAATATCGGGGACGTCTATGTCTTAAGCGGTTCAAAGTATAAAGGAATCAATTTCTATGACAATGGCACGACGGTGGTCAACGCGGGAAAAGGCTCAAAAGGAGTCTACCGGACTTATATGAAGTTTGTCGATTTGACCAAGAAGATTAAAGGTTATTATGTAGACAGCGCCGTGCTGACGCTGTACGAGACAGGCAACAGCAACAGCGGGCAGACGGTACAGGCATATAAGGTGAAGGCAGCCTGGTCAATCGGAAAGATTACATGGAACAACAGGTCGGGCTTTGACACATTGTACGGCAGCGTAAAGTCAACCGGGAAATATAAGAGCGCCAGAAACCTTAACCTGACTGCATTTGCCAGAGGGGTTGCCAACGGCTCTGTAAGCAATTACGGGATTATGCTCAAGGGCGCCAGTGAAAGCGGCCATTACTGTGAATTCGTAGGTTCCAGACATAGTGCAAGCTCTTTAAGGCCGAAGCTTTCCGTACCCTCGGTGTACAAGGGAACACACGCCCTGAACCATGATATTTGGGCGATTTTCTGCGTTGTCCTCAATCGGCGTACGTCCAGTACGCCTCAATCGTCCGCCTTGAAAAT
>CAMNTQ010000066.1 GCA_946558695.1 uncultured Lachnospiraceae bacterium
CAATATAATCTTTCATACAAAACCCCTGCACTCATTGTTTTTACAATGTATGCAGAGGTTTATTTTCATATTCCTTTTTTCACTGCTTCCTAATCTCATCTTATTATTCGCCAGTGCTCCAGCCGGATAGAGCGCTAATGCCTTTCACTAAATCAAACCTCATTCGGTTTCACCAGATAATTCGCATTTTGGCTCCCAGAATATCTTTTGACTGCAAATTATTCTATTTCATAAACAATTCTTATCTTCTCCCACAGCATTTTTTATATTTTTTACCACTTTCGCAAGGGCAGGGATCATTCGGATATATCTTCTTCACACTCTTCCTGACTTCTTCTCCTGCCCGCTGCTTCGATCCATCAGGCGCTTTTACTTGCCGGAAGCCTTCTGGATACATTTTTTTGTAAGTTCTTCCACTACAATGCTGTTCAGGGCCGTAATCTTAAGTTCTTCCTCTTCTACCTGCTCTTTCAATGCATCTATGCTTTCATAACCATAGGAGTCAACAATTTTCTGTAGTTCCTTTTCATAAGCCTCATCACTGAGCGTAATCTTTTCTTTTTCAGCAATCGCATTCGTAACCATCTTTGATTTTACGGTCTGCTCCGCCGCGTCCGCCGCCTGCTTATCAAAGTCCTCTTCACTCATCCCCATCTGAGTTTCAAGAAAATCCTTAAACTCCATGCCATAAGTCTCGGCAAGTTCTTCATAACGCTTTTTCAAAGCCTCCTGCGTCTTTTCCTTCTCACCGTCAGGATATTTTTTCACCTCAGTATTCTCAAGAACCGCCTGCCATACCTCTGAGCCAAGCGACGCCTCATAACTTTGCTGAGCAGCCGTCTCCAGTTGTTCTTTTACTTCTTCCTTATATTCTTTTACGCTCTTGGCTTTCTCTGACAGCTTCGCCGCCAGCTCATCCGTAAGTTCCGGAACTTTGCGTTCCGAGATACTGTTCAGCACGATGCTGAACACTACATCTTTTCCAGCATATTCCGTATTGTCATAATTGTCCGGGAATTTCCCGTTCCAGTCAAATTTGTCGCCCTTCTGATGACCGACAATACTATCCTCAAACCCGTCGATAAAACTATCGGAACCAATTGTCAGATCATACTTCTCGGCGGAGCCTCCGTCAAAAGCTTTGCCGCCTATCTTTCCGACAAAATCAATGTTAACAATATCGCCTTCCTTAACACCGCGGTCTGTAATCTCTTTCATCTCTGCCTGCGCATCCAGCGTTGTCTGGATATCCTTTTCTACATCCTCATCCGTAATCTCCGCAGGCTTTTGCACCTGATCTACTTCAACTCCTTTATACTGTGTAATCTTAATGTTATCTGTCTCCAATCCCTTGCTCGCCTCACATGCAGTTAAAAATATCGCAGAAACGGCAATCCCTATTATTGACACTGCTATTTTCTTTTTCATAGTACACCTCTTAATCTTATAATGTTTTTAACACTGATTGAGTATATCACAATCCCTCCCGCATTAAAACCTTTTTCACAGATATTTCATCCTTTTACACTCTCGTTGACTTTTCCATAATCTTCCGGCTTGTTACAGAACCGGGGACAGCAGACGGCAAAACTGCTCTTTCACCCTGATCAGCCAGCTTCTCTGACTATATAGTTTCCTTGTGATGATCGTACTTTTTAAAATATCGCTCTCAAATTCCTCTTCTAACTTCTGTGCAGTCTTAGCGCTGTAAATGACCGCATTCACCTCAAAATTCAGAGCAAAGCTTCGGATATCCATGTTGGCAGTTCCCACACAACTCACCAGTCCGTCTATACAGAGGCACTTGCTGTGTAAAAAGCCGTTATCGTAAGTGTAACACCTGGCGCCTGCCTCGATCATCTCACCTATATAAGAATACGTTGCCCAGTATACAAATGGATGATCCGGTTTACACGGTATCATGATCCGTACATCGATTCCAGATTTCGCCGCGATTACCAGTGCATCCTTAATATCATCATCCGGTATAAAATACGGTGTCTGGACATAGATTCTCCGCCTTGCCATATGGATCAGCCGCAGATAATTGTCACGAATCTTCGGGTATTTGGAATCCGGCCCGCTCGTAATGATCTGCACTGGATCTCGTCCGGCCCGCACATACTTTGGAATCTCAAACAAGCTGTCGTCTAAAAACAGATTCTCCTTCGACGCATAATTCCAGTCCAGCACAAATCTAACTGCCAGCGATGTCACGGCCGAGCCTTCAATGCATAGATGCGTGTCTCTCCAATATCCAAACTTATGGTTTCTTCCAAGGTATTCTCTTCCGATGTTGAACCCCCCGATAAAACCAAGTCTCCCATCAATAACGACGATTTTTCTGTGATTGCGGTAATTAACCCGCAACTGGAACTTACCTAAAAGCGCCGGAAAAAATTCAGCCGCTTCCACACCTGATGCCCGAAGTCTCATCCAGTCATCCCGACGCATTCCCCGGCAGCCCATACTGTCGAACAGCACTCTGACTTTCACTCCCTCTTTGACCTTACGAATCAGAACCGCTTCAATCTCCTGCCATAACTCATCATTTCTGATAATATAATACTGCAGATGAATATATCTTTTTGCATGTTCCATCTCATAGAGCAAATCTCTGAACTTATCCTCCCCGTCTGTATAGATCCGCACATCATTGTTATCCGTTAAAACAGCCTCGCTTTCATTCAGATTATATAAGATCAGCCTTTTAAACCTTTCAAGCTCCGGATCTCTGAGGCGCAGCTTCTTTCGGAAAATGGATTCTTCCTGACGTCTGACTGCATATTTTAGTTCCCCTTCTATCTCCTTCATCTTGAACATCCTGTCTTTATGAAAATTCTGCGCCAAGACAAGATAGAGGACGAATCCGATCACAGGGATAAAATATAAAAGCAAAAGCCATGCCCACACTGTAGTCGGATTACGCCTCTGGAAAAAAATAATCAATAAAGAAAATATAATATTTATAATAAAAAGATGTTCAAACACCCATCTGTAGCCTTCTGCAATACTGTTTCTTATTAAATCAGACATTCCTAATCACCTCATTCTTATATCATTATATAATCTTTCTTTATAAAAGTAACCCCTAAAACCCCAAATTGCTTGCACTCACATCGAAAGAATGATACAATATATTTCGTGAAAATGAGATAGACAGGAGGTTCCCAGTGAGTAACGTAACAATCGTATTATTGGTGATTTTAATTGTACTAATTATTGGATGCGTTGTATTATATTTTCTCGGAAAAAAAGCAGAAAAGAAGCAGGCCGACCAGCAGGCACAATTAGAAGCAGCGGCGCAGACCGTATCCATGCTGGTCATTGACAAAAAAAAGCTTAAGATTAAAGATGCGGGTTTCCCGCCTATCGTTCTTGAGAATACGCCCAAGTACTTGAGACGCTCCAAAGTCCCGGTTGTCAAAGCGAAGGTTGGTCCTAAAGTTATGACTCTGATGTGCGATGCCGACATTTATCCGTTAGTTCCTGTAAAGAAGGAAGTAAAAGCGACAGTCAGCGGCATTTACATTACGGCAGTCAGAGGAATCCGCGGTCCTCTTGAGGCTCCGCCTAAGAAGAAAGGGTTTTTCGCAAGACTTACCGGCAAGTAAATTCCAAATTAACAATAATTTATCAGAGATTACAAAAGGACAGGCATTTCTTCGCCTGTCCTTTTCTTATGTCTACCCCGGTGCATTCGCCCGGATATTCATCTTGATATCACAGTCTGCAACCTTCTCACTGTTAATATCCAATTCATAATTCACACGGACATCAATATTCCTCTCCGTCACATCAATCAGCATATTCTTTGTAAAAATACCGACCATCAGCTCGCCATATGGCGTCTCGTACTGAGTCATATTGATCTTGTCTTTTTCAAAAACCATCTTCGTATTCGCAAGCCCGCTCTTTTTTATCTCTAACAGATTATTCCCGGCAATCCGGATTTTATTCTGAATAGTTCCCGGCATTCCCTCCACCATCTCATCATAGATCACATAATGCTTTCCGTTTTTCAAATAATATGTGGCCGGCGTGATTACCTCTATCGGCTCATTCTCATCATATTCTTCTCCCGGGAATGTATCATAATGCAGTCCCGAGATGGTTAGCAATACCTCTTTCGTCATATTATCCACCTTTACATAGAATAATTAAAGGGCAAGTCTCTGTGCGATATCATACTGATATTCTGGAATCTCCTTCTTCATACTCAGCGCTTCTTCAATATCAAAGTCCTTGAACTGACCATGCTGATATCCTACTACACGATTCGTCTTGCCTTCAACAAGAAGATCAACTGCCATCGCACCCATAATGGAAGCGTAAACTCTGTCCTTACATGTCGGACTTCCGCCGCGCTGCATGTGTCCGATGATCGTTGCCCTCGTCTCCATACCTGTAGCTTCTTCAATTCTCTGTGCCATATTCATGGAATCGCCGATTCCTTCTGCATTGATGATAATATAATTCTTCTTACCGCGCTTTCTGCACGCCTGAATATCTTCTACGATCATCTGCTCATTATAATCATGCTCTTCCGGCATAAGGATACGTTCAGCACCGTTAGCGATACCGCACCACAATGCCAGATATCCTGCGTCTCTTCCCATTACTTCAATAATGGAACATCTCTCATGGGAGGTAGATGTGTCACGGACTTTGTCAATTGCCTCCATAGCCGTATTAACTGCCGTATCAAAACCGATCGTATACTCTGTACACGCAATATCAAGGTCAATCGTTCCCGGAATACCGATCGTATTGATTCCGTAGTATGCAAGTCTCTGTGCTCCGGCAAAAGAACCGTCTCCGCCGATCACTACCAGTCCGTCAATTCCGTATTTTTTACAGATCGCCGCAGCCTTTTGCTGACCTTCCTCTGTACGCATAGAATGACAGCGCGCCGTCTGAAGAATCGTTCCTCCGCGCTGAATCGTGTCAGATACATCTCTGGCGGACAAATCAATGATCTCTTCGTTTAAAAGTCCCTGATACCCTCTGCGGATACCTCTTACCTTAAGTCCTTTTCCCAATGCGGTTCTCACTACCGCACGGATTGCCGCATTCATTCCTGGTGCATCTCCGCCGCTTGTCAAAACGCCGATCGTACGAATTACTTTGTCTCCCATGTCAATCCCTCCATTAATCTACCTTAGTAATTTATAACTTAACTCGGCAACATTGTACATGAATTATCACTAATTTTCAATGGATTTTTCTATCAGTTTTACACAAGATTCACCAAGATAATTCGTCAACCTGCTCAATAGTCCGGGCTCCGCACGGACATTCCTGTTTGCGCCAAGACGCTTCATAGCGCGCTCTGCCTTACAATATATCACAACCGAATCTTCCCCTTCCGATGCGCCGATCATATCATAAAGCTCCTTCTCCTGCCGTCGAAAAGACTCCTTACTGTCGAACTGTAGCCAAAGCTCCTTTTTCGTTCTCTCAAAAGGAATAATTTCTTCACAGATCAGCCGGCTTGGCGCCTCGTCTTCTTCCGACACCCGGCCTCTTACAAACACTTTGCTCTCTTCTTCCAGATACGGCCGGTTTCTCTCATAATCTCCCGGAAATACTATAACCTCCACAGTTCCCATAAGATCTTCTATCGTAAGGAATGCCATCGTCTGATTCCTTTTCGTATACTTAATCGTCCTCCCCGCGATCATCCCGCCTATCGTCTCTTTCGCGCCGTCGCGGACTTTTGTATGCCCACTTTCTTCATCCAACTGGAAATCAAGCGTTGTCTTCGTTATATTTTTCTTCCATTTTTCCTCATATTCTTCCATCGGATGGCCGCTCAAGTATACTCCCAGCACTTCCTTTTCATAGGCAAGCTTCGCCTCTTTTCCGTATTCCCCCACATCTGGAAGCGGAACCTCGAATTCTGCCTTCTGCTCATCACTTACCATATCAAAAAGCGACATCTGCCCCGACATAGAATATTTCCTCTCCCTGTTCACCTGATCCAAGATCTGGGCATATGCCACGATAAGTTGTTTTCTTGTTCCGGGAAGACTATCAAATGTACCAGATTTGATAAAATTTTCTATCGTCTTTTTGTTCAGCTCCTTCGGTGACATACGCTCAATAAAATCCTTAAGATTTTTAAAGGAGCCGCCCTCTTTTCTCTCTTTTAAGATCACTTCTATGACCGGACGTCCGATACTTTTAATGGCAGAAAGTGCATAACGGATATTTCCCCCGTCCACCGAAAATGTTCCGACTCCCTTATTGATATCCGGCGGCAGAATGTCAATTCCCATCTGGCGGCAAGTGTAGATGTATTCCGCAACCTTCGCTGGATTGTCAATCACAGATGTCATAAGCGCCGCCATAAATTCTACCGGATAATAATATTTCAGCCATGCTGTCTGATAGGACACAACTGCGTATGCTGCCGCATGAGACTTGTTAAACGCATACTTGGCAAAATCTATCATTTCATCATAAATCTTATTGGCAACCCTCTCCTCTATCCCATTGGCAATGCAGCCTGGAACCCCCTCCTTTGGATTTCCGTAGACAAAGCTCTGACGCTCCTTCTGCATGACATCGCCCTTTTTCTTCGACATGGCACGTCTTAGCAGATCACTTCGCCCAAGAGTATATCCCGCCAGATCACGCACAATCTGCATAACCTGCTCCTGATAGACAATGCAGCCATATGTAGGCGCCAGAATCGGCTCAAGCTGCGGGCAGTCGTACGTAATCGTCTCAGGATGATTCTTCCCCCTGATATACTGCGGTATAAAATCCATCGGTCCCGGACGGTACAGCGATATTCCCGCAATGATATCTTCCAGACTCTTTGGCTTCAATTCTTTCATAAAGCTTTTCATACCGCTGCTCTCAAGCTGGAATATTCCGTCATTCCTTCCTGTTCCAATGACTGTAAGAACCGCATGATCATTATAATCTATCTTATTAATGTCTATCTCTTTCCCGCTGCTTTCGCCGGCAAGCTTCACCGCATCCTGAATAACCGTCAGTGTCCGAAGCCCAAGGAAATCCATTTTTAAAAGTCCTAGTTCTTCCAAAGTAGTCATAGTAAACTGTGTGGTCACACAGTTGTCCGCCCCAAGAGATAAGGGTACATACTCGTCAACCGCATTCTGGCTGATCACCACTCCGGCAGCATGCATGGACGTGTGCCTTGGAAGTCCCTCAAGACGCATGGAGGCATCAATAAGTTCCTTTGCCTGCGGATCCTCCTCATATGTCTTTTTAAACTCATGGCTTTCCTTAAGTGCCCGTTCCAGTGTAATATTCAGCTCCTTCGGGATCATCTTCGAGATAGAATCCACATATGCATAAGGAAGATCCATCACCCGTCCCACATCACGAATCACGCCTCTTGCCGCCATCGTACCAAAGGTAACGATCTGAACCACCCGGTCCTCCCCGTACTTCCTGACAACATAGTCAATGACCTCCTGACGTCTCTCGTAACAAAAATCCACATCAATATCAGGCATGGACACACGTTCCGGGTTCAGAAAACGCTCAAATAGAAGCTGATATTTGATCGGATCGATGCTCGTAATCTCAAGACAGTAGGACACAATACTTCCCGCCGCAGAGCCGCGTCCCGGCCCCACCATGATCTGATGGTCTTTCGCGTATTTAATAAAGTCCCATACGATCAGGAAATAATCCACATATCCCATAGACTTGATAACGGAAAGCTCATACTCAAGCCTCTCCTTAAGCGCACCGTCAGGATTCGGATATCTTCTTTCCAGACCTTCATAACACAGCTTGTTCAGGTACTCCCATGATGTATACCCTTCCGGCACATCATACTTCGGCAGTTTTGTAACACCGAACTCAATCTCTACATTACATCTGTCCGCGATTTTCTGCGTATTCTCAAGAGCCTGAAGTGCATAGGGGAACAGCTCTCTCATCTCCTGCTCGGATTTGATATAATACTGCCCTCCCTCATAACGCATCCGCTTCTCGTCAGACAGCTTCTTTCCGGTCTGTATACACAGAAGCATATCATGAGGCTTCTCATCCTCTGCATAGGTATAATGGATATCATTGGTCGCCACCAGTTCTATCCCCGTCTCCTGCGACATGCGAAGCAACGCTTGATTCACCTGACGCTGCTCGCTCATCCCATGATCCTGAAGCTCCAAAAAGAAATTGCCCTTTCCAAAGATACCCTGATATCGGAAAGCCGCCTCTTTTCCTTCCTCGTACATTCCTCTTAAGATATTTCTCTGTACCTCTCCCGCAAGACATGCGCTCAGCGCAATAAGCCCTTCGTGATACTGCTCAAGAAGTGCAAGATCTACACGGGGCTTATAGTAATACCCTTCCGTAAAGCCTCTGGATACAATTTTCATCAGATTATGATAGCCCAGATCATTTTCAGCCAGAAGCACCAGATGATAATATCTGTCATCCCCTCCTCCCATTGCTTCCTTATCAAATCTGGAACCGGGAGCCACATATACCTCGCAGCCAAGGACAGGCTTGATCCCTGCCGCCCTCGCCGCACGGTAGAAGTCGATGACGCCAAACATAACCCCATGATCTGTGATCGCCACGCTGTTCATCCCCAGTTCCTTAACTCTTGCGATACACTCTTTAATTTTATTAGAACCGTCCAGAAGACTGTACTCCGTATGGACGTGTAAATGCGCAAAACTCATCCTAAAAACTCCTTTTCCTTCTGCTTCTGTCTTTATAACAATTTTACTACGAAACACCTGAAATGTCATATGAATTTTATCATGGATTTTCAGTAAAAAATGTAAATTGTTTTACATTTAGTTTGAGATATACTATAATAAAAACATCATTTTGAAAGGAGTGATGAACATGGAGAAAAACAGATTCGTAGAAACCTATTCGCAGGGAGTCACCAACGTTCGCAAGATTATTGTTGACACACAGACAGGAGTTAATTATTTGTTGATCTCATCCAATATGACAAGCGGGTGCGGAGTAGCCGTTTTGGTTGATCAAGATGGAAAACCAATCATTACAACCGTGAAGCCTGAAAACTAATTTTCTCAAAATAAAAATGGAGAAGATATCTGCACTTAGGAATCTTCTCCATTTTAGTTTTCTCTTATTAAAATTCCTGATTAGCCGTTGATCATAAAGCTGACCAGCCTGTCGATATCTTCTTTCTCATGCGCTACGATCTCAAGCTCCGGAATCTCTCCATTAGAAAAAATATTCGCAAGGGATACATACTGGGATAACTTGGACTTCAGGTTCAGTCTGTCTCCTTCCCCTGTTACGAGCTCTACTCTGCCTTTACAACTGTCTACTACGCTAAAAAACTTCTCTACATCTGTAATATTCTGTACTTTCATATTACGCTCTCCTTTCTAACTCACTTTTCTTCTTACGCAATCAAGTATAGCCTATTGGGGCAGAATTTCAATACCCTTTTCGCTGATTTGTATCTTCTGCTCTTTTAACAGCCTGCCGACAGCTCTCTTAAATGCATTTTTACTAAGACCGAATTCTTTTTTTATCAATTCCGCATCCGATTTGTCAGTAAATGGAAGCTTTCCTCCTGACATTTCCATCTTTTTCAATAACATCTGAGCATCCTCATCCATCTGAAGAAATGCTTTTTTCCGCACGCTTAAATCTATCTTACCGTCTTCATGGACTTTTATAACCCTTGCCGTTATCTTATCTCCCACCTTCAGGCTGCCAAAATCCTCCCGTTTGGGAATCAGCGCCGAGTACCGGTCATCCACTGCCACAAATACCCCGAAATTCTTACTGATCTCATATACCGTACCATGAACTTCATCATCCTTCTGGTAGTCAGAATCTGTCTTAAGATGCGGATAAACCTTCATCGTGGCGCAGAGCCGTCCGGACTTGTCCACATATAATGCCGCTAATATCTCATCTCCTTTCGAGACCTTCGCGGTCTGTTCCTTAAAAGGCAGCAGAAGATCCTTTGGAAGCCCCCAATCAAGAAACGCCCCGATCCTTCCAGTGTCGGCTACCCTAAGCACCTTAAGCTCTCCCATCATGATCTTTGGCATCTGCGTCGTCGCAATGATTCGGTCATCCGAATCCTTATATAAGAATACTTCAATCGGATCTCCAATCTCTATCCCCGCCGGAACCTGCTTTTTAGGAAGCAGCACCCGCTCCTCACTCGTCCCCAGATATACTCCAAAATCTACTTTTTTTACAACCATCAATGTCCTTTTTTTTCCCAATTCTTCCTGTAACTTCATAATCTTCTCCTATGTTCTGAATTCTACCGTTGCGAAAGTCTGCCCTTTTACACTGCAAAGCTCTACAACCGTTCTGTTATCTTCCCTGCCGGTTCTCGGAATTATCATATCGTTGTACACTGCGGATTTTTTGTATTCCGCCCGCACCTGCTTTATCGGCTCTTCTCCTTCGTATACTTCTTTCGCCATCTGCACATACTGGCAGTTATTGACATGTTGATTCGTATCGATATGATATCTTCGTACCGGAAATGGCTGCAATTCTGTCATTTTCTCCGGAATATCTATTTTTCTCGGCGCACTCTCCATCCTAAGAGGCTTTGACACTCCATAAGCTTCCATCTCATCCGCCCCTGGCTTTGCTGGCCTGCCTTTTTGAAGATCCATATAAACCCACAAGGAATTGGCGAAGGCCGTTATTTCCCCTGCCTCATCTCTCATGCAAAAATTCCGGTCGCCGCAGATTCCTTTAAATCCGCAGGCCCATGTACTGACAGTGATCTCCTCTCCCAATTGGGGATACCGATTGATCACAATCTGCCATGCAGAAAGCATCCATGCCTTTTTCCGCTTATTCAAATATTCCAATCCGTATCCAATCTCTTCCGATTGGAAAATACTGCAGTCCTGAAAATAGTTGATAATGCCAGGAATCGTTATCTTCCTTGTATGATCTATCTCACTGAAACGTACCCTGCTCCTTATCGTATACTCATTTTCTCTCGTCATCTGTTCCCTCTCCAAAGAAAAAACTCTTGATTTTAAAATCTGATGTAGCTGTTATCATCTCATATTCCTCATCGGTCAGCACACTTTTCAGTTCCGCTTTCCCTTCCTCGTCCACTGCCGCACAAGTTGAAGAAGTAAAACAAAGATTCGGGTACAGCACACACCACCAGTTTTGTCCTTTCGCCTTCCCAAGCTTTATACGGAGCGCCTCATAATATCCCTGCGGAAATGTGATGTCCCCATACCGCTTATCTGGAAAATAGCAAACGGACACTTCTGCCCTCGCCCTGTAAGAATATCCTTCCTCCCGGATTACCTTCTCAGCAACATCCTCAATCTCACGCAAATGCTCCTGCGCCCACTTTCTCGTCTGACTCGCCGACACCATATCCTCATTGCCCGGCATCGTCTGTTTCATATATTCCAGTACCTCATCCCTGACCTTAAGCTTAACCCGCTGCGCCTCATCGCTGTCACTGTCCGCCAGCACATGAAAGCGGAATACTTCTTTTGAAAGATTGCCCTGCATTTTGGAAATCCTCGCATCTACCTCCATGGCTCTCTGCGAGACATATACGCCTGTAAAAAGTGCTCCGATACAGATTCCCAGTATAACACAGATTATCTTTTTTATCCTGTCTTTT
>CAMNTQ010000067.1 GCA_946558695.1 uncultured Lachnospiraceae bacterium
TTATTTGCTATGCCCTTTATTTCTTGGCTGTCTTTTACTTATTTGTTTCAAACTTCTGCTCTACTCTCCCTTCAATACCGTGTCGGCCGCAGCCGTGATCTTCTTGTAATTGGTTTTAAAGTTAAAAAGCGCCTTTTCCCCGGCTTCTGTAATCGAATAATACTTTCGTATAGGTCCGTAGGGCGACTTTGCCTTCCGACAGAAAACCAATCCTTTTCTTTCAAGGCGTGTCAGGACCAGATACAGTGTCCCTTCAAGCAGAGACTCAAATCCGCAAGTCTCAAGCTTTGCCAAAATCTCATAACCATAAGTCTCGCCGTCCGCGATCACTGCCAGAACACATCCTTCCAAAATACCTCGCAAAAGTTGTGATTCCTCCAAGTCTCCACTCCTCTCCATTTATCTACTCTACAATGCATAGTAGCTTTTTATAGTATAAGCTAGCTACTCTATGGTGTCAAGTAGTATATTGAACTACAGCATCTATATTGAAAATCTTATTTACCGGATATATAATAATAGGCAAATGCTTAAAGTCATTTTATCATTATTTTTATCAAAGGGGACTCCTATGCAGAAGACACATTTATCTACCTTAAAAGAAATCCGTTTTCACGGCACAAAATCTTTTCCCTGCGCCATCTATCAGACACGTTCTCTCGGAAAGGGTACGCTTGTCAAGCATCATTGGCACAAGGAAGTGGAGATTCTATATTTTTTCGGAGGCGATTTTCGGCTGGAGATTAATATGGAACAGTTTTTTATCCGTTCAGAAGCGCTTTATTTCATCAATCCCGGCGAACTGCACAGCATTTTCACAGAAAATGAAGTAAGTTCCGGGGAGGATGCCATCGTCTTTTCTTTCGGAATCTTAAACTCTGATTCCTATGATGCTGTTCAGACAAAGTTAATCCAACCCGTACAAAACGGAACACTTTTATTTCCCCGCAGCCTTCTTCCCGGACAGAAAGAGTTCATTCCCGTCCGGGATGCCTTCTTCGAGACAATGCACTCTTTCGGACAGCCGCTGAATGAAGCCGTCCCCTTAAAACACGGCGCCGTCACAGACGATCTGACCAACCAGTTGTTGATCAAGTCCTCTCTGCTGCGCATCCTTGCCATCCTGTCGGGCAGCCAGCTTTTTACGCCCATAGGGAAAAATTACGACAAACGTGTGGAAGAGATCAAGACAGTCCTTACATATATTAATGAAAATTATAAAGATAAAATATATATTCAGGATCTGGCAGAACAGGTCAATATGAATCCCCAGTATTTTTGCCGTTTTTTCAAAAAATCAATCGGACGTTCTCCCATGGAATATATTAATGACTACCGGCTCAAACAGTCTTTGCGTCTGCTCAAGGATACTGATCTGCCTGTAACAGAAGTCTGTCTGGAATGCGGATATAATAATCTTGGAAATTTTCTCCGGTCCTTTAAAAAGTATACAGACACTACGCCTTTAAAGTACCGCAAACAGATGCAGAAGGAAAACGAAAAAGTCAATATTTCGTAATTTTTAATCAGAGAAGTATAAGACATTCCCGTCAGCATCTATTATAATTAAATGCAAGAATATGAATCAAAGAAACCGGAGGCAAACATTATGGCAAATACAACGATAAAAAAATGGTGGCATGACAAAGTCGCTTATCAAATTTATCCGAAAAGCTTTTATGATTCTAACGGGGACGGTATCGGCGACATTCCCGGTATCACCGGCAAGCTTGACTATCTTAAGGATTTAGGTATAGACATTATCTGGCTCTCCCCTTGCTACTGCTCTCCTTTGGCTGATGAAGGGTATGATATTTCAGATTATTACAACATCGATCCCCGCTTCGGCACGATGGAGGACATGGATACGCTGCTTATGGAGGCTAAAAAGCGGGATATGTACATACTCATGGACTTGGTTGTAAATCACTGCTCTGATGAACACGAGTGGTTTAAAAAAGCATGCGAAGATCCCGACGGTAAATACGGCAATTTCTTCTATCTGAGAGATAAAAAGGAAGGTGAGCTTCCTACGAACTGGCGCTCCTACTTCGGCGGTCCTGTGTGGGACGATCTTCCGGGTACCGATAAGCAGTACCTTCACGTCTTCCATAAAAAACAACCGGATCTGAACTGGGAAAATCCGAAACTGCGGGAAGAAGTCTATAAAAATATAAACTGGTGGCTTGATAAAGGCTTAAGCGGTTTCCGTATCGACGCCATCATTAATATAAAGAAGGCGCTCCCTCTGCGCAGCTACGAGCCGGACCGCGGCGACGGACTGTGCAGCATTCAGGCTATGTTAAAGGAGGCGCACGGAATCGGTGAATTTTTAGGCGAAATGCGCGATAGAACCTTTAAAAAATATGATGCATTTTCTGTCGGAGAGGTGTTTAATGAAAAGCCGGAAGAGATTCCTGATTTCATTGGCGAGGACGGCTACTTTTCCAGTATGTTTGATTTCAACGAGACTATTTTCGGCGTCAGCAGCAAGGGTTGGTATGATGCAGCGCCGATCATGCCGGACGACTACAAGAGATGCTGTTTTGAATCCCAAGCCAAGGTAGGAGACATCGGTTTTCTTTCCAATATTATTGAAAACCATGATGAACCCCGCGGCGTCAGCCGCTATATCCCTGAGGGAGAATGCTGTCCTCAGAGCAAAAA
The DNA here is from genome assembly GCA_946558695.1 of uncultured Lachnospiraceae bacterium. Taxonomy (GTDB): domain Bacteria; phylum Bacillota; class Clostridia; order Lachnospirales; family Lachnospiraceae; genus MD308. The sequence goes on from CAMNTQ010000067.1 coordinate 2,668, forward strand.
GCTTCTTGCCGCTCTGAATTTCATGCTCCGGGGACTCCCCTTTATCTATCAGGGACAGGAACTTGGCATGGAAAATACGGTATTTACTTCTATTGATGAAGTCGACGATATCAGTACGCAGGATGAATACCAGCTCGCTCTAAAGGCGGGGCTGTCTCCCGCCGAAGCTTTAAAAGCCGTATCAAAATTCAGCCGCGATAATGCAAGAACACCGATGCAGTGGTCCGATGAAGAAAACGCAGGATTCACAACCGGAACGCCATGGCTAAAGGTGAATCCCAACTATACACAGATCAATGTTTCCTCGCAGCAGGACGATCCGGATTCTGTAAGAAGCTTTTACAAAAAACTCATTGCCCTCAGAAAAAATGCAGAATATAAAGAAACCGTTGTATACGGCGCTCTCGAGCCGGTTTGGGAAGATGTTCACAATTTGATGGCATACTACCGCAAAGGCGAAAAGACCTTACTTGTTATCGGAAATTACCAGAAGGAAGAACAATCTGTTACACTTCCCTCTCCCTGCAAATCTATTCTGATAAACAATTACCATAATGTCAAGCAAAAAGACGCCTCTATCACTCTGCGCAGTTATCAGGTCTTAGTGTTGGAGATGTAAAACAGTAGAAAGGATTGATATATTATGAAACAAACTTGGTGGAAAGAAGCGGTGGTCTATCAGATTTATCCGCGAAGCTTTATGGACAGCAACGGCGACGGCATCGGCGACCTGAAAGGTATCACCAGCCGCCTGGACTATCTGAAATATCTGGGAATCGACGTCATCTGGCTCTCTCCTGTATATCAGTCTCCTAATGATGATAACGGGTACGATATCAGTGATTATCAGGCAATCATGGATGAATTCGGTACGATGGAAGACTTCGATGAGCTCCTTTTAGAAGCGCATAAAAGAAAGCTTCGCATCGTTATGGATCTTGTTGTAAATCACACTTCCGACGAGCACAAATGGTTTATAGAAAGCAGAAGTTCCAAGGACAGCCCATATCGGGATTACTACATCTGGAGGAATGGAAAAGATAATACGGCGCCTCCTAACAACTGGGGTTCCTGCTTTGGCGGCTCCGCATGGCAGTACGATGAAACTACAGCCATGTATTATCTTCACTTATTTTCCAAAAAGCAGCCGGATTTAAACTGGGATAATAAAGAAGTACGCAAAAATATATTCGACATGATGACATGGTGGTGCGAGAAAGGTATCGACGGATTCCGTATGGACGTTATCAGCATGATCTCAAAAACAGCAGAATTGCCCGACGGAGAAGTCTCCGGCTTTTACGGCGATTACAGCCCTTACTGTGTAAACGGTCCTAATATCCACAGATACCTTCAGGAAATGAATGAAAATGTACTTTCTAAATATGATATTATGACCGTCGGCGAGACGCCGGGCGTAACGACAGAACTTGCGAAACAGTATGCCGGCGAAGACACTCGCGAGCTTAACATGGTATTCCAGTTCGAGCTTGTGGATACGCCGGGAAAGTACGGCAAATGGACGGACGAAAAGCTGCCTCTCACAGAGCTCAAAAAAACTCTGTCCCGGTGGCAGACCGAGTTATACGGGGAAGCATGGAACAGCCTGTTCTGGGATAACCACGACCAGCCAAGAGCCGTCTCACGCTTTGGAAACGACAGTCCAAAGTATCGTGAAGCTTCCGCAAAAATGCTTGCAACCTGTCTTCACATGATGCAGGGAACTCCTTACATCTATCAGGGCGAAGAACTCGGCATGACGAATTATCCATTTGAAAATTTATCAGATTTCCGCGACATCGAAAGCAGCAATGCCTATAAGGATTGGTGCGGAAGCGGCGAAGTTTCCCATGAAGCTTTCTGGCCCTGTCTCCTCTTTAGAAGCCGTGACAACGCCAGAACACCGATGCAATGGGATGACAGTAATCAGGCCGGCTTTACTGCCGGAACACCTTGGATAAGCGTAAACCCTAACTATACGGAGATCAACGCAAAAGCAGAGACTGCCGATCCGGATTCTGTCTTCCATTATTATAAAAAGCTGATCTCTCTCAGAAAGCAAAATCCAGTCATCGTATACGGAAAATACGAACTTCTATTTGAGGACAGCGAAGACCTGTATGTGTATACCCGTACACTGAACGAAGACAGACTGCTTGTAGTGTGTAATTTCTCCGATCAGGAAATAGACTTTACTGTACCGGAAGAATTTGCCGGCAAAGAGTGCCTGATCTCCAATATGGAAAACACATATGATAACGCAGAGATCACATTAAGACCATTCGAGTCATTTGCTCTCTTAAATAATTAATCAAACAGCTCCGGCGGACCTATATCTGCCGGAGCTGTTTGATGATTGATCATCCTGTTTTCTTATTTTACTTCTCTTACAAATACTGCGGTTTCTGCCGGAACAGTCACCTTCCCGTTTATGTTTTCGATTTTTCCGCCTTTCTGATATATTACCTCTCCAAGTCTTCCATCATACGGAAACTGCGCTTCTCTCCCTGACGGGTTGATAACAACCAATACCGAATCGTCTTCATTAAATCTCCGGTAGGCAAGCGGATAAGCATTCTCCTCACAATACAGGAACTCAACCTCCGCCTCGCTCTGAAGCACCTGATTTGCCTGACGGAGAGCAATCAGTTTCTTCACTTCATGGTACACGGAATTCTCATCCGCCATCTGCTTTTCAGCAGTCGGGCGGTTCTCATCCGGATCGATCGGAATATATAGATCCTCTGCCTTCCCGGAGGAAAATCCCGCGTTAAGTCCATCGTCCCACTGCATCGGCGAGCGGGAACCGGTACGGTAATAACCGCCTTCCACCGAAACAAGACCTTTCAGATACTTCATTCCCAGTTCATCTCCGTAATAGATGAACGGAGCTCCCGGCAGCGACAGGATAAATGCAAATACGATCTTAATCTCCTCATCGTCAAGCCAGTTGGAAAAACGCTCCATATCGTGATTACCGGAAGGCATACAGATCATACCTTTGCCGTTGGTCGGTTCATAACACTTCTTATAATAATCAATGAATGCTTTGGCATTTCCCTTTCCATCCCGCGAAAAATACGGATCATTGTCATGATACAAGTCTGTGTAATGACTTGGTCCGAAATGCAGCATAAAATCCATATGGAATCCGGATCTTAAGCTTCTGTCCGGCTCTCCCCACTCAGATATCATCGCTGCATCCGGATACTCCTCATCCAGAAAATCCCGGAATCTTTGCCAGAGGGCAATCGTACCTTCCTGCTCCGGATCATTTTTTACAAGCGAGCCTGCCATATCTACGCGGAATCCGTCGCACCCCAGCCCAAGCCAGAATCTCATCACATCCTTTATCGCCTCACAGGTCGCAAGAGCATCCTCGGAATCCATAGTCTGCTGCCATGCAGGATCTGTAATCTCATAAAATCCATAATTCAGACATGGCTGATGACAATAAAAGTTTGCTGCCACACTTCCGTCCCGGTCGCTCAATCCCCGCAAGAATCCCCTGATATTACCAATACCGTCAAAATCCTTCCACGCGTCATCGGTCCATACGTACCGGCCGGAATACGGATTCTTTTCAGGTTTTAAGGACTCCTTAAACCACGCATGCTCCCATGAAGTATGTCCTGGAACCAGATCAAGCATAATATGCATACCTCGTCTATGTACTTCATCAAACAGACATTTTAAATCTGCATTCGTCCCATACCTCGGCGCAACCTTCATGTAGTCAGACACATCATATCCCGCATCCAGAAAAGGAGACTCAAAGCAGGGATTCAGCCACAGAGCATTGCACCCTAATTCCTGAATATAATCAAGATGTTCTGTGATTCCTTTAATATCTCCGATTCCATCTGCGTTTGTATCCGCAAAAGACTGCGGATAAATCTCATAAAATATCGCATTTTTTAACCATTCAACCATTGTTTCCTCCTAGTGGCAGATCGCCTTCTCGCTTTCTGTATCAAAGAAATGTGCTTTATCCATATTGGCAGCAACGCGGTATGCTCCTCTTGCAGGCGCTTTTCCTTCAGCAGAAACTTTTACGATAAGCTGTGTATTTTCAAGAGACACATGCAGATGATAATCCGCTCCAAGAAGTTCGCTGAAGCTCATCTCTCCTGCCAGAGCATTATCCGCAGACAGTTTTTCCTGCGAAAGGAAATCCTCCGGGCGGAGTCCCATAACCACCGTCTTTCCGGCATAAGGCATAAGCGCATCTTTTTTTGAATCCGGTATCAAAAGCTTGCTGCCCTCTGTCTGCGCATAGAGCTTATTCCCATCTTTGCTGATGACGGCATTCATAAAATTCATCTGCGGACTGCCAATAAAGCCTGCCACAAACAAGTTCGCAGGGGTGTCATAAAGAACCTGAGGTGTATCAAACTGCTGAACGACTCCCTCCTTCATGACAACGATCCGGTCGCCCATCGTCATAGCTTCCGTCTGGTCATGCGTTACATATACAAAAGTAATATCAAGCTTCTGATGAAGCTTTGCAATCTCTGTTCTCATAGAAGTGCGAAGCTTTGCATCCAGATTAGACAGCGGTTCATCTAAAAGGAATACCGAAGGCTTCCTGACCATGGCGCGCCCAAGGGCAACCCGCTGTCTTTGTCCGCCGGACAGCTCCTTTGGTTTTCTAGTCAGAAGATGCTCCAAATCAAGAATTTTTGCCGCCTCATGCACACGGCGGTCAATCTCAGCCTTATCCTCTTTTCTAAGGTTCAGACCGAAAGAAATATTCTTATATACATTCATATGCGGATAGAGCGCGTAATTCTGGAATACCATAGCGATATCACGATCTTTTGGCGGCACTTTATTGACCGCCCGGTCTCCGATAAAAAGCTCGCCCTCTGTTATGGTCTCAAGTCCGGCGATCATACGCAGTGTCGTTGACTTTCCGCAGCCCGACGGACCTACCAGAATGATGAATTCCTTGTCCTTAATCTCAAGATTTAAATTTGGGACAACCGGCGACGTTGCTCCATCATATGTCTTTGTTACATTTTTAAAACTAATCGAAGCCATATAGATTCTCCTCCAATTATTATTTTCGTCTTTTTCCTTTGGGCGCCTGCACCATCCGATGCTCCTCATCGATAAACAGAGCCTCCTTCGGCGCTGCATGCATCGGCTCTTCTAACCTTTCCGGATCGATCATCTGAAACGCCTTCCCAAAAAACATGCTGTTCAGGTATGCGACCAGTCCAAATCCAACCATTCCCCACAAGAATACCGCAAGATTAACACCGTTCGGATTCATGAAGAAAGAGATATAGACCGCTGCCGCCGCCAAAAGGATACTCAGCAGTGTCCACGGCAGCGCCGCGATACCAAGAAGCCATGCATTTTTAAACGTGTTCCTGACACTGTTTTTATATCTCGCCTGAAGCGGGAACAGATATTGAAATCCCAGCAGAAAGACAACACACATCACAAAAAAGCTGATCCGGTAAGTGCGTCCTGCAATCCCTGTCATACTGGAGATAATCATATAATAAATCCCTAAAAAGGCAAATATGAAAAGACAGATAAACCAGATTGCAGTGCCCTGTTTAAAATTCAGTTTAAACGCATTCCAGAACTGCTTTGCTATCATATCGTCCTCATCATCTTCCCAGATTGCCTGCATACAGACAAACAGCGCCGACAGTGACGCTCCCACTGTAAACAGCGGGATACTGAGCAGGCAGAACATCACATTGCACACAAAAATATTAGCGAATTTCTGCAGCGCATACATAAAAGAACCGTTCACATCAAATAAACCCATATCAGTCACCCTCAAAGAAAATACTTATTTAATAGCACCTTCTACCATTCCGTTCATGATCTGCTTCTGAGCGATCAAGAAGATAACGATCATAGGAATGATAGCCAAAAGCGCAGCCGTCAAGATCAGATCCCATTGTTTGACATAGGAGCCGACAAATGCCTGAACCGCAACCGGCAGCGTCTTTACTTTACCGTTCTGACCAAGCATCAGCGACGGAAGCAGGTAGTCATTCCATATCCACATGCCGTTCAAGATGGTAACTGTAGTAATAACAGGTGTTAAAAGCGGGAAAATGATCCGAAAGAAAGTTCCTTCCGGAGAACATCCGTCAATGGCAGCCGCCTCCTCAAGCTCATAAGGGATACCCTTAATAAAACCTGTCAGAATAAATACCGTCATAGCGCCGCCGAATCCGCAATACGCAAACACGATACCCGGTATAGACTGCAGCATGGAGATTCCTACAAACTGACCTACATCACGGAAAGTCGAAATCAGCGGAAGCATAACAACTTGGAACGGAATGATCATAGATGCTATAAAAACCATATAGATCACTGTTGACCATTTTGTCTTATTCCGGCAGATTACCCAAGCGGCCATTCCGCCAAAGAGCGCCAAAAGCACCAATGAAATGATTGTAATGATAACTGACGTGCCGAAAGCATACCAGAAGTTAAAGTTTGAGTTATTGACAACTGAGGAAATATTCGTCATTAACTGCGAAAAACTAACTCCGCCGAACCCTATCGGGTTTGACACGATACCGTTCGCATTCTTAAAAGTATTAAGAACAACCAGATAGAACGGAAACAGAGTGTAAGCCGCAACGATGATTCCAAGAATCGTAAATATAATTTTGTTGGATTTTTTCATCCTCATTACATCTCAACCTCCTTCTTATTAGAGATACGAACCTGCAAGATCGATACACAGGCAAGAACGATAAAGAAGAATACGGCTTTCGCCTGTCCAAGAGCATATGCATTCTTGGTGATTGCTGTATTATAGATATTGAGTGCGATCATCTGCGTACCGTTAGTCAAATAACTTCCCATAAAGTCTGCCACGGAACCCGAGCCGTTCGTGAGAGCCATATTTACATCAAACTGCTTGAAAGCGGATGTCAGTGTCAGGAACGTACAGATTGTGATCGTAGCCGCAATCATCGGAATCTTGATCCTGAAAAGAGTCGTAAGCGCATCAGCGCCGTCGATGGAGGATGCTTCCAAGACATCCTTCGGAACTGTCGTAAGTCCTGTTACATAGATGAGCATGATATAGCCGGCATACTGCCATACATATACGACGATGATCGCGGCAAAAGCTGTTTTTGTATTAGCTAATACAGAATTTACCATCCCCCACTTTGCCGTAACCTGAATCAGTACGTTATTAAACACGAACTGCCAGATATAACCCAATACGATTCCGCCGATCAAGTTCGGCAGGAAGTAAGAAGCCCGAAAGAAGTTAACGCCCCTCATCTTGGATGTACAGAGCAGAGCAAGCAGAAATCCTACAATATTGATCAGAACCATATTGAAAACTACGAATAAAAATGTAAGCAGGATCGACCATATAAACGCCGGATCTTTAAACATTGACACATAATTTCCAAATCCCACAAACGATGTAAGCCTGATTCCGTTCCAGTCCGTAAAAGAATAAAAAATACCTAAGACCAAAGGAATGATAACGGTTACTGCAAAAGCAAACAGTAACGGGAATAAAAATATAAAGTTAATGATACTGCGGTGGTGCTCCACTGTAGGATAGAAGTACAGTCCCAAAAGCGCAGCGATAGCTCCGATGACAAGCAGCGGTCCTCTGAAAGCAGCGCTGCTTCTGGTAAAATCAAGATAAAGCGCTATCACTAAGCCGGCAATTCCGGCAACCAGAAGAACAACAGACAGTAATTTTGTGTTTTTTGAGTTTTCAGCCATTGTTCCAGCTCCTCTCTATTGATTTCATGTAGGAACCCGTTTTCGGATTCCACATATTATGATATATGATATTAACAAGGCGGACAGGCGCTTTAAGTGCCCTCCGCCTTTCACACTGGTCTTTCGACCGCAAAAAACTAGTTCGCGTAGCAAGCCTCGCTGACCTGCTGCATTGTCTTTACGAAACCATCTACATCCAGATTGCCTGCTGCAAAATCAGCAAATACCTGACCGGTGTAGTTCATCGCGTAACCTTCTTTCATATTAAGCCAATGCCAGGAAGATGTCTTCTCATTTGAAATATAATCTACCATAGCTTTAGCAAACGGATCCGGCGCAATATAGGTACAGGACTTGAACGGGCTGATGAATCCGGCTTCTTCTACCAGTACCTTCTGCGCCTTGTCCTCAGAAAGCCACTGTAAGAACGCTTTTGCAGCGTCTACATTCCCCTCCGAATATACGGACCACCAAGAAGGTGAATTTGTAAGGATCGTATCAATACCATCCTCAAACGCATAAGGAATCATACCAACCTCAAAGCTTCCTGCCGCCTCATAAGCATCCTTGTCATCGGTTGTCATCGTAGCGCCAACCCATGAACCCTGTGTAACAAATGCATATTTACCAGATGCAAAATTCAATATCTGCTGATCATATGTACCCGAAACCAAAAGCGCCGGATCTGAATAACGGTTCAACATATCGACAAATTTCGCAAAATCTGTAAGACGCTTTTCATCAAGCTTTCCGCCGTCGTTCAGCTTGTCAATATACGTTGTATCATCTCGTGCCAGACCTGCATCAAGATAGTTGGCGAATAGGTGCTGACCTGTAGACCAGTAAAGATCCTTAGGCTCTGCACAGTAACCGACAACTGCATCGATACCAAGTTCGCCTTTTTTAGAATCCAGAGTCTTGAATGCTTCCTCAATCGCCGCCGGTCCGGTAAGCTTTGTCGGATCGATGCCTGCGTTCTTAAGAATCTCCGTGTTGTATGCAAGCCCGATTCCTTCTGTGGAATACGGGAATCCGACAGTGCCATCCTCATTGATGTATGCTCCGTCTGTATCAGATGCCCATTTTGAAGTGCTATACTAAAGTTGTAACGGGAGTGGCTAATAAGATATAATCAAAA
>CAMNTQ010000068.1 GCA_946558695.1 uncultured Lachnospiraceae bacterium
CGTTGTCCTCAATCGGCGTACGTCCAGTACGCCTCAATCGTCCGCCTTGAAAATCACCCAAATATCTATGGTCAGGGTCGTAGAGTCGGAAAGAGATCAATTTTTGTTCCTGCAAGGCACTTGACTGACGCGTACTGGACGTACGCGGAAGGAAAGTAACGCAGCAGGAGCAAAAATTGATTCTTCTCCGACCGTGTGTTCCCTTGTACACCGAGGGTAGTATATTATAATAAACCGACGACCGCTTCTTCGGTTACTGTCACACCAAAATATCTGAAACGGGGAAGCAGGATCAAGACAACATGGTCCGGAATCAGTTCAAAGTCACTTGCCTATGTACAGTACCGGCTTGCAAAGTGCGATGCGTCAGGGAACGAGACCGGAACAGTAGTGAATTATTCGGGCAGCACGAAACTTGGAACGGCAGGAAGCGGAAGCGCGACAGTGGCTGCAAGCTCCGGATGGGGAGACGGAATCTATAAGATTGTAGTACGAGGGGTAGATAACGGCGGCATCGCCGGAGTAGGGAAAGGCTGCGGATTTTACATTGATGGAACTGCGCCGACCATGAACCAGCCTGTTATAAAGCCGGCGAGTTCCGCGGCATCTCCGGCAGACAATCTGACACCGACGGTAACGTGGAGCGGCGTATCGGACGCCAACCTGCAGAAGATTGAATGCAGTGTCAATAACGGCGCATTTGTATCACTGGGAACTGCAGCCTCCGGGAGCTACCAGATTCCGTCAGGGAAGATTACGGGCAACGGCGAGCATACCATTACACTGCGCGCGGTGGACAAGGCGGGCAATGTTAAATCATATACGTTGAAATACTATCTCAATAAATACGGGCTTGGATTCGAGGGCTACATTCCGGAAAGCGGAAGTCTTAAGATCCGCAAGGAATACGGAAAGAATATCCTGTCGTGGAAGACGAAGTCAGAGTTGTCTGACAGCGTCTATTACCGAATCTACCGGGGAGAGAGCGAGAACTTCAAAGCAGATGCCTCCACGCTGGCGGCAGATAACGTAGAGGATAGTTACTGGGTTGATATCCGCAGCATGTCAGATAAGAAATATTACTATAAGGCAGAGGTAGTAAGGGTCAATACGGAAGACGAGATAGAGGGCAGGACATTCCTCACTCCCGTCCTCTCTATAGAGGGCACGAGGTCGGAAGCGCTTACGAAAAAGACCGGGAGCAAGAACTATCTGGGATATCATGAATTCAGCACCCCGACGGGGAACGGCAGTATAGAAACCAGCGGGGGGAATCTTTCTTACAGTCAGGAGGATGTGACGCTGCCGTCGAACCAGCTTGCCTTTGACGTGACAAGGAACTATAATAGCCAGCTAAGCCTTACGGGAATGTTCGGTACAGGCTGGATGGATTCCCTGCACAAGGAGTTAATTTTGGACAGCTCCGGAAAAATATATTTTCTCGACAGTGACGGGAGCGTCTATGGGTTTGAGAAAAGCGGCGGCGCTTATCGGTGTAAGGAGACAAAGGATTATACGCTGCAGTCTGAAGAGACGGCGGTTCCCCTTATGGTGAGGGCAGTGCGTGAGGTAACCGCTTCCGGACCGGAAAAAGAGGATACTAAGGGCGGTTTGAGCAGCAGTTATATGGGGGAGTCCGCGTATGTGATCAAAGGAGAGTCTGCGGGAAGTAAGCCGGGTTCCGGCAATATCGGAGAGATGGGCGGAGCGGCAGAGATCATCGAGGTAAAAGCCCACGCCTATACCGTTAAGACGAAGGATGGCGTATTATACCGTTTTGATAAGGACGGACAGTTGATCGCGGCGATCGAGCCGAACGGAACTTTCCTTCTCTATGATTACGGACCGGACGGGAGACTTTCCTCTGTTCAGACGGGCGCGGGAAAAAAGATTTCTCTCACTTATTCTGCGGAAAATGGATTGCTGCAGAGTATATCCCTGCCGGACGGTACGGCGCTGTCCTATACGTACGGGGGAGGTACGCTTACACAGGCGGCGCATGTTTCAAAAGATAAAAAGGAAAGTCAGGCCTTCCGGTACGGATATACGGGCGGGTATCTGTCCTCTGTCACAGACGGGAAAGGACAGGCGTATACGATCGGCTATCAGGGAGAAAAGGCGGAGAAGATCACCTACCCCAATCAGGAAAGCGATCAGTTGACATACCAGACGGGAAGCACTTCTGTGACAAAGAAGAACGAATCCGGCACAGAGATCTGTATCACCGTCACGGAGTATGATGCCCAGACGGGGAAGACGCTTAAGGAAACAGATGCAGGCGGGGATGTAACCGCTTATGAGTACGGCTTCGCCGACAATCCTTATCTGGTGACAAAGACAAAGAAAACCGTCGGTTATGAGACCATCACCGATGGAAAAGTAGAGTTTAAAACGGAGGAAAAAGTTACAGAGACAACCTACAACGCCGATGAGAATGTAAAAAGCGAGACGGCGGAAGACGGGACGGTCACGACTTACAATTATGATACCACCAGCGAATGGACGAAGGATTCTCCGGGAGCGGTGAATGCAGAGATCAACGGAACTGCCATAAGAAAGGAGACCACAGAGTATGATGCGAAAGGAAACGCACTGAAAGAGACGGACGTTACCGACGCGTCAAATAAGAGCATCACGGTCAACGTCTATGACGATGACGGCAATCTCTTAGAGTCTACGGTCACGGAAGACGGGATGGAGGTGTCAAAGTCCGTATGTACCTATGATGACGACGGCAATATCCTCTACGAAAAAGAGGTAAGCGCAGACACCGTCAGCGAGGAAAAGAACACCTATGACCGGATGGGGCGCCCCCTTAAGACGACAGACGAGACAACCGGGCAGGTGACGGAGTATACCTACGACTATCTGGGAAGGACCATAAAGACAGCGGTAACGCTGAATGGAAAGACACAGACAAGCACCGCTTCCTACGACGGCAACGGTACAGTCGTAAAAGAGACCGATACGGCAGGGATCACCACGGAGTACCAGTATGATGCCATCAACCGGGTAACAGAGCGCAGGGTGACAAAGGGGGATTCCATCACCTACAAGACAGCATATTCCTACGGAGATGTGACGGTACGAGACGGGCTGAAAGAGCGCACCATCAAAAATGCCTCGATAGAAAAAGAGAGCTATCCGGACGGCACAACTTCTTCCGAGAAGTACTATGACAAAGACGGCAAAGTGGTAAAGGAGAAGGCAGGCGGACTCTTTACAGATTATACTTATGATAAGAGCGGCAATCAGACGGCGGTGTACAGCGGCGGCACGGAGGCAGGAAAAGCAGACGGTAAAGTAACGTTGACCTTATATGATGAAAAGGGAAACCAGACAGCCACTGTCATCAACCCTTCCGTGGAGAACGGAAGCTACGCAATCGGCGAAGATACCATCGTCACAAAGAAGCAGTATGACGACAAGGGAAATGTCGTAAAAGAAACGGATGCCAAAGGTACGGCGACAGAATATACTTATGACGACTCCGGCAGAGTCACGCAGGTTATGCAGGATGCAGGCGGAGAAAAGATCGCCACAAAAGCGGAATATACAACAGATGCGGCAGGGGGAACCACCTCTACAACCATTACAGACGCAAAAGGGCATACCAGCGTGGAAGTAAGGGACGCGGCAGGGCTGCTCCGGTCTGCGGCAGACCACGGAGACAACGCGCAGGAGAGTATCGCCACAGCTTACGAGTATGACTCCAGAGGAAACCAGACAAAGGCCACGTATGAAAGTGACGCATATAAGATCTTCACTTATGATGAGCGAAACCTCCTGACAAAGACAGAACTGTATGGCAGTGACGGAAAGCAGACGCTGCAGACGGATTATACCTATGACGACCAGTACCGCCAGACAAAGATGACCGATTCCCGGATGAAGGACGGGAAGCTTATGCCTTACCGCTATACCCTGACCGGATATGACGGATTTGGAAGGACAGCATGGAGCGCGGAAGTGAACGCGGAGAGCGAACCGTCAGAAGAGGTGATCGCTTCCCATAAGATCACGTACTCCTACGATACGGAGGATAAGGTAACAGGCATACACTATGCGCTGGTAAAGGATGGCGGTGTGGCGGGACTGGAATACGTCTACGACGGCAACCGCTGGCTGACAGGCGTCAGGGCAGTGATAAAGGGAAGGGATGAAAAACCTTATATCCGTGAGTATGCCTATGACGCACAGGGGAAAGTGGCTGAGATTAAGGAATATCCGGGACTTGCAGGAAAAGCAGCAGCAGGAGAAACCACAGCCGATACAGAGACAGCGGATGCGGCGGAAAATGTGTGTATCACCAAGACCTACCGCTATGACAGCCTTGACCGGGTAACGTCCATGGTTTATAAAAAGGGTTCTGAGGTGTTGGAATCCTATGCCTGCAAATATGATAAGAACAACCAGATCACGGAAAAGACGGAAATCAACAATACGCCAAAGACAGAGCAGGATAAGGTCAATATTACAAAGGCATACACTTACAATGCATTAGGGCAGCTTACAAAGACGGAAGTCACCGACCATAAGGACGGAGATAAAAAAGAAACGATTACCTACGAATACGATAAAGCCGGAAACCGGACGAAGAAGGGAGAGGGAAGCGCGCAGACGGCCTATATCTATAACGGCCTTGACCAGTTGCTTACGGCTGTGACAGAGCGGGACGGTGAGAAAGAGAATACCGTCACTTATGAGTATGACGTAAACGGGAATCAGGTGAAGGAATCCGATACGAAAAACCATGTGACGACGGTGAATGAGTACGATGCAGACAACCGTCTGAGTAAGGCAGTGATCACGATGCCGTCAGCGGAGGCTTTGCCGGAACTGGTACAGAAACCGGCTTCTGAGACGGCACAGGGAACAGAGAGCGCTGATAATAAAGAGAGCACTGATAATAAAGACCGAATTAAGACGGTTATGCAGGAGAACCTGTATAATGGGAACGGACAGCGGATTAAAAAGAGTGAAGGCGCGAAAGAAACCAATTACTTCTATCAGGACGGCGTGGTGTCCTATACAACAGAAGGAAGCGGGGATACGAAAGCGCTACAAAATCTGCTGGGGCTTGAAGACAACGTCATCATGGCGGAATATGCCTCGAAGATATCCGGAGAGGCAGCGCCGGAAAGCGCCGAAGGTAAGGAAGCGGCGGCAGACAGCGAGGCATCTGAGGAAGTGGAAAGTCACAGCTTCCGTTATTATCTCTATAATAAGGATATACAGGGAAGTACGACAAGCGTCCTGAATGAAGACGGAGCAGGCGAGTTATCTTATGCGTATGATGATTTCGGAGAGACGAAGATCAATGGAAGCAGTGCGTTCCAGAATGAAATCTGCTATACGGGCGGAATCTATGATGAGACGACGGGACTCTATTACCTGAATGCGAGGTATTATGATCCGAAGAATGGGAGATTTCTGACGGAAGATACGTATCGGGGAGAGCTGAATGAGCCGGATACGCTGCATCTGTATGTGTATTGTAAGAATAATCCGATAAATTATGTAGATCCTAGCGGGCATATAGTCGTGGAAATAGCATTGTCATATTACGCAGGTGCAGCTATTGTTTCGGCAGGATTGGTACTTTATTATTCTAATTTGGCCCGTATACGAGGTAAATTAGTCTATATTTATAAGGAACGGCCTGCCAAGAAAAAGAAATATAGCGCGAAGGCGGTTATGCCGAAAGCAGGAGCGTCAATAAAGAAAAAGGTCAATATAAATAAGAGTAAAAGTAAAGTTAAGAGTGGAACAGCATCAAAGAATGCCAGCAAAAAGAGTCAAAAGGAGAGAGCCACATGGATTCCAAGTTGGGCGAAAGGAAGTAAACCACGGAATGGGGAATCAGGAAAGCAATATGCAAAGCGCAAAATGGATGAGCATTACGGGAAAAACAGGTGGAAAAGAAAAGGGGCTCAAGCGACAGAATATAGTCAACTGAAAAAATGGGGTGATAGAGGAAGATAGCAAAAAATTGAACTTATAATAAATGGTATAAAATAGTTTGCGCGTTGCACTATATGTTTAAAGTTAGTGCAACGTGTAAAACAGTAGGAGGATATCATGGTATATGAATTAGTGTTTTTTTATTGGGATGATAACCCGGATAATGATGATTATGTGATTGTTGCAGTATATTCATCTTACGAACTGGCTGAAAGGGGACTGGAAAAATTTGCCGAACAGCCGCGGTTCAAAGGTAAGAAAGATGCTTTTTATATTTGTGATTATAAAATTAATGAGGAAAGTGGTACTTGGTCGGAAGGCTTTTTTTCTCCGAGTCCAACATATTTTGGGATTGATTTATTGGGAGAGTATCGGATGAGAAAGTATGAGGGAGAAAAGATAGGGATTTGCATTAAAGGAGAGTCAAAAGATTTTTTTGTTTTAGTAATGCATGATTATCAGGATTTTGAAAGATGTACAGTTTTAAGAAACACGGAGTTAAATAAAATGTATTGTTTTGATAAAAAGAAACAGTCGATTATTCTGGAAACTAACAGTAGTGATGAGTTTTATCAATTTTTAAAGAATCAGTATGATGTGAATGAAATTAAATGGAGTCTTATAGATGATGAAAAGTAAAAAAGGGGGAGAGGAAGATGTATGTTTATCAGTTAATACATGATAGTGGAGGAGATATGATAAAGACAATCGGATATTTCAGCAGTTGGAAAAAGGCAAGAACAGTGATGAAAAAGTATCGTTCTTCCATAGAAGGGTTTAAGGATTATCCGAATGATTTTCAGATCCGAAGAATTAAATTAAATGAAGACAACTATTACTATCTGGAGTAGAAATATGACAAAGTCGGGAATCGCATGAAAGCGGAGGCTTCACCGGAGCAAGTGTCAGAAGTGGATAATAAGCAGAAAATGAATGATATTTTACAGCAAAATGGGAAAAACGCTATGATATATCATGTATTAGACATGGAGTGAGACTTCGGTGTGATAAAAATATTGATCCGGAGGTACGGAGAGCATGTATAGAATTTTGCAAATGGCTTAGGTCAAAATATGAATTCCCTATGAGGGTTCCGATATATTTGAAAGACTCTGTAGCGATAAAAGCGATGGACGGAGAGATGGTAAGTGCAACTTTTTTAAGGCCATATGATAAATATCAAGAACCATATATAAGGGTTGCAGTAGGAGATTATCAAAAGCTTTAAAAAAAGAAAGAAGGATGATGTTTTAGCATCTTATATATGCTCCATAGCTCATGAACTAACACATTATTTTCAATGGATTAATGGACTGGAATTAACATTAATTGGCGAGGAACGTCAGGCTGGCAGATATGCAAGCTTAATTCTTAATGAATATGCAAAAACAAGAGAGCACCCTTAGAAAATATGTGTTTGAAAAGCATTTGTGCTAATGAGAATTCAATAAAGATATAAATATTTACACAGAGTGTGATATTCAGACAGGTAAGTGCCGGAGGCGGGGACATCACCGGAACTGCTTCTGACACTTGTTTCTGAGTCAGATCAGGAAGTGGACAATATGGCTGATAAAGGTCAAGTTAGATCATTCAGGAGAGTCTGTATAATAGAAACGGACAGCGGATTAAAAAGAGTGAAGGCACGAAAACTAATTACTTCTCGGAGAGACAAAGATCAATGGAAGCAGTGCGTTCCAGAATGAAATCTGCTATACGGGCGGAATCTATGATGAGACGACGGGACTCTATTACCTGAATGCGAGGTATTATGATCCGAAGAATGGGAGATTTCTGACGGAAGATACGTATCGGGGAGAGCTGAATGAGCCGGATACGCTGCATCTGTATGTGTATTGTAAGAATAATCCGATAAATTATGTAGATCCTAGCGGGCATTGGAAGTTGGCATTTGCGGGAGCGGGATATGGCAATATAGTTGGAAGCGGTGCTACAGCTGTTGGAGTAGGTACTGTAATTGTTGTGGGCGGTTCTATTATAATAATTACAGGAATTATTTTGGCAAGTACATATTATCGACATAATAAAGCAGTAAAAGTAAGATTAAAGAAAAGTAAGTCTAAAACAAAAAGTAAAGTCCAAAATAAAGCAAAGAATAAATCAAAAGTAAAAAACCAGCCACAAGGCAAAACTTCACCAAAAGCAAGGAATGAAAATCCGATAGCAAGGAGAAAAAATTTGGTTCGAAAAAAGCAGCTTATGAAGCGGCCAAAAGAGCTGGAAAAGGGAAAAAACCTATTCACCATAATAAACCCAGGCCACATTATCATCCTAATGTGCCAATGCCTAAAAATAGAACACCGAATGCTCCTACACCACACGATCATTACTATTATTATGCAAGGTAAATGTAAAAAAGGTTTTAAATAGAATCGCTAATCCCTAGCTATGCTCTTAACTTGATACAAAAGTAATTACGGATATTTAAGAGTTTCCATGCTATATTAAAGAAAAAGGGGCGTTTTGCGCCCCACTTCAAGTGAAGGTTGGTGATTAATATAAATGTAAGAGATAGAATTAGAAGCTTCTGCCGAATTGCCGTAAAATAAATCTGAATATAAAGTTAATGATTAAAAATATGTTTTGCAATCTGATAATGTATGGTTTATGTATTTTTTCATAGAATTTATGAAGAGAATTTTTGGGGAGTTGAAGGTCAATGAGAAAAATATTGAGAAATGTACAGTTTATTATAGGAGTAAGAACTAATCAAGTATCAATGGTAAAGAAAAGCCTTTTAAATGGTGCGGATATAAATTATTGTGATATGCAAGGAAAGAGTGCATTATATATGGTAATTGAAAGAAGAAATCTTGATTTGTTAAAAACATTAATCAATCATGATGTGGATGTAGACTTCCATAAGTCAAATGAGTATACACCTATAGAATATGCCTGTATTTACGGAAATGCGGAAATTGTAAAGAAGCTAGTTTATGCAGGATGCAGTCTTAATTATGACAAGAATGAAATCTGTCAGATACTTGCGGCAAGAGATCGTATACATACTCTGGAGTTTCTGATAGATAAGGGGATGAAACCAGACCAACAGGGTTGGGATGGCAGGACAGGATTGCATTGGGCAGTTCAGGAAGATCACTTTAGGGTTGTCGAACTTCTTGTTGAAAGAGGTGCGGATATGGATGTTATGGAGGAAGACGGTCAAACTCCATTGCGGATTGCTTGTGGGGAGGGAAATATCAACATAACAAAATATTTACTTGAAAATCATGCAGAAGTAGATTTGGGGGTGTATGATACTCCGTTGCAAATCGCGAGCAGTATGGGATATGTGGAGATAGTGAGTCTGTTATTGGAGTTTGGCGCAGAAGTGGACTGGTGTGACAAGGATGGACGTACGGCATTATTTTATGCGAAAGCACATGGACAGAAAAAGATAGAAAAAATGCTGAAAAACCATGGGGCGGATACAGGGATTATTGATAGATATGGCATCTCAATAAAGGATCTGGACAGAAAGGAGATGAGAAAAAGGGTAATTTGGGAAATATAAGGGATAGTGTAAATGATAAGACATCTATTTAATCTGCTTGCGTATACGTAGATTTTACAGAAAACAAATATTTGGAATTGGATGAGTAAATTTAAAAGACTTTTATTCTTTTTATTACGTAGGAGACAAAACTTATGATCAATTTGTGGATGGACTTGGTGCATATCATGAAATCTGTGAAGTAGAGAGTATGCTTATGACGTACAGGGGAAAGTGGCGGAGATTAAAGAGTATCTATGAAAAAGAAATTATTATTAATTCTGCGGCTGTCCATATTGATTTGTACAAGTTGTGGAAGGTCAGAGCAGGCGGATAAATTATATTATTCTATTAGAACGGATAATCTGCAAGGACTGTGTGCGGATGAGGTATTTATTTTAGAATTGTTATCATCTGGAAAGATTGATGTGAACAACCCAGAAGATGGAATGACATATTTGAATTATGCCATAAGCAATGGATTTTCCCTTGAAATAGCTGAAAGCCTTATCGGGAATGGAGCAGATATAAATGCCGGAGAAGAAACATGTCTGGAAGCTCTATTGGAAATTGCTTATCCAGATATGTATGATAAGGATGAACGTATAGATTTTTGCGTAGAGCATGGGGCAATTGTGGATGAAAGACTGTTAGCGGCAGTGCTGAAAAACAGCAGTAAATATATATATTATGAACGTGATAGAACTGCTAAAGAGAGAAAGCAGATATTTCAGAAAAGTACAGAGGATTAATCGCGGCAGCGACAGGAGATGAAAAAACTTTTTTAGAAATTGCCTTAGAAGAACCTAAAAGAATCGGAGAAATAGAACTCATATCAGCGGCGGGAACATGTACGGCAGATACTTTGCGCCAATTGGCAGAGGCAGGCTATGATTTTGACATTGCGGACGAGTATGAATGGACTCCGCTGCATGTAGCTGCAATGAACAATAATAAAGAAGCAGTGGAATTTCTTATAGAGAAAGCAATTGGACTTGAATGCAAAGATAACGTTCTCGGAAGAAAGACCGTTGGATATGGCTGTTATGGGAGCGAACTATGAAACAATAAAGTATCTTTTAGAACAAGGAGCGGAAGATGAAAAAATGTGGGAACTTGCTTGTATGGAGGAGACAGGCGATCTGATAGAGTTTTTAGTAAAGGAAGGATATGAACCAACAGGGATGGATGTATACAACGCGCTGGTTCATGGTTCAGACCGGGTGTTTGAAGAGATTATAGAAATGGGATTTTCAATAGACGGCACGGATGAAGAGATTCCTGTAGACGGGGTATATACGGATGAACGCATGCTCATATTGCTGCAGAAGGGAGCCGCGATTACGGAAGATACGCTGAGCCATGCGGTGGATTTAAGAGCTTATGATGTGATGGATTTCATTTTAAGGAGCAATGGAAATATCGGGCAGGAGATGGCATTGACTGATGCAATCAGCATGGGTGATTTTACAGCAGTGAAAAAAATTGTGAACCATGGAGGGGATTGTACGATAAAGGACAGCAATGGGAAGACGCCGTATAAATGGGCAAAGGAAGTCGGGAGTAAAGAAAATATGAGACTGCTATTAAGAATGTAAAATGAGGGATTAAATTATATGGTGAAAAATTGTATGGCAATAATAAAGAAGGTTTTAAAAATATGTGTTTCTATTATTCTTGGACTGCCGTTTTGCAGATGATCCGCTTTGCAATAGAAACTCATGCGTTTGACACTTCTAATCTTAAGAAACTGTCGGGGAATTATCTGAAAAGTGGTGAATATAACATGGGAAACTGTGTTCTGGTACATAAGAAAAATGGAATCAGCACATTTCCGTTTGTATTCGGGAACCGTTTATATCTTTATGATACCGAACTTCACCAGTTGTTTACGGTTGTGACAGAGCGGGACGGTGAGAAAGACTTCTATCAGGGAGGCATGGAATCCTATATGACAGAAGGAAGTGGAGATTAATATGGATTTATGGATTATGAGAAAATGGGAAAAACGCTATGATATATCATGTATTAGACATGGAGTGAGACTTCGG
>CAMNTQ010000069.1 GCA_946558695.1 uncultured Lachnospiraceae bacterium
CCTTGACTTATACCTTGACTTATACCTTGACTTATACCTTGACTTATACCTTGACGAATCAATCTCTCCGACTCTGTCTCAATTACTTTTCCGCCCATAATACTCACCAGCCTTTCCTCATTTTTATTTCCATTTGTAATATGTGTAATAATGGTATTTATAAATCCCTTTAAGTCGATCAGTTCATAATCGGTCAATTCCTCCGCTTCATACAAACGAACCAGTTCATTCCTGAAATATTCCAAATCCCGTTCTGCGTTCTCTATACATCCTTCAGATATCATATCCTTTTCATACCTTGCAATATAAAACGGAATATAAGGGAACAGCTTCTTTTCAACAATATATTCCTTTGTAAATTCTTCCAAGATTACGTTTGTGGATTCGTAATTTACTTCCTGTCCGTCCGGAAATGTAAAAGTAATTTTCGTAGTCTTCGGAGTTCTTTCCGTCCGCTTGACATAGATTATGGAAAATCTCGGCATGGGAATCGTCGCATGTCCGATATCCCATGTTGCGAACTGCCTCGCAACAATGAAAGCATATTCTGCAATCCTGATTGCCATAGAGCCGTCATCATAACTCTGACACTCTAACACGTAAACCTCACTCCCGATCTTAATCAGGAAATCAGAAATCTGCTCTTCTATTTCCTTGCTCCCATCTGCTGTCTCGCTTTCAGTCAAGTATCCTTCTGACGGTAAAATTTCCACTTTTGTATCTAACGGATACTCTTTCTCGAAAACGTCATTAATTACGGATATAAACAATCTCTTGTGCTTACTCTTCATAGTCTTAAACACATTATCGTAATCCGGTGTCTTTTTCTGCATATTTTTATCCCTTCACAATATTTTCCTCATCTCAAAAGCAAAATATCTTATTTTTATTATATCGTGATTTTCCCATTCTGACAACAGAGAAATCAAGCACGACAATCCATCCCAGCCAACGGAATCTCACTCACTCCAGTTTAATCCCTTTCAATAACTCTCCGAAAGACGTTCCAATAGATTTCTCCTGGTATTTTCTTTTTTTCTTTTTATCATAAGACTTCTGGGAATCACTTCTTTTTTTCTTATAATGCCGTTCGGTATCTCCCCTCACGGCTTCTCTCACCTCAGGAACCGAAATCCTATTACCTACACGCCCCTTATAATCACTCATTTGCACATTCCGCTTCTTTCTCCCACCAGGATTTATAATTCTTTTCCGCCTTTTTCTCCTACTCTCTATTATACTCTTCTAATCAGAATACTCAACCCTTTCACCTATAATAAGCAGTAACCGGATGCTTTCAGACTCTGCTCTATGGCACGGTCAGCGCAGTGAATGCGCAGACCTGTCTGAACTATCACGGAGCCTTTCAGCTATCTTTTTTATAAACTGATTCTTTTCCAGTTCTCCCGTCTGATATGTGATGCTTTTCGTCACCTCTTCTGACAGGAAAAGATTATACAGCCTTGTTTCAAAGATACGGTTAGCAACTACTGCCTGCCCATCCCTTTCAGTTATAAACCCAAACATTGCCCCTATGTCAATCGCGAAATTGTCTGGGTTATATGGGTAACTCTCTCCTCTAAAAAGAATTGCATAAATTATTTTCCTTAATTCTGGATAATCGGCCATTTTCTTCCGCATATCATCAAACAACATACTTGGTTCTTTTAAAAGTACCTTCACCGCTTCGGCAACGCACTATGCATTTTTATCCGCAGCATAAGCACGCAGCATCCCGGCAATATCAGACGTTGTAAAACTCATATCCACACAAAAATCTGCCGCAATATTCCATGGGCTGTTATATTGATATTCCTCATCCTTTCGGATCCGTTGTCTTAGATTCTTGATATCATATACTCCGGCAAATATGACAGATCGAAAAACCGGACGGGTTGTTCTTTTTAAATACTTACTCCTAATCATGCCCAAAAAATCCAGAAACACCTTATGGCCGCCTGCCTGATCAACTTCATCAATCATCAGGACTACGGGACGCTTTGCCGCGCCGCATAACTCAGATATCATAGCAGAAAGGCTAAATAAATCTTCTACACTGTTATTTTGAACCACTTCATATACGATATTTTTTACAGGAGTTTCTACTGACGGAACTTCATCATAACATATAGCATCATATAAAATCTTACATATCATACTGCAAAAAGAAGCTTCTTTTTCAAAAACAGAATCACCCAACCCTTCAAAGCTGACAGAAAATACCGTTTATTTCACAGAAAGATATTGCACCATGAGATTCAGAAGGGTTGTCTTCCCATACTGTCTTGCACGGTTTATCGTAAAATACTTCTTATTGTCGACTAATTTTTCAATCTCTTTCAGACGGCTTTCCATATCTACCATATAATTCTCTTCCGGGTAACAGGTACCGTTTATATTAAAGGTTTTATTCAACGATCTTACCTTACTTTAAATCACAACCTTCTCTCCATTTCACAAAAAACTTTATTTTCTCTTTCAAACCATGTCATTCTTCCTCTTCCTCCGCCGGCCTCCACGCCTGCCCAAACTTCACATCCTTGAACAGCGCCGCAAGCCCTGTGATCTGCTTAAGCCTTAAGATCTCATCCCGGTCCATCCCCAGATGCTTGGAGATCCACGCGTCAGACCGCCCCAGCTCATGCAGTTCCTTCACAATATTCCCCATCAGGTCCACATCATGGCTTCCCCTCGCACGGTTATGCCTGATCGTACTCGCGATCCGCTGATCCATAGGCTTATTGATCACAGAGACCGGAAGCATCCCCTTCTCCCTGTCGTAGATATCCTGATGCTCCAGCATGATCCGATACCGATGGAAACCGTCCACGATCACATATTGATCCTCTGCTTTATTATGATAACAGACGATCGGCATGGTATAACCGTCGTTCTTAATACTCTCATAGAGCAGTTTCATCTCCGGCGGAGCAACGCTGTTAGGATTATAGGTATTCGGCACGACCTTCTCAACCGGAACAGAGATCACATTATAAACCGGGCTCTTATATTCCATAATTCATTTCCTCCACACTCTTGTATTTGCGCCTGATCGCATCGATCCGTTTCTGCTGCTCCCTGGTCATGCCAAATCCCATGGAACGGCAGATATGATCGTTTTTCAGGATACAGCAGCACATCCTCTTCCAGCTCGGGATATCCTTAGTCAGCTTGATATCGTCGGTATCGTCCGGGATCTTACCGATGAATACGATCCTGGATTTCTTATTCAGCGTATAGTTCGATACCCCGTTGCGCTTAATCTGATAGCCGTGCTCCATAAGCTCCTGTATCACGTCTTCATCCAGCCCGCCTCCCGTCTCATGCCAGAACTTGATAGACGTATTGAATTTCTTAACGTAATTATTTCTCAGGCGGATCGGCAGTGTATCCAGAAGAAACATGGTATAAGACTTCCAGGTATGCCCCTGGGGCAGCGATACATTCCGATAACCCATTGCCTTCGTGCGCCCGTAGATCGCGCCGAAATTCGCCCCCTTCACTCTTCCGACCAGCTTCACCCAGATCTCCGGGTCTATCACCCTGTACAGATTAAGAGAATCCTTCGAGTAATCATTAAACGGAGAGGCCACCCTCATCTGTGAGATCTTTAAACCTGCCATATAATACAGGTCGTACAGATGATTATAGTCATAATCAAATATATAATTCGCATGCCATACATCGCCTGCAGACCAGTCATACAGCGGAGACGCACACCAGACATCCTTGAACTGCTTCGTGATCCAGCATCTTCCCTTATAACCGAACTTCTTATTTAAAAATCCGCTGTATCTCTGCAGCGATTCGTCCGCCCTTATCCCAAGAAGACAGACGGTCTTACCGTTGCCGTGAGCCATCCTGTACCAACGCCCGAACTGCTTCGCAAGATCTTCCTGGTGCATACGGTAGCGGTACGTCGTGATAGGATTGGCATTCAGGCTGACGACGTATTTCTTCCTGGGCATCTTTCTGACCCATAATTCCTCCTTCTTATCATCCCACGGATACCAGTACATCTCATAACTGCTGAGAGCCGTCCTGGTTGCCATCGGAAGGCACACCCAGTACGGCTCTACTTTATCCTTAATCCGCTCAAACGTACGCTCCACATATTCTGTCGTTACCGTGTACTGTGCCTCAAAGTCCTGATGGAAGACGCCTACCCTCTTATGCGGCGCATACTTCTGCTGATAATCCATCACCAGGTTCAGCAGCAGGCCGCTGTCCTTTCCTCCTGAAAAAGAAATATATATATTGTCAAATTCCTCAAAAATAAACCGCAATCGTTCCTGAAAGGCTTCATAAACATTCTGTCCTAAATATTCCCGTATCATATCCATCTCCCAAGTTAAATTACCATTTTCTGGAAACTATATGATTGTTAATTTAGCACAGAATATGATTAAATTCAATAAAATTAACTAAAATCCGACAATTTTTGAGTAAATAAGTTACTGTACAAAATGAAAAATTTCAGTTATATTAAAGACAATGATATGAAGCAAGGAGGCTGTATCCCTATGATCTCAACTCTTGGACTGTCTATTAAAGCACTTAAAAAAGAGCCTTTTTCAGGCTCTCACTGCGGAATGCGCTATTATCTGACCCTGGCCGACGAACGGCTGACGGTATACCTGTATCCAGAACCCTGGTGCTTCGAGGCAACACCCGAAGACCAGAAGGAGAGGAATGATTTCCCGTTTACCCAGGAAGGACTTGACGAAGCTGTTGTGTGGATAAACGAACGGTTTGAGGCAGAACGCGAGCGCTTTAGTCCGTGATTATCTGCCGATCCTCGCTACATCTATCTTAACGCCCTGGTTACGAAGTTGTTCGAGGATCTCCACGTCCGCATATTCGTCCGTGATAAATACATCCAGATCGGATATGTCCGCAAATTTGGCAAAGGAAACATTCTCCAGCTTCGAGCTGTCTGTAAGGAGGATGCGCTGCTTTGAATTCTCGATGATACGTTCCTTCAAAAGGGCCGTATCCAATTGGGGAGTCGTCGCGCCCTTCTTCATGCTGACCCCATTCGCCCCCATGAAGAATATATCTACGTTCAATTTTGCGATGGCTTCCATCGAGGTATTGCCTACCATATAATGATGCCCTTTTCTCACTTCTCCCCCCGCTATAAATAAGGAAACCTCCGTATTGCTGTCCAGGAAACCTGCAATATTCAGGTCATATGTAACCACCATCAGCTTCTTAAACCCTTTCAGCAGCTTCGCAAGCTCATATACCGTTGTTCCTGCATCCATCGCAATACAGTCGCCTTCGTTGATGTACTTTAAGGCTTCTCTTGCTATACACTGCTTTTCTTTTTGGAATTTATCGTTTTTCTCATTTGTTACCGGTTCAAAATTCGTCTGAGTGTTCGCAAGCGCACCTCCGTGTGTCCTCTTAATCAACCCTTTCTCATGTAATTCATTCAGATCGTTCCGAATGGTAGCCGGTGATACGGAAAACTCTTCGCACAGATCTCCTACCGTCACGCGCATATTCTTATTCACATAGGTAAGTATCTGACGCTTACGCTCTTCCGCAAACATTCCGGCTTCACTTTGACTGTTCACTGCTTGTCCTCCTCTCCATTTCCATGGCAATTTCGCCCTCACAGTTCTGATTATACATCACACGCTCTCCACTTGCAAATATCTAAGATTTTAATGCCTTGCAATAAGGCGATAATTCTTTTGCATAGCGGTTATACTGTTCCTTCAGTTCTGCATAGCGTCCGGCAAGCTCTCTGTTGGGCCTGTATACTTCTTTTACATGCACATGCTCCTCTGCCGCCTTCCTCACGTCTCCGAAAAGCCCGATACCGTCCGCCGCGAGCAGGCAGGCTCCCCAAAGCGCGATATCCTCTCTGTCCAGCCTTTCAAAGGTCTTCTGGCTTACATCCGCCAACATCTGGGTCCATACCTTCGATCTTGCTCCCCCGCCTATGATCTTCACGGTATCCTGACCGCAATCAGGATACTTGGCATTGATCCGGTCAATCGCCGTTGATACCGCGTAAGAGAAGCTCTCCTGCAATGCCCGGTAGAAGTGTTCTTCCCTGTGCACCCAGTTAAATCCCATCCATACACCTTTTAGAGCGCCGTCAAAAGGCATTGCCGTGCCGCCCATCATCCCGATCGCCATCAGGCCTTCGCTTCCTGGAGGAATCTGACCGACCTTCGCGTCCATCCGGGCAAATGCCTCCCCTAAGGATTCCTCTCCCTTTCTGGCAAAATGATCCATGAACCAGTTCAGCGTAATCCCAGAACCCGGTATATAATAATGCGCATACAGATCATCAGGAAACGCACCGTCAAGTATATCAAAATATCTCTGCTCATAATCCGGCCGGAAATCATCAACCAGGCAGCTAAGCCCGGCATAGGATGCCGCTTCGAAGATCATATCACCCTTTTTCAGCACGTTAGCCCCTACACATCCGGCAATCTTGTCCCCGGCGCCGGAGATCAGTGCAATTCCGCTCCTAAGCCCCGTCGTCTCCGCCGCCTTCTTCGACAGGTGACCCTGGAATTGTCTCAGAACGGGGTAACATCCATGTTTACACAGGCTGATGTGACAAAGCAAGAACAATGGAGAGACTCTGCCGCTGCCGTTATCAAAGAATACGGCCACATCGATGTGTTGGTCAACAATACCGGCATATTCAAAGACGGCAGCGCGCTGACATCCAGCGAGGAAGATTTCAAGCGCATAATGGATGTCAATGTAAACGGTGTTTATCTCGGCATGCAGGCCGTACTGCCTCAGATGATCCGGCAGCAAAAAGGATCTGTCATCAATATTGCTTCAGAAACAGGCCTTATTGCCATCGCAAACCAGATCGCATACAACACCTCCAAGGCAGCCGTGATCATGATGACCAAGAGCGTTGCCGTAGACTTCGCAGCCGACGGGATACGCGCCAACTGTATCGTCCCGGGCGTATGCACACCTCCCTTGTTCAGCGTATCCTCGACTCCGCCGAAGATTATGACGCGCAGTTCAAGCTTATGTCCGAAGACCGTCCGCTCATGCGCATGGGTACTCCCGATGAGGTCGCCATGGGCGCCGTCTATCTCGCAAGCGACGAGTCGCCGTTTGCAACCGGAAGCGTCTTAAGTATTGACGGAGGCTACGCCTGCGTATAACTTCTGCACATCCATATTTTTATCTTATAGGAAAGTCATAGGCTTTAAGGCTTTATGGCTTTACATCGACACAGTATTTCCCATAAGATAAAAAACAACTGCCCGGAAATAAGCCTGATAAACTTATTCCCGGGCAGCCGCCTTGAAGAATTCACTCTACATCCACATGAATGAACTCAATATGACCTGCATTCGGTGTATCCTTTAACTTTTCGCCGATATCTGCATCAGAAATGATCACGTCTATATCTTCAAGCGAAGCAAAATATATAAATGAATTATTTTGAAATTTGCTCTTATCTGCAAGGAGAACCACTCTGCTGGACGTCTGGATCAGCTTGCGCTTAATGTTCGCCACTTCAACATTCGGAGTGCTGAGTCCATGCTCCAGGCTTACTCCGTTCGTAGCAAGAAACAACGTATCGATATGGATCTTATCCAGAGCCTCCATCACAAAGCTCCCCAGAGTACAGCAGAAATGCTTCCGCACAATCCCGCCTAACAACATGATATTCACATCACTGTTATATTCCAGAAAAAGCGCAGTCTCCAAATCATTCGTCACGACCGTCAGATTACCCTCGGATACCAGAAGCTTCGCAAGCTCCAATCCGGTCGTTCCCGTGTCTACTGCAATTGCATCTCCTGCGCAGACGAATCTTTGTGCTTCTTTTGCAATCGCTGCCTTCGCCGCAATGTTCTGCACGACCTTCTCCTTCGATGTCAGCTCATATCCCGCATTTCCGATCATGATCGCTCCGCCGTGCGTCCGCTTCAGCTGGCCGGAGGACTCCAACTCTTTCAAATCCGTTCGTATGGTCGCCGGAGAAACAGAGAATTTTTCACATAATGCGTTTACTGTTATTTTTCCTTCTTTTTGAACCAAAGCGCTAATTTCCTGCCGCCGGACCTCCGCAAATAAACTATTCTGATGTTTTGGCATTTTTCCCCCTCATAAATAACGTTTCTTATTTTTTATAACTTAACATAATTATAAACAAAAAGCAACACAGCGCATTTAAACTTTCGTTTATTATCTTTTATCATTATTTCACTCTAAAATATCAAATTATTTCTAATAAAACTTAATAAATAAAAATAAATGATTGAATTCAATAACATAATATACTATAATATCGATGAAGCTTATTAATTTCCAATAACGTGAGGTGATAAATTTATGAATAATCAGATCATTCACATCTGTTTGATCGGCTGCGGCCGGGCCGGTATGATCCACGCAAGAAATTACAAAAACAAAGTTGCGAACGCTGCAATCACAGCCGTCGTAGACGCATCCGAGGACGCCGTCAAGGCTGCTGCCGAAGAATTAGGCATTACCAAATATTTTACAGATTACCATGATATCCTCCATGATACAGACATCGACGCAGTCGTCGTCGTTGCGCCTACAAACCTGCACCGTCAGATCGTGATTGACTGCGCCAATGCCGGAAAACACATCTTCTGCGAAAAGCCGATGGCAATGAACACTCAGGAATGCGATGAAATGATAGAAGCCTGTGAAAAGAATCACGTAAAACTGCAGATTGGTTTTATGCGCCGCTTTGACAGCAGCTTTTGCGAAGCCAAACGCCTCCTTGACGAAGGAGAAATCGGCGAACTTGTCCAAGTTCATTCGTGTACCCGCGGCCCGAGCAAGCCGCAGCCCTGGATGTATGACCTTAAGAAATCAAACGGCATTCTCGCCGAAGTCAACAGCCACGATATCGATTCGCTGCGCTGGATGACCGGAAGCGATATTGATACGCTCTATGCGGTCGCCGGCAATTTCCGCAATCCCGAAGCACGGGAAGATCATCCTGATTATTATGACAGCGTCCTGATGAGCGGAACGACTAAGAACGGAATCCACTTCTGTATCGACGGCGCAGCGTATATCCAATACGGATACGATTCCAAGATGGAACTGATCGGAACCAAAGGCAAGATTCAGGTCGGCCGGTCCGATAAAGAATTCGTTCACTGCACTACTGTAGAAAACGGAACAAAAACTCCTTTTGTCGGCAGTTGGAGAACGCTTTTTATTGATGCTTATCTTGAAGAAGATACCTCATTTGTTCAGGCGATCCTCGACGATACTCCAACCAAGGTGACCGGGATAGACGGAAGAATGGTCGTTGCTACGGTGGAGGCCGGGAATAGATCCATTACTGAGAAAGCTGTGACGGCGGTAAAATAGATATACATAAGAATCCCCGGGGCAATGTACCTTCGGGGATTCTTATTGCATATATCCAAAATGTTTCCTTCTCAATTGGCTTAGAGCCTCTCTTTCTCCCCATATTGAATCCATCCCCTTTTTCATGTATAATCTTCCCATAGATAAAAACCCTGATCATGAAAGGCGCTTTCCCAGGAGCACTTTAGACGCAACTATATCCATGCTCGAAGCAATGCCAGAAGATGCGAGGATCAAAGTCACGGAATTCACCCAAAAACTATTCACATCCAGAAAACCTGCAAATCCATTCGTCCCGGTCAGTCAGGAACAGATCCTTTCCGACCTTGCCGAATCACGCCAGCAGATTTCTGATAGCAAGGGCCTCGACATGGAAGACATTCTGAAAAGGATGGGGAAACAGCATGGATTTATTTGGCGTAATCATCTCACCAAAAGCATTGTCTCAGCTGAAAAAGCACGGATACCACATCATCCATTTCATGCGGCACCGCTATCTCATGCTTTACCGGATAAAAGGCACAACCGCTTATGTGGATGTCATATACCATCAGCCCCAGGATTATGAAAATACTTTTGCAGATGAATTAGACCTATAAACAAAAAGAGGCTGTCGGTTAATAGATCGCCTCTTATGTGTATTCCAAAATAAGATTCTCATTTTTCTTTCCAAATTTCATATACTAATTATATTCAATATTTTCATTCAAAGATTCGCGTAATATCCTGATACCGGTTGATCACACGATAAATCTCTACAAACTCATTTCCAAATTTATATATAATCACATAATCTTCCCATATCGCATATTTATAATCTGTCCGAAAGCTGACTCTCTTGGAAAGATCCAAACCAATTCCTGGAAACAACTGAAGATTCTCAAACTTACCATAAATTTCCTCTATAGTCTTTGCAGCATATTCTTCATTATCCTCGGCAATATAATCTCGGATTTTTTTCAGATCCTTTGCAACAATCGGATTGATCCGCAGTTTTAACATTTCATTCCCCCACAAGTGCTTTCAATTCATCCAGACCAAGCCAACCTTCACCGTCTTTCACTGCTTCTTCGGCTTCCTGCAGCTTCATCAAAAGCTTTTTCTCTGCACGATCGCTCTCATAATCTTCAATATCCATAACTACGAAACGGCCTCTGCCATTCTTGGTCAAATATACCGGTTCTCCTCTGTGACAATTTTTCAGGACTTCATTATAATTTCTCAAATCAGATACTGGTAAAATATTTGCCATATTCTTTTAGCTCCTTCCTTGATTTCATATTATTCCTGCTACTTTCATTATACACAAAAAGCTGTAAAATTCAACGTATATTTTTACAGCTTTTATTGAACATATTTTAGCAGTCCTATAATTTACTAAACTCACACTGGTATACTATCCCGCACACAACGCTCCGTAGTCCACCTGTGTGTTGTTTGTTTACTGCTTATTCTGCCATCAATTCTTACTGTACCATTAGATTTTCTATAACAACTCCTAAAGTTACTTCCCCCCACAGTAATTATAGAAAATGGTGTTAGTCAATAAATATGTTGGTCTAATCTCATTCCAGTATTACCAGACGATAATTGCGTACATCATAGACACCATTGTTGCCACTCCGCATTAATGGTTGTATGCTTCTTATTTTCTTCATGGTCTACATCCATAACCGTACAACCCGTCGCTGCCCCCAGACTGTTATAGCTTCGAAGT
>CAMNTQ010000070.1 GCA_946558695.1 uncultured Lachnospiraceae bacterium
CATCACCTCCGCGCAGCCAGTTCTTAAGCATCTGAGCCGAAAGCTCCGGATTCTCTTCCGCGAATGCTCTTACTCTCTCACGCAGCTCCTGACTTCTCTCGTTCTGTATATTCAGGAGTTCCGGCGTCAGCAGCTCTTCTTCCGCTTCTGCTTCTGCTCCCTCTTCCATACCTTCGCCTTCCGGAAGTTCCGTCAGAGTCTCTTCCAATATCTCCTCTTCTGCTTCTTCCTGCTTCTTCTTGCGCTTTCTAAGTACGATAAACAACGCTGCAAGCAGCAGAAGCAATACGATCACTCCAATGATCACAAATAACAGATTATCTTTAATCGCCTCTGTTATCACTTCCATCGTACTTCTGTTCTTCGTATCGGTATCTTCGTAGAACGGTGCATTGGCAATTGCAATCTTATCTATCCTGTCCTCAGGAGCGATACCGACAGCATTCCCTACTAATTCCTGTAATTTATTCGTAGTAAGATCGCCGAGCGTCCTGCCATTGATTGCAACAGATACTGTTACATCCTGAAGAACTCCGGTATCAATTTCACCCTGTTCTTTAATCTGGTTCACAAGGTAATCTCTCGTCCAACTCTCACTTGTATACCCATTTCCATTCTGATTGGCATTGGCCGTATACTGCGAGATGTCCGAGTTAGTCTCTGTCCCTACAACACCGTTAGCGCCCGCTGCGTCACCGCCGCTTTCTCTCGATCCGGTATCTTTATTTAAAATTCCTGTCTTATCTTCCTCATCGATCTTCTCCGGAGTAGTATATGTCGTAGACTCCCGGATGATCTTTTCCATATTCACAGTGCCCTTGGCAGATACCCTGATATTGTCTTCCCCATAAAACGGCTCCAATACATGTACTACCTTCTGGGCAAGCTGCGTCTCTATCAGCCTCGCTATCTCCTGTCCTTCGCTTCCCGAAGAACTCCCGTCTGCGGAATCAGAAACAATAACTCCATTTCCATCCAGAACCGTCACATTCTCCAGCTTCATTCCCGGTACGCTCTGTGCAACCAGCCTTTGAATTCCCACGGCCTGCTTAGATGTCGGAGAACCGTCGTCCTTCATCATAACAACTACGGAAGCACTCGAATCGTCAGAATCATCCTCCGAATCAGATAATACATATTTGCTCTCCTCTCCGAGAGCAATTGTCACTTTCGCATCCTTCACACCGTCAAAAAGCCGTACAGTGGCTCCTATACGGTTCTGCAATTCATATAATTTGTATGTCTGCTTCTCCATGTCAGTGGTCATGCCGCCCGCATTATTCGTAAATACGTCATATGTAAAACCACTCTTTGGATAGCCTTCCTGCGCGAGCTGCGCGCGGGTAGTATCCGCCACATCGGTCGGCACCTTGATATTCCCCGATCCGTCAGAGGTATACTGAACATTCATCTCCTGCAGCTTCGCCAGAATCTCAGTAGTCTCCTCCTCTGTTACATCCGTATAGAGTACTACATAGTCCTTACGGTTCAGCCACACAGTGATTATGATCGCACCGACAATAATCGCCGCAAGTACAGCTATAGCTATTATCTTCGTCTTCCTGCTCAGGTTTGCAAGATATTCTTTTACTGCATTCAGCTTCTCTTTCATTCGTCAGTCTGTCCCATCTATAATCTAAAATTAATCTTATAAAGAAATCCGCATCAGCTCATTATATGCATCTACCGCCTTATTACGCAGTTCCACAAGCAGATCCACAGACAGTTTTGCTTCTGCCGCCGCTATCGGAACTGTATGAGCATCGTCAATCTGCCCTGTCGCCAAAAGATACTGCTTATCTTCCAGATTCTTTTGTGTATCCTTTACATTCTGTATCGCGTCCGCAAAAACATCCTTAAATAAGGCTGTTCCTTCTTCTATGACTGAATTTGTAGATTTGATTCCGCCAGCGCCGAATTTTAGCGGCTGGATTGGCGTAATAAATTCTGTTGCCATGACTCTTTATCCTCCTTAAAATATAACAGATTCTTTTTCTTTCTACTGTCCCTTAATTACTGTAGACAGTCTTGATAACTCACTGTTCACAGACTGAATTGCATACTGATACTGCAGAGCCGCTCTCGTAAGCTCCGACATCTCCGCATCCGCAACTACATTATTGCCGTCCATACGCGCAGTTTCCGTATCCGATTCTTCTACCAGCCATACCGCGGAATCTGCCGCCCGCCTTACTGCCGCACGGTCTCCCGACGCCCCTTTAAGCTTTGCACGATACATATCTTCGAACGTCACATACTTCGCCTTGTATCCCGGTGTGTCAACATTGGCAATATTTCCGGCAGTAACCGCCTGCTTCTTCCACAAAAAATCAAGCGATTTTTCCGAAACAAGAATACCATTTCCAAAAATTTGATTCATCATCTTTCACCATTCCTTATCTGTGTCTCTTCTTACTTATATTATTTATAATGGGGCAATCAAATCATTGCTTACATCATATCCGTTGCCTTAGATGTCCTAAAATGCCAAAAATATACTTATAGAGTATATTACTTTTTTTTTAATTCGTCAATATGGCAAACTATTTTTCCATATATTTCACAGGTAATTCACAATTACTTTGCAGACGGATATTTTACAAAAAAGCACTGCCGCCGTCATCTTCTCCGAAGTCCAGAATACTCTGAAGCTTTTGCTGCATCTGGAGCTGCATCATCTGAACCATCATCTTGGAAATATCTCCGTATTCCGAATCGTAGGCAGCGCCCATCGTCTGCGCCTGATTTTGAATGCCGCCATTTGACGGGGACATACTTACCATCTGATTCGTGTTAAAATCCTCGCCTGCATACTCCAACACACGTTTCACATAATTCTGCGTCTCTTTAAACGGAGGAATCCCCCCGTATTTCGCAACATTACCGCTCCCTGCATTATAGGCAGCAAGCGCCAGCTTTGTATCTCCGTCATATTTATCCAAAAGCTTTGCCAGATACTTAGAACCTGCCATAATATTCTGTCTTGCGTCATATGCATCTGTAACTCCAAGGCTCTTCGCCGTCCCGGGCATAAGCTGCATCACGCCCATAGCGCCGCATCTCGACGTAGCCGAAGCCCTAAAATTCGACTCAGCTTTCCCAACTGCTTTTAGAAGGCGGATATCTACCCCGGTTTCTTTTGATGCCTCCTCAAATATGGCATCCATCGGCGTCGATATCCCGCCGGAAGTATTGACTGACGCCGTATTTTTAAGAATCTGGCCAAAAGAGTCCTGACCGGCGCCGTATGTATTTCCAGTTCCGTACAAACCGCCAACACCCGAAAGACCATAGTTCCCATAAAGGCCATAGCCGCTCCCCGAACCCGAAAACAGTCCCAGAAGCTGATACATCTGACTTATGTCCATATTTTCTACCTCCATATCTTATTTTTCTTACTCTTCTTGTTTTTCTTATTCTTCTATCTAAAATTCCCTTGTATTTTCTATATTTACACGGTATGATAATAGAATATCACACATATTTGAAAGGGGCAATGATTATGTTTCTCACAGAATGCAAACAGGCAGTTCTTTATACCGTAGAAGATATCTATTTATGCGACGCTGCCGTATCCCATATCAGCGAAGATTCAGCCACTCTCATTGTAACCAAGAGCAACGCTGATCTTTCACTCACAGAAGCCCATGTCACTTTTTTTGACTCAGCAAAAGGGCTGGTTACATATTCCTGCGAACTCACCGAATTCAAAAAATCAAAGCGTGCTTCAAGCGGCGAATATTATTTCACACGCTGTACGGCTCATGAACAGCTCTCTGTGATGCAGCGGCGCAATGATATCAAAGTTCCCGTCAATATACCCGTCGCGCTCTCAGCGAAAACCCACGATGGAGCGCTTTCAAACATCGAAGCCAGAATATGGAATATAAGCGCAGGAGGAATATTTTTTACAAGCCGTCAGAAGTTCTCTATCGGCGATATTGTGTCCTTCTTTTTTTCCGATCCGGATTTGCCTTCTCTCACTCTTCAAGTGGAAATCCTTCGCCTGCAGGAGCATCGCCAGCTGCGAAAAATTATCGGTTCAGCAGCAAAAGATACCGAACTCATCGGATATGGCTGCCGGTTTGTACATCTCCCTTCCCGTGCCGAATCACAGATCCGCAATTATGTATTCCGTCAGGATCTCATCCACCGCAGATGGATTTCTGCATTGGAATAATGACGACATCCTTTTCTTCTGCCCTTTTACGGGGCAGGAGATTCTTTTGTCTCCGGTTTGGCTTCCGCCGCTTCCGATACATCTTCTGCCGTCTCTGCTTCGGAGCCTTCTCTTTCTTCTGTCTCTCCGGCAGGTGTTTCTTCTTTCTTTCCCGGAACATAATTCAGAAAATAGATATAAATATCAATGATCGCCTGATACAATTCTGTCGGTATCTCCGCTCCCAGATTAAGCTGCGTCAGCATCGTAGCAAGAGAATTATCCTCATAGACCGGAACTCCGGACTCCCTTGCCACTTCTACCATCTTTTCCGCAATGTATCCCATTCCCGAGGCCACGATAATCGGCGCCGCGTTCTTGTTTTCGTCATAAGACAGTGCAACTGCCTTCTTGTTCAGCACATCGTTAAATCTTGACATTGATCGAATTCTTCCTTTCAAATATCTGCGGAAATGCCTCTGAAATCGCTATAGACTCCTTGCTGCTCCCGAAAAACAACTCCTTTCCGGTAAGCCCATTCTCCGCAAGTACCTCCGCAACTTTATTTCGGATTTCCTTTTCCTTATCTTTAAGACTGTCCGGATAATTAAGCTGCATATTTACATTTTTATCCTGATACACAAAAAACAAATCAAAAAATCCCAATTCCTGAATATCAAACTTCACCAGTCCCTGTATAACCCGCTCATTTTCATTCTCACCCGAGTTCTTTCCCGCATCTGGATCCACCCACATCTCTGCGAATGTCAGGTTGCCGTTCACCTGCATCGGAAACATCATGTGGAGCACCGGCATGTACACGCTCTCATTCAGCAGGATAGAAGTCATCATATTTTTAAATACCTGCTTCTGTTCTATATTCGCTCCCTGCTGCATCCCATTCTGAATCATGGACACAAAGCCTTTCTTCCATTTATTCTTTCCGATCATTTTCTCAAAATCAGTAGATTCCAACACTTTCAGAAGGCTCTGCGTTTCAAATCCCTTAAAATACTTCTGCATAGCTGAGTATTCCATCAGCTGTTCAAACCGCTCAAGAACTCTCGCCGCATCACCGTTCTCATAACGCGCCGTAAGAGCCGCTAAAAAAGCCGCGCCTTCACGCACATTGCCGCGGTCATGAGTGCCTCCGATGTATTTATTCAGATAGGGCAGCATCTTTCCTTTTATCAGCGCGGCATTCTCCTGCGTACTTCCCGGCCCGGCATTGCCGCCGAACTTCAGCTGCTGCTCCATCTCTTCCATCTTTTCCCGTCCGCTCTGAAGCATACCGCTCTTTAATTCTTTTATGGTCTGTTCTATCTCCTTAAGGATGTGCTTTCCTTCCGCCATATCTGTATAGCGCTTCATAAAATCCAATATCCCGGCCCTGAGTTCCACATTCTTTGTCTCGTTCATCACCTGACGCAGCAATGAAAAAAATGCTCCCTGAAAACGGACGGCACCATCCCCCTGCTCCTTCAAAAAGGCAAGCATATTCTGCGGATCCACCTGAATCATCTCAAGAAACTGCGCTATCTCCTGCGCCGATCCTTCCGAAAGCCCTGCTTTCACCTGATTACTCAGCTGTTCAAAAAGGACAGTGGCAAACTCCTCGGTCATTACCCCTTCCGATTTCATCTGAGAGATAAAACCTTCAAAATTAGACTGATATTGGAATTTTAATCCTACATTCTGTTCCTCCGCGGCAGAATCGCTCCTTGCATCCGCACGAACAACCTTGTTGGGAACCACCGGACCCTGTATACGCGGATCTTCACGGTTATTCATATCGGCTCTCGGCTGTGACATGTTGTCATAATTCCCTGCCATCGGAGTTGTGACTCTCAAAATATTCGACATTTTTTCACCTACTACTATTTTTCTATTAATTTTTTCGATTTGCGGTCGATATATATGTTAATAAAATGTGTTGACATTAGAGTAACACATCTAACTCTCTGTTGGCAATATTTTAAGATAAATTTATTATAAGATAAGGTGGTGCGAACACTATGGATGCTTCTATGGAAGGCTTGTTAGAGACTTATCTCTTTGAAACTAACTCCCTGCTTGACGGGTTGGACGAACTCCTGATTAACGCCGAAAAAATCGGAGATTTTTCCGAGGACGATGTTAACGAAATTTTCCGCAGTATGCACACGATTAAAGGTTCTTCTGCAATGCTTGAGTTTAATTGTCTTATGGAAATTGCACATCATATAGAAGATCTTTTCTTCTATATTCGTGAAAACGGCATTGATTCTCTGGATCAGACGCATAAGAGCGAACTTTTTAATCTGATGTTCAAGTCAACCGACAAGCTTCGCTCGGAGATTGAAAAGGTTGAGAATAATGAACCGCTCGAGACTAATATCGACAGTTTTGTTTCTGAAATTAACGGACTGCTTAAAAAGATTTCGGGAGAATCCGAGGATTCTTCTGCTGTCGCGAGTACGGCTTCTGCAGCCGGCACAAATACGGACAGCCCCAAAGCTGCCCTGCCTCTTCCTGACACAGCAGATCACGTTCCATATTTTATTCATGTCTATTTTGAAGATGGATGCGGCATGGAAAATCTGCGTGCATTTATGATCGTGAATGCTCTTCAGGAAAGAGAGCTTAAATTTACTTACTACCCGAATGACGTTGACTCTAATCCCGGAAGTGCGGAAAAGATCGTTGCTGACGGTTTCTATGTCGGCGTCTATTCCGAGGAGGATCTGAAAAAAGCGGCTACAGTCGTTGGAGAATCACAGAATATCCGGTCTTATGAGATGTTGGAGAACGAAGAAACTTCTGAAACCGACCAGAGCGAACCGGAGGCCAAAGCGGAAAGCATTGTTCATGATCCCGCTTCACCGGCCGTTTCCGCCGCTCCAAAAAGTAAGCCCGAAACTCCTGCCCCTTCAAAGAAAAAAGAGACGGCAGCTCCGCACGGCGCTGTCAAGCAGGATCTTATCAGTGTCAATCTGTCAAAGCTTGACGCCTTGATGGCTCTCGTAGGAGAGATTGTTATCACCGAATCAATGGTTACCTCTTCTCCGGATCTTCAGGGCCTGAACCTTGATAACTTTAACAAATCCGCACGGCAGCTCCGCAAATTAACGGATGATCTTCAGGATATATCTATGTCCCTCAGGATGGTATCCGTATCCGGCGTATTCCAGAAGATGAACCGAATCGTGCGGGATATGAAGAAGAATCTGAACAGGGATGTGCGTCTTACTATTATTGGAGAGAATACGGAAGTAGATAAGACTATCGTTGACGGCATCGGAGATCCTTTGATGCATATCGTCCGTAATGCCATCGATCACGGAATTGAGGAGAGTGTAGAAGACCGTATTGCTGCCGGCAAGGATCCGCAGGGAGAGGTTATCCTTTCCGCCACCCACACCGGAAGCGAGGTTATTATCTCCGTATCTGATGACGGCCGCGGTATGGATACAGAAGCTATCTTAGCAAAAGCTGCGCGCAATGGAATCCTTACCAAACCGGAGTCAGATTATTCTCAGAAAGAAATCCTAATGCTCCTGATGACGCCCGGCTTCTCCACTAATACGGAGGTAACCGAATATTCGGGCCGTGGAGTTGGACTTGACGTTGTCAAAAAGAATGTAGAAGCTATCGGAGGAGTAGTAAGCATCACAAGCGAATTAGGCAAG
Source organism: uncultured Lachnospiraceae bacterium (assembly GCA_946558695.1). GTDB lineage: Bacteria > Bacillota > Clostridia > Lachnospirales > Lachnospiraceae > MD308. Next base: position 7,828 of record CAMNTQ010000070.1, read on the forward strand.
GGAAGCTGTACAACTCTAAAGATCCCGCTTACTTTAGCAATCGCGGACGGCATGGAGATCTCCGTGGGCAATTCTATCTTCACTGTGCCGATTTCCAATATCCGTCAGTCCTTTAAGGCAACAGAAGATGATATCGTTCTTGACCCGGCAGGACACGAGATGATTCGCTGTATGGACGCTTTCTATCCGATCGTGCGCGCTCATGAGCTCTACAGTATTCCAGATGCCTGCACAAAGATTGATGACGGTATCCTGATGTGGGTAGAAGCGAGCGACAGATCCTATTGCCTGTTTGTAGATAAGCTGATCGGAGAACATCAGGTTGTTGTGAAGCCTCTTCCGCCGTACCTGCAGCAATTCCATATTAAAGATTCTGGTATCAGCGGATGTACGATTCTTGGAGATGGAAATATTAGTATTATCCTTGACATAGCTCATGTATATGAAGCTGCGCGGGGAATATTTTAGAGATAGATAAGGAGGTAACAACATGGCAGAAACAATTGATATCGTTGAAAATAAAGTCGAGGAAGATGCGCATAACCCTAAGAACGTTCAGCGTTTTCTTACTTTCGTATCCGACAATATTACTTTCGGCGTCAGCACAGATTATGTAATAGAGATTATTTCCAGCTACATGATCTGTACGCTGCCGATGGTGCCGGACTATATCAAAGGAATTATTAATCTGCGCGGTCAGACTATCCCCATCATAGATATCCGGCTCCGCATGGGTAAGATGCCGCAGGATTACACAGCTACAACCTGCATCATTATTCTTGAAATTAATGATATTTCTGTAGGTATTGTAGTAGATTCCGTGACTCAGGTACTGGATATTGATTTAGACAGGATTGCTCCTATCCCGACGCAGAACCAACAGGAGCTAACCTCTTCTATGATTTCAAGAGAAGATGGTTCTGTTGTCCTTTTCCTTGACTGCGAAGAATTGATTCGGCAGTAACGGATGGACATGGACAAAATATAGAAGTAAGGAGTAACAGCATGTTAACACTTAACGAGAATGATTTTCGGAAACTCATAACATTTATTAAGAGCCGCTACGGAATTGATCTGTCACAGAAGCGGCAGTTGATCGTCGGAAGACTATCCAATACCGTTACATCTATGGGGTATTCTTCTTTCTCCGAATATATCGATCATATCCTGTCACAGAAAAACCCGCAGGATATTGAACTCATGCTTAATAAGTTAACAACGAACTATACCTTTTTTTTAAGGGAATCTGCCCACTTTGATTATTTCAGAGATACGGTTCTTCCATATCTTGAGAGAACGAAGCGCGATCATGTCTTAAGTATCTGGAGCGCAGGGTGTTCTTCCGGTCAGGAACCTTATACTCTTTCTATGATTCTGAAAGAATATTTCGGCGGCAAGGCAGGCAACTGGGATACCCGTGTTCTTGCCACCGACATTTCACAGAATGCTTTAAAAGCTGCTTCTGAAGGAATTTATGACGAAGAATCCCTGAGTGCGATTCCGGCCGCGTGGAAGCAAAAATATTTTAAACGGACTTCCGAACCCGGCGTTTATCAGGTTGCAGACATCCTAAAGAAAAATGTGATTTTCCGAACTTTCAATTTGATGGATCCCATCCGCTTTAGATTAAAGTTTGATGTGATTTTTTGCCGCAACGTAATGATATATTTTGACCAACAGACAAAGGATGCTCTTGTACAGCGTTTTTATAATGCAACTGTACCAGGCGGTTATCTGTTCATCGGTCATTCCGAAAGTCTAAATAAGGCAACAACGCCTTATCATTATCTTATGCCATCGGCCTACCGCAAAGAGTAGCCGGACTGCTATACTAAAAAGAAGGTGCGAATAAATGGCAAACAAAAAAATTAAAGTATTAATTGTAGACGATTCACTTGTATTTGTAAATTTTCTCTCTAAGGGACTTCCTGAAGCGGACAGCAATATCGAGATAGTCGGTTATGCAATGAACGCTGCAGAAGCCATGAGAAAGATTCCTATTGCAAAACCGGACGTCATAACCCTCGATGTAGAGATGCCCAGAACGAACGGAATTGATTTTTTGAAGGAGCTGCTTCCTAAGCACCTCCTTCCCGTAATTTTGGTATCTTCGTTAAATGTAAGCGTGTTTGACGCTCTGTCAAACGGCGCTGTTGATTTTGTCAAAAAGCCAGATATGAGCCGGAATTACAGCACTCGTCTCTTTATACAAAATCTAGCTTCCAAGATCAATATCGCTTCTAACGCAACGGTTAAGCTTCCAAGAGTGTTCCGCGGAAGCTCTGCTGTCAAAAAAGAAAGGGCTCCCGCATCGCCGGCGATTTCGATCAAAAAGCCTGTACTTTCTTCTATCGCCGCTCCGAAACTAACAAATCGAAGCCTGAAGCTCAATGATCTGATCATTGCTCTAGGCGCTTCTACCGGTGGGACCGAAGCAACTTTACAGGTGTTAGAGCAGCTTCCTGCCGACATACCGGGCATGGTCATAACACAGCACATGCCGGAAGGCTTTACGAATATGTACGCGCAGCGTCTGAACCGCTTATGTAAGATGGAAGTCAAGGAAGCCGTTAACGGTGATGTTGTCCGCAGAGGTCTTGTATTGATCGCTCCGGGGGGCGAATGCCAGATGAAGGTCGTTCGTCTCGGCGGACATTATACTGTACGTATCTATCCCGACGAAAAAGTCAGCGGACATCGTCCTTCCGTGGATGTGCTTTTCCGGTCTGTAGCACAGGTAGCTAAGGCTGGCGCAGTGGGAATTATTCTCACAGGTATGGGACAGGACGGCGCTTATGGACTGCTTGACATGCATAGAGCCGGGGCATATACGATCGGACAGGATAAGGAATCCTGTGTCGTATATGGAATGCCGATGGTGGCACAGAATATCGGCGCGGTAACCGTACAGGCATCCTGTGCGAATATACCGTCTGTGTTGATGAATTATTTGAATACATTATAAAAAGGAAAAACAAATCAAAGCGGTCAGGTAATTAAAGTTACCAGCAATAAAATTGACCGCATAATGTTAGACTAATCAACACCCTGCAGGTAGAATTCTTCCTACAGGGTGTTTTCTTTTCAATCTTTCTCTGATCATTGACAGTTTTACTCAGATAAATCCAGTATTCGTGATGCTTTCTCCATTAATATTCATACCGCGAACAACACCCCCCTGTCCGGTATCTTCAGGGTGTCAACCCCTCTATAATATTCAAGTTTCTGAAGCGCAGCCTCAA
>CAMNTQ010000071.1 GCA_946558695.1 uncultured Lachnospiraceae bacterium
GACAATTTACTATAATATTTTTATGAAAGAAATGGAAGGTGAACATCAGTGGAAGAAAGAGGGATTTCTCAGGCTGTCATTCGAAGACTGCCGCGGTACTACAGATACTTGGGGGAATTGCTTGAAAATGGTGTGGAGCGTATTTCATCCAATGACCTGAGTAAGAAGATGAAAGTCACGGCTTCCCAGATTCGGCAGGACCTCAATAATTTTGGGGGATTTGGACAACAAGGTTACGGCTATAATGTGAAATATTTGTATACAGAGATCGGAAAGATTCTCGGTCTTGAGGAAGACCATAACATGATCATTATCGGCGCCGGTAATCTTGGACAGGCGCTTGCCAATTATGCTGCCTTTGAGAACAGGGGATTTATCCTCAAAGGTATATTTGACGTCAACCCGAGGCTTAACGGCGTTTCTATAAGAGGCGTGCCGATCCGTATGATGGATGAGCTTAAGGAATTTGTCCGGAACAACGAAGTGAAGATTGCAGCGCTTACGATTCCGAAGGAAAAAGCGATTGAAGTCGCGAATCTTCTGGTAGATAACGGCGTATGTGCGATTTGGAATTTCGCCCATACAGACTTGAATCTGCCGGATAATATTATCGTGGAGAATGTGCATTTGTCGGAAAGCCTGATGCAGTTATCATACAACATCAGCAGATATCGTCAGGAGCATAAAGAATCATAGCCCAAAAGACGTGTAATGACGAGCCATGCTGGAAGCGGGCAGGTCTTTACACGTTCTTTGTGTACAGATAAGATTTCATGATTTTATGAAGATAGATGGAGAAGATGGAATATGAGGTATTTACCGGGAGCATGTCAGATGAAGGAGGCAGACCAGTACACGATCCATACGCTTGGCGTACCGTCTCTTGTATTGATGGAGCGGGCTGCCGCTGCCTGTGTCAAATATATGAGAGAGCGGGATATGGACTTGTCTGATGTCTGTATTGTGTGCGGTTCGGGCAATAACGGGGGCGATGGTTTCGCGATTGCAAGAATGCTGATAGAGGACGGACATCGTGTAACTGCTGTTATGGCAGGAAACAAGGAACGGTGCACCAGCGAATGTAAGGAGCAGATCCGGCTTTTTGAAAAAGCGGGAGGAATCGTTGGCAATGAATTCGAAGCGGGGGAATATAGTATTATAATAGATGCTGTGTTCGGCGTAGGATTAAGCCGTAATATAGAAGGAAGATACGCAAAGCTCCTTGACGCCATGAATGAGAGCCGGGCGCTGAAATTCGCAGTGGATATACCGTCAGGGATTTCGGCTGATACGGGAAATGTTCTCGGAATCGCGTTTGCGGCGGATGTCACCGTCACGTTTCAGGAAATGAAATTCGGCATGGGCATCTATCCGGGAAAAGAATACGCGAAGGAAGTGGTGATTGCCGATATCGGAATCAGCGGCGCGCCTTTTAAGGAGGATCCGGAGGTTGTCTGTAAGCTTACGGAACAAGATTACCGTGCACTTCTTCCGGCCCGCATGGAAGATTCAAACAAAGGAACTTACGGAAAGGTGCTTGTGATCGCCGGGAGCAAGGGTATGTGCGGCGCTGCTTATTTTAACGCAAAATCTGCCTATCTGGCGGGAGCGGGGATGGTACGTATCTATACGGCAGAAGAAAACCGTGCCGTTTTGCAGACGCTTCTGCCGGAAGCAGTGATGACTGCTTATGAAGATTTCGATGAAAAGGAACTGCTCCGGCTGCTGTCGTGGGCGGACGTCGTATGCATGGGTTCTGGCATCGGCATGGAAGAGACGGCAAAGAAGCTTGCGGAGACAGTCTTTCGAAATAACCGCCGCCCTTGCGTGGTAGATGCGGACGGCTTGAATCTGATGGCAGGACATCCAAAAGCCTTTGAACAGAGACTTCATGATCAATATATTCTGACTCCGCATATGAAAGAGATGTCGCGGCTTACAGGAATGTCGGTAAAGGAGATCAAGGAAGACCGGTTAAAGGCCCTGAAACGCTTTCTGGGAGATAAAAATGCCGGTGTTACTTGTATCCTCAAGGATGCCGATACGGTGACCTATACCGATGGAAAGCGGGCGTGCCTTAATTGCTCCGGCAACTGCGCTATGGCGAAGGCAGGATCCGGAGATGTGCTTGCAGGGCTTACGGCAGGGCTCTTGGCCCAGAAGCGCGGCTGTTTTGAAGCGGCAGTTTTAGGCGCATACCTGCATGGAAGGGCGGGAGATTCTGCGAGAGAAGAAAAGGGTGTATACAGTGTGCTCGCAGAAGATATCATGAAACATATCAGTATTGCTTTCAAGCATTTGGCACAGGATGAGGAGGAGAGTATATGAAGAAGTATACGAGAGTGTGCGCGAGAATTGATCTTGATGCGATTGAGTTCAATGTGGAAAGTATGAAAAAGAATATCAGCGGCAGTGCCAAAATGCTGGTTGTCATTAAGGCGGACGGCTACGGGCACGGCGGTCTGCAGATAGCGAGGCTCCTTGCCGATACAGAGTATATCTGGGGCTATGCGGTTGCTACCCTTGATGAGGCGGCGGTCCTCAGAAACGGCGGGATCACAAAACCGGTGCTTGTCCTTGGATGTATTTTCCAGGATCAGAGAGAATGCATGATAGAGCAAGGGATCCGGATGACTGTCTATACAAAGGAGATGGCTAAAGAAGTATCAAAGCTAGCCGAAAGACTTCACAAGAAGGCATATATCCATATCAAGATCGACACGGGGATGTCAAGGCTTGGGTTTATGGCGCAGGATGAGGATATCAGGGAGATTGAGGAGATTGCCGCGCTTCCGGGTCTTGTGCTGGAAGGAATGTACACACATTTCTCAAAAGCGGATGAGACAGATAAGACATTTACCCGCATGCAGCTTGAAAAGTATCTGTGGGTGAAGCGCAGCCTTGAAGAAAGAGGCGTGACATTCCCTTATTATCACTGTTCCAACAGCGCCGGGATCATTGACATGCCGGAGGCGAATCTGAATCTGGTGAGAGCGGGGATATCCACTTACGGGCTTTATCCGTCGGAGGAAGTTGCCAAAGAAAAGGTTCCTTTAAAACCTGCGATGGAGCTGATCAGCCATGTGGCTCATGTAAAATGGGTGGAAAAAGGAACTCTGATCAGCTATGGGGGAACATTTGCCGCAAAGAAGAGAATGAAGATCGCGACCGTCCCGGTAGGATACGGAGACGGTTATCCCAGAAGCCTTTCTAATAAAGGCTATGTGCTTATACACGGAAAGAAGGCGGGAATTCTAGGACGTGTCTGTATGGATCAGCTTATGGTGGATGTCACTGATATCCCGGACGTGAAATACGGCGATAAAATCACCATGATCGGCAGCGACGGGGAGGAAAGCCTTCCCGTGGAGATATTAAGCGAGCTGTCCGGGAGATTTAATTATGAATTTGTGTGCAATCTTGGAAAGCGTGTGCCCCATGAATTCTTACGGCACGGCGAAGTGACCGGGCAGAGAGATTATTTTAGTTAAATACGTAAACTCTATGGAATACATCCGAAAAAGATGGAAATACTTACTTTATCTTATATGTATCGGAGTGTGAATAGAGTGCAGGTAAGGCGCGGAGATATTTATTATGCAGATTTAAGCCCGGTCGTTGGTTCCGAACAAGGCGGGATCCGTCCGGTGCTCATTATACAGAATGATGTGGGCAACAGGCACAGCCCTACGGTCATATGCGCGGCTATCACTTCCCGCATGAATAAGGCTAAGCTACCCACTCATGTGGAGCTGGATGTACGGAAGTGTCAGATCGTGAAAAATTCGGTGATCCTGCTGGAACAGATCCGTACCATTGATAAACAGAGATTAAAGGACATGGTATGCCATCTGGATAAAGGGATTATGAACAAAGTTGATGAAGCGCTGAAGGTGAGCTTTGAGCTTCATACATAACAAAGGAGTTTAAGAAATTTAAGATGGAAGAAGGCAGTTTGTTTCAAAAGATACGGCAGATATTTCAGGCGGAAGATGAGATGGATGATGGGCTGAAAAAGGAAGCTGCAGCGTTGATCCGTAATATTTTCCGCTATATGGACAAAGATGCGAAGGATATTATGACACATAGGAAGAATATCATTGCGATCGACGGGAAGGAGACGCTGGAAGATGCGCTGAAGTTTATGCTGGATGAGAATTTTTCCAGATTCCCGATCTATAAGGAAGATATTGACGAGATTGTCGGATTTCTTCACCTGAGGGACGCGATGGAATGCTATCTGGCAAGAGAGCAGCGCAAGATTCCTGTCTCAGAGCTTGGGGATTACATAAGGGCAGTCACATTCATACCTGAGACGAAGAGTATCGACACGCTTTTTCGTGAAATGCAGGTGTCCCATAACCATGTGGTGATCGTTCTGGACGAGTATGGACAGACGAGCGGGCTTGTTACGATGGAGGATATCTTAGAGGAACTCGTAGGAAATATTCTGGACGAGCACGACGTTGAGGAAAAGATGATCACCCGCCTTGTGACGGGAAATTATCTTGTAAACGGATTTGCTGAGCTGGAGGATCTGGAAGATTATCTTGGAATACAGTTTGACAAAGAGAATTACGGGACGCTGAACGGATTTTTGATCGACCAGCTTGAGCGGATTCCGTCGCAGGACGAGCACTGCGTAGTGGAATATGAAGGTTATCGCTTTACCGTGCTTCTTGTGGATAATAATACGATCCGCAGAGTTAAGATTGAAAAACTGCCGGAATGATGATAGAATTGAGGGAGCGCAAAGTGAAAAGCAATGCGCGGCGTCAATAGAAGGAAGACAAGATTATAAAGATGAGAATCATAAAGCGAGGGATAAAACATGTCAGGACATTCAAAATTTGCCAACATTAAACACAAGAAAGAAAAGAACGATGCGGCAAAGGGAAAGATTTTTACGAAAATAGGAAAAGAACTTGCAGTAGCCGTCAAAGAAGGCGGCAGCGCTGATCCGGCCAATAACAGCCGTCTCAGGGACGTGATCGCAAAAGCAAAAGCCAACAACATGCCCAACGAGACCATTGACCGAAATATTAAGAAAGCATCCGGGGACGCCAATGCAGCCAACTATGAGCATATTACATATGAAGGCTACGGCCCGAACGGGACGGCGATCATTGTCGAGACGCTGACGGACAACCGCAACCGTACCGCAACCAACGTAAAGAACGCTTTCACGAAAGGGAGCGGGAACGTGGGGACGCCGGGCTGCGTATCATTTATGTTTGATAAGAAGGGACAGATCGTCATTGATAAGGAAGAGTATGAAGGAGACTCCGACGAGCTCATGATGCAGGCGTTAGATGCCGGTGCGGATGATTTCTCAGAGGAGGAGGACAGCTACGAGATTCTGACTTCACCGGATGATTTCAGCGCAGTGCGCCAGACTCTTGAAGAGGCGGGGATTCCTATGGCCGCCGCGGAAGTGACGATGATTCCGCAGACTTATGTAGCGCTTACCGATCCGAAGGACATCACCAGCATCCAAAAAACACTTGATATGCTGGATGACGACGATGATGTGCAGGACGTATATCACAACTGGGAAGAATAACAGCGGAGGAAACGGATGGACAAGACAGACAGGATTAAGGAAGAGCTTACTGTTCTCTTTGATGAGATGCTGAACTACAGGAAGGAATTCAGGCGGAAGCAGTATGCGGGCGTCATAGAAGATGCCCTGAGAAGGTATGAGCGTACGATGGAAGATATCATGCAGTGCTTCATGCAGGCTTCGGAGGAAGAAAAGGCAGCTCTGACAGAGGAACTTGCGCAGGTAATTCCGGATCATGCGTATGAGAAGATGCAAGCTGTAAAAAAGAGGAACAGAGACAGAGATTCGATCGATTACAATTTGAATATGGCGGTGTATGTAGTTCCGCTTTTAAATTATTCCAAACAGAAAGACTGCATCGCCCTTACAGAGAAGATGGTAGAACTGTGGAATGAAAAGGGCGTAACAAACATGCATCTTACACACAGCACCTATGATGAGATAGCCGCAGGGTTTGAACGGAAGCTCTGCTATATTACGACGGCGGTCTGTGAGAGCATGAAAAAGCCGGATGACTGCTATGAGCTTCAGACATTCCGGGATTTCCGGGACGGTTATCTGATGGAAACCGAAGCGGGGCGGGAACTTGTAGAGGAGTATTACGAGATCGCGCCGGGGATCGTCATGCTGATCGATATGCAGGATCATGCGAAGGATATCTATGAAAGTATCTACAAGCAATATCTTGCGCCCTGTCTTCAGCTGATCGAGAAAGGAAAGAAAGAAGCATGTAAGGAGCACTACGTATCTATGATGTGCGAACTCAAAGAGAAGTATTTATATGCATAGGAGGAGAAGCAATTGAGCAATTATAAGATCGAAACCAAATGTATCCAATCGGGTTATGAGCCGGGCAACGGGGAGCCGAGAGTTCTTCCGATCTACCAGAGCACTACGTTTAAATATTCCAGCAGCGAGCAGATGGGACGGCTTTTTGATCTGGAGGAATCGGGGTATTTCTATACCCGCCTGCAGAATCCAACCAATGATGCAGTAGCTGCAAAAATCTGTGATCTGGAGGGCGGAGTCGCGGGGATGCTCACCTCTTCTGGGCAGGCGGCAAGCTTTTATGCCATCATGAATATCGCGCAGGCAGGCGACCATATCGTATGCGCTTCCGCGCTGTATGGAGGAACTTACAATCTCTATGCACATACGATCCGCAAGATGGGCGTAGAGGCCACTTTTGTCGATCCCGAATGTACGCCAAAGGAACTGAATGCGGCGTTTCGGGATAATACGAAGGCTGTGTTCGGGGAATCTGTGGCAAATCCGGCGCTGGTTGTTCTTGATTTTGAAAAATTCGCACAGGCGGCCCATGCTCACGGGGTTCCGTTTATTGTAGACAACACATTTGCGACGCCGATGAACTGCCGTCCTTTTGAATGGGGAGCGGACATTGTCACCCACTCCACAACAAAGTATATGGACGGTCATGCTTCCTGCGTGGGCGGCGCTATCGTGGACAGCGGCAATTTTGACTGGGATGCCCATGCGGAAAAGTTCCCGGGGCTGACTCAGCCCGATGAGACCTACCACGGGATCGTATACACGCAGAGATTCGGCAAAGGCGCTTATATTACGAAGGCTACCGCGCAGCTTATGCGTGATCTTGGTTCTATTCAGTCGCCTCAGAATGCGTTTCTTTTAAATATCGGTCTGGAAACGCTTCATCTTCGGATGCCGAGACATTGTGAAAACGCCCTCAAAGCGGCAAAATATCTTAAGGGGCACGAAAAAGTTGCATGGGTGAACCACCCGTCCTTAGAGGGTGATAAATATTATGATCTTGCAAAGAAATACATGCCGGGCGGAACCTGCGGCGTTCTGACGTTCGGCTTAAAGGGCGGAAGAGATGCGGCAGTCCGTATGATGGACGGCCTGAAGATGATCGCCATCGTAACCCATGTGGCAGATGCGAGAAGCTGCGTCCTTCATCCGGCAAGCCATACCCACCGCCAGATGAACGATACAGAACTTCTGGAAGCAGGCGTACAGCCGGATCTGATACGTTTCAGCGTGGGGATCGAGAATATCGAAGATATCATTGCTGATCTTGAACAGGCGCTTTTGCACGTATAAAATCAGAAATCACCTCCATACTAATTAAAAAGTATGGAGGTGTATTTTTATGGGAAATGAAAAGCAGGATGAAAAACAGGAAATGAAAAATGATCAGATCCGCGAGATGGGTTCTCTGAATTTAAATGAAAGTAAAGATAAACATAAGATCAAGCTTTTAACGATCATCGGCGAGATCGAAGGCCACGAGGCTGTGTCCGGTAATGCAAAGTCCACTAAGTACGAGCATCTTCTTCCTATGCTTGCAGAGGTAGAGGACAGCGAGGAGATCGAGGGACTTCTCATCCTTCTGAATACACTGGGGGGAGATGTGGAAGCAGGACTTTCCATTGCGGAAATGATCGCTTCTTTAAGTAAACCTACAGTATCGCTCGTTTTGGGCGGAAGCCATTCGATCGGAGGTCCCTTGGCAGTGTCGGCAAAATATTCCTTTATTGTGCCGAGCGGTACGATGATCGTCCATCCGGTGCGCTCTAACGGGATGTTCATCGGCGTGACGCAAAGTCTCAGGAACATGATAAAGACGCAGGATCGGATCACCAAGTTTTTAGCGGGGCATTCACATATGACGCAGCAGAGAATTGAAGAACTTATGCTGAATCCGACAGAACTTGTCAAGGATGTAGGAACCCTGTTAGAAGGCCGGGAAGCTGTGCGGGAAGGGCTGATCGACGAGGTCGGAGGAATGAGCGATGCATTAGGAAAACTGCATGAAATGATCGATGAGGAGCGCAAAAAAAAGAGTAAAAATTAGTAATGACAGCCCCCTGCAAAGATGATATAATAATTTTTGATTGAGCCAATAAGGGGGAAAATACATGGCTGCAAAGTCAAAGAAAAAGAGGGGTACAAAGCAGACAAAGACAAAAAAGAAGTCGGAACAAAGCTTTATCACAGACGAGATCGTGATCTGGATCACGCTTGCAGTCAGTATTCTGATCTTACTCAGTCTTTTCGGACTGGGAGGCAGAGTCGGAAAAGTGGTTTCCAGATTTCTCACAGATATTTTTGGAACAGTGACTTATATGGCGCCGTTTTTATTATTTGGCATCGTTGCATTCGTTGTATCGAATAAGGAGAATTTTAAAGCGTATCTCAGAGCTCTTGCGGCTGTTTTTCTGACAGTATTATTGTGTACCTTTTTCCAGTTAATAAATAAAAGCGGCGGCAGTATGGGAGCGGCAGCGGCAGGATTATTAACTCCGGCGGTCGGCGTCGCCGGTACATATGTAATCGTTATTATACTTATGATCGTCTGCCTTGTGATCATTACAGGGAAATCTGTGCTTAAGGGCGTAAAGAGCCAGAGTAACAAGGCATATGGAAAGGCCAGAGGAGATGTAGAAAGACACCGGAAAGCAGCACAGGAGCGGCGCAGGGAACGGGAAGCCGAAAAAGAGCGGTCAGAACCTTTAAAGTCAAAGAGCAGAAAAAGGCGCGACCATCATGTGGAGGGAGTATCTTTTGATACCGCCCTTGCAAAAGAAAAGAAGGATATAAGGGAACTGACCATAGACGTGATGGAGGATGAAACACCGTCAGCCGTACCGGAATTTTCCATCCAGCGGAATGATACTTCCATTCAGCGGAATGAAACGGAACCTGTGCAGGCCGAAGTTTCTCTCGGAGAGTTTGCCGAGCCTTCAGACGCCTCGGACTTCGTGCCGGATACAGGAATTCCGGCGAAGGAGCGTGTATATCCGGATGCGGACAAGCATAGCGGGAAGCCTCGGAAGTCTTACAAGTATCCGCCGCTTTCCCTTTTAAAAAGAGGGAAGAAGACCGGCGGAGATTCCGATTCGCATCTGAAGGAGACAGCCCTTAAGCTCCAGCAGACGCTGCAGAATTTCGGGGTTCATGTTACAGTTACGAACGTAAGCTGCGGTCCGGCAGTTACCCGCTACGAGCTGCAGCCGGAGATGGGGGTAAAGGTCAGCAAGATCGTAGGGCTTGCAGACGATATCAAGCTGAATCTTGCGGCGGCCGATATCCGTATTGAGGCGCCGATTCCGGGAAAGGCGGCGGTTGGGATCGAAGTTCCTAACAAAGAAAACACAGCGGTTATGCTGAGAGATCTGCTGGAATCACAGGAATTCAAGAAAAGCACGTCAAAGCTTTCCTTTGCCGCCGGAAAAGATATTGCAGGGAAAGCTGTAGTGACGGATATTGCCAAGATGCCTCATGTACTGATCGCGGGAGCTACCGGTTCCGGGAAATCAGTCTGCATTAATACGCTGATCATGAGTATCTTGTATAAGGCCGCGCCGGAGGAGGTCAAACTGATCATGATAGATCCGAAGGTAGTGGAACTGAGTGTCTATAACGGGATACCGCACTTGATGATTCCTGTTGTCACAGATCCAAAGAAGGCTGCCGGGGCGCTTAATTGGGCTGTGGCGGAGATGGACAGGCGTTACCGTGTATTTGCAGATTACAATGTCCGGGATATGAAAGGCTACAATGAAAAGATCAAGTCTGAACCGGCGATAGACGGTGAAAAGCCTGCGCCTATGTCACAGTTGGTCATTATCGTAGACGAGCTTGCGGATCTGATGATGGTGGCATCCGGAGATGTGGAGGGCGCGATCTGCCGTCTGGCACAGCTTGCAAGAGCTGCCGGAATCCATCTGGTCGTAGCTACTCAGAGACCGTCTGTTAATGTCATTACCGGTCTGATCAAAGCGAATATGCCGTCTAGGATTGCATTTGCAGTATCATCCGGCGTGGATTCAAGGACGATCATCGATATGAACGGTGCGGAAAAGCTGCTTGGAAAAGGGGATATGCTTTTTTATCCGGCGGGATATCCGAAGCCGGCAAGAGTTCAAGGTTCTTTTGTGACGGACGAGGAAGTACAGAGCGTAGTGGAATTTCTGCGCAGCAACAATACTGCGGAAGAATATGACGAGGAGATGGTAAGCCAGGTGACTGCAAGTGAGCCGGGAATTGCAGCTCCGAACGGAGAAGATAATGACCGCGACGCGTATTTTACTGAAGCGGGCCGCCTCATTATAGATAAGGAAAAAGCATCGATTGGGATGCTGCAGCGTACGTTTAAGATTGGATTCAACCGTGCTGCCCGCATTATGGATCAGCTCTGCGAAGCGGGCGTCGTAGGCGGCGAAGAAGGTACGAAGCCGAGGAAAGTGCTGATGTCCAAGGAGGAATTTGAACAGTACGTGGAACAGATGTAACGAAGGACCACACAGAGAAAGGAAGGATTGGAAACCGATGAAAACAGATATCCAGATTGCACAGGAAGCAA
>CAMNTQ010000072.1 GCA_946558695.1 uncultured Lachnospiraceae bacterium
TGGACAGGGGACATTATGAGGACGTGCCATGCGGCACTTACTACCAGTGTGCATGCGGTGTGGTAAAATAAATGATATAAAAAACTTGCCGTGGGATTTTTCCTGCGGCAAGTTTTTTATATTGAGCAGAGACAAAAAAGGCAATTCAGGGATGCAGAGAAGATATTGACGGGAAAAGGCTGCATTGTATTCGCCACCGTCTTCTACAATGCGGAAGAATACCTGTCATTTGGAGAATTTCCGAACATGTTGGACGGCATGTGCTATGAAAAGCTGTTAATATGTGATTTCTTGGTTTTGATGATGCCGGAACATATCGGAATGTCCACGGTCCTTAGGATGGAACAATGGTTTTCCATCAAAAAACCTGTCGCGGGGAGTTGGGATTTCCCGGCAGGTATTTTCTTTCGGGTTATGAGGAGGTACGGTATAGCGTTTACGAACTCCGGACGTTCGCACAGCCGACCCGCCGCCCTGCTAGGAACCGTCGCTCTGTGCGTCCGCAAGCGGAACACTGTACAATGAAATAGTACGAACAAAGAAGGGAGGGGTATTGTTTGATGGATAGTATATGCTAATAAATATCAATTTTTTTATCAAACTATATGCAGTCCTTTCCTTCATGTTTTTTCTGACCCCATTTTGACCCCGTTTTAACTACTCTAAAATACTCCGAAACACTCTGAAATACTCTGTATCACTATAAACAAAAATAGCCGCAATCCTTGAAAAATCAAGGTTTACAGCTATTTTTCATCCAACAGGGGATGAGGGAATCGAACCCCCGCCAAAGGTTTTGGAGACCCCTATCATACCACTTGACCAATCCCCTGTATGTACTTATCGCACCAATTATTTATAACATACTTTAAAGGGTACTGTCAAGTGGTTGATGTAAATTATTCGGTTTTATATTACGCTATTGTAAAGTTCTTACTTTGCAGGTTCAGTGCTTAACGTGCCGGAACCCATCCTTCGGAAAATCTGGATCAGCACTTTGCCGAGGGCTAGAACAAGAATTGCGGCCGCGACTGCCTCTGGTATTCCCGAGGCGGTGACAGTGCCCATGATAAGCCCCCAGACAGCAGTCACTGCGACTTCTCTTGCTTCGGCGTACTGCTGTGCAAATAAGAAATAGATACTTCCCATAACTGTGACGGTATTTACCATCGAACCGGCAAAGCCGACAACCGGCAAAGCGATAAGCTGATTAATCTTTAGTTTCTCTAGTGCGATCCATAACCATCCGGCTGCAACACCGATCAGGATTCGGCATCCTACGGATATCCAGATTGCTTTCAGCGCTCCGGGAATTCCGGAGGTGCTCATAAATGGTGAGAATGCAAAGGATAAAAGAGTTGGCGCCATCGTATTGCTGATCAGCGAACAGATTCCGAATACTGCGCCGAGAATCGCTCCGGCTGATGGTCCGAGCAGGATTGCTCCGATGATGACAGGGATGTGTACAGTTGTCGCCTTAATAATTGGGAGCTGGATCATACCGAGCGGCGTGTTTGCCAGCACGATGACGATAGCCGCCATAAGTGCAACACTGACTAGCCAACGAGTGTCGTGTTTTTGCGTTTTCATTATTCAATTCCTCCTTGTTATCATTCCCGCTTAGCGGGATACAATACAATTACGGGAGTATTATAGCATTCTGCTTTTAGAATAACAAGCATAAAATGCTTGCAATGCTTTCAGGATAACGTTATACTAATATAACGAATCATTTTAAGCGAATGATTGCCGGCTGAATAATATCTGCTAAAAAAGAAGGAAACATAAGAAGGTGAGGATAAGCTTATGGTAGAGAAAACGATGGAAAAGATTGTAGCTTTGGCAAAGTCGAGAGGTTTTGTATATCCGGGTTCCGAGATATACGGAGGTCTTGCCAATACATGGGATTATGGCAATCTTGGTGTGGAACTTAAGAACAATGTAAAGAAAGCATGGTGGCAGAAGTTCGTTCAGGAGTCGCCTTATAATGTAGGCGTGGACTGTGCGATCCTGATGAATCCCCAGACATGGGTAGCCAGCGGGCATCTCGGGGGCTTCAGCGATCCTCTTATGGATTGTAAAGAGTGTCATGAGCGTTTCCGCGCCGATAAGATTATTGAGGATTATGCCAAGGAAAAAGGGCTTGCTATCGGGGATTCCATTGATGGCTGGAGCCATGAACAGATGGAGAATTATATTAGAGAACATGAGATTCCGTGTCCGACATGCGGGAAGCACAATTTTACTGAAATCCGTGAGTTTAATTTGATGTTCAAGACATTTCAGGGCGTAACAGAAGATGCGAAAAATACGGTATATTTAAGACCTGAGACAGCACAGGGAATCTTTGTGAACTTTAAGAATGTACAGCGTACTTCCAGAAAGAAGATCCCGTTCGGTATCTGCCAGATTGGAAAGTCCTTCCGCAACGAGATCACGCCGGGCAACTTTACGTTCCGTACAAGAGAGTTTGAGCAGATGGAGCTTGAGTTCTTCTGCGAGCCTGACACGGATCTTGAGTGGTTCAAATACTGGAAACAGTTCTGTCTTGACTGGTTAAAGACGCTTGGGCTTAAAGAGGAAGAGGTTCGTTACCGCGACCATTCTCCGGAAGAGTTAAGTCACTACAGCAAGGCGACCACGGACG
The DNA here is from genome assembly GCA_946558695.1 of uncultured Lachnospiraceae bacterium. GTDB lineage: Bacteria > Bacillota > Clostridia > Lachnospirales > Lachnospiraceae > MD308. Next base: position 2,648 of record CAMNTQ010000072.1, read on the forward strand.
TAGAGTTCTTATTCCCGTTTGGCTGGGGCGAGCTTTGGGGCATTGCTGACAGGACTGACTTTGACCTGACGCAGCATATCAATGTCTCGAAACAGGATTTGAGTTACTTTGATGACGAGAAGAAGGAAAAATATGTTCCGTACGTTATTGAGCCGTCTCTCGGCGCTGACCGTATGGTACTGGCGTTCCTTTGCAGCGCGTATGACGAGGAGGAGTTAGAAGGCGGAGAAAAGAGGACTGTCCTTCGTTTCCATCCGGCGCTTGCTCCGGTTAAGATCGGGGTGCTGCCGCTGTCAAAGAAACTGAATGAGGGCGCGGAAAAGGTATATGCACAGCTTTCTAAGAAATATAACTGTGAGTTTGACGAGCGCGGGAATATCGGCAAGCGTTACCGCCGTCAGGATGAGATTGGAACCCCATTCTGTGTGACCTATGATTTTGATTCTGAGGAAGACGGTGCGGTTACTGTACGCGACCGTGATACGATGGAGCAGGAGAGAGTGAAGATTGACGAGTTAGATGCATATTTTGCAAAGAAGTTCGAGTGGTAGGATTCGGGCAGCAGAAGGAATGGCATGAAAAGGGGCATATCATTTTTTGATAGCCCCTTTGTATTACATTTTTCGAGAATAAAGCGTTCATGTTCAATGGAATCTTTCTAAACCACAGTCGGACAATTTGGCAATTGGTTCGGCATAGAGCTGTTCTAAAATTTTTATATATTCGTTTTTCGGGTATTTCTTATGTGTGGACAAAACCCTCTGCAGTTCTGTTTTGAATGTTTCGTCATCGCATTCGTCATCAACTTTCAATTGAGGGAATTCAAAATGATATTTATTTTCTAACCGGGGATTAGACATGGCTTGCTCTCTGATTTTTGAAAAATAAACTAAAGTTCCGGATTTTTGTCCGGAACTTTAGTTTATTTCTTTGCCTTATATTTTCTTAGATGTTCACCTGTTTTCCATTGTATCTCTCTGGATGTAACCGTCTGTCTCTCATATCAGCGGCTGCCGTAAAGAGAACGTCTGTGGAGGAGTTAAGTCCTGTCTCACAGGAATCCTGGATTACGCCGATAATGAAACCAACACCTACAACCTGCATAGCAATCTCGGACGGAACTCCGAATAAGCTGCATGCCATAGGAATAAGTAACAGAGAACCGCCGGCAACACCTGACGCACCGGCAGCACTAAGTGCAGCGAGTACACAGAGGATAAGAGCTGTTCCGAAGTCTACATCAATGCCTACCGTGTAAGCAGCGGATAATGCCATTACAGAGATTGTGATAGCAGCGCCGGCCATGTTGATCGTAGCACCTAAAGGAATAGATACGGAATATGTATTCTCGTCTAATTCCAGTTCTTTACAAAGTTCCATATTTACAGGGATATTCGCTGCGGAACTACGTGTAAAGAATGCTGTGATGAAACTGCGTGACAGACACTTGAATACAAGCGGGTACGGGTTCTTTCTGATGCACAGGAACACGATGATCGGATTCATAATAAGTGCTACAAACGCCATAGATCCTACTAACACGATGATCAGTCTTCCGTAAGATAACAGTGCCCCGAGTCCGGATGAGGAAATAACGTTGAAGATAAGACCCATAATACCAAATGGCGCGAAACTGATCACCCATTTAACAGCCTGGGAAATAACATCGGAAATATCATCAAGCATATCCTTTGTTGCAGGTTTTGCCACCTTAAAAGCGATACCAAAGATGCAAGCCCATACAAGGATTCCGATATAGTTCGCGTTTACGATGGAGGCTACAGGGTTAGATACCGCATTGAGCAGGAGGTTTTTCAATACTTCGCCTACGCCGCTTGGAGGAGCCATGTCCTCGCCGGCAGCCTCTGCAAGTGTCAAAGTTACCGGGAATACCTTACATGCAAACACTGATACAAGGGCAGAGAACAGATTGCCGATCATATACAGTGCAACGATAAATCCCATGTTTGTCTTCTGTCCTTCACCTGTATGTGCGAGAGCGCTTATTACAAGGAAGAATACAAGGAGCGGAGCGATCGCTTTAAGAGCACCAACGAATAAGTCTCCCAGAATCGCGATTACGGTTACTTGTGGAATTGCCAATCCGAGGAGAATACCGATGATAAGACCACACAGGATTCTCAAAACAAGACTGATGCTGTTCCATTTTGCAATTACATTTTTCATGTTTTGTTTCGCAGATACATTTGGTGTACCTGCTCCCTCTCTTTCTCTATAGATTTTGTTTCCCCGATTTATCGATTTATATGATTTTGCTCAAAAATAAATCGATAACATATAAGTAATTATAAACAATTTCTATGGATTTGTAAACATAAAAATTGTAAAAGATGACGTAAAAGAGTTTTTCGAGCGTTAAAACTTTGACAAATCAGACAAAAAATGTGTAAAATCCATTGTACATGTAGTTGAGGAGTGATATAATGACAGCATCAACAATAATATCGTCTGGGGAGACGGTGGAAATGGGAGGTAACACAAACAATGAGTGAAAGAAATGATGGTATGATGTGGGCGCTGGTTAAGGATAAACCGGAAGAAGGTCTGTGGATGAAACGGGTGCCGGTTCCGCAAGTCGGTCCGAACGACGTAAAAATCAAGATCCATAAGACAGCTATCTGCGGTACGGACGTCCACATCTATCAGTGGAATGACTGGGCGCAGCATACGATCCCGGTAGGGCTTACGGCGGGTCATGAATATGTAGGCGAGATTGTAGAGGTTGGAGCAGGTGTGGAAGGATTTAAGATCGGCGATCTCGTATCCGGTGAAGGACATATCACTTGCGGAAAGTGCAGGAACTGTCTGGAGGGCCACAAAGAGAACTGCAAAGATGCGAAAGGTGTCGGCGTTAACAGAAACGGAGCCTTTGCAGAATATCTCGTAATTCCGTCTTCAAATGTATGGCCGTGCAATCCGAACATTCCGGAAGAGATGTATGCGATTTTCGATCCATTTGGAAATGCAACGCATACAGCGCTTTCCTACGATATGTTAGGGGAAGATGTACTTGTTGCAGGTGCAGGCCCGATTGGTATTATGGCGGCTGCAATCGCGAAATTTTCAGGAGCAAGACATGTCGTGATCACAGACTTTAACCAGTACCGTCTGGATCTTGCAATGAAACTTGGCGCAACAAGAGCCGTAAACCTCGCGGAAGAAAAGCTTCCGGACGTTATGAAAGAGATCGGCATGACAGAAGGTTTCGACGTGGGCCTTGAAATGTCCGGTTCGCAGGCGGGACTTCATGACATGATCCATAATATGAAACACGGCGGTAAGATCGCACTTCTCGGACTTCAGAGAACAGATGCAAAAGTTGACCTTGAGACGGTGATATTTAACGGGCTGAATCTTCGCGGCATTTACGGAAGAAAAGTGTGGGATACATGGTACAAGATGTCTACAATGCTGCAGGCAGGACTTGATATTTCTGAAATCATCACGCATCATTTCGACATTAAGGATTACGAAAAGGGATTTGAGGCTATGATTTCCGGTGAGTCAGGAAAGGTTATTCTTGACTGGGCGCATATTAATGACTAAGAGTTTCATTTGTTATGTTTTGAAACAATAATTTAAAGAAAGAAGGAAGAGACCAATGGCACGCAAAGATGACATTTTAAACATTTACACAAAAGAGGTAGAAGGAATCAAAGAGGCAGGGCTTTTTAAAGGTGAGGCACCGTTCATCTCACCTCAGGGTTCCAGAGTAAAGATGGAGGACGGAAGAGAGCTTTTATGCATGTGCGCCAACAATTATCTTGGGCTTGGCGACAATGCGAGGCTTATTGAGGCTGCTAAGAAGACCTATGACGAGAAGGGATACGGAGTTGCGTCTGTGCGCTTTATCTGCGGGACTCAGGATATCCATAAGAAACTGGAGAAGAAGATTTCCGACTTCCTCGGAACGGATGACACGATTCTTTATTCTTCCTGTTTTGACGCCAACGGCGGACTATTTGAGACAATCCTTACCGCGGACGATGCGGTGATCAGCGATGAGCTGAACCATGCGTCCATCATCGACGGCGTGCGTCTTTGCAAGGCGAAACGTTTCCGCTATAAAAATAATAACATGGAAGATCTTGAGGCGAAGTTAAAAGAGGCTGACGAGGCCGGCGCAAGGATCAAGCTGATCGCTACGGACGGCGTGTTCTCCATGGACGGAATCATCTGCAACCTGAAGGGCGTATGCGACCTGGCGGATAAGTACAATGCGCTTGTTATGGTTGACGACAGCCATGCGGTTGGATTTGTCGGAAAGACCGGACGCGGAACACCGGAGCACTGCGGCGTACAGGGCCGTGTGGACATTATCACTGGTACTCTTGGAAAAGCTCTCGGAGGAGCATCCGGCGGATATACGTCCGGAAGGAAAGAGATCATTGACCTGCTCCGTCAGAGGAGCCGCCCGTACCTGTTCTCCAATTCTCTTGCACCGGCAATCGCGGGAGCAAGCATCGAGCTGTTTGACATGCTGGATGAGAGCACAGAGCTGAGAGACCACTTAGAGGAGATTACCGCATATTACCGCAAGGAGCTTGTGGACAATGAGTTTGACGTTATCCCGGGAACCCATCCGTGCGTTCCGGTTATGCTCTATGATGAGAAGACGGCGGCTGAGTTCGCGAAACGCATGATGGAGAAGGGCGTTTATGTCGTAGCGTTCTCCTATCCGGTAGTGCCGAAGGGAAAAGCAAGGATCCGTACGCAGGTATGTGCAAGCCACACGAAAGAGGATATCGACTTTATCGTAAAATGCTTTAAAGAAGTAAGAGAAGAGATGAAGTAGAGAGAAAATATAATTTATGAACAAAGGGTGCCGCTCGATCATTAAATTAGATGATTGAGCGGCACCTTTGTTTTCGAAAAGTTCACTTTTATTTATATAACCTTGACTCGCTATCAATTAAGTGACATACAATCAATTGATAGTATAAGCGAAGGAGATTAGAAGCTTTTAATAATTTTTAGCAGGGATTCCCCTTTGCAATGTCAGGTCGTTCTGCTATACTTTTGAAAGAAAACGGCAGTATTTGTCTGAATGTGGTTTTGCCTGTAGAAAGTACTGCTGCGGGAAGGGAGATGTTTGGCGATGGACAGAAAGAATGTCTGGAAAAATTATACGAATGAGCAGTTAACAGAACTGGATAAGATCAATGAGGATTACAAGAAATGCCTTGACCTTGGAAAGACGGAGCGGGAGTGTGTGGCTCTTACGGTGGAAAGGCTGCGTGAAAACGGTTATGTGAGTCTGGAAGAAAAGATGGATGGGAAGGAGGCTTTAAAGCAGGGGGATAAGGTTTATGCGGTATGCATGGGAAAGAGCATCGCAGCGTTCCATATCGGGAGCGAACCTCTTGAGCGGGGCATGAATATCCTGGGGGCGCATATCGATTCGCCGCGGATTGACGTAAAGCAGAACCCGTTGTATGAAAGTGAGGAGCTTGCTTATCTTGACACCCATTATTACGGTGGCATCAAAAAGTACCAGTGGGTGACGCTGCCGCTGGCGCTCCATGGGGTTATTGCGAAAAAGGACGGTACGGTGGAAACGGTGAGCATCGGGGAAAAGGATGACGATCCGGTGTTTACCATCACAGACCTTTTGGTGCATCTGGCATCAAAGCAGATGGAGAAGAAGGCAAATGCGGTGATTGAGGGGGAAAAGCTGGATCTTTTGATCGGCAGCCGCCCGCTGACGGAGGCAGAGGGGCTTGACAAGGATGAGAAACATGCTGTGAAGGCGAAAGTGCTTGCGCTCCTTAACGAATACTATCATATGGAAGAGGAAGATTTTGTGTCTGCGGAGCTTGAGATTGTCCCAGCGGGAAGGGCGAGGGACTTAGGGTTTGACCGGAGCATGATCTTAGCTTACGGGCAGGATGACCGGGTGTGCGCGTTCACTTCACTTTTTGCACTTCTGGATGTGCCGGAAGTAAAGCGGACGGCATGCTGCATCCTTGTGGACAAGGAGGAGATTGGCAGTGTCGGCGCTACGGGCATGCATTCCCGGTTTTTTGAAAATACTGCGGCAGAGCTTTTGGCGCTTTCCGGGGAGGAATCCGAGCTTAAGGTAAGGCGTTCGCTTAAAAATTCCAAGATGCTTTCTTCAGATGTCAGTGCTGCGTATGATCCGATGTTCGCAGAGAATTTTGAGAAGAGGAGTTCGGCGTTCTTCTCTAAGGGACTTGTGTTTAACAAATTTACCGGAAGCCGCGGAAAGTCCGGCTCCAACGATGCCAATGCCGAATACCTGGCGCAGATTCGAAAGGCTCTTGACAAAGAAAAGGTGGCTTATCAATTCGCAGAGCTTGGAAAGGTGGATGCGGGCGGCGGCGGTACGATTGCCTACATTATGGCCAACTACGGGATGGAAGTGATTGACAGCGGCGTGGCTGTTCTTGGGATGCATGCTCCGTGGGAGGCAGTGAGCAAGGCTGATGTGTACGAAGCATACAGGGGATATAAAGCCTTTTTGCGAAACTGTCAGGATTGAGTTGACGGCAGTTCAGCGTTTCTAAGTTTCTCTTGAAATGTAAGGCAATTCTCTTGACGAATATTGGTAAAAACAGTAAAATATAAAGTGCGACTTAGTAATTAAGAATATTAGGAGGTCATGACAATGGCAAAATGGGTTTATATGTTTTCGGAGGGCAACGCAACCATGAGAAATCTTCTTGGCGGTAAGGGTGCTAACCTTGCTGAGATGACAAGCTTAGGCCTTCCGGTACCGCAGGGCTTTACGATTACAACAGAGGCCTGTACACAGTACTATGAGGACGGAAGATCAATTAATGACGAGATCATGGAACAGATCATGGAAGCCGTTACAAAGATGGAGGCTATTACAGAGAAGAAATTCGGCGATAAAGAGAATCCGCTTCTTGTTTCCGTACGTTCCGGTGCAAGAGCATCTATGCCGGGTATGATGGATACAATCCTGAATCTTGGTCTGAATGAAGATGTTGTTGAAGTATTGGCAGAGAGATCCGGCAATCCGCGCTGGGCATGGGACTGCTACAGAAGATTTATTCAGATGTATTCAGATGTAGTTATGGAAGTCGGAAAGAAATATTTTGAAGAACTGATCGACAAGATGAAAGAGGAAAAGGGCGTTAAGCAGGATGTTGAGCTTACGGCGGAAGACCTCAAGGCGCTTGCGGGACAGTTTAAGGCAGAGTACAAGGAAAAGATCGGACAGGATTTCCCGGCTGATCCGAAGGAGCAGCTCGTGGGAGCTATCAAGGCTGTATTCCGTTCATGGGACAATCCGAGAGCGAATGTATACCGCCGTGACAACGATATCCCGTATTCATGGGGAACGGCTGTAAACGTACAGTCAATGGCATTTGGTAATATGGGCGATGACTGTGGTACGGGTGTTGCATTCACACGTGATCCTGCCACGGGACAGAACGGTCTGTTCGGTGAGTTCCTGACTAACGCGCAGGGCGAAGATGTAGTTGCCGGTGTACGTACACCTATGCACATTTCCGAGATGGAACAGAAGTTCCCGGAGGCATTTGTACAGTTTAAAGAAGTTTGCTCAACTCTTGAGAATCATTATAGAGATATGCAGGATATGGAGTTTACAGTAGAGCACGGTAAGCTTTATATGTTGCAGACACGTAATGGAAAGAGAACTGCTCAGGCAGCTCTTAAGATAGCATGCGACCTTGTTGATGAAGGTATGAGAACAGAGGAAGAGGCGGTTGCGATGATTGATCCTCGTAATCTTGATACGCTTCTTCATCCGCAGTTTGATGCGGCAGCTCTTAAGGCAGCTACGCCGATGGGCAAAGGTCTTGGCGCATCTCCGGGTGCAGCTTGCGGTAAGATCGTATTTACTGCAGAGGATGCTGTGGAGTGGGCGGCAAGAGGAGAGAAGGTTGTACTTGTCCGTCTTGAGACTTCACCGGAGGATATCACAGGTATGAAATCTTCACAGGGTATCTTGACAGTACGCGGTGGTATGACATCTCACGCAGCTGTTGTTGCGCGCGGAATGGGTACATGCTGTGTATCCGGATGCGGCGATATTGCTATGGATGAAGAGAATAAGAAATTTACTCTTGCAGGAAAGGAATTCCACGAGGGAGATCCGATTTCGATCGATGGTACGACAGGTAATATCTATGACGGAATCATTCCTACCGTTGACGCTACGATTGCAGGTG
>CAMNTQ010000073.1 GCA_946558695.1 uncultured Lachnospiraceae bacterium
GATCGGATCTAAATCTCCATACCTGCTGTAGAGGAAAGAAAGCTCTTCCCCCGGCCTTACATCCAATACGCTTCTTCTTTCCGATTCCTCCCCTGTACGTATCTCCATGTAATCTTCCGCCAGCACCGGGTACGCTTCTCCTTTCTGAAACTCCTCTTCCGAGAGCTCATATCCCGCCTTTTTCAGATATTCCTGAAAAGTAATCCTATCAAGCCCCGTAATACTCACCGGATACCAGTATCCTTCTGCCGTCTTGGAAAGCCGGCAGTCCTTTACCTCCGTGTAGCCTCCGATATAACCGTATCCGGCCAAAGTGTCAAAATTCCCTAGATCCTTCTTAAGCGCATCTTTTGAAAGCAATATACCGCCAAGATCGAGCGTCCTTTCCAGACTGATCTGCTTTAACTTCGGTATTTCCGATATCTTTTCATAAAATGCATTGATTTTTCCCGCGTCGCTGGAATGAATCTCTGTCCACAGCGAAAGCTTTGGCCTCTCTCTTTTGTCCTTCGGGTAATAATCCCCGTTTATTCCGCGCATTGCGGCAAATCCATCCAGTAACAGACAGAAAGTTATGATCAGCACCACTCCATTGGCAATGTAGCTTTTACGTCTCACCCATACATTTTTCACAGCCAGAAGTCCCACAGTCCTGGGGAATCTGCGTCTTCCTAATAAATCCGTTTTTTTCTGCACACTTTTTTTGACGGAACACTGCCGTACGATCAACTCCATCGCAGAGGTTTTGACCGCTTTTCTGGCAGGAAAGAAGCAGGCGGCAAAGATCATAATCCACCCCGAAATCACAAGCTTTCCTAAGAGATGCGGCGTAAAATTCATAGATATGCCATCATACAGAAAATAGTTCTGTATCCCATAGAGAATCCCCTTTGACAGCAAAAAACCTGCGCCGATTCCCGCCGGGATTCCTATCACCCCTTCTATGATGCCCTCCCAATAGACTACGAATGCTCTCTGTACCCGGGAAGCGCCGACACACCCAAGGAGCCCAAGATATTTAAGCTTCTCGAACACAGATATGGCATAGGCGTTATAGATCAGCACGCACCCGAAAAATATCAGCATCGCAAGGACCACATTGATCAGCAGTCCCACTCCCATCCAGCCGTAGGTCGTAATGCCGTAATATTCCAACAGTTCCATATGATAGGACACTTGATATTTGGCTGTTGACCGGTTCGCCATCTCCACCCTGTCTTCCATGGGAAGCAAAGGCATCCCGATCTTTTTTGCAAGCCGCTGTGCCGCGCCGAAGATCCAATGGTTTACCTTTGCCATCTCTGCCTTGGCGCACAGCGTCTCCTCCCCGGGATGGAGCTCACAGTCTGTGATACCCTCAGCGCTCCTAACCTTTTTCGACTGCCGCAGCGCTTCGCACTGTTCCTTTGTAAGTTCATGGAAAATCACATGATAGCTGCCTTCATTTTCAATCACCTGATCGATCAGCATCCCTAAGAAAGCTTTTGCGAAGATATGGACTGACGTAAGGAGCACCATCATTACAATGATGGCAAGCACTGCTGCATTCGTCCTCTTTTTGTTCTTCTTCATATAGCAAAGTGTCAGTTTCAAGATGATTCCCATACGCTCTCTCCTATTCCGCCTGTCCATCCGGCTTCTCATATACCTCACAGGCCGTCTCCTGCCACCAGTCCCGGACAGAAGACGCGCCGTCCGGATAATATTTCTCATAGACTTTATAGATATCAATACCGCTGAGTTCTTTATTCCTCTCCATTTCTTCCCGCGCCTTCTGAAAGTCTCCGTTTTTTACATAAGCCGCAATTGCCTTTTCCTCGATCTCCGGCGGCGCTTCTGACACTTCCTCCCCCTTTTTCCACAGGACTTTCTTATCCTGTTTAAGCGGTCCGACACAGGCAATCTCATTACAGCTCCACCGATACTCTTCCTCCTGTTTCAAATAGTCTTTCACGCCGGTTTCCGTCGGGAATATATACGCCGCCTCTTGTACGCCGGCAAGATCCCTAAGCTTTGCCAGCCAGCCGTACGCTTTTGTAAAACTCAGATGATAATAGGCGCCGTCTGTGTCCTGATGTCTCTCAGCGCTTTCCAGAAGCGGAATATGGGATAACTGAAAGCTTTTCTGTGATGACACCGCCAGATAGATCTCCCCGTTTTTCAGCCGGTATATTTCCTTTACTTCAATCTCCTTTGCCGGCATGCCCGTAAAAATACTCCCGATCCCGTCTGTCACAAGATATCCCGCCAGATTTGTGAGCAGAATGAATGCAATAAACAAAAGTCCGCCGATTATGATATGATTAAAAGTCAGTTTCCTCCGAAACCGGGAAACCGCCTTTACCGCCATGTCTTCCCGGTCCTTCTCGGATCTTCCCAAAGATTCCCTTATATCCGGCAAAGCATCCTGTATACCCGAAACCGGAGCAGATGCCCTCTCATATATTTTTCTGCATTCCTCGCATGTCCTGATATGCTCTTGCACTATCTTTCTGCTCTCATCGCGCAGAACGTCATCCTCGTAAAGCACCATGAGATCCTGAACTACCGCACATTCTTGTTTCATGATTGCTGTCTCTCCTCTCCTAATATGTTCTGAACCTTTAACTTCGAGCGATGATATACAACTCTCGCCCAGCCTTCTCCCTTTCCGTACAGCTCCCCAATCTCTTTAAAGGAAAGTTCTCCTAACACACGCAGGCAGAACACCTCTTTATATGGCTCGCTCAAATGTTCCAATGCCCGGTATATCCTCATGGCTTCATTTCTCCTGATCACGGTCTCTTCTACATTTTCCGGCTCTCTGTCCTGAGAGCCATACCACCCTTTTTCCAGATCGCTTTCCGTCAGTTCTGTTCCGGCGAGATGCCTTTGCTTTTTTCGCCATGTCAGATACGTGTTCTTTCCAATCTGATACAGCCAGCTTTTCATGGAGCAGTCTCCCCGAAACTTGTGTATAGACCGGATCGCTTTATAGAACGTCTCCTGAGAAAGCTCCTCCGCCACATCCTGCTTTCCGCACAAAACATAAAGAAAACGAAATACATCCGGATAATATAATTTATAGACATCCTCAAGCTCCACGCATCTCACCTCCCTCATAGCTTTTAAATCTGCCTGACAAAATTATACCCTAATTTTACCCTCCTGTATAATAGGACTCTCACAACAGATTTTCGTTACAAAAAAAGAACAGGGAAAATTAATTTCCCTGTCTGCGAAAATCTTATCCGTCTACAAATCCTTCATCCTCTCAAGGATTTCTCCATAGAATTCTTCCGTGCTTCCTTTTTTCCTAAGATCATCCAGTATCACGCCGTCTTTTAAAAAGAGTATTCTCTTACAGCGGCTTGCCACCTGCGGATCGTGGGTTACCATGATAATGGTCTTTTTCATCCTCCCGTTGATCCGCGTCAGGGCGTCTACAACCGTTTTCCCGGATTTGGAATCTAAGTTTCCGGTCGGCTCGTCAGCAAGGATCAGTCCGGGCTGGTTGATAAGCGCCCTGCTGATGGCCACCCTCTGTTTTTCCCCTCCGGAAAGCTCATAAGGGTGTTTATTCATAAGATGAGCAATCCCGAAAGCTTCCGCGTACTCCTTGCCCTTTTCCATACACTCCCGGGCATCCTTCTTATCCAGCACCATAGGCAGCATGATATTTTCGCTGACGGATAAACTGTCCATCAGATAAAAGTCCTGAAATACAAATCCGATCTTCCTGCGGCGGATATCCGAAAGCTCGTCGTCCCAGAGCTTTTTCGTATCCTTTCCCCAAAAATACAGCTCCCCCTTTGTAGGTTTGTCGATCAGTCCAAGCGTCTTAAGAAGCGTAGTCTTTCCGCATCCGGATTTTCCCATGATCCCGACAAACTCTCGCTCCTTTACAGAAAAGCTAAGCCCTCTGAGCACTTTGATACTCCCGGCCTTTTCCTCGCCCCGGCTGATTTTTACATACTCCCGGCAGAGTCCCTCTGCCTTGATGACCGTCTTTCTTTTTACCTTCTCTGTCCTTTTTTCTTCCATCTCACACATTCTTTTCTTCCGCCCTCCGTATATATACTGTTACCCGTATCACAACTAATATGCCTACGCTCAAAAGGCTTACCGCCCACACCGGAACCGCCGCCCTGATATAATGCAGTATATCTGCTCTCGTATACTGTCTGGCTAGAAAGACCGCCGCCGTAAAAAGAAGCGCCAGCGCCGCCGCGGCTCCTGTTGGAAACAGATAGTAGTAGCGCAAAAGCTCGTTCCTTACAAGCGCTTTCCTTTCTTTTCTCCGCATCCCCATGCAGGTTAAAAACTCTGTCCTCTTCGCCGTTAGATCCGCTTCCGTCGCCATCTTTACATTCAGAAAGACAAAATAGATGAGAAAGGATACGATCATTACCAGAAGATTAAGAGCCGTCTTCATCAGCCGCTCTGTCCTAAGATCCAAGACGGCCTGCGGTTTTGTATTAAGGCATGACACCGAAGCATCGTAGCTTTCCTCCTCTTTGTGGCGTTTCTTGAACTCTTTTAAATCTTCTGTCATGGCGGACACATCCGCTGACCCGGCGCTGATCAAAACCAGCTTCGTCGGACCCTGCCGGATATTGACTCCCTCGATTTTTTCCTCTTCCTCAGGAATCGGCTCTCCCGTATAGATATCCCTTGTCTTCCAAAATTCTCTTGCCTCTTCAAAATACACATCGGAAAATACGACCAAATTGTCCCTGAGCCCCTGACGGAACGCGCCGGTAAGAACGCCGATCTCCTCTCCCTCTATGGTTTTAAAATAATATCCAACATCCTTCCTCCTTGACCAGCCCGCATCCGCGACTCCAATCGAACAGGGCTGTCCTATATGAAGGAGCGCTTCTTTCCGGGATGCGAAAAAGTCCAGCGGCTGCGCCTTTACCGATTTATCCTGCTGATGGACAATATATATTCTTTCCCCTTTATCATCCAGATGAAGCGGACGCGCACTGTAGGAACGATCAAGCGCCGCCTTTAAGGAATGATAGGTACTTTCCGATATCCCGATATGCTGTCCCTGAACCGGAGGAATGTCGCCGTACATGCCTTCTGTTTTTTCTGTGGAATCAAAATTGGTTATCCGCACCATCGGGTAGACCTGCATCCTGATATCATATTTCTCACGGAGTTCTTTAAAAATATCATCGTCCTGATCGCCGGCAGCGCACACGATATCATAAGGGTACAGTGTATCCGCCTCCTCCGCGATCTCTACAGAGACGGCCTGAAAAGTGAAGTAGAACAACGCAAAGAACTGTATCATTACCATTCCGAAAATATAGCCTGTATTTGTCTTTGATTTATGGAAAATCTGGTTATGTATGAGCAACTTTTTAAGATAACTGTCCTGTCTGCTCTCTTTCATAAACCACTGTGCGATCCCGCAGCGCAGCACAAGAAAAATTCCAACAGACAGCACCGCCAAAAGCTTTACATTTTCAAAATTATAAAGCTGCCTGTAGGAATAGATACTGTAAACAATAAAAGAAAGCCCCAGAACAAAGAAAACCTTTCTCCATCGCCCCGGCATCTTCTCCCGAACGGCCTTAAGTTCTGTAGATCTTCCCATATTAAAATCAACAAAGATATCTCTCGCCGCCATAAAAGATACGAGAAACATAAGGCAGAGCGCAAGTACGGATTTTACATAGGGCGATACTCCCGCCGAAGACCACTCCATATGCTGACCCGTGAGCGTCTGTGATTTCAAGGAAAACAGCAGCATCACTCCCGTTCCCGCAAGACCGCCTGCAATAAGCGTAAAGAAAAAAAGCGATACAAACTCCATCGCCGCAAAATACCAGAGCGTCTTCTTCCGCATCCCAAGCGTCAGAAAGATCCCGTAATTTTTCGCGCGGCATCTTAAGTAATAAAACACAAGGATAACCGTAATGATCACCGACATGATACCCACCGGGATCACGGCGTTCATCAATATGATATTAAGACCCCCGAAGACCTGGTCCATACCCACATATCTGTTATTGACCGCCAAAAGCTTCTGCAGCCCAAACCCGATGATCAGAAAGGCGAATACCATACTGCTGCATAAAAACAGAAGAATATAGTCCCTCCAGTTACTTTTGAAATTCTTCCAGACAAACCGGTAGAATAATTCATTGTACCTGCCCGCGAAGGCAATCCTCCTTTGTTTTTCCTCTTTCTCCTCCCTCTCTTTTTCATGGTACTCCGCAGAAATCTGTTTCGTCTCCTCCCAGATTCCCATGATTTTCACCGCCGCAAACTCTATCGCGCAGAAAAGCAGAATCATTCCCAGAGCCGCTATCCCTATATCCTGATCCGTAGAGATATCAAGGATCGTATATCCTGCCATATGTACATAGAAACCCAGCACAGCGGCGGCTAACGCCCCGATATGACACCGGCCGTCCTTCCCTCGAAGCATCGACAAAAGATGAAGCACACTCAGCAGAAAAAACACACCATAAACCGCCAGCTCTGCAAAAATGCCCGCCTGAAGCGCAGAGATATTATCCGCATATGCATAGACTTCCGTTCCCGCAATCAGCGTTTCCAGGCCCGACTTTCTCATTTCCAGCGCCAGCCGGATTAAATTATAACGATTCTCCCCGATAACGATCCACGGGAAAAACAGTATGATAAAATTCACCCCGTAAAACATAAAAGAAGTGATCACCTGCCTTAACATAATCTTACGGCCGGGCTGTTTCTTTTCTTTCCTCTTCATCCTTCATCCTCCCTTCAGACACAGGCCGCCGCCTACAGCATAAGCATCAGTCCGCTGACTGCGAACACTGCAAACAAGGCGATCTTATAAAAAACTGACTCCAGTATGATACTGTTAAAAATCTCCGTCCGTCTTTTCTTTTTCATGCCGGCCAGATACAAAATCTCCCCCATAAAGAAATAGAGGGATAACCCTATCATTGCCGGATCTCCTATACAGGTGTAGATACCAAGCGGGACATTATTATCCCACACCATTTCCAGGATGTCGCTGCTATATTTGATCACAATAATGATTCCAAAAATACTTAACATAACATTCAGCGGTATGTCCATCCAGACAATTTTTTCCAGATAATTTCCCCGCACCTCTGTCCGGATCATCTCTTTCCCAGTCTTTAAAAGTTCTTCCTCCGAAAGATTCCGGCACCTTTCCTCCGCCCCGACTACAAGCTCCTTCGACATCTCCCCAAGAAGCTTTCTGCAGGAATCGCATTCCTTTATATGATCCTCCAGCAGCCGCCTGCTGCCCTCGCTGCAGCAGTCGTCCAGATACAAAGGCATCAAATCCCTGATAATCTCACACTCCATCCTCTTTGCTCCCTTCCAATCGCTCTATGATCATACATTTTGCCCGATAATACGTTACTCTCGCCCACGACTCCGATTTCCCGAAAAGGCGGCTGATATCCTTGTAGGAAAGCTCCGCCATGACGCGGAGCGTAAATACCTCCTTGTAAGGTTCCGGCAGTACATGCAGAATCTCATGGATCCGTATCTGCTCTTCATGGTCGATAAACCTCTCTTCCAGACTTCCCCCGCACGGCTCTTCCCTCACCGCTTTTGCCGTATACTTCTGCTTCCTGCAATACGCGAAATACTCATGCTTCGCAATCTGGCACAGCCAGACCGACATCTTGCAGGTTCCCCTGAATTTCCCCATATTTTCAAACGCAATCGAAAATGTGGACTGGGTCAGTTCCTCGGCGATCTCTTGATTGCCGCTCAGTTTTAAGAGAAAATTGTAGACGTCCCGCAGATATTCCACATAGACTTTTTCAAAATCCTGCACCCACTCCACCCCCTTACCTATAAGAGTACGATCCTCTTGTTTTGTTACAAAAAAATATAAAATATTTTAAAAAGCTGCAAATCAATCACTGATTCGCAGCTTTCTTGCTTTATCCGGAAAAAAGAATCCTTTTTCCCGCACCGTTTTATCTTTCTACGGTTGTCTTTCTACAGTTGTCTTTCTAATACTTCTTTCACTTTCGCCACCGCCGCATCGATGCCGTCCGGATTCTTACCGCCGGCCTGAGCCATATTCGGACGCCCTCCGCCGCCTCCGCCTACTAAGGAAGCGATCTCTCTGATCAGATTTCCAGCATGCGCGCCCCGGCTTACCGCCTCTTTGGTAGCCATCGCCATAAGACTTACCTTGCCGTTTGCTGCACTGGCAAGAACAACGACGCCTTCTGAAAGCTTATCCTTTAGCTGATCGCCCAAGTCGCGAAGTCCGTTCATATCCACGCCTTCTACCTTCGCGGCAAGAACCTTTACACCCTTCACTTCTGTTACTTGATTCATGACATCACCCATGGCGTCCTGAGCCTGCCTGCTCTTTAAGCTCTCGATCTCGCTCTTTAGCGCCTTATTTTCTGCCAACAGATGACTGATTCTTTCCGTAAGCTGGTCCGGTTTTGCTTTCATAAGCTTTGAAACCTCAGAAAGTTTACCTTCAAGCCGGTTATAATATTCCATAAGCCCCTGTGAGGTCAAGCCTTCTATCCGCCTTACTCCCGCGGCAACTCCGGTCTCAGAGACAATCTTAAACGCAGTGATCGCACCGGTATTCTCCACATGGGTGCCTCCGCAGAATTCCTTTGAAAATTCTCCCATACTGACTACACGGACGATATCGCCGTATTTCTCGCCGAAAAGAGCTGCCGCGCCGGTCTTTCTCGCCTCATCGATCGGCATATTTTCCGCCTTTACAGGCAGGCAGTTCATGATCTGCTCATTGACAATCTCCTCAACCCGCCTAATCTCTTCCGGCGTCATAGCCGAAAAATGTGTGAAATCAAAACGCAGTCTGTCCGCATTGACGGAAGAACCCGCCTGCTCCACATGATTTCCCAATACCATACGGAGGGCTTTCTGCAGAAGATGCGTCGCACTGTGGTTATTCGCTGACAGCGCTCTCTTTTTCGCATCAATCTCAAGAGTCACCGCATCCCCAACTTTTACCATACCCTTTGTGACATGTCCTTTATGCCCTGATTTTCCGCCAAGAAGCTTTAATGTATCCTCTACGCAGAACTCAAAGCCCTCTGAACGGATGAACCCTGTATCTGCCTCCTGCCCGCCGCTTGCAGCATAGAACGGAGTCTCGTCTGTAAAGATCGTTCCTGATTCTCCGTCAGATAATGCCTCTACAATCTCCGTATCTGTTGTAAGCACTGTCACCTTGGAGCCGCAGGCCATTCTGTCATATCCTACAAATGTGCTTGTAACGCCCGGATCTATCTCATCATAAACCGTCGCTTCCCTGCCGTTATAATTATGCTCTCCAAAGGTTCCTTTCGCCTTCTCTTTCTGCGCTTCAACCGCCCTCTTAAAGTCTTCCTCATCAATGGAGAGACCCTTCTCTTCCAGAATCTCAACGGTCAAATCGACCGGGAAACCATACGTGTCATAGAGACGGAAAGCATCTTCTCCTGAGAGAACCTTCTCGCCCTTCTTCTCCATCTCCTCCTGCATACCCGCAAGAATTGACAATCCCTGATCGATCGTCTTATTAAACTGTTCTTCTTCTTTTGTAATTACTTTAAAGATAAAGTCCTTCTTCTCTTCCAGTTCCGGATACCCGTCCTTCGAACCTTCGATCACAGTCTCTGCCAGCTCTATCAAAAATTCCCTGTCAACGCCAAGAAGCCTTCCATGACGGCTGGCGCGCCTTAAGAGACGGCGCAGCACGTATCCCCGGCCGCTGTTAGAGGGCAGGATACCGTCAGAGATCATAAATGTCACGGAGCGGATATGGTCGGTGATCACACGTACGGATACATCCGACTCCTCGCCTTTTCCGTACGTTACGCCCGCAATCCTGCATACATGCTCGCGGAGCGCGAAAAGCGTATCGATATCGAACATGGAATCTACGCCCTGTACTACGCACGCCAGACGCTCAAGCCCCATACCTGTATCGATATTCTTCTGGTCCAGCTCCGTATAATTGTTATGCCCGTCATTGTCAAACTGTGTAAATACATTGTTCCAGATCTCCATATAACGGTCGCAGTCGCACCCTACGGTACAATCCGGCTTACCGCAGCCGTACTCGGCGCCTCTGTCGTAGTAAACTTCCGAACAGGGGCCGCATGGGCCGGAGCCATGCTCCCAGAAGTTGTCTTCCTTTCCAAAACGAAAGATCCGATCCGCCGGAATCCCGATCTTCTTATTCCAGATCTCAAAAGCCTCTTCATCGTCTAAGTAAATAGACGGATACAGCCTGTCCGCCTCAAGTCCTACTACTTCTGTCAGAAACTCCCATGTCCACTCGATCGATTCATCCTTAAAGTAATCACCGAAAGAAAAGTTTCCGAGCATCTCAAAAAACGTGCCGTGACGCGCAGTCTTTCCCACATTTTCTATATCGCCTGTCCGGATACACTTCTGGCAGGTCGCTACCCGCCTGTTAGGAGGAACCTCCTGTCCGGTAAAATATGGTTTTAACGGCGCCATACCGGAATTGATAAGCAGCAGGCTCTTATCATTGTGCGGCACCAAAGAAAAGCTCTTCATCACAAGATGGCTCTTGCTCTCAAAAAACTCGAGAAACATCTTTCTTAATTCATTAACTCCGTATTTTTTCATATTGTTCTCCTCAAATCCACTTATAAAAATCACTATTTTCTAATTATAATGACGGAACTTTCATTTGTCAACGATTTGTCGCCGGCATCCTTTGTCCTGCGTAACAGTTCAGCTTCCCTATAGTCAAAAAGGAGAAATTAAAAAAGTTTATTATG
>CAMNTQ010000074.1 GCA_946558695.1 uncultured Lachnospiraceae bacterium
GCTACGAGCAAACGAAAGCATTTCGCCATGATATTGCTAATCACTTGTCTGTACTTAACGGGCTGTTAAATAATGGAGAACTGGATGAAAGCAAAGCATACTTGAACAAGCTGAGAACGGTTTCGGCTTCCCTGGCCTTTCCATATCAAACAGGTAATCCAGTGGTAGATATTTTGTTAAGTGAAAAGCTGGGACTGGCAAAAGAAATTACAGCGGAGATTTCTCTGCTTTTGCCAAGGCCCTGCGGGATGGATGATTTTGATTGGTGTGTTATTTTTGCAAATGCGTTGGATAACGCGATCCATGCGTGTCAATCCGCTAAGGGGACGAAGTTAATCTGTATCCGAGGGGAACGGCAGGGTGATTTTTATATGCTGGAGTTTGCAAACGCCTGTTCAGAGGAACCGCTGCCACCGGCGGGAACAGGGCTTTCCAATATCAAATCGGTGGCGGAAAAATATCATGGCGCTATACTGACAGAAAAAGTGGGACAGCGTTTTTCTTTGAATGTGCTGTTGAACATTTCATTACATCCAGAGAACATTTCAGAACAAACCTATTGATTTTATTTTAAAAAATCTTTATGCTCCAATCAGGAGGTGATTTTATGGGTATTCCTGCTATCAGTTCAGGCTGTCCGTCTACAAATACCCGGCCAAATCAAAGCGCTGGCGCTGACGCAAAAGTAAAGTCGTTAGAGCAGCAACTGCAAAAGCTAAATGCAGAACGACAAAAAGCAGTTCGGAACAAAGACGAGGAACAAAAGAAAAAGATTGAGAAACAAATTCAAGAAATTGAAAAACAAATCCAACAGTTAAGGCGGCAGGAAAAGGAGAGTACCAAAGAAACTGGGAATGATCAGCCTGCTGCAAAAAAAGCATCTCAAAATTCACCGGATACCGGGAAGTATATTGATGTCTATGCGTAGATTGTTTCTCCGCCGGATTATCGGAATATAAAAAATGTTGGATGGGCGGCTGGTATCTGAGCGCCCAAATAAAATGTAAGTTAGCTTAACGGCGGTTTTGAAATATCAAATCAAAACCGCCGTTTCCCTTTTGTGCTTTCATTGCCGTGCGCTGCCATGAATGGATTAAAAAGGCAGATATAAAAACCTTACAGCAATTGTAAGTGGTGCGGCCGATTTCTGTCTGCTACAATGAACTTGTAAGCAATAAACAAGATATAAAGGAGGCTGACAGATGAAACAGGACAAAGTGTTAGAGGTTGAAAATATAATCAAAGTATACGGCAAAGGAGGGAACCGGACAGAGGCGCTTAAGGGTATCAGTTTTGATGTATTAAGCGGCGAGTTTCTCGGTATTATGGGACCAAGCGGTTCTGGAAAGACGACGCTTTTAAACAGTATTGCGACTATGATTAAGGTAACGTCGGGAAAGATACGTCTTAAGGGAGAGGATATCTCATCTTTTAAGGGCAGGGAGCTTTCGGACTACCGGGGAAAAAAGATCGGTTATCTGTTTCAGGAGTTTGAACTTTTGGATAACCTGACGGCGAGAGAGAATATCATTCTCCCATTGTCGCTTCATGGTATTACCGGGAGGGAAGCAGAGCCTGCATTGAAAAAGCTTGCATGGCATTTTGGGATCGAAGATGAACTGGATAAATTCCCTTCTCAGATGTCCGGAGGGCAGAAGCAGCGGACGGCAGCGGCGAGGGCGCTGATCGGCAATCCCAGCATTGTGCTGGCGGATGAACCGACGGGAGCGCTTGACAGCAAGAATTCCAAAGTGCTTATGGACTGCCTTGCGGCCATCAATGAGGAGGAGGCAAGAACGATCGTGATGGTCACGCATGATGCGAATGCCGCAAGCTACTGTTCGCGAATCTTATTTATTCAGGACGGACGGTTGTTCCATGAACTTCGGAGAGATGTTAAGACAGAGACGACCGATGAATTTTACGAGCGTATTGTAACCGTTCTGTCACAGTTGGGAGGAGGCAGTGCAAATGTTCTTTAGTCAGATGAAACGTAACGCCGCGAAAAACCGGAAGAATAACGGGCTGTTTTTTGGCTCTCTTGTCATTGCAGTCGTAGCATTTTACACACTTTTATCTATGGATAAGCAGGATGTCATGCGTTTTTTGAAAACGGTCGAAAGCGATGCAGTAAGCAGATTGCTGCGGCTCATCCCGGTTGTATATGCTGTGTCACTGTTTTTTGTATTTTTCCTTGTCTATTTCTCATATCACTACCAGTTAAATGAAAGAAGGCGGGAATTTGGAATGTATCTGATGCTCGGCATGAAGCGGAGTAAGCTTTTTGTAATGCTGATGGGTGAGACGCTGTTAAACAGTGTGATATCAATTGTTATCGGCATACCGTCAGCGCTGTTTCTAACAGAGGCCATCAGCCTGATCACGGTTAAGCTTGCCGGTCTTGGAATTATCGGACATGAGATAACATGGTCGTTTGCGGCGGTTATAGAGACGGCCGCGGGCTTCGCCGCAGTGCAGCTCTTTGCCATGATGATCCTGAGCGTTAAGCTTGCCCGCACGGAACCGGCACAGCTTCTTAAGCCGGATACACCGGATACGCAGAGTATCATATCTGTAAAGAAAAGCCGGAAGTCTTTTGCCGTTGGATGCATCCTGCTTATTGCGGCTTACATGATGGGCGTTTTGGCCCTTGACAGTTTAGATGTACTTATTGTGCTTTTGATCCTGATTTCCGGGACGGCGGGAACTTTTCTTTTTTACCGGGGCGCCGGTGCAGTCATCGGCAGGAGGATTCAGAAAAAAGGGGCAGAAAAGTCAGGGCTCTATACATTTACAGGAAGGCAGATACAGGAGAATGTTCTTTGTCAGTATAAGACGCTGGCAGTGTCAAGCCTGCTGCTTTTGATTGCTTTATCCTGCATTTCTTATGGAATCGGGACGGTGGTAAGCTCACAGGCCAATACGGAGAAGACGACGGATTTTTCGATTCAGGACGGGGCAGAGGGGAAGGATGTGTTAAAGATTCTTGGGAGTCCGGAGTGCGGGAAATATATTTCGGATTATTATCCTGTATTTCTTAACATGATTGACGCCGAAGTCCATGAAGTGTCCGTAGATGGGCTTAAAGAAGCTGTAAGAACGCTTAAGAATGTAAAAGACAAAGATATGCAGGAAAACATTGTCGAGTATATAGATACGAATGAAGGATATGAGTATGTGATTGCTCTGTCCAGTTATAATCATATACGGAAGGCGGCAGGAAAGGATGAAATCATTCTTGGAGAACATGAAGCGGGATTTTTTACTTCCGGCCGGGAATATCCTGAGCGTATGGATGTTTACCGCAGTGCGCTGAAAAACGGCGCTTATATCGAGGTGGACGGACAGAAGTATAAGATACGGGAGGAGATATATTGTGAAAATGTAGTTGCAGATCGTCAGATCACGCTGGATAAGGCTTTTATTATTCCTGATGAGATGTACCAGAAAATTGCCGCGGACAGTCATGTGCCATTTTGCTATAATGCGGTTCTCAGGCCAGAGGTGGCCGGCAAGGAAGGGTATATGCAGAGCATCCAGAAGGCTTCGGAGTTTCTAAAGGCAAATGGCCTTGAGTATGAAAGTTATCTTTCGGGAATCGGAAGGCGCCTGTTTTATGCGGTGGCGGGAAGTTATATTACGATTTATCTTGGATTTCTGTTTATGATTATTGCGAATACATCTGTTGCTCTCAAATATCTGATGCAGCAGCAGGCGAACAGAAAGCGCTGCCGCACTCTTCTGATGCTGGGGGCGGATATCAGTGATATATGCGCATCCTCGGCAAAGCAGATCCGCCTGTTTTCCGGTATGCTGCTTGCAGTGGCGGCGGTCAGTTCCGTATTTGCCGTCTGGTCTATGTTCAATGGATTTATGCGTCTGCCCGAGGGTGCGTCAGCAAAAGATGTCTTTCTTCTTACGGGGGCGGCTTTCTGCATATTTATTGCAACTCAGATGATTTATGTTATGATAATAGAAAGGGCGGGAAGGAAAGAGATTTACCGCCTGAGTGAGAGATAAAAGGAGGCAGGATTTGGCTACGGTTGTGATTGTTGAAGATGACGGTTATCTCAGGGAAGAACTGGAACATACATTTATCAGGGAGGGGTACCGTGCAGTGAGTATCTCTTCCTTTGAAGAGCCGGAGAAGGAGATTTTGGAAAGTGAACCGGATCTGGTCGTGCTGGATGTGAATCTTCCGGGGAAATCAGGTTTTGAATTGTGCAAATGGATGAAATTGCGTACGTCTGTTCCTATCCTTATATTAACTGCGAGAGACGCTTTGTCAGACGAATTGTACGCGCTGGGGCTTGGGGCGGATGATTTCCTCACAAAGCCGTGTCATCCGAAACGTCTTACGGCACGTGCAGAAAGGCTTCTTCAGACATATAAAAAGGTTCGCAATCTTGTGCAGGCAGGGGATGTTATGATGGATGCAGATACATACAAGGTCATCTTAGGAAACAGGTATGTCACATTGCCTGAGACGGAGGGGAAGATATTAAAGGTTCTTATGGAGCGGTATCCGTCTGTTGTGAGCAAGAAGGAGATAACCGCCGCGCTTTGGGGAGGAGAAGAATATGTGGATGAGAATATCCTTCAGGTGAATATGACGAGACTCCGAAAGAATCTGGATCATATCGGGCTTAAGAGCATGGTGAAGACGGAGAGGGGGAAAGGGTATTGTCTGGAGATGATAGAGTAGTGAAGGAAAAGGGAAACTACCTGCGGATTCGGCTGCACTGGCTTATACTGCTGATCAGTACGGACATCTTTTTTATCTTCCTTGTGTGGATTGCTAATCTGAATGCGCTGAGAAGTCTTGTTTTGATCATCATCCTTTATACTCTTTTGTCAGTTGCTGCCGGATATGCGGCTGACAGGATCAGAGACAAAGGAAGGATCAGGGCGGCAGAAGATTACCTTGAGCGGCAGGGAGAATATGAAGAGCAGGAGCTTTTAGCCGTAACAGATCAGATATGGCATGCATCCATGAGAAGAGCGTTTGAACTGCTAAGGGAAGAGCACATGCTAAACAGTGAGAGACAACAGGCGCTTGTCTCATATCAGGAGTTCATTGAAGCGTGGACGCACGAGATTAAGACGCCTCTCTCTCTTTCAGAGCTGGTTATAGAAAACCACAGGGAGGAGATGTCGGATTATGTGTATCAGAGAATGCAGCATGTCCAGCATATGGTGAGATTTGACGTGGAACGGATTCTGTATTATGCAAGGCTTCACGCAGAGCATGTGGATTATAAATTTGAAAGGTTCCCCCTTGCGGAATGTGCGAAGGAAGCGCTCGCAAAATTTTCCGGTATTGCAGAGGAAAAGGAAACGGATGTGAGAACAAAGATGGAACCGGTCTTTGTTGTCAGCGACAGGAGAGCGCTTGGGTTCATGCTTTCCCAGATTTATGCCAACGCCTTCAAATATACGAAGAGGATCGGCGGGATCGTGATGACTGACGGATGGACTGAAGAAGGGGGAATTCATCTTGCTGTCAGAGATAACGGAGAGGGCGTGCCTGCACAGGATATTCCGTTTTTATTCGATAAAGGTTTTACTGGAAACCATCCGGGCAGGCAGAATGCTACTGGCATGGGACTGTATTTCGTGAAAAAATATGCTAAGATTCTGGGTATTGAGGTGCAGATAGAAGAAACCGCGTCTGCTGAAGGAGGATTTGGAATTGAACTCATATTTCCGGTTGTCACTGATTTGACTGTACAGATGCAGTTGCCGGAAACAGAATTAAAGTATAAAATAGAAGGAAAGGCAATAATAAAGTGATAAGAAAGAGGGAGATTATGGGAGAAAATTACAAGGCTCTGCCGATTGTGCAGAAGCTCTCCAAAGGAGAGGAAACTGTATGGGTGAATCCAAAAAAGATTCCGTTTGCAGAAAACGGACTGGGAATCAGTATGGCGGATATCGACGAAGCTGAGGCGCGTTTGCGAAAATTTGCCCCGTTTATCATGAAATGCTTCCCGGAGACGGAAAAAGACGGAGGCATGATTGAATCGGTTCTGACGCCGATATCAGGCATGCAAAAGCAGCTGGAAGAAACATACGGAGTTCCAATACCGGGAAGGCTCATGCTTAAGCAGGACAGCCATCTTGCCATAGCAGGTTCTGTCAAAGCCCGCGGGGGTATCTATGAAGTGCTGAAGCATACCGAAGATCTTGCGCTTAAGGAGGGACTTATTAAAGCCGGGGATGATTATGGAAAGCTTGCGGGTGAGGAGTGCCGGCGGTTTTTCAGCCAGTATACGATTCAGGTAGGCTCCACCGGAAATCTCGGACTGAGCATTGGCATTGCCAGCGCGGCAGTAGGTTATAAAGTAATCGTACATATGTCCGCAGACGCGAAACAGTGGAAAAAGGAGTTACTGCGCAGTCACGGCGTTACGGTAAAGGAATATGAATCAGACTACAGTGAAGCTGTGAAAGAAGGGAGGAGGCTTTCCGATGAAGATCCGAAAAGCTACTTTGTAGATGATGAAAATTCTGTCAATCTTTTCATGGGCTATGCAGTGGCGGCAAAACGCCTGAAAAAACAGCTGGAAGAACAGCGCATCCCCGTGGACGGCGATCATCCACTGTTTGTCTACATTCCCTGCGGAGTAGGCGGAGCGCCCGGCGGTATCACTTTCGGATTAAAAGAAATCTGGGGAGACAATGTGCACTGCTTTTTCATAGAACCGGTACAGGCGCCTGCGATGCTTCTTGGCATGGCATCCGGCCTTCACAATGAAATCTGTGTGCAGGATATCGGACTTTCCGGGATGACCCATGCCGACGGTCTGGCAGTGGGACGCCCTTCGGGATTTGTCGGAAAAGTGATGGAACCGTTGCTTTCCGGAGAATTCACATTGAAAGATAAATGGCTTTACGAATATATGCGTGATTTGTTGAACACAGAAGGAATCTTTCTGGAGCCAAGCGCCTGCGCCGCATTTGAAGGTCCGGTAAAATTACTTTCATATAAAGAAACCATTGATTACATCAAAGCAAACGGATTAGCGGAGAAAATGAACTCTGCCATCCATATCGCATGGGCAACGGGCGGAAGCTTAGTCCCGGGAGCGATTCGCGAGGAGTATAAAAACACATATCTTGTGTAATATTTTAGGTATATGTACAGAAAAAGGAACAAAATTATACCGAAGTATCACTAGACTTTTGGGTGACGTGGGGCTATAATATCTATACACGTCAATTTATTGTAAATTGTATAAAATTTTAAGGAGGAACAACGAAAAATGGCAAGAAAAATGAAGACCATGGATGGTAATCAGGCGGCGGCTCACGCTTCATATGCTTACACCGAAGTTGCAGCCATTTACCCTATCACACCGTCATCTGTAATGCCGGAGCATGTAGATGAGTGGGCCACTGAGGGCAGGAAGAATATTTTTGGACAGACAGTTCAGGTAACGGAGATGCAGTCTGAGGCAGGAGCAGCAGGAGCAGTACACGGCTCTCTGGCAGCAGGCGCTCTTACAACGACGTTTACAGCATCTCAGGGATTATTGCTTATGATTCCTAACTTATATAAAGTAGCAGGCGAACAGCTTCCGGGTGTATTCCACGTATCAGCGCGTGCACTTGCAAGCCATGCATTATCAATCTTTGGCGATCACTCTGACGTATATGCATGCCGCCAGACAGGAGCTGCAATGCTCTGCGAGTCGAGCGTACAGGAAGTTATGGACTTGACGCCGGTTGCACACTGCTCAGCGCTTAAGGGCAAGCTTCCTTTCATTAACTTTTTTGACGGATTCCGCACATCTCATGAGATTCAGAAAATTGAGACATGGGATTACGAGGATCTGAAGGATCTTGTGGATATGGATGCGATCGCTGCATTCAGAAATCACGCTCTGAATCCGAATCATCCATGCCAGAGAGGTTCTGCTCAGAACCCGGATATCTTCTTCCAGGCAAGAGAAGCATGCAATCCGTACTACGATGCTATGCCGGCTATCGTACAGGAGTATATGGACAAGGTTAACGAAAAGATCGGTACAGATTACAAGCTGTTTAACTATTACGGAGCAGCAGATGCTGAGAAGGTTATCGTTGCTATGGGTTCTGTCTGTGATACGATTGAAGAGACGATTGATTACCTGATGGCAGCAGGCGAGAAGGTTGGTGTGGTTAAGGTTCGCCTTTACAGACCATTCTGCGCGCAGGCACTGATCGATGCGATTCCGGATACTGTTAAGTATATCAATGTTCTTGACAGAACAAAAGAGCCTGGAGCACAGGGAGAGCCGTTATACCTTGATGTTGTTTCCGCACTGAAGGGAAGCAAGTTTGATGCAGTTCCGATTAACTGCGGACGTTATGGATTAGGTTCTAAGGATACGACACCTGCACAGATCGTTGCAGTATTTAATAATACAGAGAAGGCAAGATTCACGATCGGTATCGAAGACGATGTGACAAATCTTTCTCTTGCAACAGGTCCGGCGCTTGTTACAACTCCGGAAGGAACGATTAATTGTAAATTCTGGGGTCTCGGCGCAGACGGAACAGTAGGCGCGAATAAGAACTCCATCAAGATCATCGGCGATAACACAGACATGTACGCACAGGCTTACTTTGACTACGATTCAAAGAAATCCGGCGGTGTTACGATGTCGCACCTTCGTTTCGGTAAAAAGGCAATCAAATCCACATATCTGATCCGTCAGGCAAACTTTGTGGCATGCCACAATCCGTCCTATGTTGACAAATACAACATGGTACAGGAATTAGTGGACGGAGGCACATTCCTTCTCAACTGTCCGTGGGATATGGAAGGTCTTGAGAAACATCTTCCGGGACAGGTGAAGGCATACATCGCTGACCACAATATCAAGTTCTACACGATCGACGGTATCAAGATCGGTAAAGAGATCGGTCTTGGCGGACGTATCAATACAGTGCTTCAGTCAGCATTCTTTAAGCTGGCAGCTATCATCCCGGAAGCAGAGGCGATTGATCTTATGAAGGCTGCTGCAAAAGCTACCTACGGAAGAAAGGGAGATAAGATCGTTCAGATGAACTATGATGCAATCGATGCAGGTGCGAAACAGGTTGTAGAAGTAGCTGTTCCGGATTCATGGAAGTCTTGTCCGGATGAAGGATTGTTCTCACCGGAAGTTAAGGGCGGAAGAGAAGACGTTGTTGACTTTGTAAAGAATATCCAGACAAAGGTGAATGCACAGGAAGGCAACACACTTCCGGTATCTGCATTCAACGACTATGTAGACGGCTCTACACCGTCCGGTTCTTCCGCATACGAGAAACGTGGTATCGCAGTGGATATCCCGGTTTGGAAAGAAGAGAACTGTATCCAGTGTAACCGCTGTGCTTATGTATGTCCGCACGCAGTTATCCGTCCGGTAGCCCTCACTGAGGACGAGCTTGCCAAAGCTCCGGAAGGGACGAAGGCTATTGATATGATCGGTATGCCGGGCATGAAGTTTACGATGACTGTATCAGCTCTTGACTGTACCGGATGCGGTTCCTGTGCTAACGTATGTCCTGGCAAGAAGGGCGAGAAAGCGCTTGTTATGGAGAACATGGAAGCGAATGTTGCTTCTCAGGAAGTATTTGACTTCGGAAGAGAGATAGAAGTGAAACCAGAGGTTGTTGCTAAATTCAAACCAGAGACTGTTAAGGGAAGTCAGTTCAAGCAGCCGCTGCTTGAGTTCTCAGGCGCATGCGCAGGCTGCGGCGAGACGCCGTATGCGAAACTGATCACACAGTTATTCGGTGACAGAATGTATATTGCAAATGCAACAGGATGTTCCTCTATCTGGGGTAACTCTTCACCGTCAACACCATATACAGTAAATGGAAAAGGCCAAGGTCCTGCATGGTCCAACTCCTTATTCGAGGATAATGCTGAGTTCGGTTATGGTATGCTGCTCGGCCAGAAGGCAATCAGAAAGAGATTAAAAGCACAGGTTGAGGATATTGCTGCATCAGACAAAGCATCCGAAGAAATTAAGGCAGCTTGCAAGGAGTATCTTGACACCTTTAACTGCGGTGCAAGCAACGGAGATGCTACAGACAAGTTAGTAGCTGCATTAGACGGCGTTGACTGTGATGTATGTAAAGATGTCGTTAAGAATAAAGATTTCCTTGCTAAGAAGTCCCAGTGGGTATTCGGCGGCGACGGATGGGCTTACGATATCGGATTCGGCGGCGTTGACCATGTACTTGCAAGCGGCGAGGACATCAACGTTATGGTATTCGATACAGAAGTTTACTCCAACACAGGCGGACAGTCCTCCAAGGCTACAAAGACAGGCGCTACCGCACAGTTCGCGGCAGGCGGAAAAGAGACGAAGAAGAAAGACCTTGCCGGCATCGCAATGAGCTACGGTTATGTATATGTTGCCCAGATCGCTATGGGCGCTGACTTCAACCAGACAGTTAAGGCCATTGCCGAGGCAGAGGCGTATCCGGGACCGTCACTTATCATCGCTTACGCTCCATGTATCAACCACGGTATCAAGAAGGGCATGAGCAAAGCTCAGACCGAGGAGCAGTTGGCTGTAGAGTGCGGATACTGGAACAACTTCCGGTTCAACCCGGCTGCAGAGGGCGCGAAGTTCACGCTTGACAGCAAAGAGCCTAAGAAGGAAGAATATCAGGCATTCCTTGACGGAGAGGTTCGTTACAATGCATTGAAGAGAGCAAATCCGGAGAAAGCTGAGAGA
>CAMNTQ010000075.1 GCA_946558695.1 uncultured Lachnospiraceae bacterium
TTTTTCAAAGCGGAATTTAATCTTACAAAGTGGAATTTACTTTTTCAATTCACCAAAATTTACCTAAATTTACCTATTCAACTTTTCTATCCCTTCTCTTTTCGGGTGCGCCAAAGCTTATCTGCCCCGCAGTTTCCTCGGAGGCTTCATATATAAAAGCAGCGCTGTCAGAAACATACAGCATCCTGCCGGATAATGTTCTGCCTCCCCTGACATATACGCAAGCTGTTTCTTTGCTTTTTCCTCATAGTCTTCTTGCCCGGTAATCTGAGAAAGTCTCACAAGACAGTATGACATAACCGAATTTCCGCTGGGAAGTGCATTGTCATAAACTTCTTTCGGCTTTGTAATAAGTCGTCCGTTTTCCGTTCCGCACAGAAAGTATCCTCCGTTTATTTCATCAGCAAACTGCTCCGCCGCCTCATCGCAGATCTGTCTCGCCCGCTTAAGATATTCTTCCTTCAAAGACACCTCGTACATATTGATCAGCGCTGCGCTGTAACAGGCATAATCATCCAAAAATCCCTTGACAGCACTTCTCTCACCCCGCCAGCTCACATAAAGGATACCTTCCTCAATAAGATGATTTTCTATAAACTTTTGCGCCTTTTCGGCCGACAAAAAGTACTTTTCCTCCCCCGTCACCTGATATAACTTTGAAAGTCCGCTGATCATGAGCGAATTCCACATCGTGAGCACCTTATCGTCAAGATGAAGCTTTGCCCGGGATTTCCTGTATTCATACAGGATTCTTTTTTCTTCTGTAAAATTATCACACTCATTACGGCCGTTAAGGAGGTTGGGAATATTCCTTCCCTCAAAATTGCCTCTCTTTGTAATCCCGAAATATTCACAGAACCGCTTTCCCCTCTCTTTTCCGAGAACTCTGCATACCTCCGCGTAGTCCCAGACGTAAAACTTTCCTTCCTCTCCCTCGCTGTCCGCATCCTGCGCGGAATAAAATTCTCCGTCAGGACCTGTCATTTCCCGAAAAACATATTCTGCCGTTTTCTTCGCTGTATCAAGAAACACTTTCTCACCCGACATTTCGTAAGCCGCGGCATACGCGCTGATCAAAAGAGCATTGTCATACAGCATTTTTTCAAAATGAGGCACTAGAAAATATTGATCCGTTGAGTAACGTGAAAACCCATAACCGATATGGTCAAATATCCCGCCCCGGCGCATTTTCTCCAAAGTAATCTTCACTTGTCCGAATACCGATTCATCGTAATCCAATGAACACACTCCATCCGCATTGCAGGAAAATGAATGGGCGCCTTCTCTTGTAACCGAATCTTTTGCATACATTGTCAGAAAAATCAGATTGAAGGGCATGGGGAACTTTGGCGCATCCCCAAATCCGCCGTTTACCGCATCAAAACTCCGGGAAAGCAGCTTAGCCGCTCTCTCAGGGAGACTCCTATCTATATTATCATGTATTTCTTCCTCCGGCACATCTTTTATATAGGAAAGAATTTTGTCTGCCGATTGAACCAGTCCTTCTTTATCTTGCTGCCATTTATGGGCGATCGCAAGAAGAAGCTCTTTGAAACCCGTTACCCTCCCGTCTGATTCCGGCGGAAAATAAGTTCCCGCAAAAAACGGCTTTTGAAGTGGCGTCATAAAGATACTCATCGGCCACCCTCCGCCCCCGGTAAGCGTCTGACAGACAGACATGTACACGCTGTCTATATCCGGCCTTTCTTCCCGATCTACCTTGATGGAGACAAAATATTTATTGAGAATATCCGCAATCTCCTCATTTTCAAAGCTTTCCCGCTCCATCACATGACACCAGTGGCACGTACTGTAACCGATACTTAAGAAAACCGGCCTGTCCTCTTTCTCTGCCAGCAAAAACGCTTCCTGACACCATGGATACCAGTCAACCGGATTATCGGCATGCTGTAAAAGGTACGGGCTTTTTTCATATTTCAATCTATTGCTCATAGTACACCTCCATCCTCCTTACTATTTGCATTTATTTTATCTTTATGCATGTCTTTTCCGCCGAAATAATGCATTTAAGAGAAAATTATAGTATAATCAGATGACATCAGTAAGTTCGATAAAATAAAGGAGTGGTTTAAATTATGGCAAAAACTTTAGCAAATTGTAAAATAGAGCATCATGCTATGATGTTTGCATTTCTCGCAAAACATGCCATCGAACTATGCGGCGAGGCAGGAAAGGAAGCAATCCTCATAGGCATGACTGCATATGGAAAAGAGCGCGGGGCACGCATGGCCGCTAATGCATTGGCTCACGGCGATGAATTAACGACTATGACCAATCAGGCTTACGGCGAATGGAAACCCGACTATGACGGGCAGATGGAGTTCGGGCAGCTGCGCACGGAACCTACATTTCAGACATATATAGCAAAATGTGCATGGTGTGACGCATGGAAAAAACACAACATCACAGAATACGGAAAATATTACTGCGTAAATGTAGATAACGCTGTCTATCAAGGATTTCGTTCCGATTTTGTCTGTACTCCCATTACAACCTCTTTAAGCTGGGGCGGAAAACGATGTGAATTTGACTGGGGTTATCCGTTGTCGCCTGAAGAGGCGAAGACTCTTGCAGACAAGAAAAAAGAACTTGGCAGCTCCTGCATGAAAGACTTTAATTTTCATACGGCGCATCTAAAATATACGCTGAGTAAGACACTGATTGATACGTTGGGAGAAGACGGGGAAAAAGCAGTCACACAGGCATTGAAAGAGTATACGGAGACCTTCGGGGAAGAATTCCTTGGCGTACTGGACGAGATTGATACCGCAGCGTTTTAGGTGATGACGGGATTTGTGTGAAAAAACTATTATTAAGCTTAGAGAGGATTTAAAATGAGTGATTTACAGCAAAAGAATCATACAATTGCCAACTGGCTTTTCTGCCGCGAAACAGAACTCATCCAGATTGCCGACCACATCTTCCATCATCCGGAACTGGCTTATGAGGAGGTTTTATCTTCTAAGTATCTGGCGGATTATCTTAGAAATAACGGCTTTTCTGTCTCTGAGAAAACAGCCGGGATTGATACTGCCTTTACCGCAGAGTGGGGGAACGGGAAACCCGCTATCGGATTTCTTGCAGAATATGACGCGCTTGCGGGAGTCGGACATGCCTGCGGGCATAATCTGCTGGGAACTGCTGTGTGCGCTGCTGCCTGTGCTTTGAAAGCTGATATGGAAAGTTCGGGAACTGCCGGAACAATCCGGGTATATGGATGTCCGGCAGAGGAGATCATGTCGGGAAAGATCGTGATGGAAAAGGCCGGAGTTTTCAATGATCTGGACGCGGCTGTCACGTGGCATCCGTTTGACCGGAATCGTATCAGCAATGATATCTGGCAGTCACAGGATATTAAAAACTATACTTTCCATGGAATAAGCGCTCATGCATCCAAGTCCCCGGAAGAGGGACGGAGCGCTCTGGATGCGGCAGAGCTTATGAATATCGGCGTAAATTATCTTCGCGAACATGTGCCGGGAGATGTGCGTATGCATTATGCTTATATCGATAACCATATTCCGGCAAACGTTGTTCCGGACATTGCAAAAACCAATTACTTCATCCGTTCCGCCAAGCGTTCCCGGACGGAAGATGCAAGCAGACGAGTGGATGATTGCGCCCGCGGCGCGGCCCTTATGACTGGAACAACCGTGGAAATCGAACTTGTAAAATGCTGCAAGGAAATGAAGGTAAACCGGCCTCTTGCAGAAATCTATTACAAAGCCATGACTCAGATTCCGACCCCTGAGTACACGCAGGATGAGCTTGACTTTGCCGCACAGATCTCAAAAAAAGCCGGATTCCAAAATAATGGGAATTATTTTTCTGGTTTAGCTCCTCTTGAAGATGCCCCCATCCCAATTCCCATCGGAACAGATGCCTCTGAGGTCAGTCATACCGTACCTCTGATCACCATCAGCGCCGCAACGATGTGCAAAGGCACCCCGCTCCACCACTGGGCGGCGGCAGAGCAGGCAGGCATGAGCATCGGGCATAAAGGAATGCTGTACGCCGCAAGATGCATGGCAGAGGGGACAAAACTCCTGCTTGAAGATTCTAAAAACTTAGACGCTGTCTGGGCCTATCACCGCACACACTGATACGGCAGCTATAAAGAATAAAATATATGAATGAATTCATGCATATTGAACACTTATATAAAACATCAAATTTAAGGAGGAATTCACTATGGTTACAAAGAAAATCGGGATCATCGGATGCGGAAATATGGGCGGCGCCATCCTTTATGGCGCTCTGGAAAGCGGTGTTCTCCCAAAGGAAAACGCTTATGTCTATGACATTAACCCGGCAATGATGGAAAAGGCGAAAGGATGGGGCGTTAATCTTGCAGCGGATGACGAAGATGTATGCAAAAAATCAGATATCATCCTGCTTGCCGTAAAACCGCAGAACGCGGCGGAAGCACTGGGAATGTGCAAGCAGGCGTTAGACGGCAAAGCGATGATGTCCATCGTGGCGGGAGTTACGGTAGAACGCCTGCAGAACATGATCTGCGGGACGCCGCGCATTCTCCGCATTATGCCCAATACCCCGGCTATGGTTTATGAAGGAGCATTTGCGCTCTGCTCAGACAATGATTTCACGGAAGAGGAGCTTGCAGATGCAAAATCTATTTACGAAAAAATCGGCGTAGTGGAGATGATCCCGGAGCATCTGATCGACGCCGTGTGCGGACTCAGCGGCGGCGGTCCTGCTTACACGGCTATGTTTATCGAAGCCTTGTCAGACGGCGGTGTAAAACAGGGACTTCCAAGAGCCACTGCATACCGTCTGGCAGCGCAGACCTGCCTTGGAACGGCTAAGATGATCCTTGAGATGGGTATCCACCCGGGAGCGCTTAAGGATATGGTAACATCTCCGGGAGGAACTACGATCGAAGGCTGCGAAGCACTGGAGCGGGGCGGCATGAGAGCGGCAGTTATAGACTGCATAAACGCTGCGACAGAGAAATCAAAAAAATTATAAGCCTTACACCCCCCATCGTCAATTGATATAATAAAAATACCAAGACACACGATACTTCACAAAAAGGTGGTAAAAGCATGACCAAAAAAGAAACATATATTGAATTAAAAATCATATCAACAACTTTTGGCATTAATCTGACTGAATTAGATAAAATAAAAGAGTAACACCTAAAACAGGCGGTCATGCTGACCGCAATATGTTACAATTATTGCATTGCTCACCGAAACCGGACAACAGGGAGGCGGTGTCGGCATTGGATTTTTTCATTTCTTTTTTTATCGCTGTTGCGGCTGGTGTAGCTTGCCACTACATTATCAAATGGTTAGACAGCAATGACAAGAGCAACAAATAACCTACTGGGTGCTTTGCCAGTATAAAAGTAAAGAAGAATCCCTAAACTGTACTGCAATACAGTTTAGGGATTCGTCCTTTCGTCAACGTGGACTTTTCATTTCTTTTTGCCTATTGGCATTATAGCATAGCAAAATTGTTTTTCAATATGCTTTTTTATGAAAATTCACGCACAAAAAATTTACATTTCTTCGGGGCTAGATATGGCTGTGGCTGGGGGCTTTGAATCTATAAAGTTCCCCTTACGAAAAATTAATTTCCAAATATGTTACAAACCACAACAAATATGATGTGCAAAATTTGTAGAAAAACTTTAAAGCTTGTATAATAACAATATTAGTCAAGCCGCTATACGGTTCTTACAATTTATA
The DNA here is from genome assembly GCA_946558695.1 of uncultured Lachnospiraceae bacterium. Lineage (GTDB taxonomy): Bacteria > Bacillota > Clostridia > Lachnospirales > Lachnospiraceae > MD308. The sequence goes on from CAMNTQ010000075.1 coordinate 5,736, forward strand.
ATTTTGCAAAGGAAAGTACGGATGTGAATGAAAGAAAATATGAAAATCGGGCAGAAGAATACCGTAAGACATCCTTAATCATAGTATGCATAGCATTAGTCAATTTGGCCGTGATAACAGTTTGTATATGTTTGGATTGCTCGCACAAGGATTACATATGTGGATTAGAAACCTTCTTTTGTTCTGTTCTAACACATAGAGCATCCCTGGTCAGTATTTTTATGACAATCTGGGGAATCATAATTACCGTGACCATATTTTTAGCAGGAAGGCTGGACAATTTGATATATGGAATCAGCCTTAGAGAAATTATTAGATGGAGATTTTGCCGTTGGCATATTTTGGTGATATCTATATTATATTGCTATTTGCTTCCTCTTATGCTTATAAGTGTTTTAAGAACGTGGCCCATTACCCTGCTTTCTCTGCTTATAATCATGCTATTGGATGCGATTAGCTTTGCAGGTTTTGTGCTGTGGATTGTGGGCAGCGACAATATACGTGAATTTATTAAAAAAGAATCATTATTCCAAATAGGTGAGATATTAGACACGATAGAGGGGGAGGAGAACACAAAATCAGAATATACAGTGGAACGTAAATTAGAGGAATTACCGATTTGCATATTGATTTGTAATATAGATTATGAGAATGGAAGAGACCGGCAATATGTTCTGGAAGTACTGGAAGAAATATGCGGACAAATAAAAAATAGAATGGTAACTGGCAAGGAATGTTCCAAACCGCAATTCCATATCCTGTTATTTCCATTATTGCAGAAAATTGTAACTTACTCTGGAACAAAAAAATTGAATAAATATCGAAGGACGCGGATACTACTGTGCGAATTATTAATGAGGGCCATTGATCATGAAGGACAGGGAGAAAAAAATGATCAAACAAAAGGGTGGGCAGAAGCCAATACCCTGATAGGTTTTGTAATAATTGCAGCCGCAATTTACAGTTATCCAAAAGATTCTTCCGGAAATGATATTTATGAGCTGCTTCATACATTGCCATGGGAAATCCGTCCCTTTACGATTTTCCTTTTATTGGCGTTTATTGAGTACCTTTATGCAGGCGGTGATATTAACAGTGAGAGGTTAAACTCTTTTGCAGAATATTTAGGGGATGTATACCCAATAACGGATCATGATACTTATTACGCCGGAAATATCCGGCTATATTGGCACATATGGAATCATTATAATTTTGGATACTGGAAAGAGGCAAGTTCAGATTGTTTAAAAAATTTTCTTGATGATTACGATAAAATCAGGAATAAGAATTATTTTGGAAGATCTTATGTAATAAATCAGATAAAATATGGAGAACGAGACACATGGAGAGCATTTTAAGAATTTTAACGTTATATAAACAACACTATTTAAACGAATATTCCCAAAACTATAAGTGGCAATATTCTACATTAGGATATTACGATGGTATGAAAATTATAAAAGTGAAACAGCACACGGATAAGCGTTTGGCTGTTATCAATAGTAACCATGCGGATTTAACGGATCTCTGGTATGACATTGCAGAGAATGTCTCGGAGGGAAATGGCACTTATGGACAGCAGAATATCAGTCTTTTAAAATTCGGTGATGATAACATGCCTGACAGGGATAAGGCGTTTTGGGAAGATACGTCTGCATTTTTATGCGCTACGTTTATACAGATCGACCAAAAGCTTGATATAGTTGATATAGACGTAACATCAGCTTTTATAGAACAGCGCATGAATAACCAAACTAATATAAGGGCAATCATATATAGAACCTTGGATAATGCAGATGCTATTCTTTTTATGAAATCAAAGCAATATCAGGCAATCATATCCGCAATTGAATCTTTAGGAAATATGGATGAAATATTGTATACGCATTCTGTATTAGGGATATCACGAGAGTGCCTGAACCAAATTAGTGATACCGGCAATGCTCAGGATATGTATGATGAAACTGAAAAAATCGATGAGATGGTACTGGAGATAGTTTCCAGAGGTTCGGATCGTGCATTTAAATATATTGATAATGTGAATGAGGTCGGTACTTACTCTTACGTACTAGGCCACTCTGACGCAATATACCGGATATCTGATATAACCATGAAGAGTATATTAGAAAAACTAATTGATAACGGGAGTTTAAATCATAATAATGGTTTCTATGGGAAAGATATTTATAATGTAGAGACAATATTGAAAAAGAAAAATATATATTATACACCTAAAGGTGCTGACGCAACGCCTCCCTCAGGTGATAGCCAAAACAGCTGGTGTAAAGGAAAAATCGAAGAACTAAAAAAAGATTTAGAATACATTAAAAATCGAAAGGACGAAAGAATGTATTCTTACTATCAGGCCATGATACAATCTCTCAACATGTTGACCCAATATGAAATGTCTCAATTTTCAAAGATAATTTTCTATATGGTTTTTCCGTCGCTTGAGCTGTTTCATGATCAATTTAAGCAAAAACTAAAGCCTCAGGACAAGTTAAAGTGCGAAGAGCTGAATAAGGTCAAATCCTCTATTACACGGTATTTAGAGGCAGTGGATGCGATTATTTTCCATACTGTCCACACGGATCAGAATTTTCTTATGGTTCCGGGATACAGCGGAGTACTTTACGATATTCCGACTCAGTTATGTTTTTCATACATGGCTTTTATTGGATTGTCAATAAACTGTCTCAATGATACACCGGGAAGCAGGTATGAATGCTTTTTAGTACCGGCGCTTCAGGTAAGTACTGAAACCAGATTCATTGGTTTTGACCTGTCCCCGGATAATAGATTAATTCAGGTAACGATACCCCAAAGAATGCTTTTTATGCAGCGAAGTACATTGCTGATATTATGCCATGAAGTCGCCCATTACGTAGGTGACGGCACAAGAAACCGTGAATTTCGTCTACAGGAAATGGTTCGTATTTTTGGATATGTAATGGCTGAATTTATATATAACAAACTGACTGGCGAGTATAATAGAGATACCAAAAGAGACAGAAAAGAATTAATAGATTTAGTATCGAAACAAAAACAACAGGTTACAATATATTTAACGAAAAAGATTTATTCTGTCCTAAAAAGGCATCTTGAAAACAAAGAGGAAGACAAAAAATTTCACTGGTATGTCTTAGAACCGTATATCAGCAAGGTATGTGATAGTGTAATGCTTGATATGGATTATAAGCTAAGAGATCACATACGTGCAATCCCGCAGGAAGAACGCAAAATGCTGGAAAAAGAGAATAATCATGATATACTATTGCTCTTAGACGATATTTATGATGAAGTCGAACAGAGATTGCGGGAATGGGTATCTAATGGCCTCAGTGATCAGATGACACGAACGATAGAATATGGAATATCAGAGATGTACTCAGACGTTGTTTCTATATTGACATTAGATGCAGGATGGGAGCATTACATGGAAGCGTATCTTGTCGAAGAAGGATGCACGATTCGAGATATATCGGACAGCGTACCGGACAGCGGAATTCCTCTGGACAGCTTCACGGAGAATAGGATCGCTGTTGTTGTGGATTCAATTACTGATATAGAAGAAGGGAATAATGCCGCGCATGAAGAGAGGGATTGGGAAAAGTTTTTGGAAAAATCAGCTTCTCAAAATCCTGATGGTATATATGAGATTGCAAAGGCAATTGATATACGAATTAAAAGGGAACGTGCTACGGCCCAGAATCTGAATCAGAATGTTCAGCAGATTACGAAAGATATCTCATCTGATAATGAATGCAAATCAATGAAAGATGAACTGGAGGATATCATATATTCCATTGATGCAGTATGGACACATGAAAAAAAATACCTGAAAAAGTGCATTAAAGACATAAAGCATTTGCTTGATACTGAGAAAGAAGGAAACCTGCAGTTATTAAGGAAGTATTATCTGAATTTTACAGAGAAAAAGGATAATGAGAATTTTTTAAAGTCTATGGATGAATTAAACAAAAAATATATAAAAATAATAGAACAGCAATATCATACTGCGGTAGCGAAAATGTATGCAGAAGGCACAAAAAGCACAAAAAATGCAGAAAACATCAACGCTTAAATCTTTTGAATTATTCAAATAAATATTGAATGATTGGGGAAAATGTGATATAATATTGAAGCAAAGTGGATATTCGCTCTTTAAAAAATTTACTATAGTATGAAAGGATTTGCGATAATATGAAAGGATTTACAAACAAAGGAATTGTATTCGTAGACCCAGGGAATCGAGTGGAAAAAAGAGATATAAATACATTTACTTCCATTCAGACGGATATTGCCCGTACAAAAAGAAGCGGCAATATCGTTAAAGTGACCTGTGATGAAATAGATCGTATAGTATTGGATTAATATAACACCTTGTACTGAAAAACTTTCGTACAAGGTGTTATATTATTTTCAAATAGATATCTGACAAACATTTTGAACTCAAAATCAATAAATCTCCGGGAAAGTAACACACAGATAAGGGACCGCCTGTTTTATAGTTTCGATCTTTTCTCTAATTTATCTTATCTTCTACAAATTCCCGCATTCCCTGCAGGATCAGCCACACAGAAGTCGCTCCTGCGTCCTGATATCCGACGGCTCTCTCCATCAGTGATTTGGCGCGTCCGAATTTCGCCTGATACTTCTTCGTATCCTCGACTCCCTGTGCAGCTGCCGCTTCCGCAGCTTTCAGCATCTCCAAAAGTCCCTTCCCATGCTCTGCCTCCATCGCCTCTACCGCCGGAACCAGCGCAT
>CAMNTQ010000076.1 GCA_946558695.1 uncultured Lachnospiraceae bacterium
AACCAATCTGGGCGGCAGAGATTATCCCTATGCCGCCCTCTAAAGCAACTGCCCCGGCAAGGCGCCCCAGACTGATTCCGATTCCCATACCGCCTTGAATAATCGGCACTTTTGCTTCTATATTTCCCATTTTCAGTGGTTTCATTCTTTTTTCTCCTACTGCTGGCAATTGTTTACATCCTACGAAAACGCATGTAACGATGACTGCTAAGCTCCTGATGACTTTTTGTCATGTACTCGGTCAAAAACCTTACAATCTCCGACTCCATAGATTCTGTTACCTGCATAAGATTCTCAGCCTTGAAATCCTGCGGTTCGTCAAATACCTTCTCCACGATTCCAAACTCATAAAGATCCTTCGCAGTCAGCTTCATCACCTCTGCCGCTTCCTTTGCTTTGCTGCTGTCCTTCCAGAGAATACTTGCAAACCCCTCTGGCGAAAGAATGGAGTATACGGAGTTCTCAAGCATCCACACTTCATCTGCCGTCGCCATAGCAAGAGCGCCGCCGCTGCCTCCTTCTCCGATGATCACCGAGAGCACCGGAACCTTAAGGTCCGACATCTCATAGATATTTCTGGCTATCGCTTCACCCTGCCCCCGCTCTTCTGCCTCCAGACCGCAAAAAGCTCCAGGGGTGTCTACGAAACAGATGACCGGACGACCGAATTTCTCCGCCTGTTTCATCAGACGCAGTGCTTTTCGGTATCCTTCCGGAGAAGGCATGCCAAAATTACGTTCGATATTCTCTTTCGTATTCCTCCCCTTCGCCTGCGCGACCACCGTGACAGGAATGCCGTGAAACCTTGCCACGCCGCCGATGACGGCGCGGTCATCCTGAAACAGACGGTCTCCGTGAAATTCTATAAAATCTGTAAATAAACGCTCGATATAGTCACTCCCGACCGGACGGTTCTGCATACGTGAAAGCAGCACACGCTCCCATGAAGATAAGCTCTCTTTTGTCCCTTCTGTCTCCATCGCCCCCGCTTTACACGTATCAGACTTTTGCGTTATTTTTAATATGTTCTGTATTTTTTCCGCCTCATACCCACTGTCCGCATGGAGTTTTAAAAGCTCCGACAGCGTTTGCCTAAGCTCGCTTCTTTCTACGATACCATCGATAAAACCATGCTCCAGCAAAAATTCTGACCGCTGAAATCCCTTCGGCAGCTTCTGCCCAATGGTCTGCTCGATCACTCTCGGCCCGGCAAACCCGATCAATGCTTTCGGTTCCGCAAGGATAATATCGCCCAGCATAGCAAAGCTTGCAGTTACTCCGCCGGTTGTGGGATCTGTAAGGACGCTGATATATAGAAGTCCGGCATCGCTATGACGTTTCAATGCCGCCGACGTCTTAGCCATCTGCATAAGGGAAGTAATTCCTTCCTGCATCCTGGCTCCTCCGGAACATGCAAAAAGAATCACAGGAAGGCGCTCTTTCGTGGCACGCTCTACCGCCCGGGTGATCTTCTCACCCACCGCTCCCCCCATGCTCGCCATAAGAAATCTTCCGTCGCAGACGCCAATTACTGTCTCCGCACCGCCGATCTTCGCCTTTCCGGTAATCACCGCTTCATCAAGCCCGGTTTTTTCCTGAAGCCCGGATAACTTCTCCAAATATCCTTTGTACTCAAGAGGATTCTTCGTCCCCAGGCCTTTATCCCATTCCTCAAAGGTTTTTTCATCTGTCACAAATTCTATCCTGCGGTACGCATGCATCCGAAAATAACCGCCGCACTTCGGACAGATATAACCATCCTTTTTTACATCCTCCGCAATGATGGCGGCTCCGCACTTATTGCACTTTCTCAGAAGCCCCTCCGGGACTTCCGGGCGCACGGTCTCAGTCCTGTATTCATTTCGCTTAAGCGACACATATTTTGTCTTCTTGAACATATTATCAAGCTTCATACATTTTCACCTTTTTTCGTTTATGATTCACGGTTCAGATTTTCAATAAATTCTATATCAATATCTCCCGAAAGATAATCTGGATGATTTAATATCTCATACTGGTAATCCACATTCGTATCAATTCCTTCAATGATGATCTCTCCAAGGGCGCTCCTCATCTTTGCAATGGCTTCCTTTCTGTTCTTTGCCCATACGATCAGTTTCGCCACCATCGAGTCATAATACGGCGGAATCGTATAGCCGCTGTAGATAGCGGAATCAATCCGGATTCCCTTTCCTCCCGGAAGATACATATCTTTTACTGTTCCCGGCGAAGGCCTGAAGCCTTTCTTGGGATTCTCCGCATTGATCCTGCATTCGATAGAATGTCCCGTCAAATGCACATCCTCCTGTCTGTAAGAAAGTTTTTTTCCGGAAGCAATCCGTATCTGTTCTTTTACAAGATCAATTCCTGTCACCCACTCTGTCACCGGATGCTCTACCTGAATCCTTGTATTCATTTCCATAAAATAGAAATTATTATTTTTTTCGAGGAGAAATTCAATTGTTCCCGCATTGACGTACCCGGCCGCTTTTGCCGCTTTCACCGCAGCCTCGCCCATTTTCTCCCGAAGTCCGTCGTTTAACGCTGCGGAAGGAGATTCCTCAATCATCTTCTGATGGCTGCGCTGTATGGAACAGTCACGTTCTCCAAGATGAATCACGTTTCCGTAGGAATCCGCAAGAATCTGGAATTCGATATGTCTCGGATGCTGTACAAAATGTTCGATATACATGGTATGATCTCCGAATGCCATCTGCGTTTCCTTCTGCGCGGTCTGGAAAGCAGTCTCAAACTCCTCTGATGTATTCGCCACACGCATACCCTTTCCGCCGCCTCCAAGAGCCGCCTTCACGATAACCGGGTAGCCGATTTTTTCTGCTGCTTCCTTTCCGGTCTTAACATCATAGATTGACTCGGTTGTTCCCGGAATAATCGGAACACCTGCCGCCACCATCGTATTTCTCGCCTCCTGCTTGTTGCCGAGACGGGCAATCACATTAGAATCCGGTCCGATAAATGTAATATTGCACTGCTCACAAAGTTCAGCGAATTTGCTGTTTTCCGAAAGGAATCCGAAACCCGGATGAATCGCATCCGCTCCAGTCACAATGGTAGCGCTGATGATCCGATCCATGCTCAGGTAGCTTTCTGATGAGGCCGCCGGTCCGATACAGACTGCTTCATCCGCAAGCTTTGTATGCAGCGCCTCCCTGTCGGCTTCTGAATACACGGCAACCGTCTCGATTCCCATCTCCCGACAGGCACGAATGATACGCACCGCGATTTCTCCCCGGTTGGCGATTAATATCTTTTTTATCATATCTATCACCTATCCAATCATAAATGTCAGTTCTGCACTGACAACCACTTTTCCATCTACGCTGGCAACCGCTTCTCCAATACCGACAGGCCCTTTCTGACGGATGATCTTCGTCTCAAGACGTACCTTATCACCCGGGACGACCTTTCCCTTGAATTTACATTTATTGATTCCGCCGAAATACGCAATCTTACCTTTATTTTCCTCTTGGCTTAAGATCGCCACCGCTCCCGCCTGAGCCAGAGCTTCTACAGTCAGGACTCCCGGCATTACCGGCTCTTTCGGAAAATGTCCTGCAAAAAATTCCTCTCTGTAAGAAACACATTTATAACCCACCGCATACTGCCCCGGCTCATAATCCTCTATATAATCGAGCAGAAGAAAGGGATGACGGTGCGGAATGATTTCTTTGATTTCATTAATATTCAGATGATTCATATCTAAAATACCTCTTCATTTTAATATGTGAGAAAATTACAGGAGCAGTTATTTCAATCGGAACAACGGCTGATTGTATTCCACCGGCTGCCCGTTTTCTGCCAATACTTCTTCTATCACTCCGTCAAACTCGCTCTCAATCTCATTCATAAGTTTCATAGCTTCTACAATCGCAAGCGTCTGTCCTTTTTTCACGATATCGCCTACCGCTACAAACGCATCGGCATCCTCCGCAGGCGCCGCGTAAAACGTTCCCACAAGAGGTGACCGGATCAGCTTACCTTCTGGCTGCGCGCTGATTCCCGCCGTCTCTGTTACACTTATGCTCTGTGTTTCCTGTGTCTTAAAGACCGCCGCGCTCTGAATGCTTTGTTCCTTTGCATCCGCCGCACTTACAACTTGGGCGCTCCCTGATACATCCTTGCTGAGTTTTATCTTCATGCCCTTTTCTTCATATTGGAAACCGGTCAGTCCTGAGGCTGACACCGTTTCAATTAATTTCACGAGATTTTCAAATTCCATTTCCAAATTCTCCTTTAACCTTCATACTTTTTCAAAAGTAAGGTTGCATTGTGACCGCCGAATCCAAGTGAATTGGTCATTGCATAATGAATATCTTTCTCAATTGGTCCGTTAACCGCATAATTTAAATCGCACTCTTCGCTGTCAACATCTTTTGTTCCCACCGTCTGATGGATAAAGCTTTCCTGTATAGACTTCACACAGGTAATGAACTCCACACCGCCTGCCGCTCCAAGAAGATGGCCGATCATAGATTTGGTAGAATTAATCACTACATCTTTTGCCGCCTCACCGAATGCAAGATGAATCGCCCTCGTCTCAAACAAATCATTGTGATGGGTGCTTGTTCCATGTGCGTTGATATAATCTACCTGATATGGCTTGATACCGCCCTCCTCCATGGCAAAACTCATCGCTTTTGCAGCGCCTGCACCATCCTCCGCCGGAGAAGTAATGTGATACGCATCGCCGGTAGCGCCGTACCCCGTAAGCTCCGCATAGATCTTAGCTCCTCTCGCCCTCGCATGTTCCAATTCCTCTAATACTACTACTCCCGCTCCTTCTCCAAGCACAAAACCATCCCGCGCTTTGTCAAATGGAATGGATGCCCGCAGCGGATCTTTGGATGTAGAAAGCGCCGTGAGCGCCGTAAATCCAGCCACTCCTGTAGGACAAATACAAGATTCACACCCTCCTGCAATCATAATGTCCGCATCGTCATACTGAATCGCACGGAATGCATCTCCAATGGAGTTAGTTCCAGATGCACACGCTGTTACTACATTCGTACATTTTCCTTTAAATCCAAGTTGGATGGATATATTCCCCGATGCCATATTAGAAATCATAAGAGGAACCATCAGCGGATGTACTTTTCCCGGACCTCTTGTCTGAATCTTCGTATACTCTCTCTCCACTGTCTCAAGGCTTCCGATTCCAGAGCCCACGATCACTCCTGCGCGATACGGATCTTCCTTTTCCATATCCAGTCCGGCATCTTCGAAAGCTTCTTTCGCTGCCGCAACTGCATACTGGGCGAACGGTTCCATACGCTTTGCGGCTTTCGCATCCATATGCTCCTTCGCATTAAATCCCTTCACCTCTGCCGCCAGTTTTACTTTATAATCAGCCGTATCAAACTTTGTAATCTCTCCGATTCCTACTTTCCCTTCTTTAACGCTGCTAAAGAACTCCTCCACCGTATTTCCAATCGGCGTTATAGCTCCAAGGCCCGTCACTACTACTCGTCTCTTCATCCTGCTGCTCCTTTCTACATTACCATGCCGCCATCCACATGAAGCACCTGCCCGGTAATATATTCCGCTTCCTCAGAAGCCAGAAAAGCTGCCGCTGCCGCCACATGCTCCGGTTTTCCAAACTTTCCGAGAGGTATCTGGGATACAGAATTCTCCTTCACCTTCTCCGTAAGATCCTTCGTCATGTCTGTCTCAATAAAACCCGGCGCTATCGCATTTACCGTAACGCCTCTTAAAGCAAGCTCTCTGGCCGCCGCCTTCGTAAGTCCGATGATTCCTGCCTTTGAAGCAGCATAGTTCGCCTGTCCCGCATTGCCAGTCACGCCAACCACCGATGCCATATTAATAATACGTCCGTTCCGCTGCTTTAGCATCTGCCTGCTGGCAAAACGAATCGTATTGAAAGCGCCCTTAAGATTCGTGTCCAGCACCTTTGCAAAATCCTCTTCTGACATCTTCATCAGAAGGCCGTCTCTTGTGATCCCTGCATTATTAACAAGAATATCTATCCTACCGTGCTGTTTGATAATATCCGTAATAAATGCCTCACATTTTTCAAAATCCGACACATCACACTGATAGATTTCAGCGCTCCCGCCGTTTTCTTCAATCTTCTGCTTCACTTCAAGCGCCCTGTCTTTTGAGCCATTATAATTCACTATAACCTCGGCGCCCTCTTCTGCCAGCTTAAGGGCGATTGCCCTGCCGATTCCTCTGGACGCTCCGGTCACTACCGCAATTTTTCCTGTCAACATCTGTTCTCCTTTTCTAAACTCCTGCCGATTTAAAACGCAGAGACGGCCCCTTCTACATCCTCCCATGTGCCGATATTGATTACCTTCACACCGCGATTAATCTTTTTCATAAACCCTGCAAGGGTTCTCCCCGGCCCGATCTCTATAAATAAATCCACCCCTTCTTTTATCAGACATTCCATGCTCTGCATCCAACAGACCGGAGAGCTTATCTGTCTTGCCAGAAGGTACTTTGTCTCGCTGATATCGGTTACTTTCTTTGCTCCTACATTTGTGACGTACGGCACTGTCAGCGGACGCATCTTTACTTTCTCTAACTCCGAAAGAAGTTCCTCACCTGCCGGAATCAGCATCGGAGAGTGAAACGGACCGCTCACATTGAGCATGATGGTACGTTTTGCGCCCGCTTCCTTTAACGCTTCGGCCGCTTTTTCTACTGCCGTCTTCCATCCGGTAATAACGATCTGTCCCGGGCAGTTATAGTTCGCCACCGAAACTCCTTCGATATCCTTTATTACCTGTTCAATTTTTTCTGCATCCATTGCCATGACGGCACACATTGCTCCTTCGCCTGCCGGCACTGTATTCTGCATAAGGATTCCTCTTTTTCTGACCAGCCTGATAGCATCCAATTCTTTCATACCGCCCGCCGCCGCAATAGCCGCGTACTCACCAAGGCTTAAACCTGCTGTGATATCTGCTTTCAGTCCCGCTTCTTTTGCCGCACTTGTCATAGCGAGGCAGGTTGTCACAAGAGCTGCCTGCGTATATTCCGTCAGATCAAGCTTATCATTTTCCTCAAAACAGAGCGCCCTCATATCAAGTCCCAGCGCCTCTGATGCCTTATCGTAGATATCTTTCGCCAGCGGACTGTTTTCATAAAAATCTTTACCCATCCCGCACATTTGCGCTCCCTGTCCCGGATAAAGAAATGCAACTTTACTCATAAAATCCTTTTCCTCCGATAATCCCGTCCGTTTCCTTCACTAATTTATCTATCAGCGCCTTGCAAGTCAGCCGTTCTTTTACCATACCGGCAATCTGTCCTGCCATAACACTTCCATGCACTACGTCGCCCTCTACAACAGCTTTCCGCAGTCCGCCAAGTGTCAGCTTCTCCAACTCTTCAAAGCCTGCGCCTTTATTTTCCAATTCAATATACTGCTTTGTCATCTCATTGCGGAGCGCTCTCACAGGATGTCCGGTTGTTCTTCCTGTTACCCTTGAGTCAATGTCTCTCGCCTTGATGATTTTCTCTTTATAATTATCATGTACTTGGGACTCCTCTGTCACAACAAAATGAGTTCCCATCTGTATTCCTTTTGCTCCCAACATAAATGCCGCTGCAATTCCTCTTCCATCCGCGATTCCGCCTGCCGCAATTACCGGAATACTCACTGCGTCCGCAATCTGCGGAACTAGCACCATCGTCGTACTCTCACCGATATGTCCTCCGGCTTCACAGCCTTCGGCCACCAGTGCGTCAGCACCGCTCCGTTCCATACGTTTTGCAAGTGCAACAGAAGCAACCACCGGAATGACCTTTACTCCTGCTTCCTTCCACATTTTCATGTATTTCTCAGGATTCCCCGCCCCGGTCGTAACAACCTTAACTCGCTCTTCGGCAACAATCTGCGCAACCTCATCTGCATATGGGCTCATAAGCATAATATTCACTCCGAATGGTTTATCCGTAAGCTCTTTTGCTTTCTGAATCTGCTCTCTTACCCATTCAGCCGGAGCACTGGCTGCCCCGATCAGTCCTAAACCTCCTGCATTCGATACGGCGGCAGCAAGGTGGTACTCAGCCACCCATGCCATGCCTCCCTGAATGATCGGATATTTAATTCCTAATAATCTGGTTACTTCTGTCTGCATCTTCTTTAAACCTCTCTTTTCTTATTTATGTTCTTCGATATACTTGATCACGTCTCCTACTGTCAAAAGTTTTTCCAACTCCTCAGAAGGAATCTCCACATCATATTTGTCTTCTAAACTCATAACAAGTTCAAACAGATCCAGCGAATCTGCTCCAAGGTCATCCTTAAAAGATGCCTCTTTTGTAATTCTGCTCTCATCAATATTCAGTCCTTCTGCGATTAACTCTTTCATTTCCTCAAACATTTTCATTTTCTCCTTTTCTTTGCTTTTTGTTGCTGGGTTATCTATTTATTATCTCCATTCTATAATGGAGGCTCCCCACGTGAGTCCGGCCCCGAAGCCTGCTATCACGATCTTCTGACCGCCTGATAATCTGCCGTCGCGCTTCATCTCATCCAAAAGAATTGCGATGCTTGCTGAAGATGTATTCCCATATTCCTGAAGATTCATAGGGAACTTTCTCAGCGGTTCTCCTAAACGTTTTGCTACAGCTTCCACAATCCGGCTATTCGCCTGATGAAGGATATACCATGTAATCTCTTCCTTTTTTACTCCATTCTTTTTTAGCGCCTCGTCAATCGCTTCCGGTACTTTCTTGACTGCAAATTTAAACACCGCCTGCCCATCCATCTGGATATAATACTCTGGATCTTCCATATGCCGGATATCCGCCAATGTGTGACGGCTTAGACAAGTAAGTGCATTGCCTTTCATGCCGTCGGAACAAGTGACCGGAAGATATGTCCTACCCTCCCCAGCCCTCATCACTGCTGCCCCCGCGCCGTCTCCAAACAGAATGCAAGTACCTCTGTCCTTCCAATTTGTCAGATTGGAAAGGCTTTCGCTTCCTATGATCAATGCGGTTTCATATATGCCCCCGGAAAGATATGCCAGTGCAGTATTGTACGCCAGAACAAATCCGCTGCATGCTGCACTCATGTCAAAACATGTAGCATGTTCTGCGGCAAGCTCCTTTTGCACCTCACAGGCCGTGCATGGCAGGATAATATTCGAGGATATGGTTGATACGATGATCAAGTCCAGCTCTTTCGCATCCACACCCCCGTCGGCCAGCGCCCTTTTTGCTGCCTCGCATGCCATGGATACCGTCGTTTCATCTTTAATAATATGCCTTGCGGCCACCCCGGTACGTTCCTTAATCCATTCATCGCTTGTTTCTACCATTGTTGCTATCTCATTGTTATCCATTACATAGGACGGAGCGTAAGAACCCGTCCCGCAGATGATTCCTGTCATATGTATCCCTCTTATTTCTGCGCCGGATGCGACGCATTTATTTTGACTTTAAATAATTTTGACTTTCAAAGTATATAATTATTTATTTTGTTTGTCAAGTATTTTGATTATCAAAATAAATATTTTTTATAATATCTCAATTGTAAATTTAAATTCCACCCCTCTATGGAATTTAATCTTGCAAGTC
>CAMNTQ010000077.1 GCA_946558695.1 uncultured Lachnospiraceae bacterium
TCTGGTATCCCTGGGCGTGGACTATATTTCAAGCGGGGCGCTGACACATTCCGCGCCGATACTGGATATCTCTCTTAAGAACCTTCACGCGGTATAGATGAGGTTTTATGAAGGAGGGCAGATTTATGACCGGTTTGGACAGACGAGAGGATATCGTGGCGCAGATTCAGAAGAGCGCGGTTCCGCTGTCAGGTACGAAGCTGGCTGCCATATATAAGGTGAGCCGCCAGGTGATCGTGCAGGATATAGCCCTGATCCGTGCGGCAGGCTATGACATCATTTCTACGAACAGGGGATATATTCTGAATACGGCAGGTTCCGTGAGCAGGGTGTTCAAGGTGCAGCACACGGATGAACAATTAGAAGAGGAATTATGCGCGATCGTAGATCTTGGAGGAATGATTAAGAATGTAATGATCAATCACAGAGTGTACGGACGGATAGAAGCGGAATTGAATATTAATTCCAGAAGAAAGGTAGCCGAATTCATAGCGGACATTCATAGCGGCAAATCCAGGCCTCTTAAGAATATTACTTCCAATTACCATTATCATAAGGTGATTGCTGACAAAGAAGAGACTCTGGATATGATAGAAGATGTACTGCGGGAGAAGAATTATCTGGTAGATGTGAAATAAAAGTTGGCATTTTTCCTTGAAATAGGGGTATAATGGAAGTAGCAGTAAAGAGTATTTTGTACCAGGAAGGAGGAATACCAATGGCAGAACACAAGATTATTACGATTGGACGTCAGTTTGGAAGCGGGGGGCACGAGATTGGCAATATACTTGCAACAAGGCTTGATATTCCATTGTATGATAACAATCTGGTCAGGATGGCGGCAGAAAGGTTGGATATCAGAGAGGAGACAGCCAGGGCAGTAGATGAGACGACCCTGAACAGTTTCCTGACAGGATATGTGATCGCTCCGATGGAATACCGGGAAGCGATTCGGTCGGCAGATTACACGCAGCCTTTGAACGAGCAGGTATATGAGCTGCAATCCGAGATTATCCGTAAGCTGTCACAGAGAGGACCCTGTGTGATTGTGGGAAGATGTGCGGGACAGATACTTAAGGGTCATCCGATGTGTCTTGATGTGTTCATCTGCGCGGATATGGAAGACAGGATACAAAGGATTGCAAAGAGATACGATCTGTCGGAGAAGAAGGCGGCAGATAAGATCAAGCGTGTTGACCGTGAGCGGAAATATTATTACGAATCCCACACAGGACTGGAGTGGGGAAGCATATTATCCCATCAGATGCTTCTGAATGTAAGCAGGTTTGGGATAGAAGGTACGGCAGATATATTAGAGACGGTATACCGTGGACAGAGTTGATAGATGATGAAAGAAATTCTCATTGACACCAGTTTGGACGTATTGAAGATGCTGCCCTACCTGTTCGCGGCTTTTATGCTGATCGAAGTATTGGAGAAGTATTCGGGAGCATTTACCGAGAAGATACTCTTGAAGGTGGGGAGGGCAGGTCCGGTGGCGGGTGCGTTGCTTGGATGTATTCCCCAGTGTGGATTCTGTGTCGTTGCAGCGAATCTCTATACGGGCGGGATCATCTCGACGGGGACGCTTCTGTCGGTATTCATAGCGACTTCTGATGAGGCGGTGCTGATCCTGCTGGGGAATCCGGATGCGGTTGCGGCGATCGGCCCGCTGTTGGCGGCGAAAGTCGTGATCGCTGTTCTCGCCGGTTATCTGACAGACCTGTTTCTTGCCAGGTGGATAACAGTCCCCAAGGAGAGAGGAAGCCTGCGCAGGGAGTGGGGGACGCATGGGGAAGATCGCATGGAAGAGACTGGGATCGCCAGGGCGGCATGGAGACATACGGCAGAGATTCTTGTATATCTGTTTATATTTACCGGTGTGCTGAATCTTGGAGTAGAATTATTCGGGATTGAGCAGTTATCAGCCTTTTTACTGGGAGATACGATCTTCCAGCCCGTAATCGCAGCCGTGATCGGGCTGATTCCAAACTGTGCGGCCTCGGTCATTCTGACGCAGTTGTATCTGGGCAAGGCCATAACTTTTGCGTCTGTGACCGCAGGTCTGTGTACGGGGGCAGGAGTCGGACTCGCGGTGCTGTGCAGGGTGAATCATGATAAGATGGAGAACCTGAAGATCATTCTTACGTTGTTTGGATTCGGTGTGGCTGCAGGATTGATTCTCTGAGATACTATAAGTTGTGATTGCATTTCTGGAAGAATGTGTTATAATATTCACGACTCGGTGAAGAAGCTTAGGAGAAATTAGGAGGAATTATAATGGTTACAAAGAAGGAAGTATCCGAAACTAAGAAGACTGAAACTGCGAAGATATCTGCCGCGGAAGTTGCAGCAGAATCAACAGAAGCAGCGAAACCGGCAAGGGCAGTAAGAAAGAAAGCAGAGACGAAAGCGCCTGAGAAGACGACGGCAGAAGCTGCGGCAGAATCAGTGAAACCAGTTGCAGAAGCAAAGAAAGCAGAAACAAAAGCGCCTGAGAAGACACCTGAGAAGAAAGAACCTGAGAAGAAGACGTCTGCGAGATCAACAACAACGAAGAAAGATACAACAGTAAAGAAAGAAGCTACTTTGAAGAAGGATACAGTGAAGAAGTCACCTGCGAAGACAACAGCGAAGAAGGAGACTGTGAAGAAAGAGACCGTGAAGAAAGAGACAGCCAAAAAGGAGATCAAGGTGAACGCGGTTGTTGAGCATTATGGAAAACAGATAGAAGAGAACGCGATCGTTGCGAATGTGAAGAAGGCATGGACGGCATCCGGCAAGAAGATCAAGGATATCAAATCTATAGAATTATACATCAAGCCGGAAGAGAATGCCGTTTACTATGTTGTGAACGGAACAGAGACGGGAGCAATTGCATTGTACGAATAGGATTGGTTTTGAGGAATGTGGATTGGAGATAATTTACTTGAGATGACAAACGGACAGATTGATTCGCTTTTGTCAATGAATGGACAGCTTGAGACATTTTTGGCGTGGACTTCACAGATGGTATTTATTGTACGGATCGTGGCAGTCGTGATTGGGCTGATCGTCTGTTTCCTTGGGCTGAAACTGATCCGGGTATTATCGGCGATCGCAGGATTGGCAGTGGGAGCAGGGATCGGAACAGCCGTGGTTTTCGGGTTTCAATTTTCCGGTACGATGATTCCGGTTACGATACTGGTATGTGCGGTTATGGTTGCTGTGTTTGCAGCGGCAGTCCGTAAGCTGGGTGTTTTTCTGGTAGTGTTCCTATATACGGCGGGCATCGTGATGTCTCTGCGCATCCCTCAGATCATAATTCTGCTGGCTGTGTGCGGAGGGGCTGCACTGCTGATGTCGGTGCTGTCTTTGATCTGGACGGATCCGATTGTGGTAATCATTACCGGGATATCGGGAGCTCTGTCTGCCGGGATATCGGCCGCGGCGCTGCTTTTTGCCGGCGGGAATATATGGCTTGGATATGGAGTAGGAGCTGTGTTGGCATTAATCGGAATCTGGACACAGTTCATGGTGCAGTCCAGGAAGATTGGGAAGAAAGAGAAAGTATATGCCAGACAGATGAGAGACCAGGTGTCCAGGGAATCAGAGGTCGAGAAGGCTAGGCGTATACTGGAGGAGGAAGAGGACGACGACGAATCTGGCAGCAGGAAGATCAGAGGTGTCAAGAAGAGTAAGAAGAGCAAGACCACCCAGAAGACTTCTGCCAGGGATACCGGCAGTGATGATATGGAAGAAGAGGATGATGACATAACGATCATCAACGAAGAATTATGATTCAGGGGTTACTGTTTACGGGCGTGCCGGTGAGCGGTAACTTTTTTATTTTACTATAGGGAATTTCATCCATGAGGATTCGATTTGGTTGTATTTTAGAGCAGATGTGATATAATAGAACAAGACACAGGAATGTTAGAACCAGAGAAATATGAGTGAAGGAGGCCTTAGATATGAAGATTGATATGCATTGTCATGTTAAAGAGGGCTCTATCGACAGTAAAGTGGGTCTGGATGAATATATCACGAAGTTGAAAGAGCATGGATTTGAGGGAATGCTGATTACGGACCATGATACTTACAAGGGATACCGCCATTGGAAATATCACATGAAGGGGAAGGTCCACGAGGATTTTGTTGTATTGAAGGGGATCGAGTATGACACTTATGATGCGGGACATATTATCTGTATCATGCCAGAGGGGGTCAAGATGCGCCTGTTGGAGATCAAGGGATTGCCTGTGAGCGTCCTGATTGATTTCGTACACCGACACGGCGGGATCTTAGGGCCGGCACACCCTTGCGGAGAGAAGTATCTGAGTTTCGCGCATACGAAGAAGTTCTATAAGTCGCCGGAGATCATTAAGAGATTCGATTTTATTGAAGGATTTAACGCGTGTGAGCCGGAGGAGTCCAACGCAGGCGCGATGAAGCTTGCCATGAAGTATAAGAAGCCTGCCATTGGGGGCAGTGATTCTCATAAGCTGGACTGTGTGTCGTTGGCGTATACGGAGCTGCCGGAGCGGGTGACCTGCGAGACGGAGCTGATCTCGCTGATCCGCAGCAAGGTTCCGATCGGAGTAGGCGGCACGATATATGGGAAGACGACGAAGGACAAGATTGGGAAGGCGAACAAGCTTCTGGTGTACTCTTTCTGGTTCTATAACAAGGGCGGAGCTTTGTTGAAGATGCGCAAGAGGAAGGAAAAGGGCCAGGTGGAGAACCCGATCGATCCGATAGATCCGATCGAGATCCCATATCTTAAGCTGCGGGGAAGAGGTTAAGAGAACAGCATATAGGGACTTTAGAGATATCTGCAGTCCGGATCAGGGAGAGATGTGATTGTATGAGTTGCATCTCTCTAAATTTTTAATGCTGAAAAATTTATCAATTCTCCGGCGGTTTATCGAACTCCTGCAAGGTCCATACAGTTTGCTGATATTTGTTTTTCCATAACCATATGTTTACATGACAGGTAAGTGGCAATGAAATATCCACCATACACGATCAAGAACATCAAAACAGTAATACCAATATTTGTAGATATGTGCATATTTAGAAATTCTTCTACAATCGCTGTGATTTTTCCAATTCCAAAGACTGAAAACATTCCTGCAAGCAAAAGCGGCGAGGCAAAGAATATCGCTATCTGCTTGAATAATGCTCCGAAAAGCAACCGGCTATCCGTTCCCAGCTTTTGTAATAAACCATATCGGTAAATATTATCTGCGGTTTCTGTCAACTGTTTTAGGGACAGCAGCGCGGCGCATATCAGCAGAAATACCAGCCCGATATAGCAGCATAAGAATACCAGCAACGCGCAGGAGCCGTAATACATACTGCTCAGCATGTTTTTTTCAGTATACCGATACCCCTCTGTTTCCCATTCTAGCCCAATCGGTATCATTTTCTGCAATATTTCATCTGTATTTATACCGGGTTTATACTGTACTAACAAAATATTCATGTCTTTTGCTAAAGATGCAGCGATATGATCGGGAACAATAAAGGTTCCCCTGTCATTATTGCCTACCGAAGTCATCAAAACGGTTTCACCCAGCGGCTTCTTCCCACCCAGTTGTAAAATTGTCCCATTCATGTCAATTTCCGTACAGGACTGCAAAAACGAATCAATATATTGCAAAGTACCTTTGTAATTACAGTTCAAGAGAAATTCATTATCAGCAAGATTTATGGGGGATTTCCCCTGTGCCGCTAATGCTCGGTTAAAATCTGAAATGGAAACTACCGAAACACCCATTTCGGGAATGTTTTCGTCAATGTGCCATAAGTTTAAGTCCTGCCCTTCAAATAAATCTCCATAGGTTATTTCTGCTTCATAAAGGCTGATCTGCGCCAAGCTGTCTGCATAGATACCCATATCCACGTCCCTTGATTTCAGGTATGCCGCAATGTCTGTTTCTCCCGCTACATCAATATCCGCAACAACATTCAGATCATAAGGAAGCGCAGCCTTAGACGTTTCATTCATGGTTAAAGCAGAACTTATCCCCACGGATATACCACAAATAGATATGGTAAGCAAAGCACATACTATGCTCATAGTCATAAAATCTGTCTGCATTTTACTTCCAATCTGTCGGCTTAAAAAGGTATTCAGCCCTTTCAGATAAATTTTTCTGTTTGCCTGTATTGCTGTAAGCAATACTGCCGATACAGAAAAGAAGAAAAGCGCTGTCCCTGCTGCTAATAAAACTACTGCAATCTGAAACCATGAATTTTCGCGGCTGGGAAGTATACCATAGTGCTGAATAATCACGCCGGAAGAAACAATACAAAGGATAGAAAGCGCGGCTAAAGAAATCCCGGCGGCTTTGTTCCTTAATGCCATGACTTCATTCTTCCTGCCGGCGGTCAACAGATCAATCAGCCTGACCGAAGAAACCGTGCGCACATTAAAAATCATAACAATCAGAAAAATCAATACAAAACAGCTGATTGTCTTTTTCAGCGCACTTATGGAAAAAACAATTTGAAACTTACTCATATCTATTGCAAACAGGCGTAAAGAAAATATGGAAAGTCCCTGTGACAAAAGCAACCCTAATATAATCCCAAACACAAGGGACAGAATACCCACGCATAAGGTTTCCCCTGCAAAAATCTTTGATATTTTCCCTTTTTCCATTCCTAACAATGTATAAATCCCTAATTCCTTTTTCCTGCGTTTTAAGAGGAACTGATTTGCATACAGGATAAGAAATGCAAGCACAATAGCCACTACAACAGATAATACAGAAAGCAATATCCCTAGCTGGTCAGAAAGCATTTGCTTTGTTGTGTCAAGATCATTTAATGCTGGCTGGGTCTGAATGGAATTGAAAGCGTAAAACATACTTACCGAAACCGTAAGCGTCAGAAAATAAATCATATAGTCCTGTATGTTTTTGCGTACATTGCGAATAATCAATTTACCTTCTATCATTGTTTTCACCTCCCAATACAGAAACTACCTCCATGATTTCTTCAAAAAATTCTTTCCGTGATTTTGTCCCACGGTGAATTTCATTGAAAATTTTCCCGTCCTTAATAAAAAGAATACGGCGGCAATAACTGGCTGTGAAAGAATCATGCGTTACCATGAGGATTGTTGCAGAAAGGTTTTGGTTCAATTCTTCCAGCATATCCAAAAGCATATGGGAAGAACGGGAATCCAACGCTCCCGTAGGTTCATCAGCCAAAACAAGAGCCGGATTTGTTACCGTTGCACGGGCGGCGGCTACACGCTGCTGCTGTCCGCCGGACATTTGATAGGGATATTTTTCCAAGACTTCCGTGATATTCAATGCCCTTGCAATTTTCTGTACCCTTTTATCAATCTCTTTTGCTTTTATGCCGGAAATGGACAGGGCAAGGGAGATATTCTCATACGCAGTCAATGTATCAAGCAGATTAAAGTCTTGAAAGATAAAGCCCAGCTTTTCGCGCCGAAAAGCTGACAACTGTTTTCCGCGTAAAGTAGTAATGTCTTTCCCCTCAACTAAAATTTTTCCGCTGGTTACTGTGTCGATTGTGGAAATGCAGTTCAGCAATGTTGTCTTACCAGAGCCGGACGCACCCATGATACCGACAAATTCCCCTTTGTGGGCAGACAGGGAAATACGATTAACAGCTTTGGTAATGTTTCCTTTGTTTCCATAATATTTTTGAATGTTTGAAACCTCTAAAATCGTGGGGGTCATAATTTTGCTCCTTTCATCGTTGATTTCGCCAGACTCAAGAAAATACGAAGTATTTTCTTTCGTTGAAATATCAAAATTGCCATGCGATTTTGATATTTCATATTGTACATTCAGAAATTAAAATGTGCCATTAAATAAAATTACATTTACATTACCGAAATGTAAGGTTCCACGCTTCGCGAGTCTTCTATTGTCATGAATAAAGATTTTCTTTGGGGAACGTAATCTTTACGGTTGTCCCATTTTCAAAACTGCTTGCCGCCGATATTTCCATATTCATCTTATGGCATAATTTCCGGCATAAATATAACCCAATACCTGTTGACTTTCCAAATTTACGCCCATTTTCCCCGGTAAATCCCTTATCAAAAATCCTCAGAATATCTGCTTCGGTTATACCAATTCCATTATCAGAGATAGAAAGGCTGCACCCGTTATCAAAAGAACTCCCCTCAAAAGTGAGGATCAGATTTTCTTTTGCATATTTAACAGAATTAGCTATAATCTGCCCTATAATGAATACACACCATTTCCGATCAGCAAATACTGGAATATCCAAATTCTCAAATACAGGTCTGCCGTGGGCATCAATGATCTGTTTGGAATAGCTTTTCAACGCTTCCTGTACCAATGGTTTCAAGGTTGTCTCTTCTATTTTAAAATCTTTTTCCAATGTTGTACTTCTCGCATAGAAAAGAGCTTGTTCTATAAAATGGTCTATTTTATTCAATTCATCATCTATGCGGATTGTAGAAATATTCTTGTCATTCTCAATGATTAAATGGGCAGAGGTTATCGGCGTTTTTATTTCGTGTACCCACATTTCGATATATTCCCGGTACTCTTGATTAGCAGCTCCCGCTTCTGCCAACTTATCATTCATGTACTTATTAGACAGGTGTAGAATTTGATATAACAATTTCCCGTCAAGAAATCCCGGCTTTTCTACAAGCTCTGCTAATAAAGTCTTGTCGTCAAGTCCGTCAAATAAAGCCATAAATCCGCAGTAATATTTCTTTTTTCTTATGTAGTCCCAAATAAACGCTGCAAGAAAGGAAAACCCGAATATTATTTCGATATAAATAATAAATTCATAACGCAATCCCATTAACCAAAGAAGCCCCATAGAAAAAATAATAGCTGCCAAAAACAGTACAGCAGAAAAAAGGCGGTCAATTATATAATCGGTCAGTTTCATACTTTGTACCCCAATCCACGTTTTGTTTCCAAATAATCGGGCGCACCGATCTCCGATAACTTCTTACGCAATCGCACAATATTGACATTGAGTGTGTTTTCGTCTATAAATTCGTCGCTTTGCCATAATTCATCTATGATCGCGTCACGCGGTATCACATTGCCTTTGTTTACGATCAGCAAACGCAGTATGCCAAGTTCATTTTTTGTTAAATCTACCTCTTTATCCCCATAAGAAGCAGTAGCCTTTAGCAGATTGATTGTCAGCCCTTTATGAATAAGGACAGAATTAACCTGTGCTTCATAAGTCCTTTTTAATATTTTTTGAATACGCGCTATCAATACCTGTGCGTTATAAGGCTTTGATATAAAATCGTCTGCACCGATATTCAAGCTCATCAATTCGTCAAAGTCTGTGTTTCTGCTTGTCAGAACGATAAT
>CAMNTQ010000078.1 GCA_946558695.1 uncultured Lachnospiraceae bacterium
ACTTGCAAGATTAAATTCCATAGAGGGGTGGAATTTAAATTTACAATTGAGAAAAATAAAAAAATATGCCGAAAGTAAAAAAAGTACTTGCTTTTTAGAATATTATTTGTTATTATAAGCAAGTACGAAATATGGCTCCATGGTCAAGCGGTCAAGACGCTAGCCTCTCACGCTGGAATCAGGGGTTCGATTCCCCTTGGAGTCACTTTTAAATTCCTCTTGAAGAGAAGTCTTTGAGAGGAATTTTTTTGCTCAATATATTTTTCTGGAAAAGGGCAAATACAAAAAATTGTGAGGGAAAATTATGGCGGACGGATCCAATGCAAGAGTTACGGCGCGGCCAATACCAAGGCCAAAGACAATACGTGTCCTCATGGTCGGGAACAGCCTGACATATTGTGCGAGAAACCGTACGATTAGTGATTTGGAGAAGATGGCGAAAAGGCAGAGCGCAAGATATCAATTAAATGGCTCGCCTATAATAATGAAAAGCTGGAGAATTGGGCGAACCCGCGGCATAAGAACGGAAAACGGCTGTACAGGGAAATTAAGAATGGAAAATGGGATTGCATCGTATTACAGGAACAGACGGATGCATCCGTGAAACAGTCTTTTATAAAAGCCAGCAAAAAACTGGCGGCATACATCCGCAAGACCAATCCAAAGACGCAGATAATCTATAATTGTACATGGGCGTATAAAAAGGGAAAGAAGATCTCGGGAAAGTGGTACAGTTTCAGCAAGATGCAGAAGATCATGAACCGGAATTACCAGACTGCTGCACGGCAGACAGGCGGCAGGGTGTGCCGTTCGGGGGAGGCGTTCCTTAAATACAGGGAGAGTAAGGGGAAAAAGAAAAATCTGTACCTGAAAGATAATAACCATGCGTCAAGGTACGGCTGGTATTTGAATGCCTGCTGTCTGTATAGTTCTATCTTCGGGAAAAGCCCGGTGGAGAGCAGATACTACGGCGGGATAGAGAAGAACCTTGCGGTGAAGCTGCAGCGCATCGCGGCCAGCCAGATGTAAATGGCAGGGAGCGAAGTCAGGGGCGGCTTTTTGAGTACGTTCTTCCTCTTGAAGAGAAATCTTTGAGAGGATTTTTATATTGTTTTTTTCCTCTTTATGAGCTATAATAAAAAAAGCAAAATTATTATGTTTGTGGCAGATTTATATAATCTGGTACAGGCTGAATGAATTGGAGGAATAAAGATATGATGGTATCAGCAAAAGAGATGCTGCAGAAAGCAGTAGCAGGCCACTACGCAGTAGGTCAGTTCAACATTAACAACCTCGAGTGGACAAAAGCAATTCTTCAGGCGGCAGAGGAGTGCAAATCTCCGGTTATCTTAGGTGTTTCTGAGGGCGCAGGAAAGTACATGACAGGTTTTAAGACGGTAGAGGCTATGGTAGAGGCTATGGTAGAAGAGATGGGAATTACAGTTCCTGTTGCTACGCATCTTGATCACGGCAGCTACGATGGATGTAAGAAGTGTATTGAAGCAGGATTTACTTCTATCATGTTTGACGGTTCCAAGTATCCGATCGAGGAGAATGTTGCTAAGACAAAAGAGCTGATTGAGATCTGCAGAGAGAAAGGAATGTCTCTTGAGGCAGAGGTCGGAGCAATCGGCGGCGAAGAAGACGGTGTTGTTGGACAGGGCGAGTGCGCGGATCCGAACGAGTGTAAGATGATTGCTGACCTTGGCGTAGACATGCTGGCAGCAGGTATTGGCAATATTCACGGTAAATATCCTGAAAACTGGGCGGGGTTAAGCTTTGAGACTTTGGATGCGATTCAGAAGCTGACAGGCGATATGCCGTTAGTTCTTCACGGCGGTACAGGTATTCCGGATGACATGATCAAAAAAGCAATCGATCTTGGAGTAGCTAAGATCAATGTTAATACGGAGTGTCAGTTAGTATTTGCTGATGCAACACGTAAGTACGTTGAGGCTGGAAAAGACCTTGAAGGAAAGGGATTTGATCCGCGTAAATTACTGAAACCGGGCGCAGAAGCAATCGTTGCGAAAGTAAAAGAGAAGATGGAATTGTTCGGTTCTGTTGGAAAGGCGTAAAAATTAAATAATTTTTTGCTTGCCTTTTTAGGAAGATTGAGTTATACTAACAGGCGTAGTAAGAACAAAGGCGTTCCAATCACCATTGGAATGCCTTTTTTTCTTAAGCCGCCATAAATCCGAAAGAAGCCGCCAGCGGCAGGGGTTGTAGGCGCAGTGAGAATTTCGAGATTAAGAAAGGGATAGGAACGATATGAGCGAAGCATTTAATGTGGCAGATATTTTCGGAAAAGATGTGTTTAATGACAGCGTGATGCAGGAGCGTCTGCCGAAAAAGGTCTACAGAGATTTAAAGAAGACGATTGAAGAAGGCAAAGAATTGGATTTGGCAACGGCGGATGTTATTGCACATGAGATGAAGGAATGGGCAATTGAGAAGGGTGCTACCCACTATACTCATTGGTTCCAGCCTTTGACGGGCGTTACGGCGGAAAAACACGATTCATTCATTTCCGCGCCTCTTTTAAATGGCAAGGTTCTGATGAGTTTTTCTGGGAAAGAGCTGATCAAGGGAGAGCCGGATGCATCTTCATTTCCGTCAGGAGGATTGCGCGCGACTTTTGAGGCAAGAGGATATACAGCATGGGACTGTACGTCTCCTGCATTTGTAAGGCATGATGCGGCAGGTGCTACACTTTGTATTCCTACGGCGTTCTGTTCCTATACAGGAGAAGCGCTTGATCAAAAGACACCGCTTCTTCGTTCTATGGAAGCAATTAATGAGCAGTCAATCAGACTCCTTCGCCTGTTTGGAAATACTACGTCGAAGAAGGTAACCCCTTCTGTGGGACCAGAACAGGAATATTTTCTTGTGGATGCAGAGAAGTTCTTTCAGAGAAAGGATCTGATCTATACCGGACGTACGCTTTTTGGTGCGATGCCTCCGAAGGGACAGGAGTTGGATGATCATTATTTCGGAACGATCCGTCAGAGAATCGCCGGATTTATGAAGGATGTGAATGAAGAGCTGTGGAAGGTCGGGGTGACTGCT
The DNA here is from genome assembly GCA_946558695.1 of uncultured Lachnospiraceae bacterium. Classification (GTDB taxonomy): domain Bacteria; phylum Bacillota; class Clostridia; order Lachnospirales; family Lachnospiraceae; genus MD308. Next base: position 3,070 of record CAMNTQ010000078.1, read on the forward strand.
AAAACACAGCATAATGAGGTTGCGCCGGCACAGCATGAGCTTGCGCCGATTTACGCAGAGGCTAATGTGGCCGTTGACCATAATCACCTTGTAATGCAGACTTTAAAGAGAGTTGCGTGCCAGCATGGTATGAAATGTCTGCTGCATGAGAAGCCGTTTGCGGGTGTGAATGGATCTGGAAAGCATAATAACTGGTCTCTTACGACAGACGATGGGAAGAATCTGTTAGATCCTGGTAAGACGCCTCATGAGAATATTCAGTTTTTGCTTGTGCTGACCTGTATCCTCAAGGCAGTTGACAGGCATGCGGATCTTCTGCGCGAATCTGCGGCAGATCCGGGTAATGATCACAGGCTTGGTGCGAACGAGGCTCCGCCGGCAATTATTTCCATATTCCTTGGGGAGCAGCTAGAGGATGTGATGGAACAGCTTATTGTTACAGGGGAAGCTACGCACAGTATTAAAGGCGGAAGACTGGAAACAGGCGTAAGGACACTGCCTGAGCTTGCGAAAGACGCCACAGACAGGAACAGAACATCTCCGTTTGCGTTCACGGGGAACAAGTTTGAATTCCGTATGGTTGGTTCCAGAGATTCTATTGCGGGACCGAATGTTGTACTTAATACTATCGTTGCGGAAGCATTTGCAGAGGCATGCGACGTGCTTGAGAGCGCGGACGACTTCAGTCTTGCAGTACATGATCTGATCAAGAAATATGCGGCGGAACATCAGCGCATCGTATTCAATGGAAATGGTTATTCTGATGAATGGGTAAAAGAGGCCGAAAAGCGCGGACTTCCGAATATCAAATCTATGGTCGAGGCGATTCCTGCACTTACCACGGAAAAAGCAATATCTATGTTTGAGAAGTTTAAAGTATTTACAAAGGCGGAGCTTGAATCGCGCGCGGAGATCAAGTACGAGAATTATGCGAAGGCGATTAATATTGAGGCGCGTACGATGATCGATATGGCAAGCAAGCAGTTTATACCGGCTGTCATTAAATATACAAAATCTCTTGCAGATACGGTTATAGCTGTGAAGGCTGCGGGAGCGGATACATCTGTACAGTCCGAAGCTTTAGAGGAGGTATCGAAGCTTCTAGCAGAGACGAAAAAGGCGAATGTCAAGCTTTGTGAATTAGTGGGTCAGGCGGCAGCTATGGAAGAAGGCGAAGCGAAAGCAAGATTCTATCATTTTGATGTAGTTCCGGCGATGGAAGCGCTCCGGGCGCCGGTTGATAAGCTGGAAATGATCGTCGATAAAGAAGCGTGGCCGATGCCGTCATACGGAGATTTGATTTTCGAGGTATAAATGGTACTCGTTTAATAAAAATTAAGAACCTTGGACTTGGAACACGAATCTAAATGTGTTATTCTAAGTTCAAGGTTTTTTATTACACAGACAGGAGGATATGATGACAAGGAACGAGTTTTTGGATAGATTGCGGGAAGCCCTCGGCAACGATCTTGCTGCTCCCGCAGTGCAGGAGAATGTGGATTATTACAATCAGTATATTCTCGATGAAGTGAAAGGCGGAAAAAGCGAGGAAGATGTGATAGACGGGCTTGGAGATCCATGGGTGATCGCGCGGACGGTTATTGATGCAGCAGAAGGAAGACAAGGATCAAGCGCAGGTTCGGGTTATGCTTATGAATCCGATACTCAGTATGGTTATGAACGGCAGGACGGCTATGTAAAGCGGATAGAGACATCAGGGCGAGGATGGTGGAAATTAATCGTCATACTTTTAGGAGTCATCGGAGTCTTGATTGCTGTAGTTGCAGTTGTGGGAGGAATAATTAGTCTCATAGCGCCGATTTTAATACCTGTGCTTATTATTATGATCATTATACGGAGCTTTGGGAGAAGGCGGTAGGAAATATATGGGAAAAGTAAAAGACCGATGGGGGAAGCCATCGGTCTTTTGAGGGGAGTATAAATAATTAATAAGGGGTTGTAAAGAGTTCTCTCTCTACAAGAAATAGTATAATATAGGAAGAAATAAAAAGCAAGCTAAAAATTAAAAAAATATTAATTTCTTATATCTTACATAAAAAAATGAAAAGTACACATAATAACTCCGAATCAAAAAGATTAGGAGGAATTTGAAAATGGCAAAAAATTATAATTCATCTAACCAGAACGCATCCAATCAGAATGCATCTAACCAGAATGCATCTAACCAGAATTCTTCAAACAAGAATGCATCCAATCAGAATGCATCCAACCAGAATTCTTCAAACAAGAATGCATCCAACCAGAACGCATCTAATAAGAACACATCAAACACAAGCAACAACTATTAATTTGATTCAGACAGAAAGAGGGATATGTGTAAAAGCATATCCTTCTTTTTGTTTGAGGATTGACAAAGCTATGTATTAGCAAGTAAGATGGAGAGGTAATATCAATGTATGTGGAGAGATAAATGAAAAAGATGGAATTGATTGCTCCTTGTCACTTTGGACTGGAGTCGGTTTTAAAAAGAGAGATTATTGAGCTGGGGTATGATATTGCGGCGGTAGAGGATGGAAGAGTAACCTTTTACGGGGATGCGGATGCATTGTGCAGAGCGAATATATTTCTGCGTACGGCAGAGAGGATTCTTTTAAAGGTGGGGAGTTTCAAGGCCGTTACCTTTGAGGAATTATTTGAAAAGACGAGGAGTCTGCCGTGGGAAGAGTATATTCCTAAAAACGGGAGATTCTGGGTGGCTAAAGCAGCTTCTGTAAAAAGCAGGCTGTTCAGCCCTTCCGATATACAGTCTATCATGAAAAAAGCTATGGTTAGGAGAATGCAGGAGCATTATCATATAGAATGGTTTCCAGAGGATGGCGCTTCCTATCCGGTAAGGGTATTTTTGATGAAAGATGCGGTGACAGTCGGAATTGACAGTTCTGGGACGTCGCTTCATAAGAGAGGATACCGCGAGATAGCAGGGAAAGCGCCGATTACAGAGACACTTGCGGCAGCGCTTATTATGCTGACACCGTGGCGGAGGGATCGGATATTAGTGGATCCGTTCTGCGGAAGCGGTACATTTCCAATTGAGGCGGCTATGATAGCTTCCAATATTGCGCCGGGCATGAACCGTTCATTTTTATCGGAGGAATGGGGGAATCTGATTCCTAAAAAGCTTTGGTATGATGTGATGGACGAAGCGAATGATATGATAGAGAATCCTATATCCGTTGATATACAGGGCTATGATGCAGATGGAGCTGTTATTAAGATAGCCAGAAGAAATGCAAAGGAGGCAGGGGTAGATCATCTAATCCATTTTCAGGAGCGTTCTGTATCGGAGTTAAGTCATCCAAAGAAGTATGGATTTATCATTACGAATCCGCCTTATGGAGAGCGTCTGGAGGATAAGAAGGATCTGCCGCAGTTATATCAGATTTTTGGAGAGAGATTCAGCCAGTTGGATTCGTGGTCTGCGTACATGATAACTTCCTACGAGGAGGCAGTAAAGCATTTTGGACGAAAAGCAGATAAGAACCGGAAAATTTATAATGGGATGTTAAAAACTTATTTTTATCAGTTTTTGGGTCCGAAACCGCCAAAGAGGATAAAAGGAGCATAAGAGATGGAGAAGATAATATTTGCGACGGGAAATGAGCATAAGATGGTTGAGATCCGTATGATTCTGAAAGGACTTGGTATGGAGATTTTTTCTCAGAAGGAAGCAGGAATTACGGCTGATATCGAGGAGAATGGCCAGACCTTTGAGGAGAATGCGCTGATCAAAGCGACGGGAATTGCTAAGATTGCTGCGAAGAATCCAAGGTATAAGGATGCAATCATACTTGCTGATGATTCGGGGCTTGAGATCGATTACCTGAACAAAGAGCCGGGAATCTATTCAGCCCGCTATATGGGGGAAGACACGTCTTACGATATAAAAAATCAAGCGATTCTTGACAGGCTGAAAGGTGTGCCGGATAAAAATCGGACGGCAAGGTTTGTATGTGCGATTGCAGCGGTATTTCCTGACGGGACAAGTGAAGTGGCGAGGGGTACGATGGAGGGAATGATCGGTTATGCAATAGCGGGAGAGAACGGGTTTGGATATGATCCGATATTTTTTCTGCCGGAATACGGATGTACCACTGCTGAGATTTCTCCTGAAAAGAAGAATGAGCTGAGCCACCGGGGCGAAGGGCTTAGAAAGATGAGAGAGATAATTGAAAAAAGAAGAATACAGCGGTGAAGAATATGAAGATACTGATTGTTAGTGATACACACAAATCGCATCGTAATCTGGAAAAGGTTATTGAGAGAACAGATCATATTGATATGCTGATACATCTTGGAGATACGGAAGGCGGAGAGGATTATATAAGGGCGCTGGTGGATTGCCCGGCACATATTGTTAGCGGTAACAATGATTTCTTTTCTGATCTTCCGAGAGAAGAGGAGTTCGAGGTCTGTGGAAGGCATATATTTATAACGCATGGACATCCGTATTATGTCTCTATGAATGAAGAATATTTGAAAAAGGAGGCAAGGATCAGAGGAGCGGATATCGTGATGTACGGTCATACCCATAAGCCGGCTTATTCTGATAAGGGAGGTCTTATCACGCTGAATCCAGGCAGTATCGCATATCCGAGGCAGCTTGGCCGAAAACCATCCTATATGGTTATGGAGATTGACGAAAATGCGAAGGTAAATGTTCAATTATTGTATGTATAGAACAAAACGAAAAAAATGGTGAATTGAAAAAGTAAATTCCACTTTGTAAGATTAAATTCCGCTTT
>CAMNTQ010000079.1 GCA_946558695.1 uncultured Lachnospiraceae bacterium
AAAAGATAGCGGTTCTTTCCCTTGATCCCAATCTCTCCGTATTTTAACAAAAATGTGTGAAATCTCATCTTCTCTCTCCTTAGTTTCTGATTATATTAACGTCTCGTATATCTCCTGAGCCGCGGCACCAGTTCCTTTAAGACCTCCAATGTGTAATCAATCTCCTCGCGGGTTGTAAACTCTGACATACTGAATCTCAGCGTCGCATCCAAGTATTCCTGACTTGCTCCAATTCCTTTGAGCACCCCGCTCACCTGCGGATGATTGGAAGAACATGCAGAGCCGGAAGACACATAGATTCCCTTCTCCTCCAACGCATGGAGAAGTACTTCACTTCGGATTCCTGCAAAGCCCACGCTGATAATATGAGGTGCGGACGTCTCGTCATACATCCCATGAATTTTCGTGTTTTCAATCTGGGACACACCTTCTATAAAGTGCTCCTTCAACGCGCGCATTCCGGCCACCTTCTCGTCCAGATTCTTATAGATGGTCTTTGCCGCCAGACCAAGCCCCGCAATACCCGGAACATTTTCCGTTCCGGAACGGACATTTTTCTGCTGTTCCCCGCCGAATACGATCGGTTTAATCTTCACGCTGCCGTCAATATAGAGTGCGCCGACTCCTTTCGGCCCGTGAATCTTATGTCCGCTGACAGAGCACATATCTACCTTCAGTCTCTTTGGATAGATGCGGTATTTTCCAAACCCCTGCACTGCATCCACATGAAACAGAATATTCTTATTATAAGCCTTCACGATACCTGCGGCTTCCTGAATCGGCTGCACGGAACCCACCTCATTATTCACATACATAATGGATACAAGAATGGTATCCGCACACAGCGCTTTTCTCAGCGCTTCCAGCTTAACTCTGCCAAAACGGTCTACCGGAAGAAACGTAACCCGAAAGCCTTCTTCTTCTAAATACCGCATCGTATTGATGATCGCCGGATGCTCGATCGCCGTCGTGATCAGATGGTTTCCTGCCCGGCGGTTCGCTCTCGCTGCCCCGATCAGCGCAAGATTATCGCTCTCTGTCCCGCCGGACGTAAAGAAAATTTCCTTTTCCTGCACCTTCCAGAGCTTTGCCAGTATTTCCTTCGCCTCTTTTATATACCTTTCTCCTTCCATACCCTTTTTGTGCACGGAAGACGGATTCCCATAATCCTCGCACATAACTTTGCGCACAAGATCGCCAACACATTCATATGCGCGTGTTGTTGCAGAATTGTCCAAATATATTTCTTTCATATACCCACTTCCTGTTTTTCTTTTCTTATTTATAGAATATGTGGCTATTCCTCCAATTGGAACATCAACATAGATAATGTCGTAATTCCAGCCGTTTCCGTGCGCAGAATCCTTCTTCCAAGTGTGATCGCCTCTGCGCCTTTTTCCAGTGCCTCTGAGACTTCCGCTTTCTCAAAGCCCCCTTCCGGGCCGATAAAGATGCCGATAGACTGTCCCGGCTGAATTGCAGCAAGTAATTTCTTAGTCTTATCCATCCCTTCCGCAAGCTCATAGGGAATCAATAAGATGTCCAGCTTTGCAGCAAGCTCTAACGCCTCCTGCCACGGCAGCACGCTTTTCACCTCCGGCACAATACCCCGCCCCGACTGTTTTGCCGCGCTCTTTGATATCTCCTGCCACCGGCTGATTTTCTTCCGGGCCTTTTTTTCATCCAGTTTAACCACACAGCGTTTCAAAGCCACAGGAATAATCTGATACACGCCAAGTTCCACCGCTTTCTGGACGATAAGTTCCATCTTATCCTGCTTGGGCAGTCCCTGAAAAAGATAAATCTTGGAAGGCAGTTCCGTATCATTTTCCTCTCTTCGTATCACTGTCAGCATTGCCTCCCCTGTCTCCACATATTCTTTTATGCGGCACAGATAACGGCAGTTATTGCCGTCGCTGACCGTTACCTCCTCACCCGGCTTCATGCGGAGAACATTTTTCATATGGTTCACATCCGAGCCTTTCACTATAATCTCCGTCTCCTCTACCTGAGAAGCCGGCACAAAAAAATGCTGCATAAGGACACTCCTACTTTTTCTTTGCCACTACTGATACCCATTCGCCCTGATGGTTCACTTCAAGGACTTCTAACCCTGCCTCATTTACCGCGTCCACCACCGTCTGCTCCTTATCATCAATAATCCCGCTGGTAATATAAACCGCCCCCTGCTTCATATGTGAAAGGATAACCGGCGTTAACGGCACAAGCACGTCCGCAAGAATATTAGCGGCTACAATATCATACTTCTCATAGCCAGCCTGATCCTGCACCTCCTTGTCGTCTATGATATTGCCGATCATCACTTCGTATTGGTCTTTCCCGATCCCGTTCTCTTCCATATTCTCATAAGTTGCGGTAATGGCACAGGGATCAAGGTCCGTACCCACGGAATGTTCCGCTCCGAATTTCAGCGCCAGCATCCCTAAAATTCCGCTTCCGCATCCCACGTCCAGCACATAGTCGCCTTTTTTTACATATCTCTTCAGCGCGCGGATACAAAGCTGCGTCGTCTCATGCATTCCCGTTCCGAATGCGGTTCCCGGATCGATGTGGATCACAAGCTTTTCTGCATCCTCTTCCTTCACGTGCTCCCAGGATGGAATAACAAGAATATCATCAATATAAAACTGATGGAAATACTGCTTCCAGTTATTCACCCAGTCGATATCCTCCGTCTCTGACTCCTCGATCGTGCATGCTCCCAAATCAAGGAAACTGCCCATATCCTGAAGCTCTTTTCGCACATCAGAAAGAATCTTATCCGCATCCTCCTCCATATCCAAATAAAAAGTAAGGTAAGCCGTGCCATCGTCTTTGGCTATATCAGGAAGAATATCCACAAACATCTGCTCCTGATCTTCCTTTGTCAAAGGAATCCCATCCTCAATCTGCACGCCTTCAATGCCAAGCTCCGCCAGCATACTGCTTACGATGTCCTCTGCTTCCGCCGTCGTCTTTAACCGAAATTGTTTCCACTTCATAATCATACCTCTCTGATCGTCCGCCCTGATACATTGCCTATTTTAACATCTGCCGTTCATAAAGTAAATGTCATGTTGAGGGCAAAAGGTATTTTGCCTCCAGCATCTTGTAATTGCAGCAATCAATATAACCCTCTGTAAAAATTCAGATACATGTGAAGATTAATACTGACATATCTCCAGAGCCTCTTAATACATCCGATATTATCCGGCTCATCTGCCGCGCACATGACATAATCCAGCCCAAACTTCTTTGCATAGTGGTTTGCCTTGCGAAGATGCCATCCGTTTGTAACAACCGCGCAGTTATGAAGCCCCTCTGCTTCCATAAGATCCTTGGATTTCATCATATTGTGGTAGGTACTCACCGATTCCGTCTCTGTGACGATCAGCTCCTCGGGCACTCCAAGCTTCACGGCATAATCCTTCATGATCTCTGATTCGATATGCGGATTTTTCACATGCCCGCCGGTAAAAAACAGCTTTTCCACTTTTCCCTCGCGCCACAGCTGCACCGCCTTCTCCACACGCGTCCTCATCACTGCAGAAGGACTTCCGTTCAGATTCGCAGGGCAGCCGCAGACAAGCGCGCAGTCATACTTCTGTCTTTTCCAGCTTTTTGCGGGACGCTCAAACACCTTTCGGAAGACAAATACATGTAACACGGCGTTTCCTAACAAACCTCCTAAAACCATCCCGCGAAAAAATACCTCGTCCCTCTTATCTCTTCTTTTCTTCATATCCATCCTCCCTGCGGTTTATCAAACGTAATGATGTACACAACAAACCCCTGCATCCACTGCAGGGGCCTGCACTCTGATACACGTATCCCAAAGTCACGCTTTCTCATGCAAGCAGGAAACCTATGACTTTTTGACACATGTATCATATTATGATTTAATCAAGATCAATAAAATCAACCTTGAACGTATCGTCCGGATCCGGTTTTCTTTTCTTCTTCGGGCCGTCGCTTAAGAGATCATCCAAATCATCGATGGTCAGTTCTTCCGTACGGCTCTGTCCTCCATAGACAACAAACTCATCGGAATCCACATCGTCCAGCAGATCGCCGTCTTCAAGACTCATCTCTTCCGTAGCAAAATCATCCTCCGCATATTCCATCTGAGCCGTCTGGAAATCTTCCTCCATATCCATATCTTCCGTAAAGCTCATATCCTCCGTAAAGCCCATGTCCGACGTAAATCCCATGTCCGACGTAAAACTTAGATCCTCCGTAAAATCCATATCCGACGTAAGTCCTATGTCTTCCGTGAAGCTCATATCTTCCGTAGCAAAATCATCCTCATCAAAATCTTTCTTTTTCCTGCCTCGTCCCGGCTTTTCCTGCTTCTTCTCTTTTCCTTTCTTTTTCTCCTTTGCAGATTCCGGCTCCTCATCGTTGAGTCCGTATTCCTCGTAAAGCTCATCCAACTCCGCATTGCGGTTAAAGAGCTTGATTCCCAGCGTAACAATCAGAATGATAATTACAATCAGTCCCAACCCTCCAAACAGGACGATTTTCTGAATATTTTTCTCTATAAATTTTTCAACCTTGCCAAGCAGTCCGGAAGTTTTTTCTTTTTCATCCGCACTGCCTTCCGGCACAAATCTCTGATAAGTATTTTCCTGTGCATCGTACCGGTAAAAATCGTTCTCTCCGTTGCTGTTCATGGCATAGAGCACATAATACCCTTCCTCGCCGGATTTCTGCCATACAGGGAACGTCTTCTCTTCCAAAGTAAGCTCTGCTTCCTTGTACTCGGACGGAAGGCTCACTGCCGATATATCGCTCAGAAGAATAATGGAAGTCTTATCGGAAATCACCAGTTCCTCATAAGGCGAAAACGTAGCGTTCTCTTCATTATATAAATAAAAGCTTCCGGTATCGCCGTTCAGCAGATACCCCAGTGTCACGCCGTTGTTGGCATTGGTAACCATCTGGCGTTCCTGACCGTCCAGCGTAACGGTCGTACGCTCATAACCTGCCGGAACATCTCCCTCTGGAAATTTGTCAGTCAATATATAGGACACTCCGCCTACTTCAACTTGTATATCATCGGCGGAAGCGGACGATGCTTCATTCCCCTCTCCTTCTTCTTTCTCTTTGATCTTCGAAGGATCGCCTTCGGCAATCTTGATTGTAGAATTTCCTTCCTCCAGCGAAAGCTCATTTCCTTCCCCTGAAGTAATCGTTGCGCCCGCCACTGTGATCTGTGTACTTCCTTCTTTCAGAGCCTGAAATTTCAGCATAAAAATCTGCTCCGCGGAGCCGCCATTTCCTGTACAAGTCACGCTGCCGTCTTCGTCCGATTCAGCGCCGTCCCCAGAATCAAAACTCAGCGATTCACTGTCATAACTCAATTGTACCTCTACGTCTCCCAGAGAGCCTCCCGTGGAGCGTACCGCACATTTCACTTCCACATAATCCCCGACCTTTGTCTCCGGATCTGAAAATGATATCTTCCCGTCCGCCGCATTTACGACCATGGAAAAACACGGCACCGCCAAACAAAGCGCCAACAACACACCACTGATTCTCTTTGCTAATCTCATGCTCTTACCTTCTTTTTTATTCATTTTCTCACTCCTCCAAGAACTCTGTCTCTCCAGTGTCTTCATAGGAACTTTCCGTATCGCCGCCATCCTCTGAAGCGTCCGTATCTTCATAAGAAAGCTCGCCACCGTCTCCTTCTTCATCCTCTTCCGGCTCGGCATCAAGCTCTGCCGGTCTAACTACGCCGGTCTCATTCTCAAGCTCCGCCGAGATCGTCTGCACGGTCTCCGATACTTCCTCCGGGACCTGATTCGGATACAGGAACTCATGAAGCTCCCTCACATTCTCTGCAAGACCCTGCGCCACAACCACATCCCCGGCCTCAGGATATGTAATTCCGTCCGATTTTTCAAAAGGAAATCCTTCGCTGTCACCAAGAGTATAATCCATAAGCGCCGCTGCCAGTCCGATAATCTTTTTCAGACTGAAGCTTGTAGATACCTGAGGAAATACTGTGTCAATAATTTCATTGATCGTGGCCAGATCCGTTGTCTTGATTTTCTTGAACAGTTTTTTGATCACTGTACGCTGACGTTCCGTACGCTTATAATCTCCGCCCTCCAGTTTGCGCAGTCTCGAATAAGTAACTGCCTGCGGGCCGTCCAGCTTGTACGTACCTCCGCCATCCAACTCCTTCGCTTTCTTGCCCGCTGCTTTCGCCGTCTCCCCAATGTATTTATTCATCATCTTGGCTTCTGCGTCCGTTACCGTAATCTCAATCCCGCCCATCAGATCGACGACATCTGCCATCGCCTTAAAATCCACCGTCGCATAATCTTCAATGTCAAGATCGAGATTCTTGTTCAGCATATTGACCGCTTCCTCGGGTCCGCCCACAAAATATGCATTATTCGCTTTTCTGTACGTATCGTTCATCTGTTTGAGAAGTGTATCCCGGTATATGGAGGCCATCCGGATATCTTTACTCTCATTATCAATCGACACGACAATAATCGTATCGGCATGAGTCCCTTCCTCTAACTGTCCTTCTCTGGAATCACCGCCAAAAAGAGCGATCGTTGTATAGCCTTCCAAATCTATCCCTTCATTTACCTCGACATTGTCCATGCCGACGAATTGGAATTTGTCATATTTCGCCATGACATATGCCGTTCCCATCAGCATCATCAATATAATCGTCTCAAAGAAGAGGATAACCGCCCTTAACCTCTTTTTCCGTCTTCGCCTTTTTCTGGCCCTCGCGGCTCTGACCGCCGCCAATTCTCTTCTTCTCGCCATACTTAGCCTTTCTTTTGTACCGTTTTATTCCAGTCTTTATCTAACACTACACTATACTACTATATTCTCGCGGAAAGTTCAACACTTATTCAACAGTAACTGATTTTGCCAGATTCCGCGGTTTATCGACATCGCATCCCCTTCCCACTGCAATATAATAGCCAAAAAGCTGAAGCGGTATGATAGCCAGTGAATTCGTAAAATACTTGTTCGTCTCCGGAATATAGATCACATAATCCGCTGCCCGTTCCACTTCTGTATTGCCCTCATTCGTAACGGCCAGCACGAAGGCTCCTCTCGTACTTACTTCAACCATATTGCTGAGCGTCTTTTTATACAGCTCTTTCTGCGTGAGAACCGCTGCAACCAGCGTCCCCTCTTCTATAAGCGAAATGGTTCCATGTTTTAGTTCTCCTGCGGCATATGCCTCCGAATGTATATAGGAAATCTCCTTGAGTTTCAGAGAACCCTCCAGCGAAATCGCATAATCCACACCGCGGCCAATGAAAAACACATCTTTCGCCGCCAGATAACGATTGGCAAATCGCTGAATCTTCCCTTTATTATTAAGAAGCATCTCAATCTGGGACGGCAGCGCGCGAAGATCCGAAAGCAGCTCCTGCAAAAGTTCTTCTTCCATCTGCCCGCGGGCGCATGCGAACTTCATAGCCAGAAGGTAGAGCGCGATCAACTGCGCGGAGTATGCCTTTGTAGTGGCAACCGCAATCTCCGGCCCCGCCCACGTATACATCACATTGTCGGCCTCTCTTGCGATGGAACTGCCCACAACGTTCACGATACCAAGCACTCTTGCGCCCCGCTTCTTCGATTCCCGAAGCGCCGCCAGCGAATCTGCCGTCTCACCTGACTGGCTGATAACTACGACAAGAGTTTTATCATTCAGAATCGGTCTGCGGTAACGAAATTCGGAAGCCAGATCCACCTCTACGGGAATTCTTGCAAGGTCTTCAAAAATATATTTGCTCGTAATACCAGTATGATACGCAGAGCCGCAGGCCACGATCATAATTCTGTCA
>CAMNTQ010000080.1 GCA_946558695.1 uncultured Lachnospiraceae bacterium
AAGAACTTCCATTATACTCATAGGGCATCACCCTCTTTCGTTAGACTAGAGGGCATCCATCGGAAAATCGCATCCTACTTTCTTTTCAATTACACGAGTTCATTATAGCATATGGAAAGCTGATACTCAATCAAAAGAACCTATGTATAGGTTAAAAAATTTATCCTTATCTGGTATCAATCAAATCTGATAATACAAAAAAGATCCTGCCTCATTCATACAAACATCATGAACCGCAGGACCTTTCAGGTCTGTTCACCTTATTTTAACTTCCAGATATCTTTATTGTACTCCGCAATCGTCCGGTCTGATGAGAAATATCCCGCTTTGGCGATATTCACAAGCATCTTCTTACTCCACGACCTGCGATCTTCATAATCCGCATATGCCCGCTCCTTCGCACCTATATACTCCTTAAGGTCAAGAAGCGTCATAAACCAGTCTTTCTGGATCAGCTCCGCATGGATCCGAAGGAGATGATAAGGCTCCCCAATCTTCATCATCTCAGGACTGATGATAAAGTTAATAATCTCTCTGATCTGCTCATCATTGATATAATAATCTGCCGCGCGGTAATCATAATTCTTGTAATGTTCAATAACCTGATCGCTGCTCTCTCCGAAGATGTAGATATTATCATCACCCACCAGCTCATGAATCTCTACATTCGCTCCGTCCTCTGTTCCGAGCGTCACTGCGCCATTTAACATAAATTTCATATTGCCAGTCCCTGACGCTTCCTTAGAAGCAAGTGATATCTGTTCAGAGATATCACAAGCCGGAATCAAGTGTTCCGCCATCGTAACATTATAGTTTTCCACCATAACAACATTCAGATACGGCGATACCTCCGGATCGCTCTCCACCAGACTCTGGATACAGAGGATCAGATGGATAATATCCTTGGCAATATGGTAAGCAGGAGCCGCCTTCGCGCCAAAGATCATCGTAATCGGCATTGCAGGTTTTCTTCCTGCCTTAATCTCCAGATATTTGTAAATAGCATACAAGGCATTCATCTGCTGTCTCTTATACTCGTGCAGCCTCTTCACCTGAATGTCAAAAATAGAATTCGGATCCAGCGTCAGTCCCCGCGTCTCTTTAAGGTACGCCGAAAGCTCCTCCTTCTTCTTATGCTTTACTGCCAGAAGTTCATCAAGCACCGTTTCATTATCAATATACTCTAAAAGCCCCTGAAGCTGATCCGCATCCTTTTGAAAGCCGTCCACATACTTTCCAATCCACTCTGTCAGCTCATGATTACAGTGAAGGAGCCAACGACGGAAAGTAATGCCATTTGTTTTATTATTGAACTTCTGCGGATAAATATCATAAAATGCCTTAAGCTCGGAATTTTTCAATATCTCCGTATGAAGCGCCGCCACGCCGTTCACGCTATAGCCATAGTGTATATCCATATTCGCCATGTGTACGCGTCCCTGTTCATCAATGATCGCTACTTCCGGATTATTATATTTCGCTTTCACCCGCACATCAAGCTCTTTGATGATCGGCACGATCTGGGGAGCCACCTGTTCCAGATAATGAACCGGCCATTTCTCCAATGCTTCCGCCAGAATCGTATGGTTTGTATACGCACATGTCTTCTCCACGATCTCGATCGCCTCATTAAAGTCAATGTTTTTCTTGACAAGCAGACGGATCAATTCCGGAATAACCATAGACGGATGTGTATCGTTGATCTGTATCGCCACATGTTCATGGAGCTTTCGAAGATCCCAACCCTTCTCCTCACACTCCATAAGAATCAGCTGAGCGCCGTTTGACACCATAAAATACTGCTGATAGATCCGAAGGAGATTCCCTGCCTCATCGCTGTCATCCGGATAAAGGAACAAGGTAAGATTTTTTGCCACCTCTCTTTTATCAAAAGTAATACCATTCCGTATGATCCCCTCGTCGATACTCTTTACGTCGAAAAGATGAAGTTTGTTCTTACCGTTCTCATACCCCGCCACATCAATGTCATAAAGTGCCGAAGTCAGCGTAAAATCGCGGAAAGGCACCTCAAAAGAAATCCCTGTATCACAGAGCCATCCTTCCGGCTCAATCCACGGATTCGGCACTTCCTTCTGCCTTCTGTTCTCAAAAATCTGCTTAAAAAGCCCCATATGGTAATTCAGACCGATTCCGTCGCCCGACAGCCCGAGTGTTGCAATCGAATCAAGGAAACATGCTGCCAGTCTTCCAAGTCCTCCATTTCCAAGAGACGGCTCCGGCTCCATCTCTTCAATACGCGCCAAGTCTTTTCCATATTCTTTTAAAAGCCTTGCCGTCTCATCATAGATACCAAGATTGATGAGATTATTGGACAAAAGCTTACCGATCAGGAATTCCGCTGATATGTAATACAATTTCTTATCACCCTGAATCGGGGACGTATCTTTCAGCTTCTCCTTCGTATATTCCAGCAAAGCGCCGTATAATTCGCGGTCATCTGCCTCGCCGATCGTCTTCTGGTTTCTCTTCTGTACAAGATTGTTCAATTCATCCCTAAGCATAGTCTGCCTCCTACATATTTCTGCATATGATAATCTTATAGATTCCTTTGCAATCCCTTCAATTGCTGTTCCGAATTCATAGTTTACCACAACTGCCATAATGTTGTCTAATAGCATTTTGCCCAAAAAAGATACAAAAAGAAGGACCTTCTGTACAAAAGTCCCTCCTAAATAACAGCCATATTCCTGCCTTTACTTTTTTCCTACTCTGCCGATGCTTTCTCAACCTGCGCGATCGCACCTTTTTGCATCGGAATACGGCAGTTTTTGTTGCTTCCGAATTCTACGATAACATCCTCATCCGTGATATCAATGATCACACCATAAAACCCGCTTGTAGTAAGTACAGTGTCTCCTACTTCAAGAGCTGAGATCATGGCCTGTACCCTCTTCTGCTCCTTCTTCTGAGGTCTCATAAAGATAAAATAAAAGCCGGCAAAGATCGCTACATATACTAAGATCAGGATCAAACCGCTCGGACCGGCCGTATTCTGCGCTGCTAAACTGAACATAATCATTCCTCCTACTAAATTTAAACACTATTGCTATCATACACAATAATACATTTTTCATCAAGTAAAATTTATCAATTCATATATATTTTATAAATCATCAGCGCCGCTCCGTCTCATTCCGGCAATCTTTTTCTTCTTATATTCCTTATATCTTCCCGCTTCAATGGCAGCCCTGATCTCGCCCATCATCTGATTATAAAAATACAGATTATGCAGTACGCAAAGCCGCATGCCAAGCATTTCCTTCGCTTTCAGCAGATGTCTGATATAGGCTCTGGAGTAATTCCTGCACGCCGGACACTGGCAGTTCTCTTCAATCGGACATGTGTCCAGCTCATATTTCGCATTGAACAGATTAAGCTTTCCGTGATTCGTATATACATGTCCATGCCTTCCGTTCCGGCTTGGATATACACAGTCAAAGAAATCAATCCCCCGGTCTACCGCTTCCAGAATATTCTCCGGTGTTCCGACGCCCATAAGATAGGCCGGC
Source organism: uncultured Lachnospiraceae bacterium (assembly GCA_946558695.1). Lineage (GTDB taxonomy): Bacteria > Bacillota > Clostridia > Lachnospirales > Lachnospiraceae > MD308. The sequence continues at coordinate 3,531 of CAMNTQ010000080.1, forward strand.
TTATCCTGCGGAAGATAAGGGACAACCGCTTCCAGAATCCGATACATCTCTTCGTGCGACTCCCCTACCGCCAGACCTCCTACAGCATATCCATCCAGATCGAGCGCAGCAATCTCCTTCGCATGCCGGATGCGGATATCCTCATACACGCCTCCCTGATTGATTCCGAAGAGCATCTGCTGCGGATTCAGCGTATCTGGAAGACGATTCAGCCGTTCCATCTCCGCCTTGCAGCGAATCAGCCATCTCGTCGTCCGGTCCACAGACTTTTCGATATATTCTCTGTCCGCCACACTGGAAGGACACTCATCAAATGCCATAGCTATGGTAGAAGCCAGATTTGACTGTATCTGCATACTCTCTTCCGGCCCCATGAATATCTTTCTTCCGTCAATATGGGAGTTAAAATAAACACCCTCTTCCTTGATCTTTCTCAATCCCGCCAGAGAAAATACCTGAAATCCTCCGGAATCCGTAAGGATTGGGCGGTCCCATGCCATAAATTTATGCAATCCGCCTATTTTTTTTACTACTTTATCTCCCGGGCGGACATGAAGATGATACGTATTCGACAACTCCACCTGCGTCCCGATCTCCCTCAGATCTGTTGTTGCAACCGCACCTTTAATGGCTGCTGCAGTCCCTACGTTCATAAATACCGGAGTTTCGATGATCCCATGCACCGTAGAGAGCCTGCCCCTCTTTGCCGCCCCGTCCTTTTTCAGCAATTCATACATGATATAATCCTTTTCTCTTCCACACCTGTTCTAATAATGGCACACGACCGGTATGCCCGCACTGATCAGATCATAAAGCTCTTTTGCCTTTTCTTCCGGCATATTCACACATCCGTGCGATCCATGACTCTTATACCTGTCCCCTCCGAAAGTTGGCTGCCATGTAGCATCATGAAATCCAATGCCTCCGTTAAACGGCATCCAATATTTTACCGGAGTCTCATAGGAATATTCTCCATTAGCCTTCTTCTCGCCGCGAAGCGTCGCATTCCTCGTCTTATAAGACAAGGTGTAGATCCCCTGCGGAGTTGCATTTCCTTTGTTGGGATTACCTGTAACAATATCTGTTTCCAAAACAACCTTACCGTTTTTGATGAAATACATATGCTGATCGGTCAGATCAACCTCCGCGTAAGTGTTCCCGACTCCGGCGCCCGAATGCGATGCCGCCTTGCTTGTATACTTAGGCTCTCTCGTTACAACCTGTGCCTTTTTAATATCCTTTGTTAATTCCTCATACTCGGCGTCCTGATTGATCTGCCAGCCATAACTGCCGCCCTCTACCTTCACCTTATCGCCGTCTGCCGTCGTGAACTCCTTCGCATTATACTTTGTATCATACTTTTTGGCTAGCTTTTTAATATATTCCTTCACATCATCATCATTAAAGGACACCTTCATCTTCTTCTTATTGATCTTGATCCATTCTGATATTACAGCAGAGTCTACAACCTCTGTCTCTGATCCGAAATCATATGTAATCTTGGCTCCCAGATAGCTGTTCATCTTTTCCGCCGCCTCGATCACTTCCTTAGACTCCGAAGTAAATTTCGGCAAAACATAGCAGTCTTCTTCTCTGAGATTTACGTTATCTACAAATCCATCAATTGTCTTCGTAACTGCCGCCCGGAATTTTTCCTCATCAATTTTAGTTCCGATCACTTCCGGCACTATCTCAAATTTACCGTCCTTGAATGCCGGATAAGCATTCTTAGAAGCCGTCTGCTTTTTTTCATCCATACATTTCAGCTGATCTATCACTGCATTCAGCTTATCCGCATTATACTTGACGCCTACTTTGGCCTCAATCTCTGTCGGTTCCCATAAAGACTTTATCCATAAAAGCTTCTGCTGTCCTTCCGCCAGCTGCTTTAAGCGTTCCCCCGATGTGAATTCAATATCAATATCCGCCCCTTTGATGACTTCCCTGCTGCCGTCTGATTCCTCCAGCGTCAATGTGTAATCAGCCACCTGCTTCTTTAAATAGTCCTCAACCTCACTGACTTCCTTCAGAGAAAAATCCACCCCGTTGATCTTCGTATCAAACATAAAATGACTGTTAAAATACATGGCTATCCCAAAATATGCCGCAGCCAGAAGGACAATGACCACTCCCATAGAAAGCAGTATCTTCTTACCCGCACCGCTTTTCTTCCTGCGCCGGCGTCTTTTCTTCTTATTCTTGTCCTTTTTCTTATCGGAATCATCCTCATCGTAGATTTTCTTCACGGTCTCCTCGATATCCTCTATATCCTCGATATCTTCAATAAAATCGTCTGTCTTTTTACCCTTGCCAGCCATACTCTAAACTCCTTATTCTATCAATAGGTTACACGATGAACAAATATACTCCCTTTTTATCATTCATACTGTTTTATTATAATATGCTTTTACACAAATGTATAGGAAAAATCTTTTAAATAAAAATGAAGATTTTATGATGAAATATTACATTTTTCTCACATATTTACATTTTTCCCTTCACATATTTATAAGAATTGTTTTATACTGTTGCATATAAAAATTCAACTTGATTCTAAAGGAGATATGACTATGGCTGGTTCAACTTATGGAACTTTATTTAAAATCACTACATGGGGGGAGTCCCACGGCGCTGCCATCGGTGTTGTCATCGACGGGTGCCCCGCCGGTCTTGCCCTCTGCGAAAAAGATATTCAAGTCTATTTAGACCGCAGGAAACCTGGGCAGAGCAAGTTTACGACAACAAGGCAGGAGTCTGACCATGCCGATATCCTATCAGGTGTATTTGAGGGGAGGACAACCGGAACTCCTATATCCATCCTGATAAAAAATCAGGATCAGCGTTCCAGAGATTATGGAAAAATCAAGGACTGTTATCGGCCCGGACATGCTGATTACACCTTTGACGCCAAATATGGCTTCCGTGATTACCGGGGCGGCGGACGTTCCTCCGGCCGTGAGACGATCGGAAGAGTTGCCGCAGGCGCCGTTGCCTCAAAGCTGTTAGGGCAGCTTGGCATTAAGCTTACCTCCTATACCCGTTCCATCGGTCCGATTACAATTCCGGAAGAGGAATACGATTTTTCCTGTATCACGGAAAACAAACTATATATGCCTAACAACGCCTATGCAGAGAAAGCTTCCGCTTATCTCGAGGAATGCATGAAAAATAAAGATTCCTCGGGCGGTACGATCGAGTGCCGGATCACCGGGGTTCCTGTCGGTATCGGAGAGCCTGTTTTCAATAAACTTGACGCCTCGCTTGCCAGAGGCATCATGTCCATCGGCGCTGTCAAGGGGGTGGAAATCGGGGACGGCTTTTTGACAGCAGGCGCTTTCGGAAGCGGCAACAACGATACATTTTACTCGGAGGACGGCCGCATTTATAAAAGGACAAACCACTCCGGCGGCACATTAGGCGGCTTAAGCGACGGGTGTCCTATCCTGATCCGCGCCGCCGTAAAGCCGACTCCTTCCATCGCAAGGGAACAGGAAACCGTCACCAAAGACAGAGAAAACACATCCCTTGCCGTCACGGGACGCCATGACCCCGTCATCGTTCCGAGAGCCGTCGTCGTCGTAGAATCTATGGCCGCGCTGACGCTCGCTGATTTACTTATCGTAAATATGTCTTCCAGACTTGAAAATCTGAAACGTTTTTATGCCGAATGATTTTTATTGAAAAACTATTGCTTTTTTTTGCATAGGATGTATAATAATGCTAAACTTTTTGTTTATTTTTACTGTCACACATATTTCGACAATAAAAAGAAGAGGATAAGATGATGGAAATCGGAAAGAAATTAAAGCAGCTCCGCATGGAAAAAGGTCTCACACAG
>CAMNTQ010000081.1 GCA_946558695.1 uncultured Lachnospiraceae bacterium
GGATTGTTGTATGCTATGCCATGAGCGCGCCCGGAAAGCGTTGTTCATGGCATTTTTATATTTTATTTACCTTTAGAAAGGATATGAGAAGATGAGGGAAAAGAAAAAAGCATTATGGGGAGCGGCGGTACTTCTTGGGATTCTCCTTATGAGCAGCATGACGGTGTTTGCGGCGGACGAAGCCGCGGAGTATGTTCCGAAGATGTACGCGTCCTTTTGGTCGCTGGTTCCTCCGATTGTGGCTATCGTGCTTGCCTTGATTACAAAGGAAGTATACAGTTCTTTGTTTGTGGGGATTTTGATTGGGGGAGTATTTTACTCCGGGTTTACTTTTGAAAAGACGATACTTCATGTGTTTCAGGACGGTATTATAGGCTCTCTTACAGATGCTTATAATATGGGGATTTTAGTATTTCTTGTTATACTGGGCGTCATGGTGTGTATGATGAACAAGGCGGGCGGTTCGGCGGCCTTCGGACGCTGGGCAAGCGTACATATTAAAAGCCGCGTGGGCGCGCAGCTTGCGACGGTACTTCTGGGCGTGCTGATTTTTATTGACGACTATTTTAACTGTCTGACCGTGGGCAGTGTAATGCGCCCGGTAACAGACAAGCATCATGTGTCAAGGGCTAAGCTTGCTTACCTGATTGACGCGACGGCGGCTCCGGTCTGCATAATCGCTCCGATTTCTTCGTGGGCGGCGGCGGTTACAGGCTTTGTGGAGGGCGAGGATGGATTTTCTATCTTTATCCGCGCGATTCCTTTTAACTATTATGCGCTCCTTACGATTGTTATGATGGTTACGATTGTATTGCTTAAAATGGATTACGGCCCGATGAAGCTGCATGAAAAGAATGCGCTCTCCGGAGATCTTTATACGACTCCCGACCGACCGTATGCCAATGCAGAGGAAGAGGTGGACGACAGTAAGGGCGGCGTTATTGATTTGATTTTTCCTGTAGCCGTATTAATTGTCTGCTGCGTTATCGGTATGATATATACAGGCGGCTTTTTTGGCGGAACGGGCTTTGTAGAGGCGTTTTCCGGCAGTGACGCGTCGGTAGGCTTAATGCTTGGAAGTTTCTTTGCATTCGTAGTTACAATCGCGTTCTATGCGGTGAGAAAGGTACTGAAATTTGGGGAGTCTATGGCATGCGTTCCGGAGGGCTTTAAGGCGATGGTGCCTGCAATTTTAATCCTGACCTTTGCTTGGACGCTGAAAGCTATGACAGACAGTCTTGGAGCTAAGGAATATGTGGCGGCGGTTGTGGATAATGCCAGAGGACTTTTGAGCCTCCTTCCGGCAATTATCTTCCTTGTAGCGTGTTTCCTTGCATTTGCCACCGGAACATCATGGGGAACCTTCGGCATCCTGATCCCGATCGTGGTAGACGTATTTGTCGGGAAAAATGAAACGATGATGATCATCTCTATTTCTGCATGTATGGCAGGAGCAGTGTGCGGCGACCACTGTTCGCCGATATCGGACACGACGATTATGGCATCGGCGGGAGCGCAGTGCAACCATGTCAACCATGTAACGACGCAGCTGCCGTATGCGGTTACTGTTGCCGCCGTTTCCTGTGTTACATATCTGCTTGCGGGAATCCTGCAGAACTTTATAGCGGGCGCATTGGTGGCGGTTATTTCACTTGTGGTAGGAATAGTTCTGATGATCGGGACATTAATTGTGATCAAAATGATGACTGCAGATAAAAATTAAAGAAAACATATTACGGCCGACGATGTAATATGGATTTACGAGGACAGGAATCTGATAGCAGATTCCTGTTTTTAATGGGCAGATATTGGGTTATCCATTAATGGGGATTTCAATAAAGAGTTTGGAATAATTGTCAAAGCGGCCTTCCAGCAGGCTGGTGACGGAAATCACGGAGCCATAGGAGGCTTTATGGAAGTTGATGGCGCTTGCATTGTCTGCTTTTATGTTCTCAAAGTACAGAAATAGATACAAGTACTAAGGAGAAGGCTGTTACGGGCGAGTAATTAGAAGTAAAATCAGAGCCACATTCCGTAAGATCATTGACAGAATAGAGAAAGATAGTATAACATTTGTATATAACATCAGCAAATTTACTGCAAACCATCAAAATGAACATTGTTTCAGTTTGATTTTCACGGTTATAAGGAGATGTATATATATGGGAAAAATTTTGGGAATTGATCTTGGGACTACAAACAGTCTTGCGGCAGTGCGGCAGGAGGGGAAAAGCTGTCTGATTCCGAATTCTTTTGGGGAATATCTGACTCCAAGCGTGGTCAGTTTTGATGCAGATGATACGGTGTATGTGGGTAAGACGGCAAAGGAGAGGCTGGTTTCGCATCCTGCTCAGTCTTTCAGCGTTTTTAAAAGATTTATGGGGACAGATCAGAGATATGAGGTTAATGGAAAGCAATATCGTCCGGAGGAGCTTTCGGCTTTTGTGCTCAGAAGGCTTAAAGAAGATGCAGAACGTTATCTGGGGGAGCTGATAGAAGAGGCGGTTATCAGCGTGCCTGCATACTTTAATGACAAGGCGCGGAAAGCTACAAAAGACGCGGGAAAACTTGCAGGACTTAAGGTGGAACGGATCATCAATGAGCCGTCCGCAGCGGCGTTGGCATGCCGGGGGTTGGATGAGGAAAATGACGAGACATTTCTTGTGTTTGATTTCGGAGGAGGAACTTTAGATGTATCTTTAGTTGACTGCTTTGATAACATAATAGAAATCATAGCGGTGAGCGGAGATAACCATCTTGGAGGAAGTGATTTTGACAAGGAGATTGCCATACAGTTTTGCAGGGAGCATGAACTGGAGTTTGAGCATATTTCTTCCCAGAGACAAAGAATCATTCTGGAGAGTGCCAGCCGCGCCAAATGTGGATTGTCGGAAGAGAAAGAGGTTGTCATGAAGGTTACGGACGGAGAGTTCGAGGGTCAGATGGAGATGAGCAATAAGAAGCTGATTGAAATTTCCATGCCGTTGTTTGAGAGGATATCGGTCCCTGTAAAAAGGGTGCTGCATGACGGAAAGAAGAATATGCTTGACATCTCTAAGGTAATACTGGTGGGCGGTTCCTGTAAAATGCCTTCGGTACAGCAGTATCTGCGGCATATGCTGGGGGAGTTTTCTCTGACGGTAATGAATCCGGATCATATGGTGGCGCTTGGCGTGGGGACATATGCGGGAATCAAAGAGCGCAGAGAAGATATCAAGGATCTGCTGCTGACAGATATCTGTCCTTTTTCGTTGGGAACGGGAATTTTTAATGCGGGAAATGCGAAGCGTACACTTATGAGTACGATCATTGAACGGAACAGCGTCCTTCCCTGCAGTCACAGAGCTCATTTTCAGACAGCATCCGATTATCAGAAGTATGTGGTGATCGATGTATATCAGGGAGAAGAATATTATGCGGACAATAATATACATCTTGGAGAAGTCAAAGTGGGTGTTCCGTTGGCGCCGAAAGGAAAAGAAACCGTTACGGTGGATTATACCTATGATATTAATGGCATTCTGATTGTAGACGTAGAGGTGGATTCTACAGGAGAAAAGAAAAGGCAGGTCATTACCACCGGAACGGATAACATGACTTCTGAGGAGATAAAAAAGCGGGTAGAACAGCTAGAAAAGATGAAGCTCAGTCCTGCAGATCAGGAAGAAAACCAGATGCTGTTTGCGTGGGGCGAGCGGCTTTATGCACAGACAACGGGGGCGCTTAAAAATGAGATAGGAGAGAGGCTGAATTTTTTTCAGCAATTGCTTCACGTAGAACAAAATCCATATAAGGTGAAAAAGTGGAAAAGCGGAATAGAAGTATTTTTGCGAAAAGCGGAAAACTATCTGGACGATAGCGGGATAGACTGGAATCCGGCGGATATAGATTCATGGTATGAAGAAGGCGATCAAGACGATGAGCGGCAGGAGGAAGACCGACGATGGTACGATGGGCATTTGACACATTAGGGATTGAAGTGACAAAGGACAGAAAGCGGATTAAAAAGGCATATTCGGCGCTTGTTAAGGAGTATCATCCGGAGGAGTATCCTGATGAATGGGAGGAAATCCACAAGGCATATCAGGCGGCTATGGAGTATGCTCAAATGCCGGAGGATGAGGAACCGGCAGAAGAGATTCCGATCGAGGACGAATACAGCGAGATGTTTGAGGATGCTCATGCGAAATGGCAGGAGGAAGAATCAGAAAAAGCGCTTGCATTAGCAAAGAGATTGGATGAGCTTATTCAGACGCCGGCGGCTTTGGCGGTGAAAGAGTGGCAGCGCTTTTTTGCCATGGAGTTTCTTCCCGGCGCAGGAGCGGATGAGCTTATGATGCTTTTTGAGGCGATTTACGGAAATGAGATCCCGCTTGTAGCCGCGGAGCTTATAGTGAAGACTATGAAAAAGAGAAAAGAATTTTATCAGTCTTCCATGGAGTTCAGTAAGGCGGCGCTGGCAAATGAGATTGTCAGCTGTATCTATCAAAAAATACCAGGGATGGAAATACCGGTAAAGCCCCAAAAAAAGAGAAAAGGGATTAAGGGCATTTTAAAGGAGCTTTTGCTTGGCGTGGGAGTCGGAGCGGCGCTGCTTATAGTTCTGGCACTTGTTCTGGCAGGAGAGGGAACCAAAAAGACAGAAGTCAAAAAGATGGCCGTACAGCAATTAAATGAAAAATACGGCGAAGATTTATATTCTGAGGAGGATTTGGAGATTGAGGAGGATGTGCGCCATGGAAGCAACGGGGCGCAGCTGATTTTCTACAGAGTAACAGAAAAAGAAACTTATGATTTGATTGCCTATATGTTGAGCAGGGAGGACGATGAGGAGGAGTTTCTTTGCTTTGATAAACTGCAGACCTTGGACATCAGGCAGGCATTGGAGAAAGCTGTGAATGAAAAAACCGGACGGCCGGAAGGGAAGCTTTACTGGAATTCGGACGGAGGAGACGGCGGATATATAGAGAACGGATATTTCTATGAGAAATATGAAGAAAACATCGGTGCATTCCTGAAGCGGGAAGAAAAAATCCGCGAGAAGATGAAGGGAACGGATTTTGCCTTGGCAAGTACTTTTTCAGCAAAGAATGGAAAAGTAGATTATTATGTCCCCGACAGAGAGATTAAAACAGTAAAACAGCGGCTGGATAGGAAGGAGATAACCGAGGATGAGGAATTTTTGGCGGCGCTGGGACAGTGTGCCGCAGATTACGAAATAGAGTTTCGCGGAATCATGCTTCCGGGCACATTATTTGAAGAGAAAATGAAGCGGGCCGAAGGGAATGAAGAGAGTATAAGCGTCAAAGAAAATATTATTTTCTCAGCAATGTATCCTCCTCTGCCGTTCTCCATGATGACAGGCTGGTATGTATGTCTCCCTCCTGAAGGGCAGAAATATTTGAAGGAAGAAAATGGCATGTATTCGGCAAAAATCATTGACATGGCAAAAGGGATCTTTGGCGTAGAAACACAGATCAGCGGCAAGGAGGGAATGATGGAAGAACTCGGATTGCCGGATATGCCGGATGGAACAAAGTATCCCGGAATGTATGAAGAGACGGATATGACAGGCTGTATGGAGAAGACAAGGACGCCGGATATTCCAAAGATATATAAAAAAGTGAGACGAACGGCAGTAAGCTTTTGTATGAAGGACGGATATGAGACAAAGCAGGCTTATTGTCTGGCGATTGATAAAGAAATATATAATCTCCCGGATTCGGGATATCAGGTCATTCTTACGACGTACAGCGACGGGCATGAAGAGAGTGAAGAGCTTCCGATATCGTCTTACGGCGCTCCCAGAGTGAATACGGAATACGGCGATGTATTGGATGGAGAAGGCTATATATTTGTCAAATACCCGCGGACTGGAGAGGGAGAAAAAGTGCCGGTTCTTACAATCTTATATTGAAAAATAATTCTTATATATTGAAAAAATTTTGCGATTTTGTGCCGGATTTTTATTTATTTCGGAATAGAAGTAAAAATATTTATAGAAAAAGAAAATAGTTAAAAAATAATATCGTTAAAAATCAATAAATAACGCTTGATTAGCAGAAAAAATATAGAGTTGGCAGGAATTTTGCTGTATAAATAAAATAAATACATAAACATGATATATAGAGGTGATCAATGAAAAGGAAAGCAAAGAAAGAGTAAAGGGAGGTGAAATATGAAGGGTATCATGGTGACAAACAACTTAAGCTGCTTTGAAAAATGGAAAGAGAAGCTGCAGATCGATTATAAAGAAGAGTGGAAATATCTAAATGTTCTTCAGGCGGCAAGAGATTACATTCACAGAGGGCATGCGCTTTTGTCGCATCCTCTTGCGGGAAGCATGAAACCCAACCAGACACCTTTTAAATCAATTGTTCTGGGAACAGAGTCTTTGGAAGGAGCAAACGAATTCAGGGATTTGGAACTGATTGAGGAGAGCATTGAGGTGTCATGTCAAACTCTATTATGAACAGAAGATAGTACAGTGAACGGTGTACTGTAAGAAGAATTTAGGAGGTGTGAAAGCTATGAAGTTGGAATTGGGAAAGATTTACATCAGAGATGTCCGTTTTGCAGACAAAACCTATGTGGAAGAGGGGACATTGTATGTATGTAAAGAAGAGATTGAAAAGCTTGTTCTTGAAGATGAGCGGCTGACAGAGGCGAGAGTAGAACTTGCAAGACCCGGTGAGTCTGTACGGATATCTCCGGTGAAGGATGTTATAGAGCCGAGAGTG
>CAMNTQ010000082.1 GCA_946558695.1 uncultured Lachnospiraceae bacterium
ACCCTTTCCCTCCTATACTATATTTTGTGCTTCCTCTCCTCTTTCTATACAATATAGCAATATATGATTTGCCTAAATCGCAGGACGGCTTAAAAACCGGACCTTTCCGAAATCACAATTACAACTCTATAACTTTATACAATATCCAGAGGAATCTTTCGGTTTGGCGCCGGGAATTCTATATTAATGATTTCCATATCTTCTTTATCTAATGTAATATCCCACACCTTTGCGTTCTCTAACACATGTTCTTTCTTCTTACTTCTCGGTATTGCAATCACCGACTCCCTGTGCAAAACAAACGCAAGCATAAGCTGCATAACTGTAATCCCATGCTTTTTGGCAATGCACATTAATTTCTTATTGTTAATGATATCATTTCTCAAAGAACCTGCCTGCGCCAACGGACAATAAGCCATCACCGGAATCTGATGCTTTTCCTGCCATGGAAGGAGATCATATTCTATCCCCCTTGAGCCGAGATGATACAGCACTTGATTCACTGCACAACGATCTCCATTGGGCACGTCCATCAATTTTTTCATTTCGTCTGTATCAAAATTTGAAACTCCCCAAGCCCGGATCTTTCCTTCCGTCACAAACTCTTCCATGCACATAACCGTCTCCTCAAGCGGAATACTCCCCGGCCAGTGAAGAAGATACATGTCGAGGTAATCCGTCCGTAAAAGCTTAAGTGTATGATCCAGACTCTTTTTTATCCTCTTTCTGCCCGCATTGTTCGGCAGAACTTTAGACACAACAAACAGAGATTGCCTGTGATACTCTCTGATTACCTGTCCGATCAACTGCTCCGAAAGACCATCTCCGTACATCTCCGCTGTATCGATCAGACACATCCCAGCCTCTATGCCTGTACGCAGCGCTTCTTTCTCACTTTCCCTAGTATGCGGATTTTCACCCAAAAACCAAGTTCCCATACCAAGCCTTGGCATAAATGTTTCATTCTTTAATTGTATATATTTTTCCATCTTTTCTTATCCCTCAATTATACAATATCATTGCAAAAACGCTCTGTGTTCCTATCTTAATATTCCCTCTGAATCATTACAAATCCGATAAGTCTCAGAAAACGTATGAACTATAATCACAGTATAACCGATTTCCGATGACGAAACAACGGTAATTGACAGCAAATGAACAAACATGCTAATATCTACTTACCGTTCACATGCCGAAAACGCATTTTGCGAATGGCGCGGAGCGATCGCGAACACGTTACCCTTAAGGAGTCTTTATATGATTACCACCGTAAGCAAATCTCTGGCTCAGCAGATTGTAAACACCGTCCATGACATCTGCGGCCACGACATTAACTTTATCAATAAAAAAGGAATCATCTTCGCCAGCACAAACCAACGCCGTATCGGTACTTTTCATGAGATTGGCAAGGAAGCTGCCGATACTCAAAAGACGATCGAGGTCACGGAACATGACAATTACAAGGGTACAAGCTGCGGCGTTAATATCCCAATCACCCACAATGGGCTGCTTATGGCAGTCATCGGCATCAGCGGCAACCCTGATGAAGTCCGTAGCTTCGCTCACTTAGCGGAGCGGATTACCAGACTCTTGATTCGGGAACAAGAGCTTGGAGGAACGGCGCACACACTGTCTGAAAAAAAACGTTTCCTTTTAAATTGCCTGACCTCCGAAAGCCTTGACATGCCTGAATACGTTCTTTCTGCACTAAAGGATTTTCATATAGATGAGAATTCACCAAAACGGATTATGATCCTCAAGCTTATTTCCAACGATTCTTCTGTCACATTATCCTCCGTTGAAAAAAGAATCGTCCGGCTGTTCGATCGCCTTAATATCACCCTTTTCTGTGATTATTACCCGGACAGGTTCATCGCCTTAGCAGATGACCAGACTATCCGCGAAAATATGACCCTCCTCAGAAGCTTTTCTGCAGACAATCAGGGTATTCTGCAAATTGGTATCGGGCAGGCAGAAACGATCTATCAACTTAGTTCCTCCTTCCGCACTGCCCGGACCGCACTGGCAAATTCCTCCATGGATAAGACATCTCTTTCCATATTCGATGAATTGACACTGGAAATCATATTAAGCTCCGTTCCAGAAAACATCCGCAGTCAATACCTTGCAAAAGTTATTTCCGTCCTTTCCGATGATGAAATCCTGCTGTTGCGGATTTATTATGAAGAAGGGCAATCGTTAAGCCGAACCTGTGATAGACTGTTTCTCCATAAAAACACACTGCAATACAAACTGAACCGCATACACCGCATTTGTGGATTTAACCCGAGAGACTTTAAAGACGCAGTTATCCTGTACTTGGCGGTCAAGCTTAAGAATCTTTAATTATATGCACAGAAGCACTTTTTAACAAATGTTATATATACTAATTGAAATACATTTATTTCTATAATATTAGTATATATAACATATTTTTTTATTAATACTATGCTATACTTGAAAAAAGGAAACTTACAAAAAAGACGCGGAGGAATATCACCATGAAAGTTGTTATCGCAATTGATTCTTTAAAAGGAAGTCTTTCTTCCATTGAGGCAGGAATGGCAGCGAAGGAAGGGATCCTGAAAGCAAAGCCGGATGCGGAAGTAATCGTTAAGCCGTTGGCTGACGGCGGGGAGGGTACGGTAGACGCTCTTATTGAGGATATGAACGGAGAGCGGATAGACATTACTGTCACTGGTCCGATGGGCACTCATGTTTCCTGCTACTATGGATACATAAAAGAAAATAAAACCGCTATTATAGAGATGGCATCTGCCGCCGGAATTACTCTTGTTCCAGACGAAGAAAAAAATCCTCTTCTTGCTACAACCTATGGTGTAGGCGAGATGATCGCAAATGCAATGGAGCTAGGATGCCGCAGCTTTATTATCGGTATCGGCGGAAGTGCAACAAACGACGGCGGCATCGGTATGTTAAAGGCTCTTGGATATGAATTTTATGATAAAAACGGTGCAGAGGCAGGCGAGGGAGGACAGGCCCTTGCAAAAGTCTCGTCCATCAATACAAAGAACCGAAATCCTCTTATTTCTGAATGCACATTCCGTATCGCCTGTGATGTGAATAACCCTCTTTGCGGTGAAAACGGAGCTACTTACATTTATGGTCCGCAAAAAGGTGTTACAGATAGCTTTAAAGCGGACCTTGACGCAGGAATGGCAAACTTTGCAAAGGTTACTGCCGCCGCGCTTGGACATGATGATTCCAAGATTGCAGGCGCCGGCGCTGCCGGCGGTCTTGGCTTCGCATTTTTAAGTTATATCGGTGCGGAACTTACGCCAGGAATTGAACTGATTCTTAACGCAGTTGGTCTTAAAAATGAATTAAAAGATGCGGATATTGCAGTGACCGGAGAGGGTCGTTTAGATCATCAGACAGCAATGGGGAAAGCGCCTGTGGGGGTTGCCCGTATCGCAAAACAATATGCTACGAAAGTTATCGCATTTGCAGGAGCCGTTACAGAAGGCGCCGCCGCTTGCAACGATGCAGGAATTGATGCATTTTTCCCCATCATCCGTGGAATTACTACATTGGAGGAAGCTATGAATAAGGAAAATGCTCATAAAAATATGGCTGCAGCCGCAGAACAAGCCTTTCGTCTTCTTTAAAACATTCTTTTTCTCCCAATAAATAGGCTACCGCTATCGATTAATTACCTTCTGATTTCCAAAAAAAGAAACCTTGAAAATCTTCAAGGTTTCTTTTCTCTTCTACGGAGAAAGAGGGATTTGAACCCTCGCGCCGGTCACCCGACCTACACCCTTAGCAGGGGCGCCTCTTCAGCCTCTTGAGTATTTCTCCAACAATGGCATTATACTAAAGCTTATGCCTGTTGTCAATCCTTTTTTTCCACATCTTAACGTCGCCTAAATCACTCCTGAGTTTTCTTTTATTTTTTCATCAATTCTTGTTTTTACATACGCCGCCAGTTCTTTTGTCTTCATATCTTTATAATCCTTATAATAGAAAGGCTTTAAAAAATGTACTTCTACCGTCACCGGATCAATTGTCTTTGTATCAAATGGCTTAAATGAATCAATAAGCGCTACCGGAACAACCGGACATTTTGCCCGAGTAGCCGCTTTAAAGGAACCGCTTTTAAATTCCTGCGTCCGATTTCCTTCCTTTGACCGTGTTCCCTCCGCAAATATAAGGTAATTTCTCCCCTTTTCAACCTCTTTTGTCACATTTGCAATGACTTGAACAGCCTGACGTACATCCTCGCGGTCTAACAGAAAAGCTCTCAAACATGCCAATACCTGTTTTAAAAAAGGAATATCTTTAATCTCCTTTTTGGCAACTGCCGAAAATGGTCTGGGACTTGCCTCAAGCATTGCCAGCATATCATACAGCCCCTGATGGTTCGGAAAGTACATAAACCCATCTTTTTCAGGAATATTCTCCTGTCCCGTCACCACAATATTTACATTTCCCCCTCTATTTGCATGGCGCACAATATCTCTCAAAAATACAAAATGCTCATAATCCGTATACCTGTCTGCATGCGCCGCGTACCAGCAAAGCTTGATCCACTTAAACGGCACATAATACCAGTTTCTAAAAACCATCATCAGTATCCTCTTCATAATACCTCCACCCATTGTTTATCGTACTCAAAAATATAACGTCCTGTCCATTTTTTTCAGCGTATGCCGCCGCCCTTTCTCAAAATTGCATACGCTGATATAAAGAACAACTCCGCTAATGATTGATAAGCGGTTTGATTTCTTTATCTAAAGTATCTCTTAATTCTGCAATCATCTGCGCATAATACTTAAACTTCGGCAGCGCTCTTTCCTGTGCCGCTTTATAACCCGCATAATCAATTGTCGCCTTAATTGCACTTTCATTTGGAATCATTCCGTCCCTATAATGCGTTGCTGCATACATCACATCCTCCTTAGACGCATACCATGTAACGCAGAAATCCGCGATTACCTTTTCAATACAATCCTGTTTCGTATTTTCAACAATATTGAGAATTGACTTGCCCTTGTATTTATCCTCGTCTGACTCGATTTCACCGATCAGGTTGGACATTATATCTGCAACTTTCGTATTTTCCCTGCGAAGTTCTTCCACATACTGTCTTACTTCATCAATTTTTCTTTGTCTTTCCTCCGGGGATATATCCGACGCATCATCATTCGGCATAACAATATTCTGAATCAAATTGATGATATACTCATAATCAATCTTCGTATTGCTGTATGCCATCAGTTCATAATCCGCATCAACTTCCGGCATATCCGGGTCTCCCTCTCCCGCATCTGGCTTTTCATTCTCTATTTCTTCCAACACGTTCCGGTAATGCCCTGCATAATCTATATATTCCTCTTCCGTAATCCCATATCCGGAAAGCATTCCCTCCTCATAATTTGTAAATGATTTCAGCTGGGCAAATAACTTGTCAAAGCTCTGGAAGATTTTTGCAAACATTTTTTTCTCTTTCAAAGACATGCCGGGAATTTCCGACGGCGTCTGCGCCGAAGCCCGAAGGGCTGCAAGCGCCTTTTTAAATGCCGGCCAAACCTCATCCCACTCAGCCAAAAGCGCCTCTTTTGTGCCGCCCGCAGAATATAATTTCACAGCATCATCCACGCATTTCTTAAAAAGAACCGGTGCCTGGAAGGTGACAATCTGCCCATAAGCTTTATTTTTATCATAAATACGGTTCGTTCTTGAAAACGCCTGAATCAGGTCATGCGGTCCCATCGGCTGTCTGTCAATAAAAATCGCGGACATACACGGGGCATCAAAGCCAGTCAGCAGGCGGTCCACCACAATTACAAGATCAAGCTGCTCGTTCCTGCTTTGGAATTTCGCATCTTTTCTGGCAAGTCTTTTGTTCAGGTTCGCATTATATCCCTGAATCTGGGAGAGCTCGTATGTTGTGCCGAACATATTATTGTAATCATCAAGCGAGCCTTGCATTTTCTGCTGATTCACAAGAGAACCTTCTTCATTTTCAGACACCGAATAGGTAATCGCAAACTTTGGGAAATCCGGGAGCACTTGTTTTATCTTTTCGTCAATTTTAAGCGATGTCTCCCCATTCTTGACCCGCGCCAGCAGTTCATAATACCTCTGTGCCATTTGGATTGAGCGCGTGGTAAGCAGCGCCTCATAGGTCTTTCCTTTTCCATTCTGAAAGCCCAGTTTGTGATAGGACTTGTTCAAAATGACATCCAATACTTTTAGCATATGTGTTTCATTTTCATATACACTGCCGTCTGTCTCGTCCATAACATTCTTAGGCCCGTTATGCTCTACCTGAAAGCCAAGCACGGCATTATCATGAATCGCGTTTTGTATCGTATATTTGTGCAGAACTTTTCCGTACAGTTCTTCCGTCGTGCGGGGCAGATCCCCAAGCTGCGGATAAGGGTTCTCCGCAAATCTCGGAGTCCCGGTAAAGCCGAACCACAAGGAATTGCCAAAGAATCTCCCCAGCTCCCTCTTCGTGCCCGGGGTGACCGCCCGATGACACCCGTCCACAACAAAAGCGATTTTCAGATTCTTTATCTTTTTATATTCCGGCGT
>CAMNTQ010000083.1 GCA_946558695.1 uncultured Lachnospiraceae bacterium
TATATTTTAGCCGGTGCTATACTCGTTAGTTCAGCCGGAAGGCTGAACTGTTACTATAATTATTATTTTCCTGATAATATTCCTGAAAGAAGCAATCGTTGAATCCCAGCAGGGGATAGACGATCGTTCGGCTCCATCCTGACGATCTGTAAGGATGAAACGCATTCACGCCGGCATAGCCCTGCGTCTTCATGCTGCGCGCCATAGAAGGAAGGACATCCCGGATGTATTCGTTGTATGGAACGCAGTGGTAAGGGAGGAATCCCAAAGTATTGCCTGTCAGAAACTCAAATTCTGTGTTTGCAGTATTGGCGCCTTCAATGGATACGTATAATTTCCCCTTTACCGTATTTTCCTTCAGGCTGTGCAGGAACGGAAGATAATCTTCCGACAAATTGACGGGGTTGTTATAATTCAAATCCGCTAACGATTCATTCATAATGGCAATAATGTTCGGCGAGCCATTTGCTTTCGCATCTGCTTCGGAGGCTCTATCGGACGGATAGTCTTTTGCTATTTTCTCCACCTCTTTCACAGAATAATTTTTCGGCTTTTCTATTCTGATAGAAGACCAAGACATCATAAATGAGAGCGCGTTCCCGTTTTTGGCGTAGGAACGCTGCGGGTGCCATATTTTATGTTCCACCCGTTTGGGGATAAAGTCGGTATGTACAAACAGTATGATGAACAGAAAGGCGTATGCCGCGCATGCGGCAGCAATACAAAGCCTCCGTTTCAGGCGCGGTCCTTTATAGCCTCTGAGACTTAAAAACACGGCGGTAAATGAAAGAATATATACGACGCCCCATACGCCTGTCATGTCAAGCGTATAAGAGAAATTATCGGCCACATTGAATGCGGTTGCCGCGGACTGCACATCCGTGGCGAGTATGGGACAGCCCCGGAAAATCCAGACGTAGTAATTGGCAATATGCATCAGGAACGCCAGAAACAGAACAAGGATACTTGCGTACTGCGTCCGGTTGATCATCATATAAGCGATCAAAAGCAATAGAATGAAAATGCTCAGATTAAACAAAAACTGCCATGTGAATATTCTTTCGAGCATTTCCGAAAGGTGGTAATCATTAAAGCGGTCGCCCAGAAAAACACAGAGAACCGGAGTCGCCCAAAAGAAAATTCTAGACACGATCATCGTGCTGTCAATGGTTCTGGAGAATTTTTCCTTAATTATGGCATCGATGCGCCAAAATGGAATCAACACGAAGAGCAGGCTCAGGAAAAGCAGCACATACATGTCAATTACAGCCCTTACATTATAAAAACTATAATTAAAGGAAGCTCGAAGCCGGTTGTCTATCGGCGTCTGATCCTGCGTAAGAGTGCCGAACAGAGCGCCTTTCTCAGAATGTGTATAGATTCCGAATCCTTGCGGATTATAAGCATCCCGGACGATAACCTGAAGAAGATAGGTATTGTTTTGGGATAATTTCCGTGGATTTGCAAAAGCAAAAGGAGATCTTCTGGAAATGCTGGTCAATGCTTTTTGAGTACTCATCAGGGTATTGCCGTCTGCATCGAGGATATTGACGGCGACGCTTCCGGTTGAAAGGGAATTCCCATGATTGAAAAATCGAATCGTAACTAACTCCAAAGTTCCGTCCCATCCCTGAAATGGCTGTTCAAATGTTCTGCTCCCGGAGAAACGGATCAGCGATTCTGCTTCCGGAGAGTCAGCGTTTTGCGACACGGCCTCGACATGCAGGCTGTAATAAATATCTCTGTTCAAAAACACAAAGAGCATCCCGAACAATAGAAGAAAAAGCGCGCATGCTTTTTTGAGCGCCAGTATGCGGTTGTTTTTGATAAAGTCTTTTATCATAGGTACATCCTCACTTAACTTATACTAAATGATTTTAACACTTATACTAAATGATTTTAACGCATATATTCTAACACTTCGATGATAGAATTTC
The DNA here is from genome assembly GCA_946558695.1 of uncultured Lachnospiraceae bacterium. Lineage (GTDB taxonomy): Bacteria > Bacillota > Clostridia > Lachnospirales > Lachnospiraceae > MD308. The sequence goes on from CAMNTQ010000083.1 coordinate 1,938, forward strand.
TACTATGAAATTATGGCAAATTTAAAAATATTAAAAATCATATCTGCACTTGAAATTTCAGACTGTTCATACTATTATGAAGAAAGATGGGAGTGAATGAAATGATTAGAGCATGTATTTTTGATTTGGACGGGACGCTTACGGACACGATCGAATCGCTGACGTACTCTGTAGGAGAGACGCTTAAGGAGATGGGACTGCCTGCGATCACGAAGGAACAATGCCAGAGTTTTGTCGGAAACGGCGCAAGGGTACTGATGGACAGAGCGATTCGGGCGGCGGGAGACGTAAACGGCCTGAGGCTTGAGGAAGCGATGGAGATATACGGACGCATATTTGATGAAAATTGTACATATCATGTAATACCTTATGAAGGAATCGCGGAACTTTTAGAGGAACTTCGTAAGAGACAAGTGAAGCTGGCGGTTCTTTCCAACAAACCTCACAGGCAGACAGTGAAGGTTGCGGAGACGATATTTGGAAAAGGAATCTTTGACGTTGTATGGGGGCAGCAGGGAGGAATTCAAAGAAAGCCCTCTCCGGAAGGAATCTATGCCATATTGAAGGAGCTTGGAGTGGAACGAGACGAATGCATCTATGTGGGAGATTCCGAAGTGGACATCGCTGCGGGAAAGAATGCCATGATGCAAACAGTCAGTGTGGCATGGGGCTTTCGGACGGAAGAAGAACTTAAGAGCGAGGGAGCGGGCTGCCTGATTCACAGACCGGAGGAACTCCTTTTATTTTTTGGAATATAGAAGACTGACAAACAAATTTTTATAAAGCATAAAAGAAGGGAGGACGGTTTTATATGTATGAGTATGATGAAGAGTGTCTCAGGACTTTTCTGAAAAATCAATCCAGATTGTTTGACGAACCGGTTGCAGAGACGCTTGAGGAAGCGGAAGCCTTCTTAGAAGACTGCATGGCGGCAGTGGTGGACAGCATTGAAGAAGTACGGCAGTTTTTAGAGGAGGATGGACTTGACGTGGACGGGATGTCCGCGGAGGAACTTGAGGAAGCGTCAGAAGTATTCGCGATTCCGAACGGAAAATACTTGATTGTGGAGGGCTGATAAAAAAGCCATAGCTGCCTACTCGGCAGTTATGGCTTTTTCTAAGGCTTCGTCTATCGCGCTTGTAAGAATCTGAGAGGTGTAAGGGTATTCTTCGGAATACTCGATATTGTCCAGAGACTGCTTTTCATATACCTGCTCCGCGATATCCTCGATTGTCGGCTGTATGAGCGGATACATGGTAGTCACGGTTTCATCCAGATTGGAAAATCGGATGGAGTTGATATGCGACTCGTCTACCGTGACTTCCACTTCCAGCGCCGTATTGTTAAGCGTCACGGTGGAAGTATAGACACCGGGTACATATTTATCTGCTTCTGCATTTGTTTCCTGACTTTTTGGCCGGAACATAAATATCAGTAATATGATCAATACTATTGCTAACACTGCGAAAATGGCGGTATATACAATCTCTTTCATATGCAATACAACGATTTTAGTTTTGGAACTCATAGTGTCCTCCTCGTAATGGTATGTTATTTGGTTCTTTATAATGTATGAAAGAAATGCTGAAATTATGCATCAGAAGTTTGAGCGCGGCGGGAAATGTGCGTGACAAATCGGGAGCATTCCTGTAGAATGTAAAAGGAAAAGACGGCACAGTAATAAGATGAGGTGAGAATATGTTTTTGATCGTAGGGCTTGGCAATCCCACACTGCAGTATGAAGGGACAAGACATAATGTGGGATTTGATGTGATAGATCTGCTGGCAGACAAATATAATATAACGGTAGAGACAAGAAAAGGGCGCGCATATATTGGAAAGGGCATGATCGAAGGGAAGAAGGTTATCTTGGCAAAGCCCCAGACATATATGAATCTGAGTGGGGAAAGCGTGAGAAGTATTGTGGATTATTATAAGATTGACGAGGAGAGCGAGCTTCTTGTGGTATACGATGATGTAAGCCTCAGTGTAGGACAGCTTCGGATACGGAAGAAGGGGAGCGCCGGAGGTCATAATGGAATCAAGAACATAATCTCCCATCTGGATACGAATGTATTTATGAGGATTAAAATCGGAGTGGGGGAGAAACCGAAAAAATACGACCTTGCCGATTATGTCCTGAGCCGCTTTTCCAAGGCGGAGCGTGAACAGATGGAAGAGGGGTATGAAAAAGCAGTCAAGGCGGCGGTCATGATCTTAAATGGGGAGACGGATGCTGCCATGAATGAATATAACAGAAAAGCAAAGCAGGAGGAGGCGTGAGAATGCAAGCCTTGATAAGCCCCCTTGGCGAACTGGCGGAGTTTGAAGAATTATATAAGATCAGAAAAGAAAAGGCGGGGATGATACGGGTCAGCGGATGCGTGAATTCCCAGAAAACACATATGATGTATGCGCTGAGCGATGGCTGTAAATATAAAGTCATCGCCTGTTCCAGTGAGTCGAAAGCAAAGCAGGTGTATGAGGAATATCGTTTTCTTGACGGGGATACGTATCTTTATCCCGCAAAGGATCTGCTTTTTTATCAGGCGGACCTTCGGAGCAAGGAGCTGATCCGCCAGCGGATGGAAGTGATCGAAGCGGTTATTTTAAAGGAATCAATTACGGTGGTCACAAGCTTTGACGCATTCATGGACTCTCTTCTTCCGAAGAAAGTGATAGAGGACAGGGTTATAAGGATCGCGGGGGATACGGCGGTCGATATGGATGAGATGTCTTTAAGGCTTTCTGAAATCGGGTATGACAGGGAGGAGCAGGTAGAAGGTCCCGGACAGTTTGCAGTGCGGGGCGGAATCTTAGATGTCTATCCCCTTACGGGAGAACTGCCTGTCCGGATCGAGCTGTGGGGAGATGAAGTAGATTCGATTCGTACCTTTGACGCAGAATCCCAGCGGTCGGTTGAGAATCTTTCGGAAGCCGTTATCTATCCGGCCATAGAGTTCCCGAGGGAGCATGAAGGGAGAGTGTCATTCCTTGAATATTTTGACAGGGAGGATACGCTTCTGTTTTTAGACGAGCCGCTGCGCCTTCTGGAAAAGGGGCAGGGCGTAGAAGAGGAATTTATGGAGGCGCAGAAAAAGCGGATAGAGAGCGGATATGAGATGTCCGATATGGAGGCAAGGCTTTATACGGCGGAGGAGATCGTCCGGCGGATGAATGCGTATAGAAGTATAGGGCTCATGGCGCTTGAGATGCGCTGTAAGGGTTTTGAAGTCCGGGAGACTTATCATCTCCAATGCAAAAGTGTGAATCCTTACAATAACAGCTTTGATATGCTGACACAGGATTTAAAGAGGCTTAAGAGAAACGGATACCGGGTGATACTTTTATCCGGTTCCCGCACGAGGGCGAAGCGGCTGGCGGAAGATCTCAGAGATTATAACCTGAGCAGTTTTTACAGTGATGATATGAAACGGGAAGTACAGCCCGGCGAGATTATGACGGTGTATGGTCATGTGGCGGAAGGGTACGAGTATCCCTTCCTGAAATTCACGGTCATCTCAGAGACGGATATTTTTGGGAAGATAAAGAAGAAAAAGAAACGGCGGGTGTATGAAGGAAGGAAGATACAGAGTTTTGCACAGCTAAAGCCCGGAGACTATGTGGTCCATGAAAGTCACGGGCTTGGAATCTATCAGGGGATAGAAAAGATAGAAGTGGACAAAATCTCCAAAGATTATATGAAGATTTCTTACGCGAAGGGAGGGAATCTCTATATTCCTGCGACGCAGCTTGACCTGATCCAGAAGTATGCAGGAGCGGATGCCAGAAAACCAAAACTTAACAGTCTCGGCACGCAGGAGTGGAACCGGACAAAGAGCCGGGTGCGGGGTGCGGTAAAGGAGATCGCGAAGGATTTGGTAGAACTGTATGCGGCGAGGGAAAAGTCAGAAGGTTACCAGTATGGCGAGGACACGGTCTGGCAGAGGGAATTTGAGGAGATGTTCCCTTTTGAGGAGACGGAAGACCAGACGCTTGCGATTGAAGCAGTAAAGCGGGATATGCAAAGCAAAAAGATTATGGACCGCCTGATCTGCGGAGACGTGGGATATGGCAAGACAGAGATCGCCATCCGTGCGGCGTTTAAGGCGGTGCAGGAGGATAAGCAGGTGGTCTATCTGGTGCCGACGACCATTCTCGCACAGCAGCATTATAATACATTTTTGCAGAGAATGAAGGATTTCCCGGTGCGGGTGGATCTGATGTGCAGATTCC
>CAMNTQ010000084.1 GCA_946558695.1 uncultured Lachnospiraceae bacterium
GTTTGGAATCAGTAATGCAGACGAGCTGACAGAAGTGCGGGTGGAGCTTCCGATAGGAGAAAGGCTTAATCTGGAAATCAGAGACATTAAAATAGAATATAATGAAACGGAGAAGTTTCCAGATACTGTTTCTTGCGCTGTGAAAAAAGATAGCGGAGACGATCCGGACATTACGGACGGTATTCTTGTATACAGTAAAGTGAGACGCACGGTCAGTACCGGAGTGAGGAGAGTTATCAGGCTGGACGGAGGAAAAGGGATCGGCAGAGTGACGAGACCGGGACTGGATCAGCCGGTGGGCGCCGCGGCGATCAACCGTATTCCGCGGCAGATGATTATCAGAGAAGCGGAAGCGGTCTGCGAGGAGATCGGATATGAAGGCGGAATTGATATTGAACTGTTTGTCCCTGACGGAGTGGAACTTGCGAAGAAAACTTTCAATCCGAGGCTTGGCGTGGAAGGAGGTCTTTCCATTCTTGGAACGAGCGGGATTGTAGAGCCTATGAGTGAGCAGGCGATTTTAGACACGATTTATCTGGATATGAAGGTGAAGCTTAAAGGACAGAAGTCAGGAAAGAAGATTCTTATTATGGCGCCGGGAAATTACGGGTTGGAGTTTTTAAAGGAAGCGTACGGGATAGAAGAGGATGAGATTGTCAAGTGCAGTAATTTTATCGGGCAGTCCATAGATATGGCAAAGGAGCTTCAGTGTGACGCGCTGCTTCTTGCCGGACATATCGGGAAGCTGGTGAAAGTAGCCGGGGGCATTATGAATACCCATTCCAGATGGGCGGACAGCCGGATGGAACTTCTGACGGCAGGAGCGCTCAGGGCGGGATTCTCAGCGGAAAAGTCGAGAGAGCTTTTAGAGTGTGCGACGGCAGACGATGCACTTTCACGGTGTACGAAAGAGGAACAGGAGTCTCTCATGTATCAGGTTATGGAGAAGATACAGGAGTATTTGAGGATGCGCGCCGGAGAAGAGATGCTGATAGAAGCCGTGACATTTTCAAAAATGTATGGCATCCTTGGAAAGACAAGCCGGGCGGATGAGATAGCGGCTGCGAAATCCCGGGAGTGCGCCGGGAATTAGAAAATGAGAGGGGAAGATGATAATGGATGGGAAATTATATGGAATCGGCGTCGGACCCGGTGATCCGGAGCTTCTTACTATAAAAGCGCTGCGTCTGATCAAGGAGTGCGATGTCATTGCAGTTCCGGGGAGGATTCCGCAGGATACGGTTGCTTATAAAATTGCCGAAGGGATCTATCCGGAGATTGAGAAAAAGGAGCTTTTGGGAATCCATATGCCCATGACGAAGGATAAAGCCGTATTGAAAACGAGCCATGAGAAAGGGGCAGACAGACTTTGCGAAGAGCTTGATCGGGGAAAGGACGTTGCGTTTCTCACATTGGGCGATCCGACGATTTATTCTACTTATATTTATCTGCATGAGGAGGTAAAAAGAAAGGGATATCCTGTGGAGATTGTGAGCGGCATTCCATCTTTCTGTGCGGCGGCGGCAAAGCTTAACATGAGTATCGCTATGGGTGCGCAGCAGCTTCATATTATTCCCGCTGTCTATCAGGTGAAGGAGGGATTGGAGCTTTCGGGAACAAAGGTATTGATGAAGGCTGGGCGAAAGCTTCCTGAAGTGAAGGAGCATCTAGAGGCAGGGCAGAAGCTTTCCGAAGTGAAGGAGCATCTAGAGGCAGGGCAGAAGCTTTCCGAAGTGAAGGGACAGCCAAAAGGCTCTAGGGGACAGGTCTTTATGGTGGAAAACTGCGGGATGGAAGAGGAACGAATCTGCCGGGGAGCGGAGCAGATGCCGGAAACGGCGGGTTATTATACATTAGTAATTGTGAAAGAAGAGGAATGGTTATGAAATTATTTCAGCAGAAAACAACCGTACATAAATTTAACAGCGCGAAGGAATTCGCAGAACAGTACGGCATTGGAAAAGGAGATTTTATTCTGGCGAGCAAAAGTATCTATGAGATTTACTTTGCGCCGCAAAAGCTTGAAGCGCATGTGGAGTATAAGAGTAAATACGGGGCGGGAGAGCCGACCGATGTAATGATCGACGCGCTTCTGGCGGATTTCAGACGGACAGACTGCAGACGGATCATTGCCATCGGAGGCGGGGCTGTGATTGATATGGCAAAGATACTGGTGCTTGCGGGCAATTACAGTACAGAGCAGATATTTAAGAGAGAGGCGCCGTTAGCAAAGGAAAGGACGCTGATCGCAGTACCTACGACTTGCGGTGCGGGTTCGGAGGTTTCTAATGTGTCGATCACGGAGCTTACGAGTATCCACAGTAAGCTGGGACTGGCATCAGATGAGATCTACGCGGATGAGGCGGCGTTGATCCCGGAACTGTTAAGCAAGCTTCCTTATGACTTTTTTGCAACAAGCGCTATTGATGCATTTATCCATGCGATTGAGTCTTATGTATCGCCCAGGAGCAATCTGTATACAGAGATGTTCAGCATGAAAGCGATGGAGATGATCGTGCAGGGATTTAAGAAGATCATTGAAAAAGGGGCAGAGTACCGGATGGAGCTTCTGGATGAATTCCTGACTGCCAGCAATCTGGCGGGGATTGCTTTCGGAAATGCAGGAACAGGAGCAGTCCATGCGATGTCTTATCCTTTGAGCGGTGTGTATCATGTGACGCACGGAGAGGCGAATTATCAATTTTTGACGGCAGTGTTCGCTTCCTATCAGAGAATGAATCCGGATGGCAAGCTTAAGAAGCTGAATCAGTTTCTAGGCGGACTTCTTGATTGTTCGGAAATAGAGGTTTATGAGCAGCTTGAGAGTATTCTTGACAAGATCATATCCAGAAAGAGGCTTCGGGAGTACGGGATGAAGGAAGATGAGATTCAAAGCTTTGCGGCGGGCGTAGAAGCAAGTCAGCAGAGATTGCTGAATCAGAGCTATGTGAAGATGACGGCGGATCAGATGGCAGAGATATACCGGCAGTTGTTCTAGGATTGCGGAAATGCGGAACAATCCATAGGATTAGGGAAATTTACAGACGGGGCATGAAGCGGTATCTAAGGAGGAGTTATGGTACATTTTGTGGGAGCGGGACCGGGGGCGCCGGATCTGATCACAGTCCGGGGGCAGAGACTTCTGAGTGAAGCCGACGTGGTGATCTATGCGGGTTCGCTGGTGAATCCTAAGCTTTTAGAACATGTGAAAAAGGAGTGTGACGTCTATAACAGCGCCCGCATGACGCTGGAGGAGGTTACTGCAGTTATGGAAAATGCGGAGAAAGCGGGTCTTACGACCGTACGGCTGCATACGGGCGATCCCAGTCTTTACGGAGCGGTTAGAGAGCAGATGGATCTTCTCGATAACAGAGGAATTCCTTATGATTCCTGTCCGGGAGTCAGTTCTTTTTGCGGAGCGGCCGCGGCGCTCAATCTGGAGTATACCCTGCCCGGCATCAGCCAGAGTGTGGTGATCACGCGGATGGAAGGGCGGACTCCGGTTCCCGATAAGGAGAGGATTGAAGATTTTGCTGGGCACGGCGCGACGATGGTGCTGTTCTTAAGTACGGGACTTCTTGGAGAACTTTCTAAGAAGCTTTGCGCGGGCGGTTATAAGAAAGATACCCCGGCGGCAATTGTATATAAAGCGACATGGCCGGAGGAGGAGACTTATATCTGCACAGTGGGAACGCTTGAGACAACAGCCAAGAAGCATAACATCACAAAGACGGCTCTGATCATTGTAGGAAATGTTGTTCTCCCCGACAGTTATGACCGGTCCAAATTATATCATCCGGAATTTACAACAGAGTTCCGCAGAGGAACGAAAGGGGCGGAAAAATCTTGACCAAAAAGGCGGCGGTTATTTGTTTTACCGAAAACGGAAGCAGGATTGCAGGGAAAGTAAAGGAATGTCTCTGCCAATATGGATATGCGGCAACATTGGCGAGAAAGTATACAGGCGCTTCGGATTCGATACAGGAGCCGCTTTCGGACTGGACCGGGCGGGAGTTTGTAAAACAGGATGCGCTGATCTTTATCGGGGCGGCTGGTATTGCAGTCCGGGCAATCGCGCCTTATGTAAAGACGAAGACAGAAGATCCGGCTGTTTTAGTCATAGATGAACAAGGGATTTACTGTATACCGGTTCTTTCCGGGCATATCGGGGGCGCGAATGAACTGGCAGAGTTTATCAGCGATAAGCTTCATGGGATTCCGGTTATTACTACGGCTACGGATTTGAACGGGAAGTGGGCGGCAGATGTGTTCGCTGCCAAAAACGGCCTGAAGATTCAGGATATGCAAAAAGCAAAGGAAGTTTCCGCCAGATTACTTTCGGGGGAGAATATCTCGGTATATATAGACCGATCCTGCGGTGAGATCCATGGAAAGCCGCCAGAGGGAATACAGTTGTGGAGTAAAGAGAGAGACGAAGGGAAGCCGGAACCGGATGTTGCGGTAGGGGTTTTTAAAAATCCCGCATGGAAGGAGACTTTGTATCTTATCCCCAGAGCAGTTGTGCTGGGAATCGGCTGCCGGAAGGGAAAAAAAGAGGAAGAAATAGAGAGGAACATACAGCGGGTGCTGGAAAACAGCGGCATTTTTATAGAAAGCGTCTGCAAGGTGTCAAGCATTGAACTGAAAAAAGATGAGACGGGAATCGTAGAGCTCTGTAAAAAATTTGGATGGGAATTTGAGACATTTTCTGCAGAGATTCTAGGAAGCGCGGAAGGAGAGTTCCTAAGTTCCGGGTTCGTGAAGAAGATAACCGGAGTTGATAATATATGTGAAAGAAGCGCTGTATGCGCAAGCGAAGGCGGTCCTATCATTGCAGCAAAGCAGGCGGAAGACGGTGTGGCGATAGCGGCAGCCGAGCGAAGGTGGGGTGTCAGGTTTGGAAAAGATCTATGTGGTGGGAATAGGCCCGGGCGCTTATGAGCAGATGACGGTCAAAGCGGCCGAAACTTTGAAAAAATGTGAAGTGATTGTAGGATACACTGTCTATGTAAAGCTCCTTGAGGAGCATTTTCCTGATAAAAAGTTTTTGGCAACACCGATGCGTCAGGAGATAGAGCGATGCCGGATGGCATTCGAGGAAGCGAAGAAGGGGAGAAAGACTGCCATGGTATGCAGCGGCGATGCCGGAATCTATGGAATGGCGGGATTAATGCTGGAGCTGGCAGCGGATTACCCGAAGACAGAGATTGAGATCATTCCGGGAGTGACGGCGGCTCTTGGGGGTTCGGCAATCTTAGGCGCACCTTTGGGACATGATTGTGCGTTCATCAGTCTCAGTGACCTTATGACATCATGGGAAGTGATCGAGAAGAGACTGCGTCTGGCGGCAGAAGCGGACTTTACAATCTGCCTCTATAATCCATCAAGCAGGAAACGCAGCGATTATCTTGAGCGGGCATGCGAGATTATTTTAGAAAAAAAATCTCCCGGCACAATATGCGGGGTTGTAAGAAATATAGCGAGAGACGGTGAAGAGATGAAAGTGCTGACGCTTAATGAGTTGAAAAGTATGCGGGCGGATATGTTTTCGACCGTATTTATCGGAAATAAGGAGACAAAAGTAATAGAAGGAAAGATAGTGACTCCCAGAGGATACAGAATAAAAAATGCAAAGCCTTGATTGATTTGAGACTTTGCATCTTCTTGGCAGGATGGAGCATACGGGATTCAAGGAGAATCTTGCGCGTATGACAATTAAATATTTTTTTAAGATTGATGATTAAGCAGAATAAAGGATAGGTGGGGCATATCGGAGGTAAAAGTCTGGTATATCCTGTTTTTACGAGTGCTGACATGAAAAAGTAAATTCCAGTGCAAGACTAAATTCCACCTACCTTTAAAAAATCGTGGATTTTACGAAATTTCTACAGTGTCATCTAATAGGCATATACCATATGTTGATGTGAGATTTAGAAAAATAGTTAATCTTATGTCAAGTATTTTATTTATGAAAATCAGATTGGTGAATTGAAAAAGTAAATACCACTTTGTAAGATTAAATTCCGCTTTGAAAAA
>CAMNTQ010000085.1 GCA_946558695.1 uncultured Lachnospiraceae bacterium
CTCCCACTAGAACCTGAATCTAGCGCGTCTGCCATTCCGCCATCTCCGCTCGCAAATAATATAATATCATAGATTATGTTATTTGGCAAATACTTTTTTTATAAATTCAGCTTTTATTAGCGGACTTCAATTCCGTTGACTTCAAGGTGCTCATCAATTGCAACAACTAGGCATTTTCGCCCCTCAATTTCTTTTATCTCGACTAAATCCGAACGTTCTGGATTAACTTTAACGACTATGTCTGGCGTTTGGAGTTGGAATGTTTTTGTGTTTACGATGTTAGAAGCGAGAAAAGTTTCCCGCTCACCTGCTATATCTTCAAACTGGGAGTCAAAAGACTTAAGGTTTTCTTCCGGGACGCCGCTTCTTAAAAGCAACCTCTTTACGTCTGACTTAGAGAGCTCCAAAGGATCTGGAGACTCCTTCGTTTCTTCCAGCATTTCACATATATTATCATGAATATTCCGGACGGTTTCATAATCGCAGTTATCTCCAAGGGTATCAGAAACAATTGACTGAAAAGAGGTTTTCTGGTCGCCGGCGGTCAGCGGTATCTTGCTTCCAAGAACAGAGTCTATGAATTCCGGCTGGATTTCCTCTGCTTTTTTCGTGTAGTACAGGATGCTGTGTACATCGGTTGCGCGGTCATCGAATGCAGGAAAGAGAAAACCGTTCAAAGGCGCTTCCACCAGCCAGTCGCGGATACGGTCCTCGATATTATTGGTTTCCGCGTTATATGTAAGTCCGGCTTTCGTAAGGTTGACCGGACAGATACTGCACATGATATATTCATAGACGGTATCAGAGGCATCAAACATCTCTTCGCCGTCTAAAGCTCTTCCGGGGACGTCATAGGCGGCATGGATCAGGATAATATAGTAATTCTCCGCATATTCATAATCTTCTATTACTTTGTCATAGAACTCCTCAAGAAGAAGTTCATCCGTAAGCTTGCTGTCCCGAAGTTTTAAGAGAAATTCCTGTGTGCCTCCGGGCATTTCCTGATCAAGAGGAAAATCCATGTTCAAGAGGTTTTTGCCGATAGTTCCGGCAAGCGTATGACGGAAGATATCAAAGTATTTGAAAGCTTCTTCCTCGGGCAGAGATAAGAATGCTTTTCTAAGTTCTGTTTTTTTCTCTTTTTCATGATTTACATAGCAGCCGCAGATACGCGTGATGGTACACCGGTCCGGTGTGAACTGCCTGCGGATTTCCAATACTTCTTTTTTATTCATTATGTACACTCCCTTAATTTAAACATGTAAAAATATTATCACATTCAGGCATGTTTTTCAATCAAATGAAAATAGTGGAGAAGAATAATATGAACCAGTTTTGTGACGGGTGTAGAAACCTTTGGACATCCAATTTGATAGACTATAGAAAACTTAAGAAAACAGGTTGCAATCAGAAGTCTATAAAAGGAGGTCAGAGAAGTGAAAGGATATTTTGTAAACGAAGGGTATATGGGATACGTAGATGGAGAATATAGATTATTCGCAGATGAGACAGATTACAGAGAATACATCGAGGATTGATTTACGAAACAGAATGTAAGATACTTTGATGATTATGTTTGAACAGTAAGGGGGATTTTTACGAATGGGCGAGTTGCTGGGAGTAATGCAGGAAGAAAAGACAGAGTTTGAATTATCGGGGCTGAATGCAGATGAATTAGGATTTATGAGAGCAGATGAGCGAAGAGCGGCTATAGAAGCAGTGGGTTTAAATCCAGATGAATATGATTTTTGAGATAATCATTTAAAATAGAAGTGATAAAAGTTATATTTAAAATTGATGGAAGGACATAGCCGTGATATGATGTTAAGGCTAGTATAACCCATACTAATTAGCCATACGTTTCACTTGCTAAATTTCCATCTGCCGCGTTGCCATCAATCGGCACGGCCGCCGCTATGCCTCATTCCTCCGCTTTGCAGACTGAAAATCTATTCTTTGCGAAATATATCGGTAATTAGTGTGGGTTATACTAGAAGATCATGCTGCACAGTTTTGGATAAATACGGAAAAGCAGGGAGAAAAGTATTATGGCGATATCCTCGGTTAAATTACGAATGTTATATATTATGAAAATATTACTTCAAAAGACAGATGAAAGTCATCCGATGTCGGCAGCGGACATCAAAAAAGCATTGGGGAAATATGATATGTCTGTTGACCGAAAGACAGTGTATAGTGATGTTGAGACATTGAATGAGTTTGGAATGGATATATTGCAGGCTAAAGGGACTAACGGCGGCTATTATGTCGGCAGCAGGGAGTTTGAATTGCCGGAACTCAAATTGCTTGTGGATGCGGTACAGGCATCAAAGTTCATCAGCAGAAAGAAGTCGGAGGAATTGATCAAGAAGCTGGAGGGGCTGGCAAGTGAATATGATGCAAGGCAGCTCCGGCGTAACGTATTTATCTATAATCGTCCGAAGACAGGAAATGAGACGATCTATTATAATGTAGATCAGATTCATGAGGCGATTTTAGAGAATAAACAGATTCAATATAAATATGCGGAGTGGACGGTGCAAAAGAAATTGAAACCTAAAAAGAACGGTGTATTCTATATAGTCAGTCCATGGTCGCTGACATGGGATGACGCGAACTATTATCTGATCGCCTATGACGAGGAAGCCGACTGCATAAAACACTACCGGGTAGACAAGATGCAGCAGACTTGTGTCACAGACAAAGAGAGGCTTGGCAAGGAGCGGTTTCAAAATTTTGACCTTGCGGAATTTGCTAAGAAGACATTTTCTATGTATGGCGGACATGACGAGGAAGTGACACTGGTCTGTGACAATAGCATTATCGGTGTGATTTTAGACCGTTTCGGCAGAGAGATAAGCATTGTACCGGTGGATGAAGAACATTTCCGAGTGCGGATTTTAGCGACAGTCAGTCCGCAGTTCTTTGGATGGTTGACAGGAATTGGAGATAAAATGCGTATTACATCGCCGGAGCATGTTAAGAAAGCTTATAGGGAGTACCTGATTCACATTGTAGAAGAATATAATCTATGATGGAATTTCACTCTAAGTTGGTTGCGGAAGTAATGGAAAAACCCTCTGCTATGTGATACAATATAAATAATATCAACATGTCAAAAAATAATGAAGAGAGGGTAAAAAAATGGGAAACATATTTGACATTTTAGGGCCTGTTATGGTTGGCCCGTCCAGTTCTCATACGGCTGGCGCTGCCCGGATCGGTCTGATTGCGAGACAGCTTTTTGGAAGGCAGCCGGAGAAGGTAAAGGTTTATCTTCATGGCTCATTTGCAGCTACAGGAAAGGGGCATGGAACAGATAAGGCGCTTATCGGCGGACTGTTGGGGATGAAGCCGGACGATATGCGTATTCCAGACAGCTTCAATGCTGCGAAGGATGAGGGAATGGAATTTGTGATTGAAAACAAGGATTTTAAGGAAGCTCATCCGAACACGGCACGTATCTATATGGAAGCGGAAGGAATCCCGTCCATGTGGGTTCAGGCATATTCGATAGGCGGAGGCAGGATTAAGGTGTGCAAGTTGGATGGCATCGATGTTAATTTCAGCGGTGAGAGCAATACTCTTATTATCCGTAATGTGGACGAGCCGGGGCGTGTGAAGGATGTGTCTGTGGCGCTCAGTGATGCTCAGATCAATATTGCGACGATGCAGCTGTTCAGGGATAAGAAAGGCGGAATTGCGGTTATGGTAGTCGAGATAGATGAGATCATCCCGCAGGAAGTAATCGATAACCTTGTAAGAAAACCGGGAATTATCCGAGTGAAATTCCTGAGCGCGAATTAAAACATGGAGGAAAAAGAGTATGTCATATCAATCAATGGAAGAGGCTTACGAAAGATGTAAAAAGGACAGCATCGAATTTTGGAAAGCCATACAGTTAGAGGATGCTCATGAGCGAGGTGTGAGCGAAGAGGATTCATGGAATCAGATGAAGTATATGTGGCAGGCGATGTTAGACGGTCTTGATGCTTATGAGCCGGATCTGATGTCGCGGAGCAGACTTGTGGGAACTGAGGGAGCGAAGATGGATGCTTACCGCAAGACGGAGCAGCCGCTCTGCGGTGAGTTCCTTGCAAAGGTCATATCCAACGCGCTGAAGATGGGATGCAATAATGCCTGTATGAAACGGATCGTTGCGGCTCCGACAGCAGGTGCATGCGGTGTTCTTCCCGCAGTTCTCGTCACCTATTACCGTGAATATGAGGTGACAGAAGAGAAGATGATAGAGGCAATGTATGTTGCGGCAGGAGTAGGACAGATTATAGCAAACCGTGCGTATCTGGCAGGAGCTTCCGGAGGATGTCAGGCAGAGATTGGTTCGGGTTCTGGTATGGCAGCAGCGGCAATCTGCCATGTCAGGGGAGGAGACGCAGCACAGCTTGGACATGCCTGTGCGATGGCGCTTAAGAACCTGATGGGGCTGGTATGTGATCCGGTTGCCGGTCTGGTGGAAGTGCCATGTGTGAAGAGAAATGTAGTGGGCGCTGTGAATGCTATGTCGGCGGCAGATATGGCTTTGGCTGGTATTATCAGTCAGATTCCGGTTGATCAGGTGATTGACGCTATGAAAGAAGTTGGAGATAAGATGGATGTGACTCTTCGTGAGACGGCCCTTGGAGGCGTTGCCATAAGCCCGAGGGGACAGGAAGTGTCAGAAGAGCTGAATACATAAGAGCCGATGTGCAGAAAATAAAAGATTTAAGGATACCTCTCTTTTTGATCGCAACGAAAAGAGAGGTATTTTTTATATTGCTGATACATTTAGAAAAAATTGAACCAAATACTTCCTTGTGGCAAGTATAATGGTTCTGACCCCACAAAAACTTCCGAAGAAAACGAAGCGGATTTAATCAACCAGTTAGCTCAACTCCACACAATGGAATAAGATTCATATTCTACCGCATATCAAAAAATTGAACATTCCCCTTTATCGGTCTGATAAAAGTTCAAATTTTCTCGGCTTCTTTCACTTCCTCTTTCAGTGCAAGATACCGCTGATTGAGTTTTTTCCTCTCGGCGGTCAGCCCTAACCGGGCTGCTTTTGAATGTTTTTACGAGTCCCAGAGTCATGTTTATTCATGCAGCATGAATCACATGACCTTATGACTTTAGCATCATATTATAAAAAATGGTGAATTGAAAAAGTAAATTCCACTTTGTAAGATTAAATTCCGCTTT
>CAMNTQ010000086.1 GCA_946558695.1 uncultured Lachnospiraceae bacterium
GAAAGACTCTGTAGCGATAAAAGCGATGGACGGAGAGATGGTAAGTGCAACTTTTCAGAAGAAAAATTTTAAGTATCGTGGAAATAAAAAAAGAGGTTCTATTGATTTAACACCGTAAAGAAAGTAAAAACTTAATTATACAAGAGAAAGGGACAAGAATATGACAGAACTTACATATGAAATTATGAAAAATTATCAGGTTCGGAAGACAAGGGAGCAGAAAACAGCATTTATCGAACTACTTAAGAGGTATTTTCCAGATATGAGGGTTGAGACAGGAGGAATGTTAAAGTGCCGGAATATTGTAATCGGAGATGTTGAAAATGCAGATGTAGTGTTTGGAGCGCACTATGACACGTGTAAGGTATTGCCTGTGCCGAATATACTGCTTCCCAAGCGGCCGATATTGTTTATGCTTTATCAATTTCTGATTCTGATTCCGTTATTGCTTGCGTCGCTTGCTTCATTAGTCGGGGTATTGATGATGACAGGTGATTTTCTGGTTTCATGGCTGGCCATGGTAGTTGTTTATGGAATGGGAGGATGGTTTTTGTTTGGAGGCAGGGCCAATACGCATACTGCGAATGATAATACGTCGGGGGTTGTTACATTATGTGAGGCTTATAAAATGATGGAGCCCGGGCAGCGCCGGAATGCAGCGTTTGTGTTTTTTGACCATGAGGAAACAGGGCTGTGGGGTTCTTCGCTTTTCAGGAGAATGCATAGATGTGCAATGCGTGAGAAGCTGCTTGTAAATTTTGACTGTGTTTCGGACGGAGATCATTTTCTTATCATTGCTGGAAAAAAAGCCAGAGTAAAATATGGGGAGGAACTGCGAAGCGCATTTTCGGATATAGAAGGAAAATGTGTGCGATTGGAGAAAGCGGCGACAACTTTGTTCCCTTCGGACCAGATGAGATTCCCGTGTTCAGTTGGAGTGGCAGCATTAAAACGGAAAAGGATGATTGGGCTGTATCTGGATAAAATACATACGAAGCATGATACGGTCTTTCGGGAGGAAAATATAACATACTTTGCGGAAAGTATCTGCCGTTTATGCGCGGAGATTAAGAAAAGATGTGTAATTGAATAAGAAATAAATAAATTGTGTACATTATTTGAAAGGTCTGCTATAATCATATATTAAGTAATAAAAGTCATTGGGAGTAAAAGGATATCCAATGGACGGTATAGAAGGAGGTCACATGATGTTAAAGGGTAAAATAGCTGTTGTAACTGGCGGCACGAGAGGTATCGGTTATTCTGTTGTAAAAAAGTTTCTGGAAAACGGAGCGAAGGTTGTTCTGTTCGGTTCCAGAGCAGAGACGGTGGAGAAGGCGCTTGCTTCACTGCATGCGGAGAACGCAGAATGGGAAGTGAGCGGGGATTATCCGAACCTTAAGGATGGCAAATCCGTGGAGGAAGCTATTGAAAAGGTGAAAGAGAGGTATGGAAAGATAGATATCCTTGTGAATAATGCAGGCGTATCAGACAGTAAGAAGATTGAGGATTATACGTCAGAGTATTTTGCGAATATCATGCAGTTGAATGTGAATGCGATCATGAATGCGGTTATGCCGGTTGTGAAGGTCATGCGGGAGCAGGGCGGAGGCTGTATCTTGAATACCAGCTCTATGGTAAGTATCTGCGGACAGCCGAGCGGTGTGGCATACCCTACGAGTAAGTCCGCCGTAAACGGTCTTACATGGTCGCTGGCGAGAGAACTCGGTCCGAGCGGTATCCGTGTGAACGCAGTGGCGCCGGGTATCACGAGGACGGACATGGTTGCGGCGCTTCCAGAGAAAATGATTCAGCCGCTTATCAATGCGATTCCGCTTCGCAGGGTAGGTGAGCCGGAAGATATTGCCAATGCGTTCTTATTCCTTGCAAGTGATATGGCAAGTTATGTGACAGGGGAGATCCTCTCTGTAGACGGCGCGATGCGGTCATAAGATGGATGGTGCTGCCGGGAAATGGTTCGTTCATAATAGCGAGGGCTATGGCCACTGTAGCCGCAGCTCTCGCTGAATTTCTTGATCCAATTTACAGATGTACGAAAACCGCAAAACAGCACCAGCGTTTCAGCGTAGAATCTTTTGAATGTTTTTCTTTGCTCATATCCTGATCAGCTCATTTTTTTACTGTCTGCTTTTGCAACATATACGATACCGAACGCGCCGGTTCCGATATGGGTTCCGATGATTGGTCCGATTCCACGCACCTTAGGGGAGTCAAGCTTTAATCCGTTTTTCTGGAGCGTGTGCAGAAATGCGGCGCAGTTTTTCTGGTCGTAGGCATAAAGGAGGTATACCGGGCAGTCCATATCCGGTTCGTCGTCCATGACAAGCTTTGCGACCTGCTTGCAGGCATGACGAATTCCCATCTGTTTGCCGCACAGCGTGACATTGCCGTCTTCTGTAAAGGTAATCAGCGGCTTTAAGTTGGCAAGATTTCCAAGAGCAGCAGTGGTTTTGGAAAGGCGGCCGCCTTTTGCAAGGTATTCCAATGTGTTGAGTCCGGCGAAGAGGCGCAGCCTTGGCTTCAGGGCTTCAAGTTCTGCCACGATCTCATGCGCCGTATACCCGTTGTCGCGCATTTTTACGGCGCGGTCTACTAAGATACGCATTCCGAGAGTTGCGATCTTACTGTCTATGATGAAAATGTTTTCATAATCCGCCATACTTTTTGCCAGCACTGCATTCTGCAGTGTGCCGCTTAATGCGCTGGAAATCAGGATGGCGATCACACTGTCACCGGATTCCTTTGCTGCTTCAAAACATTCCAGAAAGCTGGAAGGCGAAGGCTGCGATGTCTTTGGAAAATCCTTGCCTTCGGTCAGGAGCTCAAAAAATTCTTCTTTTGTAATATCTCTGCCGTCCAGATATTCTTTGTCGCCGAAAGTTACAGTCATCGGGATGCAGGTAATCTGCCTTTTTTGTATTTCCTGTGCGGAATAATCAGCGGCAGAATCAGTAATAATGCGGATTGCCATAGTGTGTTTCTCCTTTTGTATGAAATTTTGAATCAAATAGTTTGAGGTTCAAATGATTTTATGATAAGAACTATATCGCATATCTTAGAAAAAGTCAATGCGTACGGGATGCGGATTGCGAAAGAGGAGAAGTTTAATCTGGGTTTCTTGTGTTAATTCCTGTACGATTCCTATACAATTCGTATACAATCCGGGAGTTTTTGTTGTTAAGACTTATTTTTTTTGTTATAATGGCATGTAAGGTTGTTATTAGATTGTTTCATGAATTACAATTTTTAACAGGAGATTACGGTTGGCAAGAGTTATGGAGGTACATTATGAGGGTTGCGATACTGACAGCGAATACGGCAATATACAAAGAAACAGAAGAAGATAAAGGCGGAAAAGCTATCAAGAAGATGGTGGAAAAGGCCGGGGAACAGGTGGTTTTCATGAAGGCCGTTCCGAATGACAGAAAGGTGTTATCTACGATTATGCAGAGGATGGCAGATGGAAATGTTGCAGATCTGATCCTCACTACCGGAGGGGCAGGCTGCGGGCCGGAGGACTGTACGCCGGAGGCGACGATGGATGTTGCAGACCGCCCGGTACTGGGGATTCCGGAAGCTATGCGCGCCTATATGATGTCCCTTACAAAGCGGTCGATGCTGAACCGTTGTGCGGCAGGTATAAAGGGGGAGACATTGATCGTTAATCTTCCGGGCAAGGAGGGAGCAGTGAAAGCGGCGCTGGAGTATCTTCTTCCAGAGATCCAGCATGCGGTAGAGGTGATTAAAGGAGAGATATAAGATGACGGTCACATATCTGTACCATAGTGGATTTACAGTGGAATTTGAAGATATCATGCTTGTATTTGACTATTACAAAGGCGAGCTTCCCGAGAGTGCAAAGGGAAAAAAGCTGTATGTTTTTTCCAGTCATTATCATAAGGATCATTTTCAATATAAAATATTTGACTGGGCAAAGGAATACGATGCAGTTTATATTCTATCCAGAGACATTCGCACAAAGGGCCCGGAAGGAAGAACTATGAAAGTCGGGAGAAGACAGGAGCTGTCCGTAGACGGGATTCAGATCAGGACGCTTCGCTCGACAGATGAAGGTGTGGCATTTTTTGTGCGTGTGAGGGGTGTCGCGATTTATCATGCCGGAGATCTGAACTGGTGGCACTGGGAGGAGGAAGGTCCCGATTACAATGAAAAGATGAAGAACGACTATCAGAGAGAGATCGGGATGATAGAAGGGGAGCAGGTTGATCTTGCGTTTGTCCCCCTTGATCCGAGACTTGAAAGTGCGTATGGGTGGGGAGCAGACTATTTTATGCGTCATACGGATACGAAGTATCTGTTCCCAATGCATCTGTGGGGAAGTTATAAGACGATCCTGCGGTTTTTGGAAGATCCGCTGTCAGAAGAGTATCGGGACAGGATTGTAAGGATTGAAAGAAGACAGCAGAGTTTTGAGATCCCTACACAGATGGAATAAACAGATTTGCTGTATCGGATGAAGGAGGAATGAATGAAGGTCAGTATTTATACAGACGGCGCGGCCCGCGGCAATCCGGACGGACCGGGCGGCTACGGTACGGTGCTGGAGTATGTTGATACGAAAGGAGAGCTTCACAGGAAGGAGATCTCTCAGGGATATAAAAAGACAACGAATAACCGGATGGAGCTGATGGCTGTGATTGCGGGGTTAGAAGCGCTGAACCGTCCGTGCGAGGTAATGCTTTACTCAGATTCCAAGTATGTGGTGGATGCTTTTAATCGGCGCTGGATCGACGGATGGCTTAAGAAGGGATGGAAGCGGGGGAAAAATGAACCTGTGAAAAATGTGGATCTCTGGAAGCGGCTCCTCGCGGCAAAGGAAAAACATCAAGTGAAATTTAACTGGGTGAAAGGACATGACGGACACCCGCAGAATGAGCGGTGTGATGAGCTTGCTACTTCGGCGGCGGACGGTAATGATCTGATAGAGGATGTGATATAATTCAAAATTGCGAGTAAGACAGGTAATCGCGGCTGCAAAAAGCCGAAAGGCTGCAGGCGAGGAAAGTCCGGGCTTCACAGGGCAGGATGCCGGATAACGTCCGGTGG
>CAMNTQ010000087.1 GCA_946558695.1 uncultured Lachnospiraceae bacterium
CTATATTTTAGCCGGTGCTATACTCGTTAGTTCAGCCGGAAGGCTGAACTGTTACGATTTTTTTCACCGTACGTCATACAGCTTCTTATTGGCGCACAACCTTTCGCGGCGCCAGCATGAAAAGCCCTTCAATGATCGTGTCATTCGGCTCAAAGATCAGCTTTGCCTGTTGTCCGTCATGCGATACGATCAACGCGTACAGTCTCGCGTCCGCGCTGCCGGAGCTTAAGTTGATGACCTTCGCATTCTGAAACTGGTCAAGTCTTGGAGAGTTTATGGGCGCAAGAAGCTCCATGACATCTACATTCGCTGAAAAAACACGCTTTCTCTTTGATTTATTCATGATCTTATCAATGTCAAGATCCCCGTTCACATACAAATATTCATACTCCACATTCAGTCTCGTTATTAAAAACCACACAAGGGCAATGATAATAATCGGAACGATCAGTCCCATTGGCATGATAAAAACAGTTAGCACGGACACGATCGCCACTGCAACTAAAACCGCCTTTATCACCACATCCTTCATATCCGTCTGCTTTTTGATCAACTGTTCTGTATAAAAGTCACTCATTTCCATATCCTCCATTGTTCTTTGCGGCGCAGATAGATTGTTCACCGCTTTTATCCTTACGAGCATTGTAACACACTTTATGCCAAAAAGGGAACTCTCTGATAAAGAGTTCCCTAAAAATTCATTTTTATTTTACATCATGCCCATTCCTGCGCCTGCGCCTGCCGGCATTGCCGGAGCGTCCTCTTTGATGTTCGCAACAACAGATTCGGTCGTAAGAAGTGTAGATGCTACGCTTGTCGCATTCTGAAGCGCACTTCTTGTAACCTTTGCCGGATCAAGAATTCCATTTTCCACCATATCAACATACTCTTCTGTCAGAACGTCAAATCCTGTTCCTACGGAAGACTCAGCTACTTTATTGATAATGACAGAACCTTCCAGACCTGCATTGGCCGCGATATGGAACAACGGAGACTCCAGAGCTTTCAGCACTACATTTGCTCCTGTCTTCTCATCGCCGCTCATCTCTTCTGCCATCTTCGCAACCTCTTTCGCTGCATGGATATAAGCGGAACCGCCGCCTGCGATGATACCTTCCTCTACCGCTGCCCTTGTAGCTGCAAGCGCATCTTCCATACGCAGCTTCGCTTCCTTCATCTCTGTCTCAGTCGCAGCTCCTACACGGATGACTGCCACGCCGCCAGCCAGCTTCGCAAGTCTCTCCTGAAGCTTCTCGCGGTCAAAATCAGACGTCGTCTCCTCGATCTGGCTCTTGATCTGAGCGACACGGTCAGAGATTTCTTTCTTATCGCCCATACCGTCTACGATAACTGTATTTTCTTTCTGTACTTTTACAGATTTCGCACGTCCCAGCTGGTCTAAAGTTGTCTCCTTAAGATCCATGCCAAGTTCATCGGAAACAACCTGACCTCCTGTCAGAACCGCGATATCCTTAAGCATCTCTTTTCTTCTGTCTCCGTAACCCGGCGCCTTAACCGCAACTACATTGAACGTTCCCCGAAGCTTGTTTACGATCAGGGTTGTAAGAGCTTCTCCTTCAATATCCTCTGCGATGATAAGAAGTCTTGCTCCGGACTGTACGATTTGCTCAAGGAGCGGAAGGATATCCTGGATATTGGAAATCTTCTTGTCTGTGATCAGGATATACGGCTCCTCTAAGTTTGCTTCCATCTTATCCATATCTGTAGCCATGTATGCGGAGATATACCCTCTGTCAAACTGCATACCTTCTACAAGATCTAACTCTGTCTTCATCGTCTTGGATTCCTCGATCGTGATAACGCCGTCGTTGGAAACCTTCTCCATCGCATCGGCAACCATCTCGCCAACCTCTGTATCTCCTGCTGAGATAGCCGCAACCTTTGCGATCTGATCTTTATCTTTCACCTTGCTGGACATTCCTGCAATCGCCTCAACTGCTTTTTCTGTCGCTTTCTTCATACCCTTGCGGAGAATGATCGGGTTAGCCCCCGCAGCAAGATTCTTGATTCCTTCGTGTACCATCGCCTGTGCAAGTACCGTTGCCGTCGTAGTTCCGTCGCCCGCCACGTCATTCGTCTTTGATGCGACTTCCTTAATAAGCTGTGCTCCCATATTCTCAAAAGCATCTTCAAGCTCAATTTCTTTTGCGATCGTTACGCCGTCATTCGTAATCAGCGGCGCACCGAAAGATTTATCAAGAACGACGTTGCGTCCTTTTGGTCCAAGCGTTACTCTTACTGTATCGGCAAGCTGATTCACGCCCGCCTCTAATGCTCCTCTGGCTTCTGCGCCGTATTTGATTTCCTTTGCCATGTTCTGTTCCTCCTGTTTCTATATGATTATTATATTTCCCTGAGTTCCTTTATTCTACGACAGCAAGGATATCATCCTGCTTCACAATAATGAATTCCTCGTCATCAAGCTCTACTGTTGTCCCGGCATATTTTGAATAGATAACAGTCTGTCCGACCGACACATTCATTGCAACTTCTTTTCCATCAATGGTTCCGCCAGGTCCAACCGCAATAACCTCTGCCTGCTGCGGCTTCTCTTTTGACTGTCCTGGAATCACGATTCCTGACTTTGTTGTCTCTTCTGCAGCTAACTGTTTCAAAACGACTCTGTCGCCAAGTGGTGTTAATTTCATATCAAATCCTCCTTAATAACATCTATATTTGTTAGCACTCATAAAAAGAGAGTGCTAAAAACTCTAGATATAAAATAGCACTCTCCATCTATTTTGTCAACACACTTTATATTTAGTTTACAGGATTTTTATAAAATCCATTCCGCACATAGAATACAACTACTTTTCCAAGCTTATTACAGTACCGTTCCTTGATGACCCCTTCGCACTTAATCTCCTCTTCTTCCGCCTCCAGAACGCACTCATATACCCCGTCCAATGAAAAAAGCGGCAAGTCATACTTTCCTGTTAATAAATATATGCTCTCTTCCTTCGGATTATACGTAATAACCTCACAATGATATATATTTTCATCAAAATAGCCATTTTGCACGATCACTCTCGTCATCCTGAGGCTGGCAGGACATTTCTCATACATAATAACTGCTACCCTTCTATAATAATTACCGCTCTTCCTTCAGTTTTTCAAGTTCCGTAAACACATAATCGTTCACAACCTTGATATAGGTTCCCTTCATACCGGAAGAACGCGATTCGATCACGCCTGCACTCTCAAATTTGCGCAGCGCGTTCACAATGACAGAACGCGTAATCCCTACCCGGTCCGCAACTTTGCTGGCAACAAGGATCCCTTCTGTCCCTTCAAGCTCTTCAAAAATATGAATGATGGCTTCCAGTTCCGAAAAAGAAAGGGTGCTGATCGCCGACTGAACAATATGCTCCTTTCTTGTCTCCTCCGCGTTCTCCTCATTGACAGAACGCAGCATCTCAAGCCCTACCACAGTTGTTCCGTATTCGCTCAGAATAATATCGTCAATCTCGTACAACGCATCTTTCTTATAGATAAATAGCGTCCCGAGACGTTCTCCCGCTATATCAATGGGGCTGATCAGCGCTTGATAGTGTTCTACGATCTCTTTTGAAAATCCAAGCGTCTCAAGATTGACATTCTCCTTTGTGGAAAGAACAATAAGAAAACGTTCATTCAGATGAAAATCAATATGCTTTCCGACTTCCTTCTCTATCAATTCCTCGATATACGGAACGCCCTCGCATTTACTCCCGCCAAGCACTTTCCCTTTCTTACTGACTACCAGCACATTAGAATCCAGAATATCCGTCAATACATCGCAGATATCATTAAAAACAACCTTGCTCGAATTATTGTTGTGAAGCAATTTATTAATTTTCCTTGTTTTATCTAACAATTGTACACTCATACGTTTTCCTCCGTTCTTTAGCGTAATATTATCACATAATTTCCGAACATTCAATAAATTTTACACATAATTTTATTCTTTTTGCAATTCTCTCAATTGTAAATTTAAATTCCACCCCTCTATGGAATTTAATCTTGCAAGTCGT
>CAMNTQ010000088.1 GCA_946558695.1 uncultured Lachnospiraceae bacterium
TCGTTTTCTTTAACGATTACATTTGACATAGTCTCACACCTAACCTCCCCTCCAGTCCTATATTGTGCATTATACGACTGTTTGGGTATATTTTTGCACTACATAAGATTATACCACATTTTTGCTGTACGTCAATATCTTTTTGCCATTTTACGGTATTTCACGATACATTTATTACAGCTCAATCCTTTGCCAGAACAAACTGATTCACTAACTCCTTCAGGCTCTCAGCTTCAGCAGAAAGCTCTTCGCTGGCTGCGGCACTCTGCTGGGAAGTCGCGCTGTTCGTCTGCACTACGGAAGAGATCTGGTCTATCCCCTCTGTAACCTGCTCGATGGCAGCCGTCTGATCTTCCACTTCTTTTACAACAACATCCATTTTCGCGGTAACTTTTCCGGCAGCATCACTGGTAAGCTGCAAGGATTCCGTCACTTGATCCACAGCCTGCGTACCTTCGTTGACAGACAGAATCGAACTTTCGATCAATTCCTTTGTAGCTTTTGCGGCCGCATCCGATTTCGAGGCAAGATTACGTACTTCATCCGCAACAACCGCAAAGCCTTTTCCGGACGTTCCTGCCCGCGCGGCTTCTACAGCAGCATTCAGAGCCAATATATTTGTCTGGAATGCAATGCTTTCAATCGTACCGATGATCTTGGCAATCTCTACGGAAGAATTAGAAATCTTCTCCATAGCAGAATTCAGGACTTTGACATATTCTACGCTGGTATTAAGCTGCGCTCCCGCCTGATTTACATATTCGCCTGCTTCTTCGGCAGCGGCGGCCGTCTGTTTGGAGCTTTCAGATATCTCATTGATCGTAGCTGCCAATTCCTCTACCGAGCTTGCCTGTTCCACAGACCCCTGACTCAGAGACTGTGCCCCGACGGATACCTGATCGCTGGCGGAAGACACCTGTCCGGCGGAAGAATCTATCTGGCGCATAGTGTTGCTCAGTTCGATCTTCAGATTACGCATAGAATGAAGAATACTCTGAAAATCACCTACATAAGCCTCGCGATGATCCGACTGTATATCAAAATTCTTGTTCGCCATCTCATTGAGCAGATAACCGATATCACGAATGATCGTATTCAATCCGGTTACCATATCCGCAGTAGACTTTGTAAGCTCCGCCGTCTCATCCCGGCCCGTAACCTGAGGTACCGGCGATGACAGATCTCCTTCTGCCAAAAGCTTCATACGCGCGGCGCAGGCGCGCATAGGCACACTGATATTGTTGGACAGCTTCAGGGCTACTGCAATAGAGGCCAGAATAGAAGCGGCGATCACAATCAAGTTAATGATCATACCAAAATATGTATCCGCCAGATAATCTGTCTTTAATGCAGTAACGGCAACGCTCCAGCCGTCTGTCCCGCCTACCGGCGCGTATGCCAGAAACCGTTTTTCTTTATCTCTGCTAAAGCTTCCGAAACCGCTCTTGCCCTCACACATTTTTTTGTGGAGAGCTGCCAGTCCTTGTAAGGAAGCATCATTTTTCGCTTCCTCCTCGATATTCTGGGTAGTAATCGTCTCCAGAGTCGTGTCAGCGATCGTGTCTCCTGATTTGTTAAGCATATACGCATGACAGCTGTCGCTGAGCTTAATAGAAGATACGATGTCATTCAAAAATGTCTCCTGCGGCACAAAGTAAACCACTCCTACGATGTCAGAACTGCCGTCCCCGCCGGCATAAAGCGGCGCGGCTACCATGATAGACAATTCTCCGGTAACCTTGCTGACCAAAGGTTCCGATACATAGACATTTCCCTGCATGGCCTGCTGCACATACTCCCGGTCAGAATAATCTTTCCCGTCAAAGATGCTATAGCCGTCAGAATTGATAATGTTCCCCCTCTGGAACCCATGCATATTGACACGCTCATCAATAATGGCACGTTTCTCTTCCTGAGAAACCTCTTCATCAGATAACTGCGGAATACGTCCTGTGTCCACAGCCACATTCTTGTAGGCCGTAAGTTCCTGCTCAATACGTTCCGCCGCCAGAACAGTCGTCTCGCTCATCATCTCTTTTACAGTAGCGAGAGTACTCCTGTAGTTCAGCGTAATACTCGATGATCCTACTGCGATTAGAGCAATCAGGACCGTTGCCATCAGGCTTACTGTAATTTTTTTACGGATGCTCTTCATCTCGTTCCTCCCTCAATTTTTGATAGAAATATAAATCTCTTAATGTATGAAACACATCAAAAGATACATGCGCATCTTCCTGCGCACGAAACATACTGATATTATATCACAGAGGGCGGTTTTCGTCTATTCCAAACGCAAAAAATAAAGGGCAAAATAAAGCGCAATCTTGAATACGAATACCGGAATCATTCCCCTCACCGCTGCCTGCGCATCTCCTTCACGATCTTCCCGTCCTCGATGACTATGATCCTCTTACTGCTTTTAGCAATTTGCCGGTCATGGGTGATCAGAAGAATCGTCTGCCCGTAGACTTCATTCAGTTTCCGGAACAGTCCCATGATCTCCCTGCTGTTCTTCTGATCCAGATTCCCGGTAGGCTCGTCCGCAAGGATCAATTCCGGCCTGTTGATCACTGCCCTTCCGATGGCCACCCTCTGCTGCTGCCCGCCGGATAGTTCGCTCGGCAGATGCGTCAGTCTGTCCTCCAATTTCAGTATCTTCAGAAGACTCCCTAAGAATCTCCGGTCAGCCTTTTTATGATCCAAAAGAACGGGAAGGCATATATTTTCTTCCACATTCAATACCGGGATCAGGTTATAAAACTGGTAGACCTGCCCGATCTTCTGTCTCCGAAAAGCAGCCAGTTTATTTTCCTTCATATCGTAAATGGACTCTCCGGCGATAAAAACCTTCCCTTCCGTCGGCCTGTCCACGCCTCCAAGAAGGTGCAAAAGTGTTGATTTCCCCGACCCGGACGGGCCAAGTATGGTAACAAATTCTCCTTCTTCCACGGAAAAAGACACATGGTCAAGCGCAACTACCCGGTTGTCTCCATTTCCGTATTCTTTCGTAAGATTCTCTGTTCTTAACACTTCCATCTTTTCCCTCCTCCTTGCGTCCTTAACTATATGCTTTCGTCCCGTATGGTCTCTATGATATTCAGGTGCTTAAACTGCAGCGCCGTATGAGCGATGGGCGCTGCGATCAATACAAATGCAATCACAAACTGGACACAGATAATATCCCATGGAATCACCCTTTCGATGGTTTGAAGTTTGCCGAACTCCCGAAAGACATCTGATAGAAGAAACAGACTTATAGGAATCCCGATAAAGCTCGCCGCCAGCCCGTACAGAGAATTTTCAGCGATCAGCATTCCTTTCAACGCACCCGATTCCATCCCCATAGACCGGTACGCGGCAAACTCCCGCCTGCGCACCCGCATTGCCATAGAGATATTCTGTAAAATGTTCGTAAGCGACAGCGCCAGTATCAGAAGGATCATTCCGTATCCCAAAACCTGCAGCAGAAGCTTTTCCGAATGAAAGTACTCTTCTTTCCTGCTGATCGCCGCACTTCCGAATTCGTATTCGGATACTTGGCATTCCGCCGCAAGTTTTCTGACGGTCTGTTCGATCTCTTTATCTTCCCTGACCCGTTCTGATAATTCCTTATGAAACAATTTGTCGGCAAAAGAAAGCTTTCCGTTTTTCTTCTCTCTTTCTATATCAAATTTAATACAGGCCGGAATCTCTTTTTCATCCCAATAGTTATATGCTTTTGTGTCCTCGGGATGTATTCCGTAGGTGTCCTTATAATCCGGGCTTTTTATCAGCGCTTCAAAGGTGTCCAGAGACATATAAAAACGCAGTCCTCTCTCTACCCATCCCTGATGCCCCTCCGGTTCGCTGGCATCCCCCGAATAATAGGGACAGGCAGGCGCTTTCTTTGTCGCCCCGATCAGCCGGAAACTTCCTTCCTTTAATTCGTCGATCTCCTTGTGGATGCCTAGATTGATCGGATCTAAATCTCCATACCTGCTGTAGAGGAAAGAAAGCTCTTCCCCCGGC
>CAMNTQ010000089.1 GCA_946558695.1 uncultured Lachnospiraceae bacterium
GAGGTGGACAGCGCCAGCAATAATCAGGTATTCCTTGATTTCCTGGCACAGCTTAGAGGATATTATATTCATCGGGATATCCGGTTCTGGTTTCCAATATGTGTAAATTGATTGATGAGAAGATCGCCGGTTCAGAGTGTTATCCAACAAGATCGGACGCATGGACAAAAGATGGAATTTTAGAGGCTGAAAAAAGAATCTTAACAGACAGAATACCGTTGTTTGAAAGTATGATAAATAAACTGGAAGACGATGAGAAGTTATGTAAATTATTATTTTCACTTTTGTTTGAGGGACAGAATATATCATATAATCCATATGAAGCGTCCATCCAGAAAGGATATATGTTGAGTTTTAATTTTAATAAAAACAAACAGACCGGTGTAAAGACAATTCGGTTAGGGGGAAAAGTAATTGTAGAGGCGGTCGTATAATGTCAAGCAAAGGAGCGGCTATCCCAAGGCGGGGATAGCCATTTTGTCTATTTTCCTTTTTAGCTTCTCTTCATCGACAGCGTCTCCTTGAATTCTGGCAGAGCCGCCCTTCCAAGCTCTGTTACGGGCTTGATCCATTTCCCGCTCCTGGTGTACCATAGTTCGAAGACTAGCCGGATCAGCTCATCCGTATATATGAAGGCGAATACTGCAAGGAACGGAAGATTCAGTATCATACCTGCAATCCAGGTTGCCGGAACGCTTACGGTGAACAGGCAGATAATCTCCAGCAATGTGCCGAATACGGCTTCGCCTCCTGCACGGTAGCAACTGTTCATGATATAGTTGCAGGTGCGGATGGTTCCTGCGGCCAGGTAGATCAGGATCATGAACTTCCCATAGAACATAGCATCTGCGCCAAGGCCGAACAGGGATAGCATCGGCCTGTTCAAGGTCAGGCCGGTCAGACAGATACAGAAGGTGATCGTCGGACACAGTATGGCGAATTTCTTCACATACTGGTAGCCGTTCATGAGATGTCCGGAGCCGACTTCCTTTCCGACCACCACGGAAGATGCATCGGCAAGTCCGCCGAAGAAGGCGAATACGAAGCCTTCCAGGACACGGAATGCCGCCATAGCCGCGATGGCCGACTCGGATTGGTGGCCAATTACTATATTGATCAACATCTGTCCGATCCCGTAGAACAGCTCGTTGAGGATAATAGGGAGACATTTCCCCATATATTCCTTGAGGAATCCATCCTGCCAGGAGAACATATCCTTCAGTCTCAGTACAAGTGTGTTCTTATCCTTCATCAGGAAAATGAACAGCACGATGATATTGACGATACCGGATACCAAAGTGCCGACTGCGGCACCTGCCGCACCCATCCGAGGCATGCCGAAGCGTCCATAGATCAGGATCCAGTTCAGGGCGAAATTCGTGATCAGCGCGAGGATCGAGCTGATCAAAGGCGGTTTCACCCGCTCAGTCGAGCGCATCAGGAAGCTTACGATCATGGCGAGGACCTGGAGGGGATATGCAAAGCCTACGATTCGGATATAAGGAGCGCCGATTGCGATGATCGCTTCTTTGTCCGTATAGATCCCCAGTATGAATTCCGGGTTGGTAACTGCCGTTCCGCCAAACAATAAGGATATTACAAGCATACAGGTAAGCGCCAGGCCGAAGGCACGGTTGATGCCCTTCTCGTTGCGCGCACCCCAGTATTGTGAGAAGAAGAGCAGCCCTCCGCTTGCGAAGCCAAAATAACTGGAGAAAAATAAAGATGTGATCTGAGAGCAGATCCCAACCGCCGCTACGGATAATTCACCCTGGCTTCCGATCATGATGGTGTCTACCATACTCGCCGTGGTGGACAGGAAATTCTGGAACGCGATAGGTAATGCGATTGTAAATACGATCCGGAAGAAATTCCCCCAATTCGTTTTCTCGTTTTTCATGCTTCACTTCCTCTCATTATGTATTCTCCTGGGATAAGACCAGTATTATCCATTATACGTTGAAAAGTTTATTTGTCAATAGGAAGGGAAAGAAATTCGTGACAAAATGATTTTACGACAAAAAAAGACTTAAACACCTTGTAATCTCAGTGTTTAAGTCAGTTTTCAAAGTCGGAGTGACGTGATTCGAACACGCGACCTCTACGTCCCGAAGCATTTGAGACGTTGTTCTTTCGAGTTTCGTATTGTCCCTTCAAGTGCTTTGAATCCCGTTAACTCCGTATCTGACAAAGAAAAGATTTAAAAATCCTCCAAATTCTATATTTACTTGACACTTAGAGTTTTAGTAACATTTTTAGTACAACACATGTGGTAGCTATTAGCCAGTATAATTACATCGTTAAATATTTATACAATCTTAAGCCGACTTTTTGTCGGCTTTTTAAAGTAGGAGGACTACATATGAATACAAGAATGGAAGAAATCATGCACGCTATTGAACATAACAAACTGACTGCCGATGATCCGTTTCGTTTTCACTGTACACAATGTGGGAAAAGCTGCATCAACCGGGAGGATATCCTGCTGACACCGCTGGATCTCTTCCGGATTGCAAACGAACTGAAGCTGTCCTTAAAAGAATTAACATCTTCAGAAGCACCAGTGATTGAATACTTTTACATGAATCCAGGATGCGGGGACAATACCAGAACACAGACTTTACGTGAATGGTTTGATTCTTTTGGTATTCCGCTTGATGATGACTTCTTTATTGTGTGGGCGACATTCCAGAAAAATTTTGTAATGCTCATAAGAGAAACAGAAAGACTCTTGGGCGAATCAGCTATGCGGCAAATATGGAGTCCGATTTTTGGCATCCTCTATCTCTGTTATGATCTGGAAAAGGAATTCCTGCCACAGTTTCGGGAAAATGCTGAAAAACTGCTGCGAGGATTACAGATGATAGCAGGCACAAAAACAACATAGGGAACGCTGCCGGCTATACCGGCAAAGGCGTCTATACTTGAATTTAAAAGTAAAAAATGATATGATAAAATCACCAAACAGAAAGGGCGCAAGAGGTCCAGTGGACCTCTGTAATGCGCGGACCGAAGCGAAGCGTAGAAACATATGGGAAATATATATGATGGAGCATTCCGGACAATCCTGAATGACTGCCGGAAATTGATTATACCTGTAATCAATGAAATTTTTAGTGAACATTACACGGGAGAAGAAGAGATTCGCTTTTTCCCTAATGAACACTTTTTAGACCAGCAGGATGCGGCTGACAAGGAACGGA